>NZ_JBWKSC010000010.1:0-81928 GCF_059419585.1 Ensifer sp. GW821-FHT05G01 | reverse complement strand
ATTTACCCCTTGATACCTCCGATATAATATGATTGCGAATAGCCTCTTTTGCAGTGCGGCAATCTGTCCTTCAAGCTACGATTTTACCGTAAAGTCTGCCCATCCCTGCAAATCAGCGCTTTGCCGCGGCACGTCGTCCAATCCTGTGTCGCGAACCGGTTTAAATGCCCCTCGAAGGCTTGCGCGCAAGCGCGGGCTGCGCTAACCACTCTGGCGTTGCAACATATTTTTCGGCCTGCGAGATTTGTTGTTTGGCGCTCTCCCATGCGCCCTCCCGCAGGCAGGGACGGATAACAATGACTGAACTTCTCGGTTCCTATGTTCCGATCGCGATTTTCATTGGAATCGCACTTGTGATCGGTGTGGCACTTTTGATTGCCCCTTTCGCCGTGGCGTTCAAGGCGCCTGATTCGGAAAAGCTGTCGGCCTACGAATGCGGTTTCAATGCGTTCGACGACGCTCGCATGAAGTTCGACATTCGATTCTACCTTGTGTCGATCCTCTTCATCATCTTTGACTTGGAAGTCGCCTTCCTCTTCCCGTGGGCCGTTTCGTTCCATCAGCTCGGCTGGTTTGGATTCTGGTCCATGATGGTCTTCCTCGGTGTGCTGACGATCGGCTTTATCTATGAATGGAAGAAGGGAGCGCTGGAATGGAACTAGCATCCGGCACCACGCTCGTTGCGCCTAAGCCGAAGGGGATCATCGATCCCTCGACCGGCAAGCCGATCGGCAGCAATGATGCATTCTTCGGCGAGATCAACAACGAGCTCGCCGACAAGGGTTTTCTGGTTACCTCGACCGACGAGCTCATCACCTGGGCGCGCACCGGTTCGCTGATGTGGATGACCTTCGGTCTTGCCTGCTGCGCCGTCGAGATGATGCAGATGTCGATGCCGCGTTACGACGCTGAGCGATTCGGCTTTGCGCCGCGCGCCTCACCGCGCCAGTCCGACGTGATGATCGTCGCCGGCACGCTGACCAACAAGATGGCGCCCGCACTCCGCAAGGTCTACGACCAGATGCCGGAGCCGCGTTACGTGATCTCGATGGGCTCGTGCGCCAATGGCGGCGGCTATTATCACTATTCCTATTCCGTCGTGCGTGGCTGCGACCGTGTCGTGCCCGTTGATATCTATGTGCCAGGCTGTCCTCCCACGGCAGAAGCGCTGCTTTACGGCGTGCTTCTGCTGCAGAAGAAGATCCGCCGGACCGGCACGATCGAACGCTAAGGGTAGGGGGTTCTGAACATGAGTGAAGCCCTGAACGAGCTTGCCTCCTATCTGCGCGAGACGCGCAGCCAGCTGATTTCGGACGCCGCGATCAATTACGGCGAACTGACGCTGACGACGACGGCTGCAAACCTGATCGAGCTGTTGACGTTCCTGCGTGATGACGTGCAGTGCGCTTTCATCAACTTCGTCGATGTTTGTGGCGTCGACTGGCCGCAGCGGCCGGATCGTTTCGACGTCGTCTATCACCTGCTGTCTCCGCGCCAGAATCTGCGCGTGCGCATCAAGGTTGCGACCGGCGAAGGCGAACCCGTGCCGTCGGCCACCAGCGTCTTTCCGGGCGCCGACTGGTTCGAGCGCGAAGCCTACGACATGTATGGCATTCTGTTTACCGGCCATCCGGACCTGCGTCGCATTTTGACGGACTACGGTTTCGAGGGGCATCCGCTGCGCAAGGACTTCCCGGTTACCGGGTTTGTCGAGGTTCGCTATGATGACGAAGCCAAGCGCGTCGTCTATGAGCCCGTCGAACTGAAGCAGGAATTCCGGAACTTCGACTTCCTCTCCCCGTGGGAAGGGACCGAATACGTCCTGCCCGGCGACGAGAAGGCGAAAGCACGGTGAGACTAAGTCGGCCCGCGGCGACCCCCAGAGGGCGCCGTCCGGCCTGGAGCAATCGGTATGACCGAACATAACGTCCGCAATTTCAACATCAACTTTGGTCCGCAGCATCCGGCGGCGCACGGCGTTCTGCGTCTGGTGCTCGAGCTTGATGGCGAAATCGTCGAGCGCGTCGACCCGCATATCGGCCTGCTGCATCGCGGCACCGAAAAGCTGATCGAGACCAAGACCTATCTGCAGGCTGTTCCCTATTTCGATCGGCTCGACTACGTCGCGCCGATGAACCAGGAACACGCCTTTGCGCTTGCCGTCGAAAAGCTGACCGGAACCGAAGTTCCGATCCGCGGCCAGCTGATCCGCGTTCTCTACTCGGAAATTGGCCGTATCCTGTCGCATCTTCTGAACGTGACCACGCAGGCCATGGACGTCGGCGCGCTGACACCGCCGCTCTGGGGCTTCGAGGAGCGTGAAAAGCTGATGGTGTTCTACGAGCGTGCCTGCGGTGCGCGCATGCACTCGGCCTATTTCCGCCCCGGTGGCGTGCATCAGGATCTGCCGCACGAGCTGGTCGAAGACATCGGCAAGTGGATCGACCCGTTCCTGAAGACCGTCGACGATATCGACGAGCTTCTGACCGGCAACCGCATCTTCAAGCAGCGCAACGTCGACATCGGCGTCGTCAAACTGGAAGACGCCTGGGCCTGGGGTTTCTCGGGCGTGATGGTTCGCGGTTCGGGCGCAGCCTGGGACTTGCGTCGTTCGCAGCCATACGAATGCTATTCGGATATGGAATTCGACATTCCGATCGGCAAGAACGGCGACTGCTTCGACCGTTACCTTATCCGCATGATCGAAATGCGCGAGTCGGCAAAGATCATGCGCCAGTGCGTCAACCGCCTGCTCGGCGATGCCAAGGTCGGCCCGGTTTCGTCGATGGACGGCAAGATCGTTCCGCCGAAGCGCGGTGAGATGAAGCGCTCGATGGAAGCGCTGATCCACCACTTCAAGCTCTACACCGAAGGCTACCACGTGCCGGCAGGTGATGTTTACGCAGCCGTCGAAGCGCCGAAGGGCGAATTCGGCGTCTACCTCGTCTCCGACGGTAGCAACAAGCCCTATCGCTGCAAGATCCGTGCCCCGGGCTACGCGCATCTGCAGGCGATGGACTTCCTCTGTCGCGGACACCAGCTTGCCGACGTTTCGGCGGTGCTGGGCTCCCTCGATATCGTGTTCGGTGAGGTGGATCGCTGATGCGTTTCGCGCCCCTGGCAACGGCTGGATTTCTTGTGCTGGCAACGGCGGCATCCGCGCAGGATTCCGCCAACAGCGAAGCGTCTGCCGGAATGCGTGGGGGCTCGATGGCCGAGCTCGTGGCCAACGGCTACGAGATCAAGGCAGCCGTGGCCAATGGCACGCGCTACATCGTATTTTTACAAAAAGACCAGTCGGCCTATGCCTGCGAGTTCGTTTCGGTGACGAAGTCGCGGTGTGGATCGATTAACTGATAAGGTGTCGTGAAGAATGTCTGTTCGTCGACTAGCCGAAGACAATGTCCAGCCGGCGGCTTTCGCGTTCAATCGCGAAAATGCCGCTTGGGCACAAATGACAATCCAGAAGTATCCGAAAGGCCGCGAGCAGTCCGCGGTCATTCCGCTGTTGATGCGGGCGCAGGAGCAGGACGGCTGGGTAACGAAGGCGGCGATTGAATCGATCGCCGACATGCTCGGCATGGCCTATATCCGCGCGCTCGAAGTTGCGACCTTCTATACCCAGTTCCAGCTGAAGCCGGTCGGCACGCGCGCTCACATCCAGGTCTGCGGCACGACGCCGTGCATGCTGCGTGGCGCTGAAGACCTGATCCGCGTCTGCAAGAGCAAGATCGCCCATGATCCCTTCACCCTCAACGAGAGCGGGACGCTGTCGTGGGAAGAAGTTGAATGTCAGGGCGCCTGCGTGAATGCGCCGATGGTCATGATCTTCAAGGATACCTATGAAGACCTGACGCCCGAGCAACTCGAGCAGATCATCGACCGCTTTGATGCAGGCAAGGGCGCCGAGGTTGCGACCGGCCCGCAGGTCGACCGCATCTTCTCGGCACCAGAAGGTGGCCCGACGACACTGGCGACTCCGGATGCACCGGTGAAGAAGGCTCCGGCTGCAGCCAAGAAGGCCGGCGAAGCGCCTGCCGTCAGCGTGCCGCCGTCGAATGCCGCACGCGTCAAGACCGATGCCATCGAAACCAGCGCCGCCGTGAAGACGCCGGCAACGGCAAAGGCGGCCGCGGCCGAAAATGCCAAGGTCGAAGGCGACACAGTCGACAAGTCGAAGCCCGCCAAGGCAGCCGAGATTTCCGGCAAGCCGTCGCTTGAAGACAAGAACCGTCCGGCAGGCATTTCGCGGCCCGGTTCCGTCGACGACCTCAAGCTGATCTCGGGTGTTGGCCCGAAGATCGAAGGCACGCTGCACGAACTCGGCATCTTCACCTTCGCGCAGGTCGCGTCGTGGAAGAAGGTCGAACGCGAATGGGTCGACAGCTATCTCAATTTCAAGGGCCGGATCGAACGTGACGATTGGGTCAAGCAGGCCAAGGCGCTCGCCAAGGGTGGCGAAGCCGAATACATCAAAGTTTTCGGCAAGAAGCCGCGGTAAAGAGGTGAACCATGCTCAGAGATGAAGATCGCATCTTTACCAACATCTACGGCCTCAAGGACAAGTCTCTCAAGGGCGCGATGAGCCGTGGTCATTGGGACGGCACCAAGCAGCTGCTCGAAAAGGGCCGCGACTGGATCGTCAACGAAGTGAAGGCCTCCGGCCTTCGCGGCCGTGGCGGCGCCGGCTTCCCGACAGGCCTCAAGTGGTCCTTCATGCCGAAGGAAAGCGACGGCCGTCCGCATTATCTCGTCGTCAACGCCGACGAATCCGAACCGGGCACCTGCAAGGACCGTGACATCATGCGTCACGACCCGCACACGCTGATCGAAGGCTGTGTCATCGCCTCCTTCGCCATGGGTGCGCATGTCGCCTATATCTACGTGCGCGGTGAGTTCGTCCGCGAGCGCGAGGCGCTGCAGGCAGCCATCGACGAGTGCTACGCTTACGGCCTGCTCGGCAAGAACAACAAGCTCGGCTACGACATCGACATCTACGTGCACCATGGTGCCGGCGCGTACATCTGCGGCGAAGAGACGGCCCTGCTCGAAAGCCTTGAAGGCAAGAAGGGCCAGCCGCGCCTGAAGCCGCCGTTCCCGGCCAACATGGGTCTCTACGGCTGCCCGACGACGGTCAACAACGTCGAGTCGATCGCGGTTACCCCGACCATCCTGCGCCGCGGCGCCGGCTGGTACACGAGCTTTGGTCGTCCGAACAACCATGGCACAAAGCTCTATTCGGTTTCCGGGCACGTCAATCGTCCGTGCACGGTCGAAGACGCCATGTCGATCCCGTTCCATGAGCTCATCGAAAAGCACTGTGGCGGCATTCGCGGCGGCTGGGACAACCTGCTTGCCGTCATCCCCGGTGGATCATCCGTCCCTTGCGTGCCCGGCGCGCAGATGAAGGACGCGATCATGGATTTCGACGGGCTGCGTGAGGTCGGTTCCAGTCTTGGCACCGCCGCCGTCATCGTCATGGACAAGTCCACCGACATCATCAAGGCGATCTGGCGTCTCTCGGCCTTCTACAAGCATGAGAGCTGCGGCCAGTGCACGCCATGCCGTGAAGGCACGGGCTGGATGATGCGCGTGATGGAACGCATGGTTCAGGGTCGCGCCCAGAAGCGCGAAATCGACATGCTGTTCGACGTGACCAAGCAGGTGGAAGGCCACACGATCTGCGCGCTCGGCGACGCAGCCGCCTGGCCGATCCAGGGCCTGATCAAGCATTTCCGTCCGGAAATGGAAGCGCGCATCGACGAATACACACGCAACGCGTCGTCGCATGGCGCGGTGCTGGAAGCGGCGGAGTAACGGGCCATGGTCGGCGCACGCAAGTATGGACAGGTGAGGGGAGAGGCCGCAGGCGGCAATTCATCCGCACGTCCGCTTGGCGGCGATCCGGCCGATCCGTTCGGCATGGCCGAATGGATGAAGACCATGCCGAACGTGCCGCTGCATCCGCTGATGGCGCATCCGGCAGGTGCTGTTGCGGCTGCAACCGCACTGGGTTTCGGTCTGTCGAGCCACATCGCTGGCGTCATGCTCGGTGCGATGCAGGGCGCGGTCGAAGCGTTGCAGAAGGGTTCGGCTTTGGCCGGCCAGATGCAGGCAGGCGTTCCGGCTGAAGTCGCTCCGATCAAGCCAGCTCTGGCCCAGACGGAAGCAAGACCGCAAGAGACCGTGAAGCCGACTGTGGCGAAGAAGAGCCCGGCCCCCAAGCCGAAGACTGAGAAGAAGTCGGTGGAGCCTGCAAAGGCTCAGCCTGCTTCGAAGCCGAGGGCTCGTGCCGCCGACGACCTCAAGCGGATTTCCGGCGTCGGCCCGAAGCTCGAGCAGGTGCTGAACGGCAAGGGCATTCGGCGGTTCGCCGATATCGCCGCGTGGAGTGAAGCCGATGTCGCTCGCTTCGACGACGAACTGGGCTTTGGCGGACGCATTCAGCGCGACGACTGGGTAAAGCAGGCAAAGGCGCTGAAAGGCGCGAAAGAATAAGAGGCGGTGACCTCAAGGGGTCACCACCGGCAAGCAGCATGGCTGTGTTGGAATTGTCCGTCGCCTCGAAGGTGGACGGATGGAAGACAGGATTGAGTACGAAGATGGCAAAGCTGAAAGTCGACGGAAAAGAGATCGAGGTCCCGGATCATTTCACGCTGCTTCAGGCGTGCGAAGAGGCCGGCGCCGAGGTTCCGCGCTTCTGTTTCCATGAGCGGCTGTCGGTCGCCGGTAACTGCCGCATGTGTCTGATCGAAGTGAAGGGAGGGCCGCCCAAGCCCGCCGCTTCCTGCGCCATGGGCGTGCGCGACCTGCGTCCCGGTCCGAACGGCGAGACGCCGGAAGTCTTCACGACCACGCCGATGGTCAAGAAGGCGCGCGAAGGCGTCATGGAATTCCTGCTGATCAACCATCCGCTCGATTGCCCGATCTGTGACCAGGGTGGCGAATGCGACCTGCAGGACCAGGCGATGGCCTTCGGCATCGACAGTTCGCGCTACCAGGAAAACAAGCGCGCCGTCGAAGACAAGTATATCGGCCCGCTGGTCAAAACGGTGATGAACCGCTGCATCCATTGCACGCGTTGCGTCCGTTTCACCACGGAAGTTGCTGGCATTGCCGAACTCGGCCTGATCGGTCGCGGCGAAGACGCCGAGATCACCACCTATCTCGAACAGGCGATGACCTCCGAGCTGCAAGGCAACGTCGTTGACCTCTGCCCGGTTGGCGCGCTGACCTCGAAGCCCTTCGCCTTTACGGCGCGTCCGTGGGAGCTGAACAAGACCGAATCCATCGACGTGATGGATGCGCTCGGTTCGGCCATCCGCGTCGATACCCGTGGCCGCGAAGTGATGCGCATCATGCCGCGCGTCAACGAAGACATCAACGAAGAGTGGATCTCCGACAAGAGCCGCTTCATCTGGGACGGCCTGAAGACCCAGCGTCTCGACCGTCCTTACGTCAAGAAGGATGGCCGCCTGCAGGCGGCCAGCTGGAGTGAGGCGTTCGAAGCGATCAAGGTCGCCGTTGCCGCGACGTCCGGCGACAAGATCGGCGCCATTGCCGGCGATCTCGCGTCCGTCGAAGAAATGTATGCGCTGAAGGAACTGCTGGCTTCGCTGGGTTCAGAGAACATCGACTGCCGCCAGGATGGCGCAGCACTCGATCCGTCGCTCGGCCGCGCCAGCTACATCTTCAACCCGACGATTCAGGGCATCGAAAGCGCAGACGCGCTGCTGATCATCGGCTCGAACCCGCGCTTCGAAGCATCCGTTCTCAACGCCCGCATCCGCAAGCGTTACCGGATGGGCAACTTCCCGATCGCCGTCATCGGCGAGCCGGGTGAACTGCGCTACGAATATGAATACCTCGGTGCAGGCACCGACACTTTGGCCGAACTCGTGTCCGGCAAGGGCAAGTTCGCAGCCACCTTGAAGGCGGCGCAGCGTCCGATGATCATCATCGGCCAGGGCGCCGTCGCAGGGGAGGGCGGTGCTGCCGTACTCGCTGCTGCGGCGAAGCTCGCAGGCGCCGTCGGTGCAGTGACGGCGGACTGGAACGGCTTTGCCGTTCTGCACACCGCAGCGTCGCGCGTCGGTGGTCTCGACCTCGGCTTCGTTCCGGGCAAGAACGGCAAGACGGCCGCCGAAATGGTGTCCGCCTCCGACGTTCTCTTCCTGCTCGGCGCCGATGAGATCGATCTGGCTGGCCGCAAGGGCTTCACGGTCTACATCGGCTCGCACGGCGACAACGGCGCGCACGCTGCCGACGTCATCCTGCCGGCCGCCACCTACACCGAAAAGTCCGGGACCTGGGTCAACACCGAAGGCCGCGTCCAGATCGGCAACCGCGCCGGCTTCGCACCGGGCGACGCCCGCGAAGACTGGGCGATCATCCGTGCGCTTTCCGACGTTCTGGGCAAGAAGCTGCCCTTTGATTCGCTTGGCGAATTGCGGTCGAAGCTCTATGCGGCGCACCCGCATTTCGCCGATGTCGACGCAATCGTTGTCGGCAGTGGCGACGAAATTGCCGCACTTGCTCAAAAAGCCGGTGAGATGGGCAAATCCGTGTTTGCGTCTCCGGTCAAAGACTTCTATTTGACGAACCCGATAGCGCGCGCATCCGCCGTCATGGCCGAATGCTCGGCATTGGCACGCAACAACTTCAAAGCTGCGGCGGAATGAGCGCGAGGGAATAGAGTATCATGGACGCTTTCATTTCGACCTATGTCTGGCCTGCGATCATCATGGTTGCCCAGTCGCTGCTGCTGCTGGTCGCGCTGCTGCTTTTCATCGCCTACATTCTACTCGCCGACCGCAAGATCTGGGCTGCTGTCCAGCTTCGCCGTGGACCGAATGTGGTAGGCCCCTGGGGTCTTTTCCAGTCCTTCGCCGACCTTTTGAAGTTCGTCTTCAAGGAGCCGGTGATTCCGGCTGGTGCCAACAAGGCAATCTTCCTGCTCGCACCGCTCGTCTCCGTGACGCTGGCGCTGGCGGCCTGGGCGGTGATCCCGCTCAACGCCGGCTGGGTGATCGCGAACATCAACGTCGGCATCCTCTTTGTGTTCGCCATATCTTCTCTTGAAGTTTATGGCATCATCATGGGCGGCTGGGCGTCGAACTCGAAATATCCCTTCCTCGGCGCGCTCCGTTCCGCCGCACAGATGGTCTCTTACGAAGTCTCGATCGGCTTCGTCATCGTCACCGTTCTGCTCTGCGTCGGCTCGCTGAACCTGACGGATATCGTCAATGCGCAGTCGAACGGCATCGGCACGAACCTCGGTTTGCCCGCGTCGTTCCTCGACTGGCATTGGCTGGCGCTGTTCCCGATGTTCGTGGTGTTCTTCATCTCGGCACTTGCCGAAACGAACCGTCCGCCTTTCGATCTGCCGGAAGCGGAATCCGAACTCGTCGCCGGCTTCATGGTCGAGTACGGCTCCACGCCCTACATGATGTTCATGCTCGGCGAGTACGCGGCCATCTGCCTGATGTGCGCGCTGACGACCATTCTCTTCCTTGGCGGCTGGCTGCCTCCGGTCGACGTCTGGTTCCTGAACTGGGTCCCGGGCATCATCTGGTTCGTTCTCAAGGCATCCTTCGTGTTCTTCATGTTCGCGATGGTGAAGGCTTTCGTTCCGCGTTACCGCTACGACCAGCTGATGCGTCTCGGCTGGAAGGTCTTCCTGCCGATCTCGCTCGCAATGGTCGTGATCACTGCATTCGTTCTCAAGCTGACGGGAGCCGCATGATGCTGGCTTTCGCTCGGTTGCATACCGCTGGCCGTTCTGAGGCCAGCAAGTCTGGAGGTAAATGATGGCCGGTCTTTCGCACGCCGTCAGCTCGCTGTTCCTCAAGGAATTCGTTGGCGCGTTCTTTCTGTCGATGCGCTACTTCTTCAAGCCGAAGGCGACGTTGAACTACCCCTTCGAAAAGGGGCCGGTCAGCCCGCGCTTCCGTGGCGAACATGCGCTGCGCCGTTATCCGAACGGCGAAGAGCGTTGCATCGCCTGCAAGCTCTGCGAGGCGATCTGTCCTGCCCAGGCCATCACCATCGAGGCCGGCCCGCGGCGCAACGACGGCACTCGCCGCACGGTGCGCTACGACATCGACATGGTGAAGTGCATCTATTGCGGTTTCTGCCAGGAAGCCTGTCCGGTTGATGCCATCGTCGAGGGTCCGAACTTCGAATTCGCCACCGAGACGCGCGAAGAGCTGTACTACGACAAGGACAAGCTCCTCGCCAACGGCGACCGTTGGGAACGGGAAATCGCACGCAACATCGCAATGGACTCGCCTTATCGCTGAGGCCGCTGCGTGGTGCCGCCCCTGAACGGCGGCACATGTGAAACAGTTTGGGGCAAAGGCCGGACACGCGTCCGGCTTTGCCAGTGGAGTGGGGCTGCAAGAGCCTCACGCCGTGCAAGACGAAAAAGGCACCGATCATGGGTCTGCAGGTTCTTTTTTTCTATCTCTTTGCCTTCATCGCGGTGGCATCGGCATTTATGGTCATTGCGGCCAGGAACCCCGTTTATTCGGTGCTGTTCCTGATCCTGACCTTCTTCAATTCGGCGGGCCTGTTCCTGCTGGCCGGCGCCGAGTTCCTGGCGATGATCCTGCTCGTGGTCTATGTCGGCGCGGTAGCGGTGCTGTTCCTCTTCGTCGTCATGATGCTCGACATCGACTTCGCGGAGTTGCGCGCCGGCGTGCTTGAATATGCCCCGGTTGGTGCGCTGATCGGTCTGATCCTCGCCGCCGAGCTGATCATTGTCGTTGGCGGCGCGACCTTCTCGCCGGAGATTGCCAAGGGCATTTCGATGCCGATCCCGGCGATTGCCGATCGGACGAACACGGCCGCGCTCGGCGACGTGCTCTATACCCACTATGTCTACTTCTTCCAGATCGCGGGCCTCGTGCTGCTGGTCGCCATGATCGGCGCCATCGTGCTCACGCTGCGCCATCGCACGAACATCAAGCGCCAGAGCATTCCGCAGCAGGTTGCCCGCACGCCCGAGACCGCCGTCGAGGTGGTCACGGTCAAGCCCGGGCAGGGCATTTAATTCGGACGCGAGGTCGAGGAACTAAAAAATGGAAATCGGAATTTCCCACTATCTCACCGTCAGCGCCATCCTGTTCACGCTTGGTGTCTTCGGCATCTTCCTGAACCGGAAGAACGTCATCGTCATCCTGATGTCGGTCGAACTGATCCTGCTTGCGGTCAACATCAACATGGTCGCCTTCTCGTCGTTCCTGAACGACATCACCGGCCAGGTGTTTGCCCTGTTCATTCTGACCGTCGCGGCCGCGGAAGCCGCCATCGGGCTTGCAATTCTCGTCGTCTTCTATCGCAACCGCGGCTCGATCGCTGTTGAAGACGTCAACATGATGAAGGGCTGATTGGGCTATGGATACCATCATCAAGGCTATCGTCTTCCTGCCTTTGATCGGCTTTCTGATCGCCGGCCTTTTCGGTAACTCGATCGGCGCCAAGGCTTCCGAATTTGTCACCAGCGGTTTGATGATCATCACCGCCGCATTGTCGTGGTTCGTCTTCTTCCACGTTGCGCTCGGCGAGCAGGAACTGATCAAGGTGTCGGTGCTGCGCTGGATCCAGTCCGGCAGCTTCGACGTCGAATGGGCGTTCCGTGTCGACACGCTGACATCGGTGATGTTCGTGGTCGTCAACACCGTGTCGACGCTCGTGCATGTCTACTCGATCGGCTACATGCACCACGATCCGCATCGTCCGCGCTTCTTCGCCTATCTGTCGCTGTTCACCTTCGCGATGTTGATGCTGATCACGTCTGACAACCTCGTGCAGATGTTCTTCGGCTGGGAAGGTGTGGGTCTCGCATCCTACCTGCTGATCGGCTTCTGGTATAAGAAGCCGTCGGCGAACGCTGCCGCGATGAAGGCCTTCATCGTCAACCGCGTCGGCGACTTCGGCTTCGCACTCGGCATCTTCCTCGTCTTCGTGCTCTTCGGCTCGGTCAACTTCGAGACGATCTTTGCTGCTGCCCAGACCTACCTGCCGGCCGAAGGTGCCGCAGCAGGGGAGGCGGTCATCACGCTGTTCGGCATGCACCTCGACAAGGCCGATGCGATCACCGCTGCCTGCCTGCTGCTCTTCATGGGCGCGATGGGCAAGTCGGCGCAGTTCCTGTTGCACACCTGGCTGCCGGACGCGATGGAAGGCCCAACCCCGGTTTCGGCCCTCATTCACGCCGCAACCATGGTCACCGCCGGCGTCTTCCTCGTTGCCCGCATGTCGCCGCTGTTCGAACTGTCGCCGGATGCGTTGACCGTTGTCACACTGATCGGTGCGATCACGGCCTTCTTTGCCGCGACCGTCGGTCTCGTTCAGAACGACATCAAGCGCGTCATCGCCTATTCGACCTGCTCGCAGCTCGGCTACATGTTCGTGGCACTCGGCGTCGGCGCCTATGGCGCGGCCATCTTCCACCTCTTCACGCACGCCTTCTTCAAGGCGCTGCTGTTCTTGGGCGCAGGCTCGGTCATCCACGCCGTCGATGGCGAACAGGACATGCGCTACATGGGCGGCCTTCGGAAGCACATTCCGGTCACCTATTGGATGATGTTCATCGGCACGATCGCGCTCACCGGCGTCGGCATTCCCGGCACGGTCATCGGTACGGCCGGCTTCTTCTCCAAGGACGCGATCATCGAATCGGCGTTCGCAGCCCATAGCGCGGTTTCCGGCTTTGCCTTCTCGATGCTGGTCATTGCGGCTCTCTTCACCAGCTTCTATTCCTGGCGTCTGACCTTCATGACCTTCCACGGCAAGCCGCGCGCTTCCTCGGATGTCATGCACCACGTCCATGAATCGCCGCAGGTCATGCTGGTGCCGCTCTACATCCTGGGCATTGGTGCCCTAGTGGCAGGCTTCCTGTTCCACGACTATTTCTTCGGTCACCATTATGCCGAGTTCTGGCAGGGTGCCTTGTTCACCTCGGCCGAGAACGAGATCCTCGAGGAATACCACCACGTTCCGCTGTGGGTTAAGTGGAGCCCGTTCTGCGCCATGGCGCTTGGTCTGATAACCGCCTGGTACATGTATATCCGCCGTCCTGATGTGCCGAAGTACCTGGCAGACCAGCATCGCGGCCTCTACCAGTTCCTGCTCAACAAGTGGTACTTCGACGAACTGTACGACTTCCTGTTCGTACGCTCGGCCAAGCGCCTCGGCGTCTTCCTTTGGAAGGAAGGCGACGGCCGGGTCATCGACGGCCTCGGCCCGAACGGGATTGCGGCACGCGTGCTTGATGTCACCGATCGTGTCGTCCGGCTGCAGACCGGTTACCTCTATCACTACGCGTTCGCCATGCTCATCGGCATCGCAGCGCTCGTTACATGGATGATGCTCGGGAGTTCCTTCTGATGACCGATTGGCCCGTACTTTCCGCGGTCACCTTCATGCCGCTCGTCGGCGTCCTGCTTCTCTTGCTGACAAGAGAAGACAGCGCCTACGGCCGCCGCAACATCCTGAACGTATCGCTGCTGACGACGCTCTTCACCTTCGCCGTCTCGGTCTATATCTGGTACCAGTTCGACAGCTCGAACCCGGGCTTCCAGATGACCGAGAAGCACGGCTGGCTCGGCACCGGGATTTCCTATCATCTCGGTGTCGACGGCATCTCGGTGCTCTTCGTCGTGCTCTCCGCGTTCCTGATGCCGTTCTGCGTGCTCGCAAGCTGGTTCTCCGTTGAGAAGCGGCTCAAGGAATACATGATCGCGTTCCTGATCCTGGAAACGTTCATGATCGGCGTGTTCGTGTCGCTCGACATCGTGCTGTTCTATGTGTTCTTCGAAGCCGGCCTCATTCCGATGTTCATCATCATCGGTGTGTGGGGCGGCAAGGACCGCGTCTACGCCAGCTACAAGTTCTTCCTCTACACGCTGCTCGGCTCGGTGCTGATGCTGCTCGCCATCATGGCGATGTACTGGCAGGCCGGCACGACCGACATCACCGAACTGCTTGCCTATAACTTCCCGCGTGAAATGCAGACGTGGTTATGGCTCGCCTTCTTCGCGTCCTTCGCGGTGAAGATGCCGATGTGGCCGGTGCACACCTGGCTTCCCGACGCACACGTTCAGGCGCCGACGGCGGGTTCGGTCATCCTGGCCGGCATCCTTCTGAAGCTCGGTGGCTACGGCTTCCTGCGCTTCTCGCTGCCGATGTTCCCGCTGGCATCCGACTACTTTGCGCCGTTCGTCTTCACGCTGTCGGTCATCGCCATCGTCTACACCTCGCTGGTGGCGCTGATGCAGACCGACATCAAGAAGCTGATCGCCTATTCGTCGGTTGCGCACATGGGCTACGTGACGATGGGTATCTTCGCGGCCAACACGCAGGGCGTCCAGGGTGCGATCTTCCAGATGCTGTCGCACGGTATCGTTTCGGGTGCGCTCTTCCTCTGCGTCGGCGTTGTCTATGACCGCCTGCACACCCGCGAGATCTCGGCCTATGGCGGTCTCGTGAACAACATGCCGAAATATGCCGTCGCCTTCATGGTCTTCACCATGGCGAACGTCGGTCTTCCCGGCACGTCAGGCTTCGTCGGCGAAGTTCTGACCCTCGTCGGCGCCTTCCGCGCCAACACCTGGGTCGCGTTCTTTGCGACGAGCGGCGTGATCCTGTCGGCGGCCTATGCGCTCTGGCTTTACCGCCGCGTCGTGTTCGGCGCGCTGGAAAAGGAGAGCCTGAAGGCGCTGCTCGATCTCTCGGGACGTGAAAAGGCGATCCTCTATCCGCTGGTGATCCTGACGATCTTCTTCGGTGTCTATCCGGCACCGATCTTCGATGCGACCGCAGCCTCCGTGGATCTGCTCGTCAACAACTACTCCGCAGCCCTGCAGGCAGCGCAAAACGTTGCGCTTTCGGTGCAATGACCACAGGACGTGATTGGACATGACTGCTGAAACCCTCCTCGCTAGCCTGCAGCTCTCGATACCCGAGTTGATCCTCGCGGTCGGTGCGATGGCGCTCTTGATGATCGGCGTCTTCGCCGGTGAAAAGTCGACCTCGACCGTCACGGGCCTTGCGGTTGCCCTTCTCATCATCGCCGGCCTCTGGCTCGTCCTGAAGACGGGCGAGGGCGAAGCTTACGGCGGCGCCTTCCTGTCCGATCCCTTCGCCAAGTTCATGAAGGTGCTGGCGCTGATCGGCTCGATCACCGCCATGGTGATGACGGTCGGCCATGCCCGTTCGTCGCAGATCGACCGCTTCGAGTTCCCGGTGCTTCTGGTGCTCGCCACCCTCGGCATGCTCCTGATGATCTCGGCCAACGACCTGATGTCGCTGTACCTGTCGCTGGAACTGCAGTCGCTGGCGCTCTATGTCGTCGCCGCCATCAACCGCGACAGCATCCGTTCGACGGAAGCCGGCCTGAAGTATTTCGTCCTCGGCGCGCTGTCCTCGGGCATGCTGCTCTACGGCATGTCGCTGGTCTACGGCTTCACCGGTCATACCGGTTTTGACGAGATTGCGGCTGCCCTGACTTCGACCGGCACGCCGTCGCTCGGCCTCATCTTCGGTCTGGTCTTCATTCTGGCCGGCCTCGCTTTCAAGATCTCCGCCGTGCCGTTCCACATGTGGACGCCGGACGTCTATGAAGGTGCGCCGACGCCGGTGACCGCGTTCTTCGCCGCTGCTCCGAAGGTTGCCGCCATGGCCATCTTCGTTCGCATCGTCATCAACGCCTTCGAGCCTGTCGTCGTTCAGTGGCAGCAGATCGTCGTCTTCATCTCGATCGCTTCGATGCTGCTCGGCGCCTTCGCGGCAATCGGCCAGAAGAACATCAAGCGCCTGATGGCCTATTCCTCGATCGGCCACATGGGCTACGCGCTCGTCGGTCTTGCTGCCGGCTCGATGGCAGGTGTCCGTGGCGTCCTGCTTTACATGCTCATCTACATGGTCATGACGCTCGGCACGTTTGCCTGCATTCTCGCCATGCGCCGCAAGGACGGCGAGAATGTCGAAAGCGTCGACGATCTCGCGGGCCTATCGCAGACCAACCCCTTCATGGCCACTGTCCTGACGGTCCTGATGTTCTCGCTCGCCGGCATTCCGCCGATGGCAGGCTTCTTCGGGAAGTACTTCGTGTTCATGGCAGCGATCGAAGCGCACCTCTACGCGCTCGCGATCATTGGCGTGCTCGCATCGGTGGTTGGCGCCTATTACTACCTGCGCGTCATCAAGGTGATGTGGTTCGACGATGCCAAGGGCGAGTTTGCCCGCACGGCGGGCGAGCTTCGCCTGGTCTTCGGTCTCTCGGGCCTGTTCGTGCTTGGATACGTCCTGATCGGCGGTCCGCTCGGCGAAGCCGCTGAAGTCGCGGCTCGGACCTTCTTTTGATCGGCCTTGAAGGCGGCGGCCGGGGTTCGCTCGACGATTTCCGGCACGTCGCGCTCAATGAAGTCGGCTCTACAAACAGCGAATGCCTGACGAGGGCGCGCGAGGGAGACAGGGGAAACCTCTGGATCACCGCCGCCCGCCAGACAGGTGGACGCGGCCGACGCGGCCGGGCCTGGTTTTCAGAGCCCGGCAATCTCTATGCCTCGCTCCTCCTGATTGACCCGGCGCCGATCGAACTGCTGCACTCGCTGCCGCTGGCCGTGGCCGTGGCCGTTCACAGGGCCATCCGTCAGGTGATGCCGCTTGCCGGTGCGCCGGTCGAGATCAAGTGGCCGAACGATATTCTCATCGACGGCAAGAAGACCTGCGGCATCCTGCTTGAAGGCGAAAGCCTGGCAGACGGCCGTCGCGCGCTGGTTATCGGCTGCGGCATCAACATTGCTGTCACGCCGGACGAGGCGCTCTACCCGGTGACGTCGCTTCGCAACGAAGGCGCGTCGGTATCTCCGGACGAACTGTTTGCCCACCTGTTCCTGACTATGGCCGAAACGCTTTCCGTTTGGGACCAGGGCCGGGGTGTGGCACACATCATAGACCAATGGCGGGCGGCAGCGCGCGGCATCGGCGAGACCATTACGGTGAACCTGCCGGATCGGTCGCTTTCCGGCCGCTTTGCCGGTATTGATCAGGATGGCCGGTTGATGCTCGATACGGGCTCTAGCACGATGCAGACGATCGCCGCCGGCGACGTATTTTTCGGATAATCAAAACAAGGGCGCATCAAAACATGGCGCAAGAAGAAGAACTGGTGTTCTTGCCGCTCGGCGGCGTCGGCGAAATCGGGATGAACCTTGGCCTCTACGGCTACGGAAAACCCGGTAACCGGCAGTGGATAATGGTCGATTGCGGCGTCACTTTCCCGGGTCCTGAGCTTCCGGGCGTGGATCTGGTGCTGGCCGATATCAGCTTCCTGGCGGAAGAGCGCCGCAATCTCAAGGGCATCATCATTACCCATGCCCATGAGGATCACTATGGTGGTCTCAACGATCTCTGGCCGGGGCTGAATGTGCCGGTCTACGCTTCTCCGTTTACGGCGGGCATGCTGGAAGCCAAGCGCGACTTCGAAAAGAGCCGCGGCGAGATCCCGATCACGATCTTCAAGCAGGGCGACCGCATCAATGTCGGCCCGTTCGAAATCGAGGCGGTCGGTGTCAACCACTCGATCCCTGAGCCGATGTCGCTGATCATTCGCACGCCGCTTGGCGCGGTCGTTCATACCGGCGACTGGAAGATCGACCTTCAGCCGTCGCTCGGGCCGCTCACCGACGAGCAACGCTTCCGCAAGATCGGCGACGAAGGCGTGCTCGCGCTCGTCTGCGATTCGACCAATGCGCTTCGCGACGGCGTCTCGCCGTCCGAGCAGGAGGTTTCCGCCAGCCTGACCGAGATCATCTCCAAGGCCGAAGGGCGCGTGGCAATTACCACTTTCTCCTCGAATGTGGGACGTATCCGCTCGATCGCCGAAGCTGCGGAAGAGGCCGGCCGTGATGTGCTTCTTCTCGGTAGTTCGATGAAGCGCGTCGTCGCCGTCGCCCGTGATCTCGGCCTGATGGAAGGCATCAAGCCGTTCCTCGCCGAAGACGAGTTCGGCTATGTGCCGCGCGACAAGGTCGTCGTTATCCTGACGGGCAGCCAGGGCGAACCGCGTGCAGCGCTCGCCAAGATCGCCCGCGATGAGATGCGCAACGTTGCCTTCTCGGCCGGCGATACCGTCGTGTTTTCGTCGCGCACCATTCCCGGTAACGAGAAGGCGATCAACGACATCAAGAACGGCCTGATCGAGCAGGGCATTCACATCATCACCGATAGCGAAGCGCTGGTGCATGTGTCGGGTCACCCGCGCCGCAGTGAATTGCAGCAGATGTACCAGTGGGTCCGTCCGCAGATCCTCGTGCCGGTGCACGGCGAAGCCGCACATCTGACGGCACACGGTGAGCTTGGGCGGCAATCGGGTATCGCCAGCGTCCCGCGTCTTCGCAACGGCGAGATGTTGCGGCTGGCACCCGGTCCGGCCGAGGTCATCGATACCGTGCCGCATGGCCGGATCTACAAGGATGGCTCGCTGATCGGCGACTTCGAGGAGATGGGCATCGGCGAACGGCGCAAGCTCTCCTTCGCCGGACATGTCTCCGTTAACGTTGTGCTCGACAATCGCTACGACTTCCTCGGCGATCCGGACCTTGTTGCCATCGGCCTGCCCGAGTTCGACGACGAGGGCGAAGACATGGAAGACACGCTCTATGACGCGGTGCTCGGTGCTGTCGAAAGCATTCCGCGTGCCAAGCGCAAGGATCTGGCCATGCTCCAGGAGGCTGTGCGCCGCGCCGTGCGCAGCACGACCAACCAGATCTGGGGCAAGAAGCCCGTGGTGACAGTGTTCGTCACCAAAGTCTGATTTTCTCTGAGCCCCGGGCGTTGTAAACGTCCGGGGCTCTCTCGTCGTCGGAAGGTTGGAGGATCGCGATGCTCGGACGGGTCAATCATGTGGCAATCGCAGTGCCGGATCTGGCATCCGCCACGCAAAGCTACCGCACCACGCTTGGCGCGACGGTGACTGAGCCACAGGCCTTGCCGGAGCACGGGGTTACCGTCGTTTTCGTGACGCTGCCCAACACCAAGGTCGAACTGTTGGAGCCGCTTGGCGACACCTCGCCGATTGCAGCGTTCCTGGCCAAAAACCCGTCCGGCGGCATGCATCACATCTGTTACGAGGTCGAGGACATCATTGCCGCTCGTGACGCATTGAAAGGGTCTGGCGCACGCGTCCTCGGTGACGGCGAGCCGAAGATCGGCGCCCATGGCAAGCCGGTGCTCTTTCTGCACCCCAAGGATTTTCAAGGCACCTTGATCGAACTTGAACAGGTGTGACAGTTGATCGCGCGATACCGGTTTGTGTGATCGCGCCCATGGCGTTATAAGCAGGCAGAATGTCGAGAGGATTGTTCCACAGAAGGCCAGTGTGCGCTTCGGGCGAGGTCCTCACCAGGAGCCGGAAATGCCGCTTTTCTCCACCTTTGCCATCTACTTCATTATCTGGTGGCTGACGCTGTTTGCCGTGCTGCCGCTTGGCGTGCGCACCCAGGCGGAGGAAAACGAGGTCGTTCCCGGCACCGTCGAAAGCGCACCGGCGCGGTTCCGTGCCAAGCGCGTTATCCTGTTGACGACGGCGATCGCGGCGGTCATCCAGCTCGCCTGGTACATCGTATCGGTGCGGCTCGGCTACGGCATCGACAGCATCCCGCGCTTCTATCCGAAGTTCTACTGAGGCAATCGCCCAGACGTGCGCGGTCGCGTGACGTCGGCGTTTTTCGGTCGATGCGGACCGGCTTGCCAATAATCCCCAGTTAAGTGTCCGGATTTTTCGACTGCACAGGTCCAACGAAGGCGCTCGGGCGGTCCGTCGGCTGAAACCCGGGCAATCCTACGATTGACCGCCCTGAAATTGACACAGTTCAAGAAGGTGTAGCTGCTTCGCTGTGGTCTCGCCTGGTGAAAGGCAAAAAAAAACAAGGCTGAAAGCCTTGTTTTTCAAGTATCGCGTGATCTCTAATCCGTTTCCGGCGGCAGCGACGAAGCGCGCCTAAGATCTTATCCTCCCAAGACTTGACCGCGAAAGTCGGCAAGAATTTAGACTTCATGCCTGTTTTGTGAGCCGAAATTAGCCCAAACATTGGGCGATGTCACCCTGTTTTTTTGCATTTTTGCTACAGTTGGATAAAATTTCTCCGTTGACAAGCATCGTCGCAATCCTGTTACTAGCGTGCTCTTTTGACGCAGCTTTTGGCCTGCGGTTTCTCCTTCAGATCTCTCTGCCCGCTCTGTGCTATTCCCACCGCAAGCAGGGTTTTCATCCGAGCGCGAAGCGGTTATGAACGCAGGGCTCGGATAGGTTCCAGCCGATTTGTCGGTGACGGAAATTTGAGAGCCGACCCCAAGAAGCAATGGTCGCCTTTGCCTGTTTTGGTGAGACCGGCGTGCCTGAGCTCAACGTCATTTCGCCCGAATCCGTCGATAGTGCGACGTTCATCAAGTTTTGGAACCCGTCATGCGCCTGTCCCGCTTTTTCATGCCCATCTTGAAGGAAAATCCGAAGGAAGCGGAAATCGTTTCCCACCGTCTTATGCTCCGGACGGGCATGATCCGGCAGCAGTCCTCGGGTATTTATACCTGGCTGCCACTCGGAAAGCGGGTTCTCGACAAAGTCAATGCGATCGTCCGCGAGGAACAGAACCGCACCGGCGCGAATGAGCTGCTGATGCCGACGCTGCAGTCCGCCGAACTTTGGCAAGAAAGCGGCCGCTATGATGCCTACGGCAAGGAGATGCTGCGCATCAAGGATCGCCAGGACCGGCCGATGCTATACGGTCCGACCAACGAGGAAATGATCACGGACGTCTTCCGTTCCTACGTGAAGTCCTATCGTAGCCTGCCGCTCAATCTCTACCATATTCAGCTGAAATTCCGCGACGAGATCCGCCCGCGTTTCGGCACCATGCGCTCGCGCGAATTCCTGATGAAGGACGCTTATTCCTTCGATCTCGACCGCGAAGGCGCCGAGCACGCCTATAACAAGATGTTTGCGGCCTACCTGCGCACTTTCTCGCGCATGGGATTGCGTGCCATTCCGATGCGCGCAGACACCGGCCCGATCGGCGGCAATCTCAGCCACGAATTCATCATTCTCGCCGAAACCGGTGAGTCCGAAGTGTTCTGCCACAAGGACTTCCTCGGCTTCGACATTCCCGGTGAAGACACCAATTTCGACGATGTCGCCGGCCTGAAGAAGATCTTCGACAAGTGGACGTCGCGTTACGCCGCCACCTCGGAAATGCATGACGAGGCTGCGTTCAACGAAGTCGCCGAAGGCGACCGCGTGTCGGCACGCGGCATCGAAGTCGGCCATATCTTCTACTTCGGCACAAAGTATTCCGAGGCGATGGGCGCCAAGGTTCTCGGTCCTGATGGCAAGGAGCACACGGTCCACATGGGCTCCTACGGCATCGGCCCGACACGGCTGGTCCCGGCGATCATCGAGGCGTCGCATGACGACAACGGCATCATCTGGCCGAAGTCGATCTCGCCGTTCGATGGCGTGATCATCAACATGAAAGCGGGCGATGCCGCTTGCGATGCAGCCTGCGAGACGCTCTACTCGAAGCTCGGTGCTGCCGGATTCGACGCGCTGCTCGACGATACGGATGACCGCGCCGGCGCCAAGTTCGCGTCGGCCGATCTGATCGGCGTGCCGGTCCAGATCATCGTTGGGCCACGTTCGATCGCTAACGGCGAAGTCGAGCTCAAGGATCGCAAGACCGGTGAGCGCGAGACCATGACTGTCGAGGCGGCTCTCAACAAGCTGATCGCGACGAAGTAAGTGAGGCAAGGGGAGGCAGGATGACCGCCGTGACGGAAGATCAGGTGCAGGCTGCTGGCCAGTCCGCAAAGTCCGCCAGCCGCCCCTTTTCCGCCTTTGAGCGCATGGTCGCCTGGCGCTATCTGCGCTCGCGGCGCAAGGAAGCCTTCATTTCGGTGATCGCCGGCTTCTCGTTCATCGGCATCATGCTCGGCGTTGCGACGCTGATCATCGTCATGGCAGTGATGAACGGCTTCCGCACCGAACTCATCTCGCGCATCCTCGGCATCAACGGCCATATGATCGTGCAGCCGATCGATGGCCCGCTCAACAATTATGCCGAGCTTGCCACACGCTTTTCCGGCGTGAAGGGCGTGACCATGGCGATCCCGCTCATCGAGGGGCAGGTCCTGGCGCAGGGCGTCAGCGACAGCTCGACTGGCGCTCTCGTGCGCGGCATCCGCGCCGATGACCTCGGCAAGATGAAGTCGGTCTCCGACCATATCCAGTCCGGCGATCTCGTCGGCTTTGCCGCCGGCACCGGCGTTGCGATCGGCTCGCGCATGGCCGATCAGCTCGGCATCCAGGTGGGCGGCACCATCACGTTGACATCGCCGAACGGCGACGTGACGCCTATGGGCATGAACCCGCGGGTCAAGGCCTACACGGTTTCGGCGATCTTCGAGATCGGTATGTCGGAATACGATTCGTCGATCATCTTCATGCCGTTGGAGGAATCGCAGCTCTTCTTCAACGCCGAGGGGCTGGCACAGCAAATCGAAATCTTCGTTGAGCACCCGGATATGGTCGATGAGCTGCGCAAGCCGGTCGAAGATGCCGCCGGGCGGCAGATCTTCATCACCGACTGGCGCGACCGCAACAAGACGTTCTTTTCCGCGCTCGAGGTCGAGCGCAACGTGATGTTCATGATCCTGACGCTGATCGTTCTGGTCGCGGCATTGAACATCATCTCCGGCCTGATCATGCTGGTGAAGGACAAGGGAAGCGACATCGCCATCCTTCGCACCATGGGGGCGACGTCCGGGTCGGTCATGCGCATCTTCTTCATGACCGGGGCTGCGATCGGTGCTGCGGGAACCGTTGCCGGCGTGCTGCTTGGCGTCGTCGTCTGCCTCAACATCGAGTCCATCCGCCAGTTCTTCTCCTGGATTTCAGGGACAACGCTGTTTAGCCCGGAACTCTATTTCCTGAGCCAACTTCCGGCGGACATGAATGCTGATGAGACTATTCTCGTCATTGTCATGGCGCTCAGCCTGTCGTTCCTTGCCACGATCTTTCCGGCATGGCGCGCCTCGCGTCTCGATCCCGTGCAGGCCCTGCGGTATGAATGACAAGGACAACAACTGAATGAATGCGCGCGTGGCACTGCAGCTTTCGGGCATCGAGCGTACTTACGGGCAGGGGGACACCTTCCTGTCGATCCTCAAGGGGGCGGACTTCACGCTGAAAAGCGGCGAAACCGTCGCACTCGTGGCGCCGTCGGGCACCGGCAAGTCGACGCTGCTGCACGTCGCTGGCCTCTTGGAACGCCCGGATGGCGGAAAGGTCGTCGTCAACGGCGTGACCTGCGATGGTCTCAACGACGACCGGCGGACGGCCATCCGCCGCAATGAGATCGGCTTCGTCTACCAGTTCCATCATCTGCTTCCGGAGTTTACCGCTCTCGAAAACATCATGATGCCGCAACTGATCGCCGGGCTCGGCAAGGCGGAGGCGGCCGAACGGGCAAGGGCGCTGCTCGATTACATGCGTATCGGTCATCGCGCCGATCATCGCCCGTCGGAGCTGTCGGGCGGCGAACAGCAGCGCGTGGCGATTGCCCGTGCCGTCGCCAACGCACCGCTGGTGTTGCTGGCCGACGAGCCGACCGGCAATCTCGATCCGGAAACCGCAGGCTATGTTTTCGAGGCACTCGAGGCCTTGGCGCGTCAGTCGGGTCTGGCGGCTCTGATCGCCACGCACAATCACGAGCTGGCATCGCTGATGGATCGGCGGGTGACCATCGAAGATGGCAAGGTCGTCGAACTGAAGTGATGCTGAGCGCGTTTGCGGCCCAGACGGGCCCGTGCAAACGCGCCATCGGTCTGCCTCGACGGATCTCCTAACGAAGCCGCGCTTTGCGCATTTTCCAAGGCGTGAAGCAGACAGCGTCAGCGTTTGATGCGACGGCCGAACTCCAGCATCCCGCTTTCACGTGGCTTCATGGAAGGCGGATAAGATGCCCCAGAATCAAAGTGTCGGTGCGTCCCTATTCCGTTCTTCAGCGTGCACGGCACTCTTTGCCAAGCGCCAGCTCACTGCCTACGGCACGATGAGGCCGCCGCGATAGTCGAGTTCATAGGCTTCGTCGCCGTCGACAAAGATAACCTCACGTCCGGAAAAGTGCTGCGTGTCGCCACGGCTGGTGTCGATGTAGGTGCCGTAGGCGTGGCGATATTGCATTCCACCGAGGAAATGCCGCTTTTCGCGATACATGGTTTCGAGCGCTGTCTTGATGACGATGCCGGCGCGCTCAGCATCGATCAGATCGGGCCGGACGACGTGACCGAAATAGTTCATGACCCAGCGGGTATCGTCCCCGAACCAAACCGTTTCCTGGCCGGCAAAATCCGTTCCACCGAAATAACTGTCGAGATACCTCCACCGGTCGCGCTGATAGCCGATATCGCGTGCGCCCGTGCGCGAAGGCGGCTGTGCGGTACCGCCGCCGACATACGCCTTCGATTTGGCTTCCACGATGAAGTCCTTGAGCTCGTCGATACTGGCCATGAGAACACCCTGTTTGTTCACACGCAGCATGCCGCGAGACATCCGTGATGTAAAGAACAAAAAGAGAACAAGCGACGCGATTACCGGATGCCGCAGGCGTGCTGTCCGCGGTCGTCGTTCCAGTCCTTGAGGAGCACCAATTCGCCCTTGGCGCTGACGGGTCTGTCGTTGGATTTGCCCTTGCCGGTCAGCACATTCAGGTCACACTGCGACGTGTTGCTGGGATCAAGGGTGTCGTAGGAGGCGTAGGTGTAACCGGCAACGACGAAATCGAAATTGCGGTAGGCAATCGTCAGCTTCTGTTCCCAGCGGTCGCGGCCGATCGCGTCGTTGTGCGTGGTAATCACCAGCGAGCCGTTCGGGAGCGCACTGACCGTCGGCGCCTGGCCGACCATGCCGTACTGCCCCCAGATCTTGTTTGGGATGGCTGACTTGAGCGTCAGCGGGCCATCTTCGCCAGCGAGATAGATGTAAATCGCATTGTCCTCGTCGGTCTCCTCGCCAGGTTTGACCAGCAGCGCCAGATCGCTCGTACCGTCCTTGTCCCAGTCGCCGGTCGCAGCCGACACGATGCGCCCGGGGTCGATCGCCTCTGCGGCGAAAGTGAGGGAAGGAAGCAGGAGGAAGAGGGGCAGGGTCAGGCGTGCAATCATGTCGCTGTTGCTCCGTGTGGTTGCTCTAGTCATAGGCGCGATGGGCGAAGTGCTCAAGCTTTCGGTTAATCACCGCGGACGACGATTGCCGACGTGATTAACCATGCGCGGTGGAAAGCGGGCGCTCCGCTCAACAGTGATTGACGTGAGAACAAAAATGGAACAAAGTAAAAACATAACGGAAAAGGAGCCATGTTATGACTGATTTTGTTCGTGACCTCGCCGCCTTCACATCGATGGGCCTGTTCGTCGCCAGCATTGCCTTCATCGCTCTCGGGCTTTGATCCGAGGATATGTTTTCGAAGCGGCGTGACCCTGACGCGGGGTCGCGCGATACCATACCGGCACTGCACCGTTGAAAAGAACGCCGGCCCATGTTGCAAAAACTGGACATGGCGGATGAGAAACGGGATATCCTGACGCCTGACAGGAATCAGGGTGTAAAGATGGCGGATCAAGGCGGCGCGGAACGGAACGAACAGACGGCTGCGGATCCACAGTTCGTGCATCTTCGTGTCCACTCGGCTTTCTCCCTGCTCGAAGGGGCGCTGCCCATCAAGAAGGTGATCGGCAAGGCCGTGGCTGACGCCCAGCCGGCAATCGGGATCGCCGACACCAACAATCTTTTCGCAGCGCTTGAATTTTCCCAAAAGGCGGCCGAAGACGGTCTGCAGCCGCTCACCGGTTGTCAGCTGTCGATCGACATGGAAGACGAGGCCGACGGCGACCGCCGCGGCCACGCGCAGCAACTGGCCAAGCTGCCGGCCATCGTGCTGATCGCTGCCACCGACGACGGTTACACGCGCTTGGTCGATCTGGTCAGCCGCGCCTATCTCGGAGGCGAAGGCAGCCAGGTCACGAGAATAACGCGTTCGTGGCTGGTGGAGGCCGGCACGGATGGGCTGATCGCGCTTTCGGGCGCAAGCGGCGGCCCGATCGATATGGCCGTGAAATCCGGTTCGACGGCTTTGGCTGAGGCGCGTCTGGAAGTTTTGCAGGAGCTCTTCGGCGATCGGCTCTATATCGAGTTGCAACGGCACGGCAATTTTGATCGCCGGCATGAGAGCCGGATGATCGACCTTGCTTACAAGTTCGATGTGCCTTTGGTTGCGACCAACGAGGCGTTCTTTCCCTCGCCGTCCGATTATGATGCGCACGACGCGCTGATGGCGGTTGCCCACAACGCCATGGTTTCCGACGACAGCCGTTTCCGGCTGACGCCGGATCACTATCTCAAGAGCCGAAAGGAAATGGCGGCACTTTTCGCCGACCTGCCCGAGGCGCTCGAAAACACCATCGAGATCGCGCGCCGATGCTCGTTCATGCTGAAGACGCGCGGGCCGATCCTGCCGCGCTTCACCGGTGCCTCCGACGACCCGGAGGAGGCCGAGCGCGCCGAATCGGGCGAACTGCGCCGGCAGGCGGAGGAGGGCCTCGACGACCGCTTGAACAAGCTCGGCATGGCGCCCGGCTATACCGAGGAAGAGTATCGCGAGCGGCTCGCATTTGAACTCAGCGTCATCGAGCGCATGAAGTTCCCGGGCTACTTCCTGATCGTTGCCGACTTCATCAAGTGGGCAAAGCAGCAAGATATCCCGGTCGGCCCTGGCCGTGGTTCCGGTGCGGGCTCGCTGGTCGCCTATGCGCTGACGATCACCGACGTCGACCCCATGCGCTTCTCGTTGCTGTTCGAGCGCTTCCTCAATCCGGAACGCGTGTCGATGCCCGACTTCGACATCGACTTCTGCCAGGATCGGCGCGAAGAGGTCATCCGCTACGTCCAGGCGAAGTACGGCCGCGAGCAAGTCGCCCAGATCATCACCTTCGGTTCATTGCAGGCGCGCGCGGCACTTCGCGACGTCGGCCGCGTGCTCGAGATGCCCTACGGTCAGGTCGACAAGATCTGCAAGCTCGTGCCCAACAACCCGGCCAACCCGACACCTTTGTCAAAGGCGATCGAGGAAGAGCCGCGCCTGCAGGAAGAAGCCGAGAGGGAGCCTGTCGTCGCGCGCCTGCTCGATATCGCGCAGAAGATCGAGGGCCTGTATCGTCACGCCTCGACCCATGCCGCCGGCATCGTTATCGGCGACCGGCCGCTGTCGAAGCTGGTGCCGATGTACCGCGATCCGCGCTCCGACATGCCGGTGACCCAGTTCAACATGAAATGGGTCGAGCAGGCCGGCCTCGTAAAATTCGACTTCCTCGGCCTGAAGACGTTGACAGTGCTGAAAGTCGCCGTCGACTTCGTCAAGTTGCGCGGAATCGAGGTCGACCTCGCCAGCATTCCGCTCGATGACGAGAAGACCTACGAGATGCTGTCGCGCGGCGAAACGGTCGGCGTGTTCCAGGTGGAAAGTGCCGGCATGCGCAAAGCGCTGATCGGCATGCGGCCCGACTGCATCGAGGACATCATCGCCCTGGTGGCGCTCTATCGGCCGGGCCCGATGGAGAACATTCCGGTCTACAACGCCCGCAAGCACGGCGAAGAAGAGATCGAATCGATCCATCCGAAGATCGATTATCTGCTCAAGGAAACGCAGGGCGTTATCGTCTACCAGGAACAGGTGATGCAGATCGCCCAGGTCCTGTCGGGCTATTCGCTCGGCGAAGCCGACCTTCTGCGTCGCGCCATGGGTAAGAAGATCAAGGAGGAGATGGACAAGCAGCGTGCCCGTTTCGTCGACGGTGCGGTCAAGAACGAGGTGTCGAAACCGCAGGCCGATCTGATCTTCGATCTCCTCGCCAAGTTCGCCAATTACGGCTTCAACAAGTCGCACGCCGCCGCCTACGCCATCGTCTCCTACCAGACCGCCTATATGAAGGCGCACTACCCGGTCGAGTTCCTGGCAGCGTCGATGACGCTCGATATGGCCAACACCGAAAAGGTCAACGACTTCCGTCAGGATGCCGGACGCCTTGGCATCCAGGTGATTGCGCCGTCGGTCCAGTCCTCCTTCCGGCATTTTCAGACGGGCGAGAAGCGGATCTATTATTCATTGGCGGCCATCAAGGGCGTCGGCGAATCGGCGGTCGAGCACATCGTTGCCGTTCGCGGTGACCGCGAATTCGCGAGCCTTGAAGATTTCTGCCTGAGGATCGACCCGAAGCTGCTCAACCGGCGTGTGTTCGAAAGCCTGATCGCGGCTGGTGCCTTCGATTGCTTCGGCTACGACCGCGCCGAACTCGTCGGCGGCCTCGATCGAATTCTCGGCTTTGCCCAGCGTGCGCTGGAAAACAAGACCAGCGGACAGGGCGATATCTTCGGGGCAGGAGCTGCAACCGGACCGGAACGGATATCGCTTCCTGCCTACACGCCGTGGCTCGCCTCGGAAAAATTGCACCGGGAATTCCAGGTGCTGGGCTTCTATCTCTCCGCCCATCCGCTCGACACCTACAATCCGCTGCTCGCCAAGATGCGAGTCCAGACGTTTGGTGATTTCGCCGGCGCCGTGAAGAAGGGCGCAACGGCCGGCCGTCTCGCCGGCACCGTGACGTCCAAACAGGAGCGCAAGACCCGGACGGGCAACAAGATGGGTATCATCGCCTTCTCGGATTCATCCGGTCAGTTCGAGGCCGTTCTGTTTTCGGAGATGTTGCACCAGTATCGCGACCTGCTCGAGCCCGGGAAATCGCTTGTCATGACCGTGCAGGCGGAGGAGCGGCCGGAAGGTATCGGTCTTCGCATCCAGACGCTGCGCTCCCTTGAGGAAGAATCGCTGCAGATGCAGAAGGCGCTGCGCGTTTACGTGCGCGATTCCGGACCGCTGAAGTCGATCGCCGCCCACTTGAACGCGAGAGGCGAGGGGCTCGTTTCCTTCATCGTCATCAAGGACAACGGCCAGCGCGAGATCGAGGTCGAACTCAGCGAAAAATTCAGGATTTCGCCCGAGATTGCGGCAGCGCTTCGCTCCGCCCCGGGGGTGGTTGACGTCGAGCTCGTCTGATCCGCTCTGTGGTGGGTTGCTTGACGTTGCGTTGACCAGGGAAAGGTACGACCGTCAGACGTGACGGCCCGCTCCTGGTGGACGTCTATCGGCTCAGCCGCGTGGTGAAGCCCGTGTGATGGTGATGAAATCGGTTCCGTCGCCGGTTTCAAGTCCGCTTTCCATGTCGGAAATCGAGAGCGACGACCCGTCGGCAAGCAGGCTGCCGATGCGCTTGCGCACCTCGTCGGAGACAGTCAGGCGACCAAGCGTGCGCTGGGTGGCGTTGAAGGCGGATGGGTCGGCGTCGGTGCTGATTCCGAGCCGTTTTTTCGTCCCTGATGGCAGGTGGTTTTCGAGCGAAACGCCGTACCATTTGCCTTCGCCCTTTTCGCCGTCAACCTCATGAAATTGCAGGAAATGCGTGCCCAGCGCCTGCTCCGGCCCGTCGATTATGACGTCGCCTTCGAAGATCGGCTTGAAGCCCTGCCGCACAAGGATCACGCCATTGGCGGGAGTGTCGCGTCCAACCTTCTTGAAGATGGCATCCGTCAGTTCCGGCGTCAGCTTCCCATCGACGGCCAACCCCTCGGCGGTTTGAAACGCATTGATGGCGGCGGTCGTGTCCGGGCCGATGTGGCCGTCCGCTGCTCCGGCGACATAGCCGAGTTGGTTCAGCGCCGACTGGACGTCGCGCCGGATATCACGCTCGCCACGGCGGGTAATCAGCATCCGGATCGGCTCGCGGCTTTCCTCAGCGACGGTTGACGGAATGCTCGATGTCTCCGTCATGGCCACTTCGACCGGTCCGTTCTCGGCCTGGCTGATTGCCGGGCGAAGCGGCACGTCCGACAGCGGAGCGGGATTGTCGCCCGGCGCCGGCTGACGCTGGAAGAGCATGGCGCTCGACACTTCGGTGGGGCTGACCTGATGGTCTGTTATGAGGACATGCATGCCGCGCGACGTCATCTTGAAGAGGCTGGCGGCAAACTTGCTCGGCAGGCGCACACAGCCGTGGGAGGCGGGATAGGCAGGTACGTGATTGGAGCCGTGCAATGCGATGCCGGACCAGGTCAGCCGCTGCATGAAGGGCATCGGTGCGTTCGAATAGATGTTGGATTTGTGCTGACGCCGTTTTTCCAGGATCGAGAAGATGCCCGTCGGTGTCGAATGGCCAGCCTTGCCCGTGGAGACCGCCGATGTCGCGATCACCGCGTCGCCATCATAGACGACGAGCGATTGTTGGTTCTTCGAGACGATGATCTGCAGCGGCGCGCTGCTGCCGGCGAAACCGGCGGCAGGCGAAAACAAGACGACGACGACGCTGGCCGTGAGAGCGAAACGCGATACCATACACTCATCCCAACACGTAAACTGGCCGACGAGCTTAGACTGCAATCTTTAAAGAATTCGTCCGGATCGGGCCAAGGAAACGGCAAGCCACCGCCGATGACGCACTAGTGATCGCGCTTGCGGCTGCCGAACGTGTAGCCGGTTTCGACGCTTGCCTTGCCGAACTTGTCGCGTAGCCTGTTGATGGCGTCTTCGGCGGCCGCGCGGCGGGTCGCTGCGGGATCGACCAGATCCGGTGGATCGGCGAGATCGGGGCTCGACAGATCGCTGACGCCAATGCCGATCAGCCGGTACTTGGTGCCGTCGATCTCCTTCTCCAGGAGTTGCAGCCCCGTGCGGAAGATGCGGTCTGCAAGCCGGGTCGGGCTGTCGAGACGGCGGTTGCGGGTCCTGGTCTTGAAATCCGCGGTCTTCAGTTTCAACACGACCGTCTGGCCAGCCAGTTCGGATTTGCGCAACCGATGCGCGACCTGCTCACTCAACCGGCGCAGATGCGTGACGAGATCATCCTGACGGGCGAGATCGTCGTTGAAGGTCGTTTCGGACGACACGCTTTTCGCCTCGCCATCAATCTCAACGGTTCTCTCGTCGAGGCCGCGCGACAGGCGGTAAAGCCTCTGGCCCATGGTGCCGTAGCGGCGCATGAGGTCGGCTTCCTCCATGGCCTGGAGCTGGCCGATCGTGCGGATGCCGTCGCGTTCCAATGTGGTCGCAAACGCCTTGCCGACGCCCCAGATCAAGGTCACGGGCCGTTCTCTCAGGAATTCGAGCGCTTCGGCCTGGCCGATCACGGAGAAGCCGCGAGGCTTCTGCAGATCGGATGCAACCTTGGCGAGGAACTTGCAGTAGGAGAGCCCGACAGAGACAGTAATGCCGATCTCCTGTTCGACGCGGCGGGCGAAGCGCGCGAGCGTTCGGGCCGGGGGATCGTGGTGCAGCCTTTGGGTGCCGCTCAGCTCCAGAAAGGCCTCGTCGATGGAGAGCGGCTGCACCAGCGGTGTCAGCTCCTGCATCAGCATGCGGACCTCGCGGCCGACGCGAACGTATTTTTCCATGTCGGGCTTGATGACCACCGCCTGCGGGCAGGCCTCGAGCGCCTTGAACATCGGCATGGCCGAGCGCACGCCATGGATGCGGGCGATGTAGCAGGCGGTCGAGACGACGCCACGTTTGCCGCCGCCGATAATGACCGGCTTGTCGGCAAGTTCGGGATTGTCCCGCTTCTCGACCGAGGCATAAAACGCATCGCAATCGATATGGGCGAGTGTCAGGTCGTAAAGCTCGGCATGACGCAGGATGCGGGGACTGCCGCAGGCAAGGCAGCGTCGCGCCGATGCGCTCTGTTCCCGAAGGCAATCACGGCAGAAGCCTGGAGTTTGAGAACCACTGTCGAGCATATCTGGAACAAATGTTGAACATTGCGACTTTACGCTCTACGCTAGCGAGTCTCAAGGGAGGCCGCGTTGGAAATTGCCTTGCATGTCAGGTTGCCGACGCCAAGCCGCGGGTCGGGTTTCGAGTGCCTTCGTGCGGGTGCCTTGTTGTCGTGCCGGCTCTCGCTACCTTTGGAAATGCGCGCGAATTGCACTGGCAGCATCGGCCCAATCGGCAGCAATATGAACGCACGTATCTGGCGTCGGCGCGAGCGCGCGAAACTCGGCATTCGCCATCAGATTGATCAGCAGGCACGACGGCGCGTGCTCCTGCACCGATTGCAGGTTGCGGGCGATGTCGTCGATGAAAACAATGGGAAGTGCCCGTCCGGCATGCAGACGCTCGACGATCGGCCCCTTCGGGTCCTCGGAGGCGAGCAGAGGGTAAGGCAGTTCAAGGCGATCGAGCAGGGCACGGCGCGCGGCCGCATGACGTGGCGGCATTGCCGTCAGAAACACTATGTCCGCCTCAGTCGACAGGTCGCGAAGGGTTTCGACAGCGCCGGCAGCCGGTGTCTGCCAGCGATCCTGCGTGGCGTAGAAGGTGTCGAGCATGTCTTTGACGTCGTCGGCACTCGCCGCATGTTCTGTTGTGCGATGGACGATGTTGCCGGTCAGCCGGAAAGAGCGCGGCACGAGGATATGATCGCGGCTTTCGAGGAAAGCCCGAAAGGGGCTCAGGAATTCGAGCACCACCTCGTCGATGTCGCTGACGACGAGCGGGCGGTCAGTGAGGCGGATTTCATTGTCGAAGGCGGTGTTGCTCACGGTCAGCTGTCCTGCAGGTCGGCGGCGCCGGAGAGCTTCTCATGTGCACGCACGACATCCTGGGGTTCTGTGCCCGTTGCCTCGCAGAACGCGATCAGTGTCGGCTCATGGTCCATGAGAAAGGCGACGAGCCCGCCCATGAAGCCCGGCTCGCCGATTGCGTTGCGCAGGGAGGACGGATCCGTTCCCGTCAGCGCCAGAAAACGGGACAAGAGGTCCGGCTCGCCGGCAAGCCAGGAAAGAATGTCGATGGCGATTTCGTCGGCGCTCTTCAATGTCTTGGCCTCCTACTGTTTTTACGCCCGGAATTACCTATTTTTCAACCAAATAGGTTTATCGTTGAACTCGAGGAAATGGGTCGAGTCGTTGGCTCTGCAACTTAGATGTCTTGATAAGACTTGCAAGAAGACGACTGACAGCAAGGGATCGACATGCCCAAACAGGTAATGATTGTTGAGGATAACGAGCTGAACATGAAGCTCTTCCGAGACCTGATTGAGGCTTCCGGCTACGCGACGATCCAGACGCGCAACGGGATGGAGGCGCTCGAGCTGGCGAGGAAGTACCGTCCCGATCTGATTCTGATGGACATCCAGTTGCCGGAGGTCTCCGGGCTCGAAGTCACGAAATGGCTGAAGGAAGACGACGAGCTGCACGTCATCCCGGTCATTGCCGTGACCGCCTTCGCCATGAAGGGCGACGAGGAGCGTATCCGCCAGGGCGGCTGCGAAGCCTATGTTTCAAAACCGATTTCTGTGCCAAAGTTCATTGAGACGATCAAGACCTACCTTGGCGATGCCTGAACGGCGGGAAAATTGATATGACTGCGCGCATTCTTGTTGTCGATGACGTGCCTGCCAACGTTAAGCTTCTCGAAGCACGTCTGCTTGCGGAATATTTCGATGTGCTGACTGCCGGCGATGGTCATACGGCGCTGTCGCTCTGCGAGACGACGCCGGTCGACCTGGTGCTGCTCGACATCATGATGCCTGGCATCGACGGTTTCGAAGTCTGCGAGCGTCTGAAGGCCAATCCGCGTACAGCCCATATTCCCGTCGTCATGGTGACGGCGCTCGACCAGCCTTCCGACCGGGTTCGCGGATTGAAGGCCGGTGCCGACGATTTTCTCACCAAGCCGGTCAACGATCTGCAGTTGATGTCGCGGGTCAAGAGCCTCGTCCGCCTGAAGAACGTCAGCGATGAACTGCGGCTGCGGGCCCAGACGGCGCAGACCATCGGCCTGCAGGAACTGGCGCGCCAGGATCGCCCGGACGAGCCGGGCAATATCCTCCTGGTCGATGGCCGCGGGTCCTCTCAGGAGCGGCTGCAGCGTGCGCTAACGCCGATTGCGGAGGTCTCCGTTATCTCCGATCCGCAGGCGGCTTTGTTCGAAGCCGCCGAGAACAATTTCGACCTCGTCATCGTCAATGCCAACTTCGACGACTACGACCCCCTGCGGTTGTGCTCGCAGCTGCGGTCTCTGGAGCGCACGCGCTTCATCCCGATCCTGCTGATCACCGAGCAGGGCAATGACGAAATGATCGTGCGGGCGCTCGATCTGGGCATTACCGACTACATCATCCGACCGGTCGATCCCAATGAACTCGTTGCCCGCTCGCTGACGCAGATCAGGCGCAAGCATTGCAACGACATGCTGAGAAAGAGTGTGCAGCAGACGATCGAACTGGCGGTCACCGATGGCCTCACCGGTCTGCACAATCGCCGTTACCTCGACAATCATCTGAAGCTGCTGCTCGATCGTGCTGCAGCGCGCGGACGCCCGCTGTCGATCTGCATGACCGACATCGACCGGTTCAAGCAGGTCAACGACACCTACGGACATGATGTCGGCGACGAGGTGCTGCGTGAGTTTGCCGGCCGCATCCGCGCGACGGTGCGCGGCGCAGATCTCGCCTGCCGCTTCGGCGGCGAAGAGTTCGTTGTCGTGATGCCCGACACGTCGCCTGAGATGGCAGCGACAGTTGCCGAACGGCTACGGCATATCATCGAGAGCCAGCCGTTCTCGATACCGCATGCGGACGGCGCACTGGTCATCACTGCTTCCATGGGTATTGCCGGTCTCAAGCTGGAAGGTGACACGACGGAAGCTCTGTTGAAGCGCGCAGATACGGCTCTCTATCAGGCGAAGAACGAAGGCCGTAACCGCGTGGTGGCAGCTGCAGCCTGAAGGCCGGAATCCACCGGCGACGTCATCCGCTGCCGGCGTGATGAAATTCCGGATCCCTCTTGCGATATGCCTTTAAAGTTGTATTCTTCGCCGCGCCGATGCTACCAAGGCGGTTGGTGGCGGCGGCGGCCGTGCATCTACCTGTATCAGGACGGTACGGAATTAACCATGCGCCGAGCAACACCGCTCCGCGCATTAAGAATTCGTTGATTTTTTTCTATTTTCAGGTGATGCTGATAAACGAGGGGGCATCGCTTCCGGCAGTTTCGGTTACCCCATGATGCTCAGGTCCGCCGCATCTCCTGGGTCGTGGGGTCGGTCGGTTGGCTTTTGACACCTGCGGAATCCTCGTGCCGCGGTTAGAAGCCAGCCGACCCCCATTCAAAGCGCCGTTCCGTAAGGGGCGGCGCTTTTCGATTCGTGCCGCTGTGTTCTTGTCATTCGGGAGAGACGAAGGGGGAGGCGGGAGGCCGCTGGCTGCTTCCGGGTGCACCAACGGAAAGGGGCGCCAAACCTTGCGGTTGGCGCCCCTTGATCCCACGAAACGTCAGATCTTACTTGATCTTGGTTTCCTTGAATTCGACGTGCTTACGCGCGACCGGATCATACTTGGTCTTGGTCATCTTGTCCGTCATCGTACGGCTGTTCTTGGTCGTGACGTAGAAGAAACCCGTGTCGGCTGTCGACAGCAACTTGATCTTGATGGTGGTGGCTTTTGCCATGGTCGTCCTGCCTTTATGAAATTGAACGCCGTGGAAAACCGGTTGCGGGCCACGGGCAAGGTTGGCGCGAAACTACAAATCGCGGCTGAAAAGTCAAGGCCGTTTTGGATTCAAAACGATCCTTACAACCGAAAGCGCGACGTAAAGACCGAAAAACCCGGCAATCGCCCAGGCAAATCCGTTGTTGCCAGCCACATCCATCGACGCGCCGATGACCTGCGGCCCGGCGACAGTGCCGACCGCATAGGAGAAGACGAACGCTGCGTTGGCGGCGGCAAGGTCGGAGCCTTGCAGGCGCGAGCCGAGATGGCTGAGGCCGACCGTATAGAGGCCGGAGACGCAGCCACCCCAGAACAATAGCACGACTGCCATCAGGAACCAGCTTTCCACCAGCATCGGCAGACAAAGGGCGCCGATGAGACCGATGACGGTCATGGCGGACAGCAATGTGCGCTTGTCCTTGATCTTATCTGACAACATGCCGAGCGGAATCTGGAAGATGAAATTGCCGACGCCCATCACGGTCAGCAGCAACGCCGCCTGTGATTCGGTGAACCCCGATCGTGTCCCGTAGACCGTAAAGAGCGACAACCCACCCGATTCGACTGCGCCGAAGATGAAGACGGCGGCCGTGGCCGTCGGCACCAGGAAAATATAGCGCATGAAGTGACGGTCTGGCTTTTCGTCGATCACCGGGCTCTCGTCCCGTGCGATGAAGATCGGCACGGCGGCGAGCAGAATGACGCCCGCACCGACCACGAAAGGCAAGACACCCTCACTGCCGAGGATCGAGAAGAGCAGCGGCCCGCTCAGGAAGCCGAGGGATAGAACCGTGCCGTAGATGCCGAGCACGAAGCCCCGTTTCGCTGGCGGCGCGGTAGCGTTGATCCAGAACTCGGAGAGGATGAAGAGGACTGTGATGGCGCCGTGGAAGACGACGCGCAGCGGAAACCAGAGCCAGAAGTTGGTAATGTAGTAGAAGCCGAACGCGCTGATTGCGGCAAGCAGGACGGCCCAGAGCATCGTCGGCGCAACACCGTGACGATGGGCGAACTTGGTCGTGAAGGACGCTGCGACCATGGATGCCACGCCGGCCATCGCCGAATTGAGACCAATCAGCGTCGATGAGATGCCGCGCTTCTCCATGATGCTCGAAAGCAGCGGCAGGCCAAGGCCGATTGCAATACCGACGGCGCTGATGGCGGAGACTGCCGCGATCAGCGACGGCCAGTGAATTTCGTCAACCGGTGCTGGGCACCCGGGCGTCGGCTGTGACATGCGACTGTGGTCCTTAGAGAAGCGTGCGGATGAACCGCCCACGGCGCGTGAAATAGAAAGGCACGGAGCGCCCATAGGGGAGCGATGGGTCCGCTTCAAGGCCGCTACGCAAATCCGAAAGGATGATGGCGGTTATCTCCGGTATCCGGAGCGAGGGGAGGTCGTTGACATCGATCCACTGCAAATCCTGGAGCTCCCGGCTTTCCAGAACCCGCGATGTATCGACCTTGGCTTCGTCCGCGAAAATCGCGAAGAAGCGCGTATCGAACCGCCTCGAGTGTCCCGGAGGAGTAATAGCCCGAGCCATATAGCGCAAGTTTGCGAGATCTGGAAGAAAGGGCAGCGGCGCTTCCGTCTCGGCAAGGGGCTGGCCCAGGGGGACGCCCGCCTCCTCGTAGAGTTCTCGCAGCGCCGCCAGCGCGAGCGCTCTGGCGCGTGCGTCGCTGACCGGCTGGCCCTCGACGCATTTCAGCGCCTGCAGAACAGCGGGATTGAGGTCCGTGGAAAAAGCAAGACGGTGGTCCGTCGGGTCCCTGCGCCCGCCGGGAAAGACGTAGAGGTCGGGCATGAAGACATGCGCACTGCTGCGCCGGCCCATCAGCACGCGCACGCCGCCGCCGGTGCGGTCAAGCAGCATGATCGATGCTGCGTCACGCGGCCTTACGCGCCGCTCAGGGCTGGCGTGAGCAAGGACGACGCTTTCGCGCCCTGACGTCATGCGGAGGGATCTCGTGCAGGCAGTACGTCCTCGGGCGCATCCTCCTGTCCACCGAAGCCATGCATCCTCAGCGCCCATTGCAGGCCGATCACGGCGCCCTTGATCGGCTGCAGCAGTGCCAGCGAACTGATCAGCGTAATCGGTGTCCAGATCGCAAGGTGCTGCCACGTCGTCAAGGGCAGGATCATGTCGGTCATCATATAGCCGGCAAGCACCAGATGGCCGACGATGGTGACGACGATATAGGGCGGAAAGTCGTCGGCGCGCTGGTGATCCATGCGCTCGCCGCAGGCGGCGCAGGCATCGACTGATTTGACGTAGCTGCGGAAGAGCTTGCCACTGCCGCAGGCCGGGCAGGTGCCGAGAAATCCGCGCCGCATCGACCGGCCGACGGGACGTTCCTCAGTGGCGTCGCCCCCGAGATGAAGCGTTTCCTTGTCCGTTGCCGTCATCTGCATTCTCTCCTTGTCGAAGCCGCTTGGCGTGTAGCCTAGCGCTTGCCGCGTGGCGGTCGGGTTCCCGGCGTCTTGCGCGGGCCCGAGCGATCACGACGCCCCGACTTGTGGAAGGAGCGCGTGGCGGTCGGCATCTTACGCCCTTCGCTGATCATCTCGAAGCGAAGCGCGCCGGCAAGCGGCACGGCTTCGACCAGTTTGACCTGCACCTGATCGCCGAGACGGAAGCCGAGGCCGGTCTTTTCACCGGAAAGGGCCTGATGTGCCTCATCATAGATGAAGTAGTCTCGACCGAGCGTGGATATAGGCACGAAGCCGTTGGCGCCATAGGCCGGCAGGGTGACAAAAAGTCCCGCTTTGGTGACGCCGGCAACGCGGCCTTCGAATTCCTCGCCGATGCGGCCGTTCAGGTGATGGGCGATCAACCGGTCGACGGTGTCGCGCTCGGCGGCCATGGCCCGGCGCTCGAAGGTGGAGATTTCTGCGGCGATATCGTCGAGAACGGCTTCTTCCTGCGGCGTCAGCCCGCCTTCGCCAAGCCCGAGCGAGGCGACCAGCGCCCGGTGGACGATCAGATCGGCGTAGCGCCGGATCGGCGAGGTGAAGTGCGCATACTTCAAGAGGTTGAGGCCGAAATGGCCGATATTCTCGGGGCTGTAGATTGCCTGGCTCTGGGAGCGCAGCACCATCTCGTTGACCATGGTTTCGAACGGCTTGCCTTCGGCCTTCGACAGGATGCCGTTGAAGTGGTTGGAGCGCATGTTGCCGCCCTTGACCAGCGCGATGTCGAGCGTAGCGAGGAACTCGCGCAGGCTCTCCTGCTTGGCCAGCGACGGCTGGTCGTGCACCCGGTAGATCAGCACCTGACGCTTCTGCTCGAGCGTCTCTGCGGCAGCGACGTTCGCCTGGATCATCATTTCTTCGATCAGCTTGTGCGCGTCGAGGCGATCGGGCACGAAAACGCGATCGACGGTGCCGTCCGGCTTCAGGATGATCTTGCGCTCGGGCATGTTCAGCTCGAGCGGCTGGCGGCGGTCGCGGCCACGGGTGAGGATGCGATATCCCTCCCAGAGCGGCTTCAGGATCGTGTCGAGGATCGGCCCGGTCTTGTCGTCGGGATTGCCGTCGATGGCGGCCTGTGCCTGCTGGTAGGAGAGCTTGGCAGCACTTCTCATCATGATGCGATGGAAGGTGTGGCCGGCCTTGCGGCCTTCCTTGGAAAAGCGCATGCGCACGGCGAGCGCCGGCCGGTCGACGCCTTCCTTGAGCGAGCAGAGGTCGTTGGATATCCGCTCGGGCAGCATGGGCACGACGCGATCGGGGAAATACACCGAGTTGCCGCGCTTCAGCGCTTCGAGGTCGAGCGCGGATTTCGGCCGGACATACCACGAGACGTCGGCAATCGCGACGGTGACGATCACGCCACCCGGATTGTCCTCCGACGGGTCCGGCTCCGCGTAGACAGCGTCGTCATGGTCCTTCGCATCGGCCGGATCAATGGTGATCAGCGGCAGGGAACGCCAGTCTTCACGGTGGGCCATGGTGGCTGGGCCGGCGTCTGCCGCTTCCTGAAGCACGCGCTCCGGAAAAATGTGCGGTATGCCGTGGGCATAGATGGCGATCATCGAGATCGCCTTTTCCGAGGCGACCGAACCGACGACATTTTGAACCTGGGCGCGCGGCAGGCCGTAGCGCCCGAGACGCGTCAGCTGGACCTCGATGAGGTCGCCATCCTTGGCGTCGCCGACAAAGTCCGGATCAACAAGTATTTCTTCGCCGCGTTTCTCGATCGGCATCAGCCGCCCGCCACCGCCGGGTGTCGCACGGAAGACGCCGAGAACGGCGTCCTTGCGCTTGTCGAGCACCTTGATGATGCGTGCGGTATAGGCAGGGCCGCCGCGGTCCTTGGCCGGGAAGATCTTGGCAAGCACACGGTCGCCGAGCCCGCCGACCGGCGTCTTGCCCTTGTCTCTGCCGACCGACGACTGCTTGATCAACACCGCCGGTGCGACACCGTCATCATCAAGCCATTCGGCCGGGCGACCGATCAGTTCGCCATCGACGTCGCGCATGGTGATATCGAGCACGGTCACCGGGGGAAGGGCGCCTGGGCGCACGAGCGATTTGCGCTTCTTTTCGACCAGTCCGTCTGCTTCGAGCGAACGCAGCAAGGCCTTGAGTTCGATGCGCGTGTCGCCCTTGAGGCCGAAGGCCTTGGCGATTTCCCGCTTGGAGGCGCGATCCGGATTTTCGGCGATGAAGCGCATCAGCACGTCGCGCGGGGGAACCGCACCGTGGATGATGGAGGTTTTCTCCGGTGCCGCGGCGGCCTTTGCCGCGCGGCCCTCTTTCCTGCCGGAGCCTTTTCCGGATCTTTGGGTCGGGTCGCGCGGTATTCTGGTCAAGATCAGTCCTTCTTGGCCTTCGCGGCCGTCTTTGGTTTTGCTTTGGCGGGCGCCTTGGCCTTCGTCGTCTTCTTGGCCGCACCGTCCGTCGCAGCCTTCGAAGACTTCGTCGCCGTTGTCTTGGCTTTTGCCTTCGTCGTCTTGCCCTTGCCGGTGCCGCTCTTGGCGGCACGCTCGGCAATGAGCGCCAGCGCCTCTTCCACCGTCACCGACTGCGGGTCCTTGCCCTGCGGTAGGGTCGCATTGACCTTGCCCCAGTTGACATAGGGGCCGTAGCGTCCGTCACGCACCGTGATCGCGCCGCCTTCTGCGTGCTCGCCCAGTTCCTTCAGTGCCACAGCCGCGGCACGTCCGCGACCGGCGCCGGCCTTGGATTGCTTGTCGGCAATGACGGAGACGGCGCGGTTGAGACCGATCGAGAACACATCTTCGATCGATTCGACGTTCGCATAGGTGCCGTCATGCAGCACGAAGGGTCCGTAGCGGCCAAGACCGGACGAGATCATCTTGCCGGTTTCCGGGTGCGGGCCGATATCGCGCGGAAGCGAAAGCAGGGCGACGGCCTTCTCGTGGTCGATCGTGGACGGCGTCCAGCCCTTGGGCAGGCTCGAGCGCTTGGCTTCCTTGCCGTCGCCGCGCTGGACATAGGGGCCGAAGCGGCCGCTGCGCAGCGTGATTTCCTCGCCGGTGTGCGGATCCTTGCCCAGCGCCTGCGGTTCGTTCGAGACCGAAGCCTCGGCGTCGCTGTTGCCGTCGGAGGAAAGCTGGCGGGTGAAGTTGCACTCTGGATAGTTCGAGCAGCCGACGAAGGCGCCGTACTTGCCGAGCTTCAGCGACAGCTTGCCGGTGCCGCAAACCTGGCAGATGCGCGGGTCGCTGCCATCTTCGCGCTTGGGGAAAACAAGCGGTGCCAACTCCTCGTTCAGCGCGTCGAGCACGTTGGTAACGCGCAGTTCCTTCGTTTCCTCGATCTGCGCGAAGAAGTCCTTCCAGAAGTCGCGAAGAACGTCCTTCCAGTTGACCTCGCCGGCCGAGACCTGGTCGAGCTTCTCTTCCAGCGACGCGGTGAAGTCGTAGCCGACATAGCGCGTGAAGAAGCTTTCGAGAAACGCAGTGACGAGCCGACCCTTGGCCTGCGGCACGAGCTTGCGCTTGTCGTTGCTGATGTAGTCGCGATCGAGAAGCGTGGTTACCGTTGCGGCATAGGTGGAAGGACGGCCGATGCCGAGCTCTTCCATCTTCTTGATCAGCGTTGCTTCCGAGTAGCGCGGCGGCGGCTCGGTGAAATGCTGCGAAGCGTTGATCTTCTGCTTGGCCAGGCTTTCGCGGGCATTGATCTCCGGCAGGCGGCCGTCTTCGTCGCCGTCGTCGGTCTGTTCGCCGTCTTCCTTGGCGTCGGTATAGGCGGCAATGAAGCCGTCGAAGCGAATGACCGAGCCGGTTGCACGCAGGCCGGCCTTGTTGCCGGCGTTGTCGGCAGTGATCTCGGCGGTCGTGCGTTCGATCTCGGCAGACGCCATCTGGCTGGCGATGCCGCGCTTCCAGACGAGGTCGTAGAGCATCAGCATGTCGCCGTCGAGGAAGCGGCGGACCTGATCCGGCGTCCGGTTGAAGTCGGTCGGACGAATGGCTTCGTGGGCTTCCTGGGCGTTTTTCGCCTTGGTGGAATAGATGCGCGGCTTTTCCGGCAGGTAGCGGTTGCCGAACTGGCTGCCGATCGCCTCGCGGGCGGCCTCGATCGATTCCGGCGCCATCTGCACGCCGTCGGTACGCATATAGGTAATGAGACCGACGGTTTCGCCGCCGATATCAACGCCTTCATAGAGCTTCTGCGCGACCTGCATGGTGCGCGATGCCGAGAAGCCGAGCTTCGACGAGGCGGCCTGCTGCAGGGTCGATGTGGTGAACGGCGGCGAGGGGTTTCGCTTGACCGGCTTTGCCTCGATGCTGTCGACGACATAGGTCGCACCGTCGAGCAGGGTCTTCAGCCGGTTTGCTTCCTCGCCGTTGCCGACCGCGCGCGGCGCCAGACGCTTGCCATCTGCCGAAACGAGGCGTGCCTCGAACTCATCGCCACGCGGCGTCTTCAGAAGCGCCGACAGGTTCCAGTATTCTTCGGAGATGAATCGTTCGATTTCCGATTCGCGGTCGCAGACCAGCCGCAGCGTCACCGATTGGACGCGGCCCGCAGACCGAGCGCCCGGCAGCTTGCGCCACAGCACCGGTGACAGGTTGAAGCCGACGAGATAGTCGAGAGCGCGCCGTGCCAGATAGGCATCGACGAGGGGAATGTCGAGTTCGCGCGGATGGGCAATCGCGTCGAGCACGGCCTTCTTGGTAATGGCGTTGAACGCCACCCGTTTGACCGGCTTGTCGCCCAGCACCTTCTTCTTGCGCAGCAGATCGAGCACATGCCAGGAAATCGCTTCACCTTCGCGATCCGGGTCGGTCGCAAGAATGAGGCCGTCCGATTCCTTCACGGCATCGGCAATATCCTTCATGCGTTTGGCCGATGCAGCATCGACCTCCCAGGACATCTCAAAATCTTCGTCGGGACGGACCGAGCCATCCTTGGCAGGCAGGTCCCGCACATGGCCGAACGATGCAAGAACCTTGTAGCCGGGGCCGAGGTACTTGTTGATCGTCTTTGCCTTTGAAGGCGATTCCACCACTACAACATTCATAGTCATTTTTCTGAGACAACCGGGTTTGGTCCTGCGTCAGCGCTGTTTGCACCGAGCGTCGCCGAATATCGATGCCCCGAAATGGACAGGGATTCGAGCGCGGTCAAGAGGTTTCATTCAAAATAGGGGTTGGGCGGCGATATGCATCCACAGAGAGAATATATAATTTTGTCTCTCTTTGGTTGAGTTGCTCGTGTTTTCTTCGTATCTGCGAATGTGCTTTCGTGGCATCGGTTGCCGACATGATCGTGCGCGCGCATGAAGTTTTATTGCTCGATGTTGAGCGACACGAGCCCCGACGCATGACGGTTGAGACGCCCGGCAAGATCAAGCTCGATCAGCGCCAGGTAGACTTCAGCCGCGGGCAGTCCGGTGTGGCGGATGACGTCGTCGATTTCAACTGGTGTCGGGCCGAGAGCATCAGTGATCGTTGCGCGGTCGCCGTCAGCGAGCCGCGCCGACTGTATTGAATGCATCTCCTGCGCAGGCTCTCCGGCTCCCGTGGGAAAAGGCAAGGTGTGCTGGCTGAGAGGTGCGAGGCCGTCGAGAACATCATCCGATGTGGTCGTGACGATCGCACCCTGCTTGAGAAGGTCGTTGGTGCCGTGGCAACGCGGATCGAGTGGCGATCCGGGCACGGCGAACACCAGACGGCCGAAATCGGCGGCATAGCGAGCCGTGATCAGGGATCCCGAGCGATTGGCTGCCTCGACGATCGCCACGCCGAGGCTGATGCCGGCGATCAGACGGTTGCGCCTTGGAAAATCCCGCGCGCGTGGCTCCCAGCCAAAGGGCATCTCGCTGACAGCCAGACCCTGGCCCGCCATGATGTCGTTGAGCAGCCCGACGTTCTCCGGCGGATACGGCCGGTCGATACCGCCGGCAAGCACCGCAATCGTCCCGCTCTCAAGGCTCGCCCGGTGAGCGGCGGTGTCGATGCCGCGCGCAAGTCCAGACGTGATCACGTAACCGGCGCGTCCGGCATCGCGCGCAATCATCGCTGCAAACTTGGCGCCGCTGGCCGAGGCGTTGCGCGAGCCGACGACGCCGAGGGACGGGCGGAAAGCGGCGTTGAGGTTGCCTTTGACGGCGAGAAGAGGAGGGGCGCCATCGATCTGGCGGAGGGCAAAGGGGTAGTTCGGTTCGCCGATGCCGATGAAGGTTGCGCCGAGGCGGTGGGCGACTTCGAGTTCGCGCTCTGCTTCGGCTGTCGTTGCGACACGGAACGTGCGGGCGCCGGCGCCGCGCCTGGAGAGTTCGGGCAGGGCGTCGAGTGCCCTCTCGGCAGTGCCGAAATGGTTGATGAGATCGCGGAACGTGACAGGGCCGACATTGTCGCTGCGGATGAGCCGCAGCCAGGAGATCTTCTGTCGTTCGGTCAGTGCAACTCCGGTTCGTCGTGCACTGACCTCCAACATTATCCCTTGTCTCCGATCCGGCTCTCGGTGCCTGCAAGCAGCCGCTTGATGTTGGCGCGATGCTTGACCCAGGTAATGAGGGTCATGATCGCAAACAGCAGAGCGACTTTCTCGTGTCCTGTCAGATAGAGTACAACCGGAATGACTGCGGTTGCAACCAGTGCCGAGAGCGAGGAGTAACGGCTGATTTTCGCCATGGCCAGCCAGATCGCTGCGAAGACGAGAACCATCCAGGGCACGAGGCCAAGCAGCACGCCGATATAGGTGGCTACACCCTTGCCGCCCTTGAAGCCCAGCCAGACCGGGTAAAGGTGGCCGAGGAAGGCGGCAAGACCAGCGGCGATGCCGGCTTCGACGCCCCAGAGCGAGGCGATCGCGGCCGCCGCCGTGCCCTTCAGGGCATCAAGCAGAAGCGTTGCCGCGGCGAGTTTCTTGTTGCCGGTGCGCAGAACGTTGGTGGCGCCGATATTGCCCGAGCCGATCTTGCGAACGTCACCGAGGCCGGCCATGCGCGTCAGGATCAGCCCGAAGGGGATCGAGCCGAGCAGATAGCCGAAGGCAAGGCTCAAGGCTGTTGAGGGCAGCCCGAGCTGCCAGGAAAAAAGATCCACCGAAACCTCCCGAGCGACCGCTGTCGCCTATGCCGAATGCACAAGCTTGCCGGCAACATAGGTTTGCACAACCCGTCCGGTAAAGCGCGCATTTTCGAATGGCGTGTTCTTCGACCGCGAAACGATCGCTTCCTTGTAGAGGACCCACGGCTCTTCGAGATCGATCACGGTGATGTCGGCCTTGGCACCGGGCTTCAATGTGCCGGCGTCCAGTCCAAAGATTGTCGCCGGGCGCGTCGACATCGCATCGATGAGCCGCATCAGCGGCACCTGACCGCTGTGGTGCAGGCGCAATGCTGCAGCCAGCATGGTCTCAAGGCCGATCGCGCCGTTTTCGGCATCCGAGAACGGCAGGCGCTTGGTGTCGACATCCTGCGGATCGTGCGAGGAAACGATAATGTCGATGGTGCCGTTGGCAAGGGCGTCCACCATTGCGACGCGATCGTCCTCGCGGCGCAGGGGCGGCGAGAGCTTGAAGAACGTCCGGTACTCGCCGATGTCGTTCTCGTTGAGCGTCAGATGGTTGATCGAGATGCCGCAGGTGACGTTGGCGCCGCGGTTGCGGGAGGTGAGAACGGCGTCGGCCGATTCGGGAACCGAGATCTTGGCGGCGTGGTAGGCCGCCTTGGTCAGGCTGGCGATCCGTAGGTCGCGCTCGAGCGGGATGATTTCCGCCTCGCGCGGCACACCGGCAAGACCGAGCCAGCTTGCAAGCAGCCCCTCGTTCATCACGCCGTTGCCGAGATACTTGTCGCGCGTTTCAAGCGCGATGACAGCGCCGAATTCGCGGGCATAGGTCATCGCACGGCGCAGCATCAACGTGTCGTGGATCGCCCGGCGGCCGTTTGTAAAGCAGACTGCACCCGCTTCGCGCAGCAGTCCGAACTCGGTCATCTCTTCGCCGGCAAGACCCTTGGTCATGGCCGCCGCCGGATAGACATTGACGAGCGCCTTATCGCGCGCCGTCTTCTGCATGAATTCGACCAGCGCGATATCGTCGATGACGGGATCGGTGTCCGGCATCGAAATGAACGAGGTGACACCGCCGACGGCTGCGGCGCGCGATGCAGATTCGATCGTTTCGCGGTGCTCGGCACCCGGTTCGCCGACGAAGACGCGCGCGTCGACGAGGCCGGGAACGGCCGTCAGTCCATCGCAGTCCTTGACGAACGCGCCATCAGGCGTGCCCTGGTTGTGTGCATCCTTGCCTGCGGCGAGGATCCTGCCGTCGTCGCCGACGATGATCGTGCCTGTTTCGTCGAGGTTGCGGGACGGATCGACGATGCGGAGGTTTCTAAGAACGAGCGGTCTGGTCATACGCGCGGCCCCTGGTTCTGCGAAAGAAGAAGTGTTTCCATCACCGCCATGCGCACGGCAACACCCATTTCGACCTGCTGCTCGATGACGCTCTGCGGCCCATCGGCGATTTCCGACGCGATCTCGACGCCCCGGTTCATCGGGCCCGGATGCATGACCAGCGCGTCGTCCTTGGCGGCTTTCAGCTTTTCGGCATCGAGGCCGTAATAGTGGAAGTATTCGCGCACCGAAGGCACGAACGAGCCGGCCATGCGCTCACGCTGCAGGCGCAGCATCATCACCACATCGGCGTCTTTCAGCCCCTCTGCCATCGAGTGGTAGACCTCGACGCCCATGTCGGCGATGCCCGACGGCAGCAGCGTTGCCGGCGCGACGACGCGTACCCGCGCGCCCATCTGGTTGAGAAGAAGGATGTTGGAGCGGGCGACGCGCGAGTGCAAGACGTCGCCGCAGATCGCCACGATGATGCGCGACAGCTTGCCCTTGATGCGACGGATCGTCAGGGCATCAAGCAGCGCCTGCGTCGGGTGCTCGTGCTGGCCGTCGCCGGCATTGACCACCGAGCAGGACACCTTCTGCGCCAGAAGGGCTGCCGCACCGGCTGACGAGTGGCGCACGACCAGAACGTCGGGGTGCATGGCATTCAGCGTCATCGCAGTATCGATGAGCGTTTCGCCCTTCTTTACAGAGGAGTTGCCGACCGACATGTTCATGACGTCGGCGCCTAGCCGCTTGCCGGCGAGTTCGAAGGAGGATTGCGTTCTCGTCGACGCTTCGAAGAAGAGATTGATCTGCGTCAGCCCGCGAAGGGTTGACGTCTTCTTCTCTCGCTGACGGGAGATCTTGACGGCTTCATCGGCACGATCGAGCAGGTGGGTGATGTCCTGCTCCGTAAGACCTTTGATGCCGAGCAGGTGGCGATGCGGGAAAGTGGTCATGGGCCGCCCTTGCGCTCTGGAATGTGGCTCGCTCTATAAGACGTGACCCCCGGCACGGCAAGCGGTGCGCAGGCCCGTCCGCAGAAAACTTGGGTGCGGCATCCTATCTTTCCCCGGCCCCGTTTCGTGGTCGGCAAACTTGCGCTAGAACCGGCCCATGAATCAGATGAACCGGACCGAACAGAAACTCGCCGAGCTGAACCAGCCCAAGCCCTGGTCCGGCATCAATGCCTATCGTTCCGATCCGCTGGTCGTGGACATCACCTCGGGCATGACGAAAGCGCTTCGCGACGAGTTCGATACGCTCGGGCGCTACGTGACTTCGCCCGAGGCGCAGGAACTGGCGCGCATGGCCAATGAAGGCGCGCCGAAGTTGAAGACGCACGGGCCCCGCGGCGAGCGCCTCGACGTCGTCGAGTTCCATCCGGCCTGGCATGCCCTGATGCGGCGATCCATGACCTCGGGCCTGCACGCATCAGCCTGGGAAAACCTGCCCGACGAGCGCAACCAATCGCACAAGACCAGGGCGATCCGCTTCTACCTGACGGCGCAGCTGGAATGCGGCCATCTCTGCCCGCTGACGATGACGAGCGCTTCGCTTGCCGCGATCACCGCATCGCCCGCAGTCCAGAAGGAGTGGGCGCCCAAAATCCTGTCGCGCAAATACGATTCGTCGAACAAGCCGTGGATGCAGAAGTCTGCCGTGACTGTCGGCATGGGCATGACGGAAAAGCAGGGCGGAACCGACGTGCGCGCCAACACCTCGACCGCCGAGCGCGTGGGCGAGGGCATCTACCGCCTCAACGGCCACAAGTGGTTCATGTCGGCGCCGATGAGCGACGCGTTCGTAATGCTGGCACAGACCCGCGACGGCCTCGGCTGCTTCCTCGTCCCGCGACTTCTGGAAGACGGTGCCGCCAACGGCCTGCGCTTCCAGCGGCTGAAAGACAAGCTCGGCAACCGCTCCAACGCATCCGCCGAAGTCGAGTTTTCCGACACGTTCGGTTTCGTGCTCGGCGCGCCCGATGCCGGCATCCGCACCATTCTCGACATGGTGACGCTGACGCGCCTCGATTGCGCTCTGGCGTCTGCCGGCATCATGCGGGCTTCGCTCGCGGAAGCGGTCCATCACACGCGTGGCCGCAAGGTGTTCGGCAAGCCGCTCGTCAGCCAGCCGATGATGACCCGTGTTCTCGCCGACATGGCGCTCGACGTCGCAGCCGCCAGTGCCCTGTCGTTCCGTCTGGCGGATGCCTTCGACAAGGCACACGCCAGCGCCGAAGAGGCAGCCTATGCCCGCATCATGACGCCGGTTGCGAAATACTGGTGCTGCAAGATTGCCCCGGCGCTGATCTACGAGGCGATGGAATGCCTCGGCGGCAACGGCTACGTTGAAGAGCGCGCGTTAGCGCGGCATTATCGCGAGGCACCGGTCAATGCGATCTGGGAAGGCTCCGGCAATGTCATGGCGCTCGACGTCCTGCGCGTGCTGCTCAAGCGCAAGGACCTGTTCGAACAGCTGTTTGCCGTTCTCAGCCGTGACCTTGGGCCTGCCGGCCGCAAGACCATCGATGTGCTGCGCGCGGCGATGTCGCTCTGCGAGCGTGACGAAGGGGCCGCCCGGATGCTGGTCGAGCAACTGGCTCTGGCTGCCGCTGCCGCCGAACTCTATCGGTTGGGCGCCGGTCGCATCGCCGATGCCTTCCTCGAATCGCGTCTCGCTGCCGGTTGGCGGTCGACCTACGGGATGCTCGATTCGCGCTTCGATTCGGCCTACATCCTCGACCTGCTTTACCCGGCCGCGACGTAAGCCGTCACGGACAGAACCAGCGGTATCGTGAAGAAGGAGACGACGGTCTGGACCGTCGCCACCGCCGCATAGAGCTCGGCATCGCCGCCCATCTGCTTTGCGAGCAGATAACCGTTCATTGCCGTGGGCACCGCCGCGCCGAGCGCGATGACGCACAGCGCGTCGCCGCGGATGCCGAGCAGGAAGCTGGCGCCAACCATGAAGACCGGCATGACAATCAGCTTCAGGACGACGGCGAGCAACGCCGACCCGCTCGGCTTCAGAGCATCGGATACGCGCAATCCGGCGCCGACCATCACCAGCCCGAGGCTGAGCGAGGCGCTCGCCAGCATGTCGATGGTCGTCATCACCGGCCCATAGACCTTGATGCCGACCAGGTTGAACACGATCCCGAATACCGATGCGACGATTAACGGATTGGTGACGATCTTGGCAAAGAAACGCCGGAAATCCCGGTTGCCGCCGCCGAACCAAACCAGCACGCCGACGTTGTAGAGATTGATCGGGATGATCACGAGCGTCATCACCAGCGCCGTCAGTGTCAGCCCGATCGGCCCATACAGCTTTTGGGCGATTGCCAATGCCATGAAGCCGTTCCAGCGGGTTGCCGTCTGGAAGACCGAGGTGAAGGAGGCGCCCGAAACCTCTCTGTTGCGAAACAGCGGCCAGAGTAAAAGCACGAAGACCGACATCAGGCTGACGCTGCCGATCGTGGCAATCGCCGTGGCGTCCGCCTTCATGCCGGAAAAATCGGCCTGCGCCAGCGTCGAAAACAACAGGGCGGGGAAGAGGATGTAGTAGCCGAACTGCTCGAGGCCGAGCCACAGATTCTGATCGACCAGCGTCGTGCGTTTCAGCCATGCGCCGAGCAGCACCAGAAGGAAGATGGGAAGGATACTTTCAAAGACGATGATCATGGACGGGCCTGCGCGGGAAGAGGGCCCACCGTTACTGCATAATGTCTGAGACCGGAATCGATTTAAAACGAAATCACGCCGTGAGTTTCAAGTCTTGAGAAGCCATTCCGACCGCAGTCGGGCTGGGCCTGTGAAAATTAACCTTAACAAATGGTTTACATTGCGCGATCGGCGGCGAGCGTGGACAGTGGTTGGGTAACGCAATGAAATCCGGAATGGAGCGGTTCGGTGAGAACTGGTCTTTTGATCATCATGATGATGTTTTTCGCCGGACTGGCGCTCGATATCGTGGTCCCTGCGGTGGTTCTGCTTATCTTGGTATTGGCAGATCGCGCACTCTATCCACTGTTGTATCGGCGCCTATCGGAAAGGGGGGCCGCATGAAGTGGTTTCTGATCCTGTGGGCATGCCCCGTCATGCTTTTGGCCGGCTGGTACGGCCTTTCCTACTACGACATGAGCTTCGGTTTCTTCATGCTGACGCGCCAGACCCATGACCTGGTCTTCCAGGTCTACGGCAACGTGCTTGGCATTCCGCCGGAAAGCATTCCGCCGCTCGTTGCGCGTGCCATCATTGTCGACAGCTTCATCGTTTTCGGCATCATCGCCTACCGCAAGCGCCGTGAGCTTGTCGCCTGGTACCGCCGCCGCTTCGGTGCCGCTCAGTCGCCCGAGGCGCCGTCCCTGGCAAGGGACGCCAGCCTGTCGAGTGCACCCTGAAGAATGAAGGATGCGGCCGCCGAGTCTATGCGCTCGGCCCGCTTCTTGCGTGACACGTCCATCTCGATCAGCACCCGCTCGGCCGCAACTGTCGACAGCCTCTCGTCCCAATAGACGAAGGGTAGGGGCGTTTTCTCCACCATGTTGCGAACAAAGGCGCGGGTCGCCTGACACCGCGGTCCTTCGCTGCCGTCCATGTTGACGGGCAGGCCAATGACGAAGGCTGCGACCCTTTCTTTCTCCGCAACCGAGAGAAGCGTCACCGCATCGATGCCGAACTTGACCCTCTTGATCACCTCGCGCGGCGTCGCGATCCGGCGGCCAAGGTCCGACACCGAGATGCCGATCGTCTTGGTACCGAGATCGAGGCCGGCGATGGCCTGATTGGGCTGCAGCTGGCTCGCAAGCTCTTCGATGGTCAGAATTGTCATTTGGTTTGCCGATTCGATCTTTGCAGGGGTTCGTTTCGTTCCATATAGCTGGATCAACACGCAAATCATCTGGGAGAATGTCATGAAGATCAAATGGCTCGGCCATTCCGCCTTTCACATCGAAACGGCAACGTCGAAGATCCTGATCGATCCCTTCTTCACCGGCAATCCGGCGTTCCTCGACAGTGAACGCAAGGAGGTAACGGCGGGGCTCACCCATATTCTCCTGACGCACGGTCATGGCGACCATGTCGGTGACACCGTCGCGATTGCCAAGGAAACGGGAGCGGTGGTCGTTGCCAACTTCGATCTCTGCATGTGGCTCGGTCGCCAGGGTATTTCGGCGATGGAGCCCGGGAACACCGGCGGTACCATCCATCTCCCAGGCTTTTCCGCCACGTTCGTCAATGCGCTGCATTCCTCGGCGCAGATTACCGAAGACGGCGTTTCGCATTCGCTCGGCAACGCCAACGGCCTCGTCCTGCATTTCGAGGACGAGCCGACGCTCTATCACATGGGTGACACCGACATTTTCTCCGACATGGCGCTGATCGAAGAATTGCACGAGCCCCAGATCGGGCTTGTTCCGATCGGTGACCGTTTCACCATGGGCGGTGCTGTCGCAGCACTCGCGTGCCAGCGCTATTTCAAGTTCTCGACCGCCATTCCCTGCCATTACGGATCCTTCCCGATCATCGACCAGACGCCGGAAAACTTTGTCGTCGGCATGGACAGCGCCTCGACCAAAGTCGCGACACCAGTCATTGGCGGCATCGTGACCGTCTGACTGCAAAGCCCGTCGGCACTGCGGCAGGCGCGCGATCGGGCGATTCCCCCGTTGCGCGCCTCGCCGCGCACCATTATAGCGGGGGAAAGTTCCAGAGACCGGAGACGACCATGTCCGTAGACCTTGCCACCGTGAAGCGCGTCGCGCGCCTCGCCCGCATCGCCGTCAGTGAAGATGAAGCCACGCGGATGGTGGGCGAAATCAACGGCATCCTTGGTTTCGTCGAGCAGCTCTCGGAAGTGAATGTCGATGGCGTCGAGCCCATGACGTCGGTGACGCCGATGGAGATGAAGAAGCGACTGGACGTCGTGTCCGACGGCAGCAAGGCCGACGACATCGTCGCCAATGCTCCCAATACCGATCGCAACTTCTTCCTCGTCCCGAAGGTCGTCGAGTAATCCGACCGCCTGCCGCCCCGACGTACCCGATTTGCGAAAGCCCGATTTCACCATGACCGAACTCACCAGCCTGACGATTGCCGAAGCCCGCACCAAGCTTGCCGGCAAGGAAATCACCGCCGTTGAACTGACCGACGCCTATATCGCGGCGATCGATAGCGCCAACGAAGCGATCAATGCCTATATTGCCGTCACGCCCGACAAGGCGCGCGAAATGGCCAAGGCTTCGGACGCGCGCATCGCCGCCGGCAAGGCTGGCGCACTCGAAGGCATTCCGCTGGGGATCAAGGATCTCTTCGGTACCGAAGGCGTGCACACCCAAGCCTGCAGCCACATTCTCGATGGCTTCGCCCCGCGTTACGAATCGACCGTGACCCAGAACCTCTGGAACGATGGCGCGGTCATGCTCGGCAAGCTCAACATGGACGAGTTCGCCATGGGCTCTTCCAACGAGACCTCCTATTACGGTGCCGTGAAGAACCCCTGGCGCGCCAAGGGCTCGAACCTCGACCTGGTCCCTGGCGGCTCGTCCGGTGGTTCTGCGGCGGCCGTGGCTGCGCATCTGTGCGCCGGTGCGACGGCAACCGATACCGGCGGCTCCATCCGTCAGCCGGCGGCCTTCACCGGCACCGTCGGTATTAAGCCGACCTATGGCCGCTGCTCGCGCTGGGGCGTCGTCGCCTTCGCGTCGTCGCTGGATCAGGCCGGCCCGATTGCCCGTGACGTGCGAGACGCGGCAATCCTTCTGAAGTCGATGGCAAGCGTCGACGCCAAGGACACCACTTCCGTCGATCTGCCGGTGCCGAACTACGAAGCCTCGATCGGCCAGTCGATCAAGGGTATGAAGATCGGCATTCCCCGCGAGTACCGCGTCGAGGGCATGCCGGAAGAGATCGAAGCCCTTTGGCAGCAGGGCATCGCCTGGCTGAAGGACGCCGGTGCCGAGATCGTCGACATCACCCTGCCGCACACCAAATATGCCTTGCCGGCCTACTATATCGTCGCTCCGGCCGAAGCGTCTTCGAACCTTGCCCGCTACGACGGCGTTCGCTACGGCCTGCGCGTCGACGGCAAGGATATCGTCGACATGTACGAAAAGACCCGGGCCGCCGGCTTCGGCCAGGAGGTCAAGCGCCGCATCATGATCGGCACCTACGTGCTGTCCGCCGGCTACTACGACGCCTACTACCTGCGCGCCCAGAAGGTTCGCACGCTGATCAAGCGTGACTTCGAACTGGCTTTCCATGCGGGTGTCGACGCGATTCTGACGCCGGCCACTCCGTCGTCCGCGTTCGGCATCGCCGACGAGGATCTCGCATCCGATCCGGTCAAGATGTACCTCAACGACATCTTCACGGTGACGGTCAACATGGCCGGTCTGCCGGGTATCGCCGTTCCCGGCGGCGTTGATCACAAGGGCCTGCCGCTCGGCCTGCAACTGATCGGCAAGCCGTTCGAGGAAGAGACCCTGTTCAAGACGGCGCATGTCATCGAACAGGCAGCCGGCCGCTTCACGCCGACCAAGTGGTGGTAATGCGTTGAAGGCGCAGCACCGCGTGTGCTGCGCCGCAATCGCGGCGACTGGCTCGGTCGCAAGCGCCGTGATCTACTGCGCAATGCGCCGTGGTGGCGCGCAGGAGCCGCATCGTGCCTTTGATCCGTCATGCCCGCCAGGATGAGGTCGGCGCTCTGATCGCCATCGGCCTGCGCGCCTGGGAGGGCGCGATCACAGGTCTTGCGGATGTGGGCCGGATGCGGCGCCTGGCGGAGAACGCCTTCGCCGACTTTCTTTCCACTCACTGGCTTGCCGTTTCACTGGTCGAGGTTGAGGGCAGGCCGCGTGGCTGGGCAGCCCGGGAAAACTTCGACGAGAGCATTTCCGACCTTTGGATCGAGCCCGAAGCCCAGCGGCGGGGGCATGGCGGTCATCTGCTCGCAGATCTCGAACGTCGCATCGCAAGCGACGGCTTCGAAGCCGCGCAAACCAGGACACATGCCCAGAACACTGCAGCCATCAGCTTCTTCCGCAAGCACGGCTATGGCGTCAGCTGGCTATCGACCGCCTATGCGCCGAAGCTGGACCGGGATGTCGAATTCATTGGCTTGAGCAAGCCGCTGGCGGCCACCGATCCCGACCTCTACGGCCGCTGAGCCGAGAAGACATGATGTTTTCTGCGAGATTTGGCCCCCGACCGAATATTCACCTCGCATTCATTCGACCCATGAAATATTAGGGGTATTGAAACTACGTGGCGACGCAGGGACCGTTCGTTGCAGATCTTCGAGAATACCGTAGAGCAATCGGCGTTTTATCGATCATCCGTTCGTCCGCTATGGATCGTCGGCCTCGGCCTGGTGGTCTTTGCCGCCTGCCTGCTCGGTATTTTCAGCCGGCCTTTCGGCATGCTCGCTTCCGTATGGCCGGCCAATGCCATCCTGCTCGGGTTGCTGGTGCGTCATCCCTCGTTGAGCACACCAACCGCGTGGATATGCGCAGCGCTGGCCTACCTCATGGCCGACCTGCTGACGGGCTCGAGCCTTGGCGCCGCCGTCGCCCTCAATGCTGCCAATCTGGTCGGTGTCGGTGTCGGCTACATCCTCTTCATGCGCCTTTCCACCGAACATCGTCACCTGCGTCGCCCCCTTGCCGTGCTCTACATGTTTTCGATCTCGGCAATCGCCGGCGCCAGCGCGTCGATTGTCGGCGCACTCGCGGTCGCGCACTACTTCGGCGAGCCGATTTCACGCGCCCTTGTCGCCTGGTTGACGACCGAGCTGGTCAACTACGTCGTCATCCTGCCGGTGTTTTTGGCCATGCCGCCATTCGCCGACAGACATCGGGTTGTGTCTGCGACGGGCGTCAAACCTTGGCCGGTCGTTTCTCTGGCGGCGTCCTGTGCCGCGGCGCTGCTGATCGGCGGTCCGGGAGCGATCGCATTTCCGGTGCCGTCGTTGCTTTGGTGCGCTTTGACCTACCGTCTCTTTGCCGTCACAGTGCTGATGGCAATCGCCTGCATGCTGGCGCAGGTTGCCGTAGCGTCGGGCGTGTTGCATCTTGGGGTCGACCGTCTCGCCGAGGCCACACTCCTCTCGTCCCGTCTTGGTATCACGCTTCTGGCGCTTGGGCCGCTGACGGTGGCAAGCATCGATGCCGCGCGCCGAACCTTGATCGCCCGGCTGTCCCACGCGGTCGACTATGATTTCCTGACGCAATGCCTTGCCCGTGCCGCCTTCATGGTGCGTGCGTCGGCGTTGATCGAGGCCGAAAATCGGAAAACACCGATCTTCGCCATGATGCTGGATATCGATCGCTTCAAGGTGATCAACGATACTCATGGTCATGCGGCAGGCGATCGCGTGTTGCAGGCCGTGGCGGTGACAGTCCGCATGGCGCTGCGCTCCGACGACCTCTTTGGCAGGCTCGGCGGGGAAGAGTTCGCGATCCTTCTTGTCCGGCAGACGCCAGCGAATGCCAACCGCGTCGCCGAGCGGATCTTGGCCGCCATCCGCGCACTCAAAGTCGACCTTGAGAATGGCGAGACGCTGTCTGTGACAGCCAGCATCGGCATTGCCGAACGGCTGCCGACCGGCCCTGAACTTGAGGGTCTGCTGTCGCAGGCCGACAGGGCTCTCTATATCGCCAAGGCGGAGGGGCGCGATCGTATCCGCGCCTTCGCCGATGGCACGTCCGCCGCCGGTGCGACCGCCGCTCGCTTCGACGCCGCGCGCCAACAATGACGCGCAGCGCCGGCCGGTTATCTTCGCCAGTCTGTCCGGCTACCGATTGTTGAGTTCCGACCGGACGAGGCGCAAGCCTCGCTCGGTGATGCGATAGGGTCTGCCTGCTGACGACGAGATCGCCTTCTTGCGCTTCAGCTTGCGGAAGAGTTCGAGGTCGAAACCCGGATAGACCCATCCGTCGCGCGTGAAGCATCTGATCTCGATGATCGTCTTGTCGTCGCGGGTGATTTCAATGCGGCCGCCCTGGGCCAAATGATGGAGAATGCGCTGCTCAGCGCGTGAGATATCCATGTCTGAATGTTCCGGAATAGCGTTCGTAAGAACGCACAAAAACGTTCCGCAAATCTTGGGAAAAGCGGGGTTACGTTTCCGGCCCGTGCGCGCAATCTTTAGGAGAAAGCGGGCAGGGGCCCTTACCGGGACTCAGACGATGAGAACATCAAAACTCCATTCGAACGAACGCTTCCTAAAAGAGACTGGCGAGGGCGTCAAGAGTTCCGCTCGCAAAGATTGCGCAGGCGACCGACACAATCATCTGAAAAAGGACGATCAGGATGAGATGTGTTCGAAACGGCTCCTTGCGTGTCTTGTGTCTGAAGACATGTCGACCGGCCATGGCGCCTATGCTGCCGCCGAAAAATGCCGATTGCAGCAACGTTCGCTCGCGGATCCGGCGCCAGCCTGATCGCGCTGCGTGCTTGTCGTACCAGAACTGGCAGAAGCTCGTGATGTTGATCGCGACAAGGAAGCACAGGAGGCTGGTAGCGGTGAGCGGCATATTCGCCTTTTGCCATACAGGGCGCTAAGCGTCGGTTAAAGCGTGTGCCACGCCATCACTTGGCGGCTGATCGCCCCTAACAACTTGCACCGTTGCGGCAATTGCTCTACCGAGAAACCAAGAATTCAGGCTTCAAAGAAGAGCATGATATGAGCATTGTCGACGTCCGCACCCCCGATTCCAAACGCTTCATCCCCGGCGCCACCGGTGACTGGGAAGTCATCATCGGCATGGAGGTCCATGCCCAGGTGCTTTCCAATTCGAAGCTCTTTTCGGGTGCTTCGACCGAATTCGGCAAGCCGGCGAACGCCAACGTGTCGCTGGTCGATGCGGCCATGCCCGGCATGCTGCCCGTCATCAACGAAGAATGCGTCAAGCAGGCGGTGCGCACCGGCCTCGGCCTCAAGGCCGTGATCAACAACCGCTCGATCTTCGACCGCAAGAACTACTTCTACCCCGACCTGCCGCAGGGCTATCAGATCTCGCAGTTCAAGGATCCGATCGTCGGCGAGGGACAGATCATCATTTCCGTCGGGCCGGATCGCCAGGGCCAGTTCGAAGACGTCGAGATCGGCATCGAGCGCCTGCACCTCGAGCAGGATGCCGGCAAGTCGATGCATGACCAGCACCCGTCGATGTCCTATGTCGACCTCAACCGTTCCGGCGTGGCGCTGATGGAAATCGTCTCCAAGCCCGATATGCGCTCGTCCGACGAGGCCAAGGCCTACATGACCAAGCTGCGCTCGATCGTGCGCTACCTTGGCACCTGCGATGGGAACATGGATGAAGGCTCGATGCGCGCCGACGTCAACGTCTCGGTCCGCCGCCCGGGCGAAGGCTTCGGCACCCGTTGCGAAATCAAGAACGTCAACTCCATCCGCTTCATCGGCCAGGCGATCGAGTACGAAGCACGCCGCCAGATCGGCATTCTGGAAGACGGCGGCTCCATCGACCAGGAAACCCGTTTGTTCGACCCGAACAAGGGTGAGACGCGCTCGATGCGCTCGAAGGAAGATGCGCATGACTATCGCTACTTCCCGGATCCGGATCTGCTGCCGCTCGAATTCGATCAGGCTTTCGTCGACGCGCTGAAGGCCGATCTGCCGGAATTGCCCGACGACAAGAAGGAACGCTTTGTCAGCGCCATGGGCCTGTCGGTCTACGATGCTTCGGTGCTGGTGTCGGAAAAGTCGATTGCCGACTATTTCGAGGCGGTCGCCGAAGGCCGTGATGGCAAGATCGCCGCAAACTGGGTCATCAACGACCTGCTCGGCGCCTTGAACAAAGCCGGCAAAGCCATTGAAGAGACTCCGGTTTCCCCGGCCCAGTTGGGCGGCATCATCGATCTCATCAAGGCCGAGACGATCTCCGGCAAGATTGCCAAGGATCTCTTCGAGATCGTCTGGAACGAAGGTGGAAATCCCGCCGAGATCGTCGAAGCACGCGGCATGAAGCAGGTGACGGACACCGGCGCCATCGAGAAGGCGGTTGACGAGATCATCGCCGCCAACCCGGATCAGGTCGCCAAGGTGCAGGCAAAACCGTCGCTGGCCGGCTGGTTCGTCGGCCAGGTGATGAAGTCGACCGGCGGTAAGGCCAATCCGCAGGCCGTTCAGGCTCTGGTCAAGGCCAAGCTCGGCATCGAGGAATAAGCGGTGTTCTTCGTCCGAACGGCGAGCGAGCGCGATCTGGAGAAGGTTCGCGCGCTGCTCGTCGAGACGTGGCACGCGACCTATGACACATACTATGGCGTCGAGAAGGTCAACGAACTGACAGGGCGCTGGCATTCGCTGCCGGCGTTGAAGGCCCGGTTGGAGCGCAAGGACGCGGAATTCCTCGTGGCCGACGACGGTCGCAGTATCGGCGGCATGGGGTATGCATCCATGTCCGACACGTTGAAGAAGACCGTGATGCTCCATCAGCTTTACGTTCTGCCGAAACTCCAGGGTCAGGGTATCGGACGCGATATTTTCGCCGAACTCGAAACCTGCTTCCCGGATGCAGAACGCATGCGGGTCGAAGTCGAGCCGCAGAACCTTCATGCCCTTGCATTCTATCGGGCTCACGGCTTCAACGAAGTCGGTCAAGTCAGCAATTGCGGCGACGAGCAGTCGGGGCTTCCGGCGCTCATTCTCGAGAAACCGCTCTCCTGACGCTTGCTTGCTCCCGATGCAGGTGCTTGTGAGCGGCGGTTTGTCATGGGTTGTGGAAAAGATTGCGTACGGCGTTGGCTGTCACGAGACCGTATCCTTGTGATGATTGACGCTTGGCGCTGATTTCCAGGCCGCCGGAGACCACATGGACGCGACAGTAGACTTCGATATCCGCAGGGCCGAACTGGCCGATCTTCCTGATATCATCGCGCTCTTTGCTGCCGACGAGGTTGGCGGGCATGGAGATACGACCGAGCCCGAAGCTTTCGCTGACTATCTTGCCGCTTTCGCGCGCATTGACACTTCCTCGCTTCAAACTCTCTACGTCGCCTGTCTCGGTGATGATGTCGTCGGCACGTTTCAGACAACACTGCTGACATCGCTTTCGGGGCGAGGGAAGCCAAGACTGCTGATCGAGGCCGTGCAGACCCGTGTAGATATGCGCGGCCGCGGCATCGGCGAACGCATGATGCGCCATGCGATCGAGCGGGCGCGTGAGGCGGGGGCCGCAAAGGTGCAACTCGCCTCGAACGCGACGCGCGCGGCGGCGCACCGATTCTATGAGCGTCTCGGTTTTGTGCGCAGCCATTTCGGCTTTCACATGCCGTTGAAATGACCGTCTTTACCTCGGAAAGACTGGACAAGGCTGGAGTGGCGGGGCATAAGCGGGGACATAGTTTTGGTATCCGGCCGCCTTCCCAACGGTCGGTTGAGGACCGCATCCATGAAGCTCCTGCTGCAGATTTTCACCTGGTGGAACCAACAGACGATCGGAACGCGCTTTCATACCTGGCGTAACGGCCAGCGTGTCGGCGAAGACGAGCTCGGCAACGTGTATTACCAGGGCGGCAAGGACTCCGAAGGCCGCACGCGCCGCTGGGTGATCTACAACGGCTATGCCGAGGCCTCGGCTATTCCGGCTGGCTGGCACGGCTGGATGCATCACCGCACCGACGTTTCGCCGGCTGACGAGAAGTACGTCGCCCGCGAGTGGCAGAAGCCGCACCGCCCGAACCCGACCGGCACGGCCAACGCCTACAGGCCGCAGGGTTCGATCGCCGGGACCGGTGCACGTCCGCGCGTAACGGGCGACTACGATGCCTGGACGCCGGGTTCCTGAGACGCTTGACGTCGGACAAGCGTGCGCCGCTTCACCAAATGGTCCTGTGACCACGGGGCGGCCACATTTCATGTTTAGCGCCTGATATCCATCAACGGTGAATGCAAGGCGCGCGGGAGACAGGCGGGAATGGCGGGTTCTTATCTGCGGAAAACAATCGGCCAGATGTCGAGCCAGCTCTGTGTCGCTGCGCTTGCCGCGCTGCCGATGGTAGCCTCGACCGGTACGGCCGAGGCCGCGCGGATTAACAATCCCGTCGCCGTGTTTTCCGGCATCGACAAGATCACCGGCCGTATCACCACCTTCGACGTCTATATCGGTGAGACCGTCCAGTTCGGCGCCCTGCAGGTAACGCCACGCGTCTGCTACAACAGGGACGACACCGAAGCGCAGAAGATCACGACTTTCGTTGAGGTCGACGAAATCACCCTCGACCGCAAGATCAGGCGGATCTTTACCGGCTGGATGTTTGCTGACAGCCCCGGTCTCAATGCCGTCGAGCACCCCGTCTACGACGTCTGGCTGCAGTCCTGCAAGGCGACGTCGGACCTGCCGCCGCCGGATACGGCTTCCAAGAAATAATCTTGCCTGCCGAGCGCCCTTTAACGCGGCCGCGTTATCTCTCAATTTTTCTGTGCCGACGCCATTATCCGGTGCGCTTGAGTGAGCGCGTTGAAGGGGGCGGGTAAGCACTCCTGCCGGTACCACGTCGCTTACGTTGGCATCGGGTGTACCGAGACCAACCATGTGCAGCATCTTGCAAGTTCAGCGAGATGGCATCCGCAAAGAAATCCGTCAAAACAAAGCGATAGAGCGTTTGCACGACTCATTTTGTGAGCGGACTTCGCTCTGCGTGACGTATCAATGCAACGCGATTGAGAAGGGTCGAGACGGGTGAAAAGCGGCGTTCGCATTAGAGGCTCAGGTAGATGATGAGCTCAAAACGTTAGATCGGGCGAGTTCATCGCATCGGCGAGCATGATTTCATACTCGGCCTTCGGCACGTCGATTGCGCCGAACGATTTCAGATGCTCCGTGGTGAACTGGGTGTCGAGCAGCTCAAAGCCTTTGGCGCGAAGCCGTTCCACCAGATGCACGAGGCAGATCTTCGACGCGTCGGTGCGTCTGGAGAACATGCTTTCGCCAAAGAATGCAGAGCCGAGGGAGACACCGTAGAGCCCACCGACCAGCGCGCCGTCCTCCCAGGCTTCGACGCTGTGTGCGTAGCCCATGGAGTGAAGCGTGGCGTAGAGGGCGCGGATCTTGCTGTTGATCCAGGTCGTCGGCCGATCGGGTGCCGGCGCGGCACAACCTTCCATGACGGCCTCGAAGGCAGTGTTGAAGCGGATGTCTAAGTGGCTCTTGCGGATTGTCTTTGCGAGGCTGCGCGAGACGTGAAAGCCATCGAGCGGGATGACGCCGCGGATTTCCGGCTCGACCCAGAAGAGTTCCGGGTCGTCTGCCGAATCGGCCATCGGAAACAGGCCTATGGAATAGGCGCGCAGCAGCATGTCCGGTGTTACGTCGGGTTGCTTGCTGCGCGTCCCTTTCAATGCACGGTCCTATTCGGACGTCGTGGCCAGATGATGCTCCAGCCAATGGATGTCGTAATCGCCGTTCGCGATGTCCTGATTGTTGATCAGGTCCTGGAACAGCGGCAGCGTCGTCTTGATGCCGTCGATGACGAATTCGTCGAGCACGCGACGAAGGCGCATCATGCATTCGACGCGCGTGCGGCCATGGACGATGAGCTTGCCGATCAGGCTGTCGTAGTAGGGCGGGATCCGGTAGCCCTGATAGGCGCCCGAATCGACGCGAACGCCGAGACCGCCCGGTGCGTGGAAATGCGTGATCGTGCCCGGAGAGGGGACGAAGGTGCGCGGATCCTCAGCGTTGATGCGGCACTCGATCGCGTGACCGGAAAACACGATGTCTTCCTGCTTGACCGAAAGTCCGCCACCCGATGCGACGCGGATCTGCTCGTGCACCAGGTCGATGCCGGTGATCGCCTCGGTGATCGGGTGTTCCACCTGCAGACGGGTGTTCATTTCGATGAAATAGAACTCGCCGTTCTCGTAGAGGAACTCGATCGTGCCTGCGCCGCGGTACTTCAGCTTGCGCATGGCATCGGCGCAGACTTCGCCGATCTTCATGCGCTGCTCGACGTTGAGGGCCGGGGAGTTCGCCTCTTCCCAGACCTTCTGGTGGCGCCGCTGCAACGAGCAGTCGCGCTCGCCGAGATGGATCGCATTGCCTTCGCCGTCGCCGACGATCTGGATTTCGATGTGGCGCGGCTTGCCGAGATACTTTTCCATGTAAACGGCGTCATTGCCGAAGGCGGCAAGCGCCTCGGAACGAGCGGTCGAAACGGCCTCTTCGAGTTCGGCTTCGGTCTTTGCGACCTTCATGCCGCGGCCGCCGCCGCCGGCGGTTGCCTTGATCAGGACCGGGAAGCCGATCTTGCGCGCCACTTCGAGCGCATTTTCCGGGCGCACTTCGCCGTCGGAGCCTGGAACCACGGGGATGCCAAGCTCCTGCGCCGTCTTCTTGGCGGTGATCTTGTCGCCCATGATGCGGATATGTTCCGCGGTCGGCCCAATGAAGGTGATGTCGTGCGCTTCGAGGATTTCGGCGAACTTGGCGTTTTCTGACAGGAAGCCGTAGCCCGGGTGCACGGCATCAGCGCCGGTGATTTCGCAGGCGGCGACGATCTGGTGAATGTTCAGATAGCTATCGCGCGACGGCGGAGGACCGATGCAGACGCTTTCGTCGGCGAGGCGCACGTGCATGGCGTCGCTGTCGGCCGTGGAGTGGACGGCCACCGTCGCGATGCCGAGCTCCTTACAGGCGCGCAGCACGCGAAGGGCGATTTCGCCGCGATTGGCAATGAGAATTTTCGAGATCATCGCAGCGCCGCCTTATTCGATTACGATCAGCGGCTCGCCATATTCGACGGGGGCTGCGTCCTGGACGAAGATTTCGGTCACCTTGCCCGAACGCGGGGCAGGGATCTGGTTCATGGTCTTCATCGCTTCGATGATCAGGACCGTCTGGCCTTCCTTGACCACGGTGCCAACCTCGATGAACGGGCGGGCGCCTGGAGCGGGTGCCAGATAGGCCGTGCCGACCATGGGAGCCGTTACGGCATTCTTGGAGGTGCGGCTGGTTTCCGCCGGTGCGGCGACAGCGGCCGGCTGCGCAGCGTGGACCGCCGGCTGAGCCTGATAGGCCGGCATCGAGACGGCGACCGGGGTGCCGGCGCGCGATACGCGGATGCGAAGATCTTCCTGCTCCACTTCGATCTCGGTGAGATCCGTGTCGTTCAGGATATTGGCGAGATCGCGGATCAGCGCCTGGTCGATACCGGGTTTCTTGTCAGCCATGGGATATGAGCCTCGTGTTCTTTTTATTTCGACGTTTCTGTCAGGTTCTTTAGCGCATGCAGCGCCAGAATGTAACTCTGCGCGCCGAAACCACAGATAACGCCTTTGACCGCAGGTGCGATCATCGACTTGTGGCGGAATTCTTCACGCGCGTGGATGTTGGAAAGATGCAGTTCGACCACCGGGATGCCAATGGCGCGGATGGCATCGTGCAGCGCGATCGACGTATGACCGTAGGCCGCAGGATTGATTGCGACACCAGCGGCCTTTTCGCCGGCCTCGTGCAGCCAGTCGACCAGCGTGCCTTCATGGTTGGATTGTCGAAAATCGACTTCCAGTCCCAATGCCTTGCCTTCCGTGGTGCACAGTGCCTCGATGTCGGCGAGTGTCTGGCCGCCATAGATCCCCGGTTCGCGCTTGCCGAGCGCATTCAGGTTGGGGCCGTTCAGCACGAAAATTTTGGTGGGCATGCGGGATTCCGGTCCAGTGATAGAGGGTTACCTATAGACTGCTGGTCCCGCGAGGAAAAGCCCTTTGGGTCCTCGCGGGATTTGTCCACAGTTGGGACAGGTCGTTGAGTGCAGGCGCTCAGCAGGCGGTCTTGCCGCAGCTGCGCATGTTGGCCACTTTGGTGCTGATTTCTTCGGCGCCGACGGCACCGAAGACCGCCTCGTTGCCGATGACATAGGACGGCGTGCCGGTGATGCCGAGATCGTTGGCAAGGCTATAGGCCTCGCGCACGGCCGCGTCATGCGGCTCCTTTTCCATCTTGGCCCGCAGCTGCTTTTCGGTGACGCCGAGCTTGCCGGCAACGGCAATCGCCGTTTCCTCGGTTGCACGGTCCTCACCACCGAGCAAGGCCCGGTGGAACTCGCCAAATTTCTCCGGCGCGACGAGCCGGAAGGCGGCGCTGACCTTATGGGCAGCAAGCGAATCCGGACCGAGGATCGGCAATTCCTTCAGCACGAAGCGGACATTCTTGTCCTTGGTGAGGATATCTTCCATGTCGGTCAGTGCACGTTTGCAGTAGCCGCAATTGTAGTCGTAGAACTCGACGACCGTGACGTCTCCATCAGGATTGCCAAGGACCATGTCGTACTTGGAATTGAAGATCGCCTTCTTGTTCTCGGAGATCGCGCCTTCGGCGGCTTCCTGCTGCTTTGCGCGCTGCTTGTTCGCGAGCGCCTCCTGAACCTCGAGCATGATCTCGGGGTTGGCAAGCAGGTATTCCTTGATGAAGGCGCCAAACTCGTCTTTCTGCTTCTGGTCGAGCGCGAGCGCGTTTTGCGGCAAGCTGACCCCTGCCATGAGCGCGGCGAGCGCCCCGGCGGCAATCATTTTCGTGCTGAAATTCATTTTTACCTCGTTGTCTCTGCCTGCCCTGTCTGTCGTCCATGTCGCGATACGGCGTCAATGCGCGCGTGTAAAAGACAACAGGATTCTCCAACACCGCAACACGCGGGCAGCATAGGGTGGCCCCCGGTGAAACGAAACGGCAAAATCGGCGGAAATACGGCGCTCGCGGACTTGTGAAGCCTTTGGCGATCGGGCAAAGGGGCCGAATGGAGTATCAGCGTAGGTTGATACGCGCCGCTTCTTGAGGATATTGCCTTGGTGGAATTGTCGAACCGCAGCGCCGTCGAACCCTTTCATGCCATGGACGTGCTCGCGGAGGCCACGCGCCGCCGCGACGCCGGTCACCCGGTGATTTCAATGGCCGTTGGCCAACCGGCGCACCCGGCGCCGAAGGCTGCTCTCGATGCGGCACGCAAGGCGCTCGAACATGGCCGTCTCGGCTATACCGATGCGCTCGGCACGCTGTCGCTGAGAACTGCCATCGCCGCGCATTATCACAAGCGCCATGGCATCGCGCTCGATCCGCAACGCATCGCGGTGACCACCGGCTCGTCGGCCGGTTTCAACCTGGCTTTCCTCGCGCTCTTCGATCCCGGCGATTGCGTGGCGATCGCGCGGCCCGGCTATCCCGCTTATCGCAACATTCTTGCAGCCCTCGGCCTGACGGTCGTCGAGGTGGAAGCCAATGCCGAAAGCGGCTTCACGCTGACGCCTGAAAACCTGGCGCGGGCTGCTGCCAAGATCGGGCGACCGTTGAAGGGCGTTCTTCTGGCAAGCCCGGCCAATCCGACGGGCACGGTGACGGGCAGGGCGGGTCTCAAGGCGCTCGCCGACTATTGCCGCACTGAGAACATCGCCTTCATCTCGGACGAGATCTATCACGGACTGACTTTTGCCGGCGAGGAGGCAAGCGCTCTGGAGGTCACCGACGACGTCGTCGTCATCAATTCCTTTTCCAAATATTATTGCATGACCGGCTGGCGAATCGGCTGGATGGTGCTGCCGGAAAAGCAGGTTCGAGGCTTCGAGCGCATCGCCCAGAGCCTTTACATCTCGCCACCGGAATTGTCACAGATCGCTGCCGAGGCGGCACTTGGTGCGCAGGTCGAACTCGACGGTTACAAGGCAGCCTATGCCGCCAATCGTGAAATGCTGCTGAAGCGCCTGCCGGAGATTGGCTTCACCATCGCTTCGCCCATGGATGGTGCCTTTTACGCCTATGCGGATGTCAGCCGCTTTACCAATGACAGCATGGCATTCGCCCGCCGGATGCTGGCTGAAATCAACGTGGCTGCGACACCGGGCTTCGATTTCGATCCACTCGAAGGGCATCGGACGATGCGGTTCTCCTATGCCGGATCGACAGGAGACATGGTCGAAGCCGTGGACCGCCTTGCCCGCTGGATTTCCTGAGTTTAAGTCATTTCAGGCGCTTGCGGCCGCTGGCGGATTCACTTTGACAGCGCCTTGATTCAAATTCTGAGGCAAACAGCCACCTGAAGCTTTCGTGAACGCGCGCGGAGATTTCGCGACGACGACATACGCGAGAACCGGAGCATCAGGTCCTGTTGGGCCGCAGCGCACTCTCGCCATGGTCGCGGCGCACGCTCGCTTTTGTCACCAGCCCCAAACGAAAAAAGCCCGGACCAAGCAAGGTCCGGGCTTTTCTGTTCTTCCGAAGGTCAGTCGCGGCTTAGAAGAAGCCGCGGCGCTGCCACCATCCGCCCTTCTTGGGCTTGGACTGGTCCTCTTCGGTGCTTTCGTTCTTGTTCGTGACCGTCGAGGTCAGCACCGGTTCCGATGCAATCGTCGACAGGTCGCGGTTGGCACGGGCAGGCTTGCCTTCTTCGAGGTCGGCGGCCGCCTCTACGATTGCTTCCGGTACCGGCTCTACCGCGACTTCCGGCTGTGCCTCGACCGCGCTCTGTGCAGCCTCGTCGGCGCTGGCCACAGGCTCGTCGGCCTTGACGGCCTTCTTGCGTGTGCGCTTCGGCTTGGCGGCCTTCTCGACGACCGGTTCCACCTCTTCCGCTACGATCTCGGCTTCGGCAATCACAGCGACCGCTTCAACCTCGGCTGTTGCAGGGGCTTCGACGTCGCCTTGCTCGTCGACCTCGTCGTCAGCGGATGCAGCAGCCTGCTCTTCGCCTTCGACTTCACCTTCGCCCAGTTCCGGACGGTTACGGCGGCCACCGCGCTTGCCGCGACGACGGCGCTTGCGCTTCTGTTCGCCGTCGGCTGTCAGCGCATCCGCATCGTTTTCGTCCTCGTCGCCATCGGTCTCCGTGGCGTCATCGCCTTCGTCTGCGGCATCGGCGTCCTGTGCGGTAGCACCGTCGGCCTGTTGGCTGCCCTTGCCACGACGACGGCGGCGACGCTTGCGCTTGCGGCCGTTCTGGTCGTCAGCCTGGGCAGCAGCCTTCGGCTGTTCCTGGCGCTGCTCGACGACCACTTCTTCTGGTTCTTCCTCGTCGAGATCCTCTTCGATCACGATGTCGTCGTCTTCTTCGGGCTCCGGCTCGAAGTGCAGGATCTGTTCGATCTTGACCGGGTTTTCGACCGGTTCGCCGCGGTCGATCGCAAAGTGCTGCGCGCCGACATGGGCGTCAGCCTCGATGATGATCGAGACGCCGAAGCGCTGTTCGTAATCCATGATCGTGCTGCGCTTCTGGTTGAGCAGATAGAGCGCGATATCGGGGATCGTGCGAACGGTGATGTTGTGCGTGGTGTTCTTGAGCAGGTGCTCTTCGATGCCGCGAAGGACATGCAGCGCGACCGAAGACTGCGAGCGGACGTGGCCCGTGCCGTTGCAATGCGGGCAGGTCTGCATCGTCGATTCGAGTACCGAGGCGCGGATGCGCTGGCGCGACATTTCGAGCAGGCCGAAGTGCGAGATGCGGCCGACCTGGATGCGGGCGCGATCGTTCTTCAGGCAATCCTTCAGACGCTTCTCGACCGAGCGGTTATTCCGCTTTTCTTCCATGTCGATGAAGTCGATGACGACGAGGCCTGCAAGGTCGCGAAGGCGCAGCTGGCGCGCAACTTCTTCGGCGGCTTCGAGGTTCGTCTGAAGTGCCGTGTCCTCGATCGAATGCTCGCGGGTCGAACGACCGGAGTTGACGTCGATCGAAACCAGAGCTTCCGTCTGGTTGATGATGATGTAGCCGCCCGACTTCAGCGTCACCTGCGGCTGCAGCATGCGGTCAAGCTGCGCTTCGATACCGGAACGCGAGAAGATCGGATGAACGTCGCGGTAAGGCTGAACCACCTTGGCGTGGCTCGGCATCAGCATCTTCATGAAGCCCTTGGCTTCCTTGTAGCCTTCCTCGCCCGAAACGACGATCTCGCTGATGTCCTTGTTGTAAAGGTCGCGGATCGAGCGCTTGATCAGGCTGCCTTCCTCGTAAACGAGGCAGGGTGCCGTGGAGTTGAGCGTCAGCGTGCGGACGTTCTCCCACAGGCGCATCAGATATTCGAAGTCGCGCTTGATCTCCACCTTGGTGCGGTTGGCACCGGCGGTGCGCAGAATGACGCCCATGCCCTGCGGCACTTCGAGGCCACGTGCGATTTCCTTCAGGCGCTTGCGGTCCTGCAGGTTGGTGATCTTGCGGGAGATGCCGCCGCCACGAGCCGTGTTCGGCATCAACACCGAGTAACGGCCAGCGAGCGACAGGTAGGTCGTCAACGCTGCGCCCTTGTTGCCACGTTCTTCCTTGGCGACCTGGACGAGCAGGATCTGGCGGCGCTTGATGACTTCCTGGATGCGGTACTGCTTGCGCGGCTTGCGCACGTGACGATCCGGAACCTCTTCCATTGCATCTTCGGCGCCGACGGACTCGATGATTTCCTTCTCGCCATCGTGGCTGTCGTCATCATCGTCGTCGTCATCGCGGCGTCGGCGGCTGTCGACGTCTTCCGAGATCGAATCGGTGTCGACCATGGCGGCCATCTCGCCACCATTGCCTTCTTCGCCGGCGTCCGCCTCTTCGGTTGCTGCAGCGGCTGCAGCGGCCTCTTCGGCGATCTTCGCCTTGGTCCGGCGCGGGCGCTTCGGCTTTGCCTTGGGCTTTTCGGCCGGCGCTTCCGCCTCGACGACTGCTTCGGCTGCAGTCTCGGTCACTTCCGTGACAACTTCCGTTTCGGCGGCAATTTCCAGATCAACCGGAACGCTGAGCGCGGGCTGTGTCGGCGTTGCCGTTTCGACGTGTTCGATGTCGTCGTCGCGGCGCGCTTCTTCGGCTTCCGCCTTCAACAGCGCCTGCCGGTCAGCCAGCGGAATCTGATAGTAGTCGGGATGGATTTCGGCAAACGCCAGGAACCCGTGGCGGTTGCCGCCGTAGTCGACGAAGGCCGCCTGGAGCGAAGGCTCCACTCGCGTTACCTTTGCGAGGTAGATGTTGCCGCGTATCTGTTTCTTGTGTTCCGATTCGAAGTCGAATTCTTCTATGCGGTTCCCGCGAACGACAACGACGCGCGTCTCTTCAGAGTGAGACGCATCGATAAGCATTTTCTCTGCCATCTAAGTTGTGCTCCTCGACGCGACAGCGGAACGGGCGGCAGACGTTCTTCCATGGGAAGACTGCCACTCGCGTCAGTTGGTGCGTCGGATGTGAAAGGTCCTGTCTGGTGCAGGTGATGGTGCAGCAGCCAGATGGCAGCCGGAACGGTTACGTTCCGGGGCCTCTCTACTTCTGACCGATACCGCTGAGTCAACATCAATGACCAAACAAGAATGCCAATGTCAAAGGTCTCATAAAGACCCGATGAATGCGCCCGCTTGCGGGCTTGCCGGTGAAAAAATCACCGCTAAGAACTCCGGCCACCGCCGGAAATTTGCGATCCAGTGTACGGGGAGGAAATGCAGCGACGGCGGATGAACACCTTGCGGCCGCGGAAAGATGATACGGTTTCAACCGGCAATTCCGGCTCGATCACTCCCTGGCGCCAAGCTCTGGAATGCTCCGGCTGCCCGGCCGACGATTCTATCCCGTCAACACTTTCTCCTTGTGATGCTTTTATGTTTTCTATGTCACATTGGCAAGGGAAAAGCCTGTGCCGCCACAATAATGATCGATTCGCTTGCCCCGGTAGAGTAGGTCGGGGAACAGCGAATCGTATGCTTTGTCCGCGTTGCTTAAGGAGCGCTGTCAAGCTTTGGTTAACCATAAGGGTTCATTGATCAAGGGATGTCGCGGTGTGCGCGGGCGGATGCCTGGCGCGTTGACCGCTCGGATTTCGTGTATTGACGGAGAAACCGGGGTGAAGCCTTCGGCTGTTCATAGGGACGCTTCACTGTTGTCAGCACTGCTGCGCGGTGGCGCGCGTGTTGTGGCCTCAGCGTTCGTTGCAGGGGCATTGATGGTGCCTGGACCGGTGGCGAATGCGGCCGAGCCCGCGCCATTGCTGGCATTCGGCGCACGGGTTGCCGGCGACGACGCACGCACGCGCGTCGTCGTCGAGTTCGATCGGAAGCCCGACTTTTCGATCCATTACGTGGCTAACCCGATACGGGTCGTCGTCGATCTGCCGGAAACCGCCTTTGGTCTGAAAGCCGAGAGCCTTGAGCCGAGGGGATTGTTCGAGGCCATCCGCTATGGCGGCATGGGGGCTGGCAGTTCTCGCCTCGTGCTATCGGCAAAGGGGCCGGTCGCGGTCACCAACGCCGAGGTCATCGAGGAGGAGGGCGGCAAGAGCTATCGCCTGGTCATTGATGCCGAGAAGGTCGACCAGCCCCGCTTCGATGCGCTCCTGGGTGATCAGCAATGGACGGGTTCCGTTGTCGCGGCAAAAACAGACAGGCCGACAATTGCGCCCGCGGAAAAGGGTAGCGCCTTCGTGATTGCAATCGATGCCGGTCATGGCGGCATCGACACTGGAGCGATCGGCGGAGCCACCAAGACCGAGGAAAAACATGTCACGCTTGCCTTTGCGCAGGAGCTGGTTGCCACCCTCAGCCGTGAAAGCGGCATCGAAGCCTTTCTGACGCGCGACAAGGATGTCTTCCTGTCATTGCCGCAGCGGGTGCAGATCGCCCGCAACAAAGGCGCCAATCTGTTTATTTCGATCCACGCCGATACGCTCAAGCAGAAGGATATTCGCGGCGCCACCGTCTATACGATTTCCGACAAGGCCTCCGACCATCTGGCGGCCGACCTGGCGCAACGCGAAAACCTCTCGGACGAGATCGCTGGCGTACCGCTCCAGAGCGAGCCGGCGGAAGTCGCCGATATCCTTATCGATCTGACACGCCGCGAAACCCAGGCTTTTTCGGTCAATATGGCGCGCACCGTGGTGTCGTCCTTCGAAGGACAGATCAATCTCATCAACAATCCGCACCGTCATGCGGGCTTCCGAGTGCTGCAGGCGCCAGATGTTCCCTCAATCCTGCTCGAGCTCGGTTTCATGTCGAACAAGGACGACGAGAAGCTGCTGCTTGATCCGGAATGGCGAAAGAAAGTATCCGGTCTTCTTGCTGTTGCCATCAAGCGCTATCGTGATCAGGCCGTTGCAAACGGCGGCTAAGGTTTAGCCGCGACAAGCTGTTTGACGGCGTGGCATAGGAAGTGATTTGTGTCGCCCCGGTAACAGCGATATGCTTTTCAACAGGATGCGCACTCGATAATCGGTAACAAGCCCTATTTTACGCACAATCCGGGACCTATCCCGAATTGCGCCCGGATTTGTTGGGAAACAGTGTTGATGCCCGGTGCCCCTCGCCATATGAGGAGCTGGGTGGGCGCGCGTAGCTGCGATGCCAGATGATTTCTGATGGAAGCGTTTGGCCAGGCCGACGGAATGCGGACCGATGGGACGGGAAGCGTCCTTATCGGTTCCGCGGCCTGGCAATTGGACGATAATAAGGTACCGGTATCTGACTGATGATCAGACTGATTGGATATTTCTTCGGGATTGGTGCGTTTTTGCTGCTCGGCGTGGCTGCGGCCGCGGCGCTTTATTTGGGCGTTGTCACCAAGGACTTGCCTGACTATGAGGTGCTGGCGAAGTATTCGCCACCAGTGACGACGCGCTTTCATGCCGGTAACGGCGCGCTGATGGCGGAGTACGCGCGCGAGCGGCGCCTCTATCTGCCGATCCAGGCGATCCCGGACCGCGTCAAGGCGGCGTTCATTTCCGCTGAAGACAAGAATTTCTATCAGCATCCCGGCGTCGATATCACCGGCCTGGCCCGCGCCATCGCCGTCAACCTCCAGAATTTCGGATCAGGCCGCCGCCCTGTCGGCGCGTCGACGATCACCCAGCAGGTGGCCAAGAACTTCCTGCTCTCGTCGGACCAGACGATCGACCGCAAGGTCAAGGAAGCGATCCTCTCCTTCCGCATCGAGCAGGCCTATAGCAAGGACCGCATTCTCGAGCTCTATCTCAACGAGATCTTCTTCGGCCTCAATTCCTACGGCATCGCCGGCGCGGCGCTCACTTATTTCGACAAATCGGTGACGGAACTGACGATCGCCGAGACGGCATACCTCGCCGCGCTGCCGAAGGGCCCTGCAAACTATCATCCTTTCCGCAAGGCGGATGCTGCGATCGAACGGCGCAATTGGGTCATCGACCGCATGGTCGAGAACGGCTACGTCAGCAAGACCGACGGCGAAGATGCAAAGAAGCAGCCGCTCGGCGTCAATCCGCGCCGCGGTGGTGCGCATCTCTTCGCATCCGATTTCTTCGCCGAGGAAGTACGCCGGCAGATCATCCAGAAATACGGCGACAACGCCCTTTATGAGGGTGGCCTTTCGGTTCGCACCTCGCTCGATCCACGCATGCAGATCGCTGCGCGCAAGGCGCTGCAGGACGGGCTGCTCAGCTATGACGAGCGTCGCGGTTTCCACGGCCCGGTCAAGTCGATCGAGATCGGCGGCGACTGGGGCGAGCCGCTCGGCAAGGTCGTTGCCCTGGCCGACGTGCCGGAATGGAAATTGGCGGTCGTGCTCTCGGCCGATGGCCAGGGTGTCGAAATCGGCATCCAGCCGGACAAGGAAGCGTCCGGCAAGATCATCGCCGAACGCGTGACCGGTCATATCTCCGCCAAGAACATGCAGTGGGCCTATCGCTCCGCTGGTGGCGAACGCAAATCCGCCAAGTCGCCGGAAGGCGTGCTGGGCCCGGGAGACGTCGTCTATGTCGAGCCTCTGGCGGAAAAGGGCGAATATCGCCTGCGTCAGCCGCCAAAGGTTCAGGGCGGCCTCGTCGCCATGGATCCCCAGACCGGCCGCGTGCTGGCGATGGTCGGTGGCTTCTCCTACGGTCAGTCGGAATTCAACCGCGCGACCCAGGCGATGCGCCAGCCGGGGTCCTCGTTCAAGCCGTTCGTCTATGCGGCAGCGCTTGACAACGGCTACACGCCCGCGTCGGTCATTCTCGACGCTCCGATCGAAATCGTCGCCGGTGGCCAGGTCTGGCGCCCGGAAAACTATGGCGGTGGCTCTGCCGGCCCGTCGACGCTGCGTCTCGGCATCGAGAAGTCTCGTAACCTGATGACCGTTCGCCTCGCCAACGACATGGGCATGAACATCGTCGCCGAATATGCCGAGCGCTTCGGCATCTACGACAAGATGCCGCCCTTGCTGGCGATGTCGCTCGGCTCGGGCGAGACCACCGTCCTGCGCATGGTTTCGGCCTATTCGGTTCTTGCCAATGGTGGCAAGCAGATCAAGCCGTCGCTGATCGACCGGATCCAGGACCGCTACGGCAAGACGATCTTCCGTCACGAAGACCGGACCTGCGACAATTGCAATGCAGGGGATTGGGCAGAGCAGGAGGAGCCTGTGCTGACCGACAACCGCGAGCAGGTTCTCGACCCGATGACCTCCTACCAGATCACCTCGATGATGGAGGGTGTGGTCCTGCGCGGCACCGCCGCCGGAAAGATCAAGCTCGATCGCCCGGTCGCCGGCAAGACCGGTACCACAAACGACGAAAAGGACGCCTGGTTCGTCGGCTACACCCCTGACCTCGTTGCAGGCCTTTACCTCGGTTTCGACAACCCGGCCCCGCTCGGCAGGGGTGCCACCGGCGGCAGCCTTGCGGTGCCGATCTTCAACAACTTCATGCAGGAAGCCGTGAAGGGCTCGCGTCCCGGCAAGTTCGTGGTGCCGGAAGGCATGAACATGATCGCCGTCAACCGCAAGACCGGCATGGCCGCCTATGAGGGCGAGCCGGACACCATCATCGAAGCCTTCAAGCCCGGAACCGGTCCGGCTGACACTTTCTCGGTCATCGGTGGCCTCGACCAGTACGTGCCGCCGGAGGAGATCCTCAAGAATTCTCCGCAGGCCAACCAGGCCGTCACCTCCGGTTCCAACGGCCTGTTCTAGGCCCTATACTTCGTCTCGCAATGCCCGCCGCCTTTACATCAGCGGCGGGCATCGCTATTTGACGCTCACGTTAAATCGGGTTCACAAGAAGCAGGATCATGCGCAGCGAAATCGAGAACATTGTCGACGAAATCAAGCAGGCCATAAGCCTGCTGAGGAGGCATCTTTGACTGGGATCAGGCGGTAAGACGACTGGACTGGTTGAACAACAAGGCGGAAGATCCGTCGCTGTGGAATGATGCTGCCGAAGCGCAGAAGCTGATGCGCGAGCGCCAGCAGCTTGACGATGGCGTCAACGGCTTGCGCCGCTTCGAGCAGCAACTGCGCGACAACATCGAACTGATCGAACTCGGCGAGGAAGAGGGCGACGCTGCCATCGTTGCCGACGCAGAACAGGCGCTGCGCGAACTGCGCAACGAAGCGGCCAAGAAGCAGGTCGAGGCGATGCTGTCGGGCGAAGCCGATCAGAACGACACCTATCTCGAAGTGCACTCCGGTGCCGGCGGCACTGAAAGCCAGGACTGGGCCAACATGCTGTTGCGCATGTACACCCGCTGGTCCGAGCGCCAGGGATACAAGGTCGAGCTGATGGAAATTCAGGACGGCGAAGAGGCTGGCATCAAGTCAGCAACGCTGTTGGTCAAGGGGCACAATGCCTATGGCTGGCTGAAAACGGAATCGGGCGTTCACCGCCTGGTTCGTATTTCGCCTTACGACAGCAACGCCCGTCGCCACACGTCGTTCTCGTCGATCTGGGTTTACCCGGTTGTCGACGACTCGATCCAGATCGACATCAACGAGAGCGATTGCCGCATCGACACCTATCGCTCGTCGGGTGCCGGCGGCCAGCACGTCAACACGACCGACTCGGCCGTGCGTATTACGCACATGCCGTCCGGCATCGTCGTGCAGTGCCAGCAGGAGCGCTCGCAGCACAAGAACCGGGCCAAGGCCTGGGACATGCTGCGTGCCCGCCTTTACGAATCGGAACTGAAAAAACGCGAAGACGCGGCCAACGCCGAAGCGGCTTCAAAAACCGATATCGGCTGGGGCCACCAGATCCGCTCCTACGTGCTGCAGCCCTACCAGCTGGTAAAGGACCTGCGCACTGGTGTCGAGAGCACGGCGCCGGGTGACGTGCTCGACGGCGAGCTGAACGAGTTCATGGAGGCTGCCCTTGCCCACCGCGTGAGCGGCGGCGCGGATGCCGCAGTGGACGATTTGAACTAGCGTCGAGTGCAGGCGGGCCTTACCTGCCTGGCGAAACGAATACGAGACGATAAAGGCCGGGTGTTTGCATCCGGCCTTTGTCTTTGGCGTCTAACGCATCGGAATTTCTCGCAGGCGCTCCGCTCGTGGCGCTGTTAGAGGACCGCTGCGGAGTTGTTGGGAGACATGGCTCAGTTCGATGCCCGCTCGACCTTGATGTCGCCGAGATCGTCGATCAGCACCGTCCAGGTTTCCGGTTCGCGGGCAGCGGGATCGGTCTTCAAATAGACGGTCGCGAACATGCCGGGCTGTGCGGTAACGCCCGTCGAGGTTTCCGGCCGGATGTCGGTGACATAGGCCTTCAGCGACGAAAACTCCTCGAGTTCGGCGGAGGAGACGACTTCCGGTCCGGCAGGTGTCGCCGCGATCTGCTGCAGGTGGATCTGCGCCGTGCCGTCCTGTTGCCGAAGGGCGATCAGCTTGTAATAGCCGCGCCGTGCGCCGTCGGCACTCCGCGGCTCTGTGGGTGTTTGCGCCTGCTCACCGTTCGGGTCCAGTGCCGAAAGCGGATCGCCGCTTTCTTCCCAATAGCCGGTACTGGTGACGAAGGTCACTTGCGGCGAAACCACATTCGCATCCTCGGCATGGGCGCTCGCGCCGGTCGTGGCGATAAGAAGCGCAAGGAGGAGGGGCTTGTGCATCGCTTTTGATTTCCTGTTCGAACCGCGACGCGGTGGATTTTCTAACGTTGATCCTTCGCCGGGCGCCCGGCGAACGCCGAAATCATACCATATCGTGCGTTGAGACCGGCTGCTCAATTGGAAAACTGCTCTGCGAGGATGCGGTCGGACCAGGAGTGATCGGGATCCGAGAGGATGCGGGCGGTCATGTTCTCCGATTCGGCGATGCGTACCTTCGCCACCGACTTGACTTCCTGGTGGTCGGCAACGGCGTTGACCGGCCGCTTGTCAGCCTCGAGGATCTCGATCTCGACCGTTACGTGGTTTGGCAGCAGGGCGCCGCGCCACCGACGCGGACGGAATGGGCTGACGGGCGTGAGTGCCAGAAGAGGGGCTTCCAACGGCAGGATCGGTCCATGCGCCGAGAGATTGTAGGCGGTGGAGCCGGCGGGTGTGGCCAGCAGCAAGCCATCACAGGTCAACTCTTCAAGCCGGGTCTTGCCATCGATGACCACACGCAGCTTGGCTGCCTGGTAGGATTGCCGGAACAGATAGACTTCGTTGATGGCGAGCGCCTTGAACGTTGCGCCTTGACCGTCGGTGGTCTGCATCTCCAGCGGACGAAAGGCATTTTCCACCGCGTTGCAGATGCGCGCTGTCAGATTTTCAGTGCTGTAGCGGTTCATCAGAAAGCCGACCGATCCCCTGTTCATGCCGTAGACGAGCTTGCCCGAGTTCATCGTCTGGTGCAGTGTCTGCAGCATGAAGCCATCGCCGCCGAGCGCGACGATGACGTCGGCTCTATCGGCATCATGGTCGCCGTAAATCGCCTTCAGATCTGCCGCCGCCTTTTGCGCCTCTTCAGCGGGTGAGGCAAGGAACGCGAGTGAAGTGAACGTGCGGGCCATGAATTTTCAGTCCGTTCAACAGGTTGGGCATCGCCGCGGTGGCCGAGCCTAGGCTTCGTTTCTGGCACGACGTGGCGCCGAACGCATCTGAAAAATTGGGAGAATTCGCAATTTTGCTTTACACGCTGTGAGATTGTGATAACTCCCACCGCTGAAAGTGCCCTTATAGCTCAGTTGGTAGAGCACCTGATTTGTAATCAGGGGGTCCCGGGTTCGAGTCCTGGTGGGGGCACCACTTTTTCCCGATAGCTATTGAATTCGTAAGGCCGCGATCCGGCATATAGGCGATGGCTGCTGAGCGCCCGCGCGGTCAGCCGTCGGAACGCTTGGCGCACCCTAACGCGCGCCGGGCGATATCGTCTGGTGATGCGAAGCGCTGCGCCTTGCAGTGCTTGTCTGCAACTGCTTGCGCGCTCAAATCTCGAACGACCCGGCTCCCTTGGGAACAATCTCGCGGCATTTCTGCATGGCGTTCAGGAGATTGTCGGCCAGATAGTCGATCAGGGCGCGGGTCGCCGGTAGCATGCCGTGACGCGAGGGGAAAACGAGGTGAACGACGACGTCGCCCGAACTCCATTCGGGAAGCACCGGAGCAAGCACGCCGGCCCGGAAGGCACGTTCGCAAATGTGGTCAGGCAGAAGCGCCACCCCCATGCCTTCGATGGCCGCACGTTCCAGGATGAGAAAATCGCTGCAGCCGATGATCGGTCGGTGCGAAATTTCGGCGGTGTTTCCTTCCGTATCGACCAGGCGCCAGACATCGGTTGCGTGGCTCTCGTTCATCGACAGTGTCGGCATTTCGCCGAGAGTGTCGATCGTGACGTCGTCGAAGCGGGTGAGCAGAGTGGGGCTGGCCGCAAGCCTTTGGCGAACCTCGCCGAACCTGCGGATGATCAGCTGATTGTCGGTGTCGAGCTGATCGCGGGCTCGCAGCGCCACGTCGATCCGCTCCTCGATCAGGTCGATCCTCCGGTTGGTCGCCGTAATCAGCAGACGGACGCCGGGGTAGCGGCGGTGAAACGCCGGCAGAATATCGGCGAGCATCGGTGTGAAGCCGAGCGGGCAGGCGAGGCGGACCGTGCCGGTCGGCTCGGCCCTGACGGCTGCGATCTCGGCTTCCGCGACTGCGACGCCATCGAGCAGGCTCTGGCAATGCTCATAGAAGACCCGGCCGATCTCGGTGACGCGAAGCTTGCGCGTCGAGCGTTCCAACAGTCGCACACCAAGCTGCTCTTCGAGGCGTGCCACGTGTTTGCTCAGCTTGGATTTGGGTATATTCAGATCGCGCGCCGCCGCACTGAAACCGTTGTTGCGCACGACGGCAGCGAAGAGGGCGAGGTCGTTCAGGTCCTGCATCTGTTTTTCGTCTCCCGCCGCGGTATCCGGGTTTCATTGTTTCCATTTGGAAACAGTATGTCAAATAACCGCGGACTTATCGCGCGATTGTTTTCAAATCATATGTGATGCACCGCAACGCCAACACAAAGGTGCTTCCCATGAACGTCCTTCACATCGACTCGGGTATCCTCGGTGATCACTCCGTCTCCCGTCGCCTGACAGCCGCTATCACCGCCCAGATCCAGGCAGACCGCCCGGATGCCAACGTGACCTACCGCGATCTCGCATCCAGCCAGATCCCTCATCTGACTGGCGCACAGATCATGGCACCTGCCGATCTCGCCGGCATCGATGCCGGCCTCGCTGCCGAAGTCACGATCGGCCGCGAGATGCTCGAGGAGTTCCTGGCCGCCGACACGGTCGTCGTCGGCGCTCCGATGTACAATTTTTCCATCCCGAGCCAGCTCAAGGCCTGGATCGATCGTCTGGCTGTCTCCGGCAAGACCTTCCGCTACACCGAATCTGGCCCGGAAGGCCTCGCCAAGGGCAAGAAGGTCATTGTCGCCTCCACCCGCGGCGGCCACTATTCTGCCGGCCCGGCTTCGGCCATGGATCACCAGGAAGCCTACCTGAAGACGGTCTTCGGCTTTTTCGGCATCACCGACGTTGAGTTTGTCCGCGCCGAGGGCCTGAACCTCAGCGCCGATTCCAAGCAGTTCGCGATCGCCGAAGCTGAAAAGACCATTGCCGAAGGCACCGTTCTTCGCCTGGCCAGCTAAGTCAAGAGTTCAGCGGATCACGTCAGTGGTTCGATGAAGGGGCGTTGGCCCCCATTGCGGACGGTGCCGGTTGCCATGCAGCCGGCATTGTCCGTTTCCGCGTCGGTATTTCTGTATTATAATGTGCTCATGAGAGACTGGCGGAGAAGGCCCTTGGCTGTCATCGCTGCGGTGGTCGCGCTTACGACCGCCGGTGCAGCATATGCGTCTCCGCCTGATGCTGGCTGCACGTGTCGCAATCGCGACGGCTCCAAATATGAACTCGGCCAGACAGCCTGTCTGCGTGTGGACGGGACTTCCTATCTCGCGCGCTGCGAGATGAACCTCAACGTCACCACCTGGAGGAAGCTGCGCGAGGGGTGCCCGACCGCGAGCAATCAGAGCCGATGGCTTCGTACTGGCGAAGACGCGGTGACGCGGTTTTGACGGCTGCAAGAAGGCGCTGAGGCTGTGTATCGGCGCTCGATGTCGCCGCGTCGTGCGACCGGTCGAATCGATCGGTCGCGCCCATCAGAAGGTATGTTCGGTCAGAAAATCCCCCGGCTCTTCGTCCGGAGGATTCTGCAGGCGTTCGGCGGCCTTGAAAGGCCGAACTGCTCACTTGCTCAGGAACTGACGGGCCGCATACATGGCGATCGCTGCTGCATTCGAGACGTTGAGCGACTTGATTGCGCCGGGCATGTCGAGCCGGGCGAGAGCCTTGACTGTCGAGCGGGTCTTCTGCCTGAGACCCTTGCCCTCCGAGCCAAGCACCAGCGCGACCTTGCCGCCGGCAAACGTGCCCTCGAGCGGCTCCGGTCCTTCCGAATCAAGGCCGATCGTGTGGAAGCCGAGGCGGTGCAGTTCCTCGATCGTGTCGGCAAGATTGGTGATCTGGATATAGGGGATCATTTCCAGGGCGCCGGAAGCCGACTTTGCCAGAACGCCTGATTCGGTCGGGCTGTGGCGAATGGTGGTGATCAGGGCGCCGGCATCGAATGCGACGGCCGAGCGCATGATCGCACCGACATTGTGCGGATCGGTCACCTGGTCGAGCACGAGAATGAGTTGGCATTCGCTGAGTGCTTCGAGCTTGCGCAGCGGCAGCGGCTTGGTTTCGAGCATCACGCCCTGGTGGATCGCGTCAGGACCGAGAATCTTGTCGAGATCCTGTGGCGCCACGTTCTCGACCGGGAAGGGGAGTTCTGACACTTCGCCGAGTTCGAGCCTTGCGGCTGCGTTCTGCGTCACGCACAGGCGAACGATCTTGCGCGACGGGTTGTCGAGTGCTGCACGAACCGTATGAAGGCCATAGAGCAGCACCTGTTCGGGCGCGAGCGCTGGCGGCTTCCAGTCGCCGGGCTGTTTGCGCCAGCGATCCTGCTTGGGTGTCGGGATCTCCCCGCGCTCGCGCTTGGCGTCGCGGTGGGCGCGTCTGAGGGTGGCGTAATGGGTGTTCTTGGCGCTCTTGTCGCCGATGTCATCTTTGCTCATGTCCGCCTTATAGAGCGCTTCTTGTGACCTGGGAATGGAATTCGATGGCAGTGGATAAAACGGGCCTGCGGAGAAATTCCCAAAAATTTCCGTTTAGGCGTGTTGACAGGAGCAAGGCGGGCCGTCATATACCCCCCGCAGAACGAGAGGCGGCCACGACAAATTGCTGGTTGTCTCACGATCTCAAATGCTTGGTCGACTTGATCCCGACAGAATAATGGAGGGATGCCCGAGTGGTTAAAGGGGACGGACTGTAAATCCGTTGGCTTCGCCTACGTTGGTTCAAATCCAACTCCCTCCACCATTCTGCTTCTGGATCGAAGGCCCGCGGGTATAGCTCAATGGTAGAGCAGCAGCCTTCCAAGCTGAATACGCGGGTTCGATTCCCGCTACCCGCTCCAGCAGCGCCGACACATTCCCACTGTTAATGCTCCGTTTCAACTGCCCTTCGTAAACTGTTGTTTGCGCTTTTCTCACGCAGCCAGGCGGTTCGCGAATCGGCCCGACTTGCATCCCGGATGCGCCGTTCTTACATGGCGGTATGAAATGGCCACCGTGGCCGGTCCGGGCGCACGCAATTAAGTCTTGCGCAAATCCCTTGAAACCCTTAAACGGCTCCACAAACCGGCCCCGCCGGCTGATCAATCATACTTGACCACAGGAAACGTACCCATGGCAAAGAGCAAATTTGAGCGCAACAAGCCGCACGTTAACATTGGCACGATTGGCCACGTTGACCATGGCAAGACGTCGCTGACCGCAGCGATCACGAAGTACTTCGGCGAGTACAAGGCGTACGACCAGATCGACGCTGCTCCGGAAGAAAAGGCCCGTGGTATCACGATTTCGACGGCTCACGTTGAGTATGAGACGCCGAACCGTCACTACGCGCACGTCGACTGCCCCGGCCACGCCGACTACGTCAAGAACATGATCACCGGTGCTGCGCAGATGGACGGCGCGATCCTGGTTTGCTCGGCTGCTGACGGCCCGATGCCGCAGACCCGCGAGCACATCCTGCTTGCTCGCCAGGTTGGCGTTCCGGCAATCGTCGTGTTCCTCAACAAGGTCGACCAGGTTGACGACGCCGAGCTTCTCGAGCTCGTCGAGCTTGAAGTTCGCGAACTTCTGTCGTCCTACGAATTCCCGGGCGACGACATTCCGATCATCAAGGGTTCGGC
>NZ_JBWKSC010000009.1:0-292684 GCF_059419585.1 Ensifer sp. GW821-FHT05G01 | reverse complement strand
GCCGCCCGAACGCACAACAACACAGGACCGCGCAAGGGTCGCATTCCGGCCGACAAAGTGGAAACTGTTCAGGGACGACAAGGCGGGCGCCGAGGTCACCAGCACCGATGTCGAAGCGGAAACGCAGGCACAGCCGTTCGAACTGGCACGCACCGGAACCTGACGGGTTTTCCGCCGCCCGGTCCACCCAATTCCCGTTTCTCCCGAGATGCGCTACAGCGTGCTATGCGGTGAGAAAAGCGGGAGACCAGGCGCATGTCCGTCATTGACGATTTGAAACAGGCACTCGGCGATGCCGTGCTGACGGGCACCGAGATCGGTGAGCGTTATCGCAGCGACGCCAGCCTCACCGGCCGCACCCTACCCAAGGCCGTCGTTCGCCCCGCAAACACGCACGAGGTCTCAACCGTGCTTCGCATCTGCGACGCCCACGGCCAGGCGGTCGTCGTGCAAGGCGGCCTGACCGGCCTTGCCGGCGGCGCCAACCCGGATAATGACGCCATTTCCCTCTCGCTCGAGCGCCTCGTGGGCATCGAGGAAATCGATCCGCTTTCCGCAACCATGACCGTCCTTGCCGGCACGCCGCTCGAAGTCGCCCAACGCGCCGCCGACGATGCAGGCTTCCTGCTACCGATCGATCTCGGCGCGCGCGGCTCCTGCCAGATCGGCGGCAATCTCGCCACCAATGCGGGCGGCATCCGCGTCATCGCGCACGGCGTCACCCGCGACAACGTGCTTGGCCTGGAAGCTGTGCTTGCCGACGGTACGATCCTTTCCTCGCTCAGCAAGATGATCAAGAACAACACCGGCTACGATCTGCGCCAGTATTTCATCGGCTCGGAGGGCACACTCGGCGTCATCACCCGCGCCGTCCTGCGATTGAAGCCGCGCCCTGCAGGCCGCCTGACGGCGCTTTGTGCGCTCGACAGTTATGATCAGGCCGTCGCCTTCCTGGCGCGGGCGCAAAGAGGGCTGCCGGGCCTCTCGGCATTCGAAGCCATGTGGGACGGATACTTCCGCTTCAATTGCGAGGCGGAAGGACAGCGCTTCTTCGAGACGCCCCCCGCCTTTGCGGTGATCGTCGAGCAGGATGTCCAGGGCCATGACGAAGAAAGCGAGGATTTCGAGAATTTCCTCGGCGCCGCCCTTGAAGACGATGTCATTGCCAACGCTCTCATCGCGCAGTCGGAGAAAGAAAGCCGGCTGTTCTGGCAGGTGCGCGAAGGGCACGCGATGGACCGCCTGCTGCCGGGACTGATCAATCTCGATGTCAGCCTGCCCATCGGCGAAATCGGCCGTTTCGCGGCGGAATGCGGCACGGCGCTCGCCGCTCGCTTTCCGCAGGCGCACATCTCCTTCTTTGGTCATGTCGCCGACAGCAACCTGCACATCGCTTTTTCAACGCCTGAAAGCGACGAGCACACCCAGCATACGGTCGATGGCATCGTCTACGACATCGTCCGTCGTTATCGCGGCTCGATCTCCGCCGAACACGGCATCGGCACCTTGAAGCGGGAGTTCCTCGGCCATTCGCGCAGTGCTGCTGAACTCGAGGTAATGCGCCGGATCAAGAACGCGCTCGACCCGAAAGGCATCCTCAACCCCGGCAAGGTGATTTGAAACGGGCGTCACCGCCATGAATCCGGCGTCGTCGGAATGGCCACTTTCGGGATCGGCTACCGTCAGCTCCGCCCTGCCGGCACTCGACCGCCGCCGCGCAACCCAGCTGCCACGGGGGCAAGAAGTACGGATGGATCAGGCCGTGGCAAATACGGCCGCCAACCTCCGCCCCCAGATGGGAGCGACGGGCGTCAGGTCAAAAATCGTCCAAATCAAGGAAGCGGCGGTTGTCGCCAGGAGGGATCGCGCCGCTCGAAGAAGGCGGCAACGCCTTCGCGCGCCTCTGCGCTTTCCCAGCAGTCGGCAAGCTGCTCGATCGTGGCGGCAATGGTCGCCTCGGTGATCGGCTGCCCAAGCGATCGGGCAAGCCGCTTTGCCCGTCCCGTCGCGGCGGGCGCCGTCTGAAGATAGGGCTCGATTTCCGCTTCGATGGCTGCATCCAGCGCATCGGGCGCGGCAATCGACGTCACCAGCCCCGCCTCCCTTGCCTCTTCGGCGCCGAACAGGCGCGCGGACATGAACAGAGGCCGCGCCCTGCCCTCGCCGATGCGGGCAACGACATAGGGGCTGATGGTCGCTGGAATGAGGCCCAGCCGGGTTTCCGTCAGGCCGAAGCGCGCATCGGCAGACGCGATGACGGCATCGCAGACGCTCATGAGGCCGACGCCGCCGCCGAAGGCATTGCCGTGCACGCGCGCGATCACCGGCTTGGCAATCTCGTTCAATGCCTTGAACATCAGTGCCAGCCGCGTTGCCTCGGCGATACGGGTCGACCGATCCGCCTCGAACTGCTCGCGCATCCAGCCGAGATCGCCGCCGGCGCAGAAGCTGCGGCCCTCGGCATCCAGCACCACGACGCGCACCGCGGCATCGGCTGACAATCGTACCGCCGCCTCGGTCAGTTCACTGATCATGACGGCGGAAAGGGCATTGTGCTTTTGCGGCTGCGCCAATGTCAGCCGGGCGACACCTTTCGCATCGATGGTGTATCGGATCGTTTCGAACATCAGGCAGAACTCCTCAACGATCTGGCGAAGGCGGCAGCCTCTTCAAGCCTTGCCGCATCCAGCCCCGTCGAAAATCCGCGGCCGAGGACAAAGGCGTTGACTGCCAGCGTGTCGATATTGCCGGCCGCACCCGGCGCGTAGGGGCATCCGCCGAGGCCGCCGGCCGAGGCGTCGAAGACGCGCAAGCCACGCTCGAGCGCGACGCCGATATTGTCGAGTGCACGTCCGGACGTGTCGTGAAAATGGCCCGCCAGTTGTCCGGCCGGCACATGCGCCAGCACGGTTGCCAGCATCGTGTCCACCGCCTCCGGCGTGCCGCGTCCGATCGTATCGCCGAGGCTGATCTCGTAGCAACCGAGCGCCAACAGGGCGGCGGCGACTTGAGCAGCACTCTCCGGGGCAATCGCGCCTTCGTAGGGGCACTCGACGACGCAGCTGACATAGCCTCGCAACGGCACTCCGTTGGCGCGGCAGGCTTCGGCAACGGGGCGAAAACGCTCGATGCTTTCAGCAATCGAGCAATTGATGTTCTTCTGCGAGAAGGTCTCCGACGCAGAGGCAAAGATCGCCACTTCGTCGGCCTTGGCCGCAAGGGCCGCTTCAAAGCCCTGCATGTTCGGCGTCAGCACAGTGTAGCGCGTGCCCGGCCGACGCCGGATTCCGGCCATGACAGCCGCCGCATCCGCCATCTGCGGCACCCATTTCGGGCTGACGAAGCTCGTCACCTCGATGCGTTGATAGCCGCAGGCCGACAGGAGATCGACAAGGCGGATCTTGTCGGTCGTATCGACAAGCCGCTTTTCGTTCTGGAGGCCATCGCGCGGCGCCATTTCGACAAGCGTCACATGCACGGGCGCCGCCACGCTCATTCGCCGCTCTCCGCCTTCAACACCACGAGGATCGCCCCGGCACTCACCTGTTCGCCAGACGAGATCAGCACATTCTCGATGATGCCATCGCGTGATGCCGCCAGCGTCAGCTCCATCTTCATCGCCTCCATCACCACCAGCGGCTGGCCTTTCGTCACCGGGTCGCCGGCGCTGATATGGATGAGTTTGACGATACCGGGCATTGGCGCCGCAATCTCGTCCGCGGCCGCCTCGCCCGCATGAGCTTCGGCAAGTGGATCGGGAAGGCGAAGAACGAATGTCTCGCCTCCAACAAAAAGGGTGATTGTCTCCCCTTCGCGCAGAAAGCGGAAGACGCGCTGCTCGCCTGAGATCTCCACCCGGGCACCATCGTCGAACCGATCGAGTACGAGCACAGGAAAGGTGCTTTCGCCAGCCCGGACCGCGAACTGATCGCGCCCGCGGGCTGCAAGCGTGACGACCGATCGTCCGCCGGCATGCTCGACGGCGACGCTTCTGTGCGCATCTCCCCAGATCTGCCAGTGACCGAGTGACGACCAGGGATCGTCAGATTTCATCGGTCGCAGCACGCCGGTGGCGGCGATGGCGGCCAACGCCAGTGCCTCATCTCCCGCGACGACCGGCGTGGTCAATTGCTCGATCGACCGGTCGATCAGCCCGGTGTCCGGCCGCCCGGCACGAAACACGGGCTCGGCGGCGAGCCGGGCGAGGAAATCGAGGTTGGTGATGGTGCCGCCGATGCGGCAGGCCTTGAGCGCACTCTCCAGTCGGGCAAGTGCTGAAGAGCGGCTTGGACCATGCACGATCAGCTTGGCGATCAACGGATCGTAATAGGGGGCGATGACGTCGCCCTGCCGGACGCCGGCATCAACCCGGACGCCGTCGACAGGAAAATCGAGCATGGCAAGCCGACCGGTCGCCGGCAGAAATCCGCGCGACGGGTCTTCGGCATAAATCCGCGCCTCGAACGCCCAGCCATCGATGGCGATTTCGTTCTGCCGCTTGGGCAAGGCCTCGCCGACGGCGGCGCGCAACTGCCATTCGACGAGGTCAATGCCGGTGATCGCCTCGGTGACGGGATGTTCGACCTGCAGCCGGGTGTTCATCTCCATGAAGTAGAACTGGTCCGGCCAGAGCCCGTTGGTGACATCGGCGATGAACTCGACGGTGCCGGCACCGACATAGCCGATGGCGCGCGCCGCCTTGACCGCTGCCTCGCCCATGGCGCGGCGAACTTCTGCAGTCATCCCCGGCGCCGGCGCCTCTTCGATCACCTTCTGATGGCGGCGCTGGAGCGAGCAGTCGCGTTCGAACAGGTGCAGGATGTTGCCGTGGCGGTCGCCGAAGACCTGGACTTCGATATGCCTGGGCTTGGTGAGGTATTTCTCGATCAGCACCGCGCCGTCGCCAAATGCGGCTTCGGCTTCGCGGCGCGCTGCTTCCAGGGCCGCGACAAATTCGTGCGGTTGCTCGACCTTGCGCATCCCCTTGCCGCCACCGCCGGCGCGCGCCTTGATCAGCACAGGAAAGCCGACCTCGCCCGCCCGGTCCGCCAGGTAGGACGGGTCCTGTTCATCGCCGTGGTAACCGGGCACGACGGGCACACCAGCCTGTTCCATCAGCGCCTTGGCCGCATCCTTCAGCCCCATGGCGCGAATGGCGGCCGGAGACGGACCGACGAAGGTCATGCCCGCCGCTTCGACAGCCTCGGCAAACTTGGCGTTTTCCGACAGGAAGCCGTAACCCGGGTGAATGGCATCGGCATCGACGCTTCTCGCCGCAGCAACAATGCGCTCGATCGAGAGATAGCTTTCGGATGCCGCCGCCGGTCCGATGCGGATCGCCTCGTCGGCCAACGTCACATGCAAGGCATCGACGTCGGCGTCGGAGTAAACAGCAACGGTTCGGACGCCCAGACGTCTGGCGGTGCGGATAACACGGCAGGCGATTTCACCGCGGTTGGCAATCAGAAGCTTTGAAAACATCGGCATATGGCCCGCCCTATTGCGCCGCTATCACTTCGACTTCGAGTAACCAGCCGGCGTCGAAGATGCCGGCAATCACCACTGTCATCGCCGGCGCAAGCGGACCCAGATATTCCGCCCGGGCCGCACGGTTGGCCATGGTGTGGTTGCGGTCGGCAAGAAAGGCCGTGACCTTGACGATATCGGCCTTGCTCATGCCAGCGGCCTTCAACTGGGCATCGATGTTCAACCAGACCTGCCGGGCCTGCGCCTCGAAGCTGTCGGGCAGTTCGTCGTCCGAATTGAGCGGCACCTGACCGCTGACGAAGACCAGCCGCTCGAAATTCTCAAGCCGTACGGCCTGCGAGTAGCCGCCGCGCGGTTGCGGCGCATTCTTGGCGTTGACGTTTTCGCGTTTCATCGCGATCTCCTACATTCTGAACAGGCCGAAACGCGTCTCTTCGATTGGTGCATTGAGCGCCGCCGAAAGCGATAGTGCCAGCACGTCACGGCTCTTGCGCGGGTCGACGACGCCGTCGTCCCAGAGCCGGGCGGAGGCATAGAGCGGATGGCTCTGGCGCTCGAAGAGATCAAGAACCGGTTGTCGGAACTTGGCCTCCTCCTCTTCGTTCCAGGGCGTTCCCGCCCGCTTCAGCGCCTCGCCGCGCACCGTCGACAAGACGCCGGCCGCCTGTTCGCCGCCCATCACCGAAATCCGGCTGTTCGGCCAGGTCCACAGGAACCGCGGCGAGAAGGCCCGACCGCACATGCCGTAGTTGCCGGCACCGAACGAACCGCCGACAAGCATGGTGATCTTCGGCACCTGCGCCGTCGCCACGGCCGTCACCAGCTTGGCGCCGTGCTTGGCGATGCCTTCGGTCTCGTATTTGCGCCCGACCATGAAGCCGGTGATGTTCTGCAGGAAGACGAGCGGGATCTTACGCTGGGCGCAGAGCTCGACGAAATGCGCGCCCTTCAGGGCGGATTCGGAAAACAGCACGCCGTTGTTGGCGATGATGCCGACAGGAACGCCGTGAACATGGGCGAAACCGCACACGAGCGTGGTGCCGTAGCGCGCCTTGAACTCGTCGAAGCGGGAGCCATCGACAAGCCGGGCGATGACTTCGCGGATATCGTAGGGCGTGCGCAGATCGGCCGGGACAATACCGGCAATTTCCTGCGGATCGTAGAGCGGCGGCTCCGGGCTCTGCAGCTCCACCGACGCCGGTTTGTGGCGGTTAAGTGCTGCAACTGCCCGGCGCGCAAGTGCCAGCGCATGGGCATCATCACGCGCCATATGGTCGGCAACGCCGGACAAGCGGGTGTGCACGTCGGCGCCGCCAAGATCCTCGGCCGAGACCACTTCGCCGGTCGCCGCCCGCACCAGCGGCGGGCCGGCCAGGAAGATCGTGCCCTGGCCCTCGACGATGATCGTTTCGTCCGACATGGCGGGCACGTAGGCGCCGCCCGCCGTGCATGACCCCATGACCACGGCGATCTGCGGAATGCCGGCAGCGGACATATTGGCCTGGTTGTAGAAGATCCGGCCGAAATGCTCCCGATCCGGAAAGACCTCATCCTGGTTCGGCAGGTTGGCACCGCCGGAATCGACCAGATAGATGCATGGCAGCTGGTTCTCGGCAGCGATCTCCTGTGCGCGCAGATGCTTCTTGACCGTCATCGGATAGTAGGTCCCACCTTTGACGGTCGGGTCGTTGCAGACGATCATGCATTCACGGCCGGACACCCGGCCGATGCCGGTGATCAGGCCTGCTGCCGGCGCATCGCCGTTGTACATGCCGTGGGCAGCGGTCGAGCCGATCTCGAGGAAGGGCGTTGCCGGATCGATCAGCGCGGCGACCCGGTCACGCGGCAGAAGCTTGCCACGGCTGACATGGCGCTCCCGCGCCGTGTCGCCGCCACCGCCGACCGCCATCTTGACGGCATCCTCCACGGTCGCGATCGCCTCCGCCATCGCCGCCTGATTGGCCCTGAACACGTCGGATGAGGGCGAGATGTGGGATTTCAGAACAGTCATGAAGTCCTCATTCGATCGAGGCGGATTGCGGCTTCGGCGGCTCGTTCGGGCGCCTATCTGGTCTCGGTGAACAGTTCGCGACCGATCAGCATGCGGCGGATTTCACTGGTTCCGGCGCCGATCTCATAGAGCTTGGCGTCACGCAGCAGCCGCCCCGCCGGATAGTCGTTGGTATAGCCATTGCCGCCGAGCGCCTGGATTGCCTCCAGCGCCAGCGCCGTTGCCTTCTCGGCAGCGTAGAGAATGCAGCCGGCCGCGTCCTTGCGGGTGGTCTCGCCGCGATCGCAGGCCGCGGCCACCGCGTAGACATAAGCGCGCGCTGCGTTCGCCGTGACGTACATGTCGGCAAGCTTGCCCTGCATCAGCTGGAACTCGCCGATCGCCTGGCCGAACTGCTTGCGCTCGTGGAGATAGGGGACGACGACGTCAAGGCAAGCCGACATGATACCGAGCGGTCCGGCGGACAAGACCACACGCTCATAATCGAGGCCGGACATCAGCACGCGGACGCCGCCGCCCTCGTTGCCAAGGATGTTTTCCGCCGGCACCTCGCAATCGCGAAAAATCAGCTCGCAGGTGTTGGAGCCGCGCATGCCGAGCTTGTCGAGCTTCTGGCCGGTGGAAAACCCGACGAAACCCTTTTCGACGAGAAAGGCGGTAATGCCGCGCGGGCCTGCACTGGGGTCCGTCTTGGCGTAGACCACCAGCACATCTGCATCCGGCCCGTTGGTGATCCACATCTTGCCGCCGTTGAGGACATAAGCGTCGCCGCGCTTCTCTGCCCGCAGCGTCATGGAAACGACGTCGGAGCCGGCACCAGGCTCGGACATGGCGAGCGCGCCGACGTGCTCGCCAGAAATCAGCTTCGGCAGGTAGCGCGCCTTCTGCGCCTCGTTGCCGTTGCGGCTGATCTGGTTGACGCAGAGATTGGAATGGGCGCCGTAGCTCAAGCCCACGGAAGCGGATGCACGGCTGATTTCTTCCATGGCGACGCAATGGGCGACATAGCCCATGCCCGCACCGCCATAAGCCTCGTCTGCGGTAATTCCGAGCAGGCCGAGATCGCCCATTTCCCGCCAGAGCGGCGTCGGAAAAGCATTGCTGCGATCGGTCTCGTCCGCCAGCGGCGCGATACGCTCGGCCGCAAAACGGCGCACGCTGTCGCGCAATGCGTCAATGTCCTCGCCGAGCGCGAAGCTCAATCCGCCCTGAAACATCTCTCGTCTCCTCCCCTCGACCCTGTCGGCGATCTCCTCACCGCCAACCGGCTCGTCTGCGCTCCATCCTCTACGCGCCACGCGGCGATTGCAATGATGCTCAACGCCGCGAAGTCGAGCGACGATAGCACCGCGCCTTGCTAATTTCCTTCCAAAGAGGAAATCCGCAAAGCACGATCTGCAAAGTTTAAGAGCGTTTGGCGATGCATCCGCTGCGCGAAGCGGTTTCGGTCAATCTGGCTCGCCGCAGCGTTCGCGTTGCGATGGAATCGCTTGCTAAGCGTTTACTTGTTCGGCCAGATTTCCTGCGCCTTGCCGACGTCGGCAAGGCCGCGCTGCGCGTCCCGGTTGCCAGTCGCAGCGACAGCCTCGAAGATGCGCCGGGCTTCGGCGTAGCGCTTGAGATTGAGATAGGCGTAACCGCGCAGCACCATCAGGTCCGACCGCTGCGTCGAGATCTGCCCAAGCTGATCGAGGAAAATCAGCGCCTCGCGATACCGTTTCGCATCGAAAGCGGCAATCGCCCTGTCGGAGAGAATGGCGCTCTGCAATTCGTCGGCACGGCGACGGCTCTGGGTCGATTGCGTCGCGGCCACCGCAGCCCTATTGGTCAGCCCGGCCCGCAGATAGGCAAGGCTTTGGCCATAGGCGGCATCTTCGCGCATCTGCGATGCCGGTGCCTGCAAGGCGACCGCGAAGGCTTCGGCCGCTTCCAGCGGACGATTGAGGTCCATCAGGCACCAGCCGCGCGTCAGCGCCGCCTGCGGTGAAAGCCGCGCCGGGTTAATGGTCGTCCGGCATCCCGTTGCGTTCCTGCCAGTCGTTTGCGTTTGCCGCGCAACCGCAACAGGCTGCTCGACCACATAGCGCGTCGCCGTTCGCGGCGCTGCCTGCGTCACGACCGCAGGTGCCCTTTGTTGCCCACCGGATATGGGTGCCTGCTCGCGCGCCAGCGGCTGTTGTTGCCGGGCAATGGCGTCGCGCCGTTCCTCCTCGGTCTCGCCCAGGCGCGCAATGCGCTCGGAGCGTCCCGCCCAAAGCCTCTGGATTTCCGCGACGCCGGCGGCATCACCGAGTTGGTTGCGGCTCAGCGCCAGACCATAGGCCGAAGGCTCATCATCCGGCTTCCAGCGTAGGGCCGTTGTGAACCATTGTGCAGCCGTCGCCGGCTGTTCCATGGCACGGGCATACCAGCCGAACTGCTGCGCGGTGGCCGGATCACGCCCCTTTGTCGTCTCCTGCGCGATGCGGCTCAGCACTTCCTCGCTGAGCGCCACGGGCGGCTCGATCGCCAGCAGGTTTGCCGTCGCGGCAAAATAGGTGGCCTTGGCATCCTCCGACGCGTCGCGCCAGGGATACAGCACCTTCTCGGCGTCCTCATGCGCCTTGCGCGCGATCAACGTCAGCGCCAATCCTTGCGAGGCAGACGCGGAATCCTCTTTGTCATGGGCGCGCCGGAACCATTGCTCGGCCGCGCTCATGTTGTCGCGGCGCAGCTGGTACCAGCCCAGAAGAAGGGCATCGCTCGCCAAGCCATCGGTTTCTACCAGGCGTTCGAGGCGCAGGATGTATTTCGGGTCGACGGCCAGCTTGCCATCCCCATCGCCTTCGGCGACGAAGCGTCGGGCCAGATCGTCGCCAATGATCTCGAACTCGCCGCCGCCGCCGGGCGCCGTGCGTTCAAAGGCCAGCAGTTCCTGGGCAATGTCATAGGGCAATCCGGATACCGCCTTCTGCACGGTCGCCAGCCGTTCCGGGGCACTGTCGCAATTCTTCAGGACATAGAGATAGGCATCTCGAGCGCGATCCGGCCGCTTGGTCTGCGCGAACGCATCAGCCACCCGCCAGAGCACGTCCACTTCAGAACACGTCAGCAGGCTCGGCGTACTCGCCGCCACTTCGATGACCGTCTCGTACTGCTTGAGATCGGAGGCATTCACCAACCGCGCTCGGGCTTCGGCAACATTCAGCCGCTCGAGCAGATCTGCCGGCGGCTTCCAGGCGGCCTCGGCTGCCTGGCGCTCGGCGATCGCTTTTCGAACTTCCGCGTAGCGCCCCTCCGAATAGAGCTGCCACATCGTTTCGAGCTGGGTATCCTTGTTGCGCGGAACGGCCAGGGGATCCTCGGGAGGCGTCCAATCGGGATAGAGCGCCCTCAGCCGCGATATCTCGGCCTGCAGCCGGGCCGTATCGCCCTTGCTTGCGAAATAGCGCAGTGCCGATTCGTCGACCACCGGCGCCGTTGCCTGCGGCCGCGTTGCCTCGGCGGCAGGTTGCGTGTTCTGCGCGACCTGGCGAAACTCAGGTGCGGCCTGTCTCGATGCCTTGTCAACTATGCCGAACGACGCCTCGCCGGGAAGCCCGCTTCCCTGCTCGCCGTTGGGCGTACCGGCGACGCCGCTCAAATTCTTGCGCAGAAGCCCGTCGTCGGCAAATCCGGCAATCCCGGCCGCCGTGAGCATAATGCCGGCGATGACAACGGTTGAGGACTTCATAGACACTCCGGACGCTTCTCCTTCGCATAAGACAACCCGAGAAGGTGCAGTGTCGAAGGATAGTATTGCGTCGGGCTGAACACCTTGACGCTGTCGGGCAACGGTACCCGCTCCAAGACACAGGCCAGAATATGGTTAACAAATCGATAACCGGGGTCCGTCAAGGCCGACCGGACAGCCCCCGTCGCGACGTCACTGATGAGCAAATCGCCATTGCTGCCAAGCATGCCCTGCCGCAATCTTGAAAGCAGTTCGGCATCATCGCTGCCTGCGCGAACGAGATAGAGGGGGATGCGCAGGGCGTTGTAACCGAACTCCGCCGGAAAGCCCTCGGCCGCCTTGAGGCGCGTCCTGGCACTGACCCAATCGGCCGGCATCTTGCGCGGCCCGAGCTGCAATGCGTCGAGCATGCTCTCACCATCGACTCGCAGGGATTCCCATTTCGGCGAAGGTGCCACACGGTTGAGGACGGGGAAAGCCTCGAAGATCCAATAGGAAGGGTTTATGACAGGGCCATCGTTTCGATCGGTGGCAGAAAACCCGGCAACGCCGGGCAGCAACAACGTCCGGCCGCCATAGTCGATCACGGCCCTGTCGAGGATTGCCTGGGCGATCTTGGCCGCCGCCGCGAGATAGTCCTCCCGTTTCCATTGTTCGCCGGCCAGTGTCAGCGCATAGGCGATCAGGATATCGCCATCGGTCGCATTGTTGACGTCGATGACATGGGGTTTTTCAGCCGGGCTCCATTTCCAGGCGGCAAGTCCGTCGTCGCGCAGAAGCAGTTCACGTAGCGTGAAGGACCAGATCAGCTCGAAATCGGCAGCGTTGTCCGCGAGCACCGCCAGCAACAGGCCGTAGCCTTGACCCTCGCTATGGCTGATGCCGCCGTTACCGTCGTCGATGATGCGCCCGCCGGCGTCGACGAACTTGGCCTTGTATGTCTGCCAATCCTCAGCACTCACGGTTCCGCTCTGTCCCTGAGCTGTCGCGGGCGCCTGCGGTAAAGCAGCGACAAGAGCAAGGGCGAGGATGAGAACCGCGCGCAAGCTCATGGCCGGCGCCCGAGCCGGCTGAGCATGGATGACGTGGCAAGCCCGAGCAGCACCGACAACACAACCAGCGCCACGGCATAAAAGAGGATGTTGCTCGAAAGCCAGTTGGCAATGATCAGACGGTAGTTGCCGATCGATGCCGGCCTTGTCTGCACAAACGTGAAATTGGTCACCGGCACCACGTTGATGGCGCTACTGGCCGGCTCGTAGGTCGCTATGTGTCCGGCGATCCGTTGCCATTGACGGATGTCGGAAATGGCTGACACGCCGTCGTTCAAAAGCTTGGCGGTCGGTGCCGCGACCAATGTCCATGTGGCGTCATCCGTCGGATTTGCCCCTTGGGCGACAAGCAACGTTGCCGTTTCCGGCGGCGCGAACTCGGCCTGTTCCTGTGGCAGGATACGCAGCGAACTCAGGGAGATGTCGAACTCCTGCTTCACCCAGTTCTGAAGCGCCGTCATCTGGGTGCGCCAGGCGCCACCACTCAAGCGCGTCTGCCATTCATCGATCGCCTTCTGCGTATCCTCGCCGCGACCGGTGGCCTGTGCACTGCCCCAGGACATCTGGCGGCCGGGATCGATGCCGACCTGGGTGAGTACCGTCTTCGGCAATTCAGGCAACGTACCAACGAAGAGTGCGTTGCGCGTGCCCGCGGCCAACGGCGAAGCGATCATCTCCACGGCAATCGGCCGTCCGCCGGCAACCGCAAGCCGTGCAAGGAACGTCGCTGCGGCCGACAGTGTGTCGGCGTCCGCCCGGTCGATGAAGAGCGGGATCGTTCCGGCACTGTTGCGATAGGGTGCCGCCGCGCCGGACAACGCCGCGAGATTGGGCCGAAGACCGATCCGGGCAAAGTTGGGCATATGGAGCTCTGACGTATCGAACAGTGCAAAACGCGAATCCGTCGACGCCGGTGCCCCCGGCGCGCAAACCTTGTCCTGATCCGTCAAGAGCACGGCCTCGAGCTCGATCAGGTTCGGTCCGGGCCGGAAATGGCGCATCGTCACGTTGATCGGCAGATGGCGCAGAATGCCGCCGGTCGCCGAATCGAACGGTACAGTCGACGCGATGTTGCCGTTGACGTAGATGTCGATCCGGCTGCCTGGGCGAACCGTCTCCGTATAGGCGGCGTCCAGCAGGATCGTCGCCTCGCCATAGGCGTCCGCGTAGAAGTCCGACGGCACAGCCACCGAAAACCTCGACCGGAAACGGCGCCCGGTAAATTCGCTTGTCGAAACACCCAGTTCCGAGAAACGCAGGCGCTTGTTGCCCGCGACCACCGGCGTTTCGGGCAAGAGCCAGCGCTCCGTATTGATGACGTCGCGGGGAACATCGCTCGGTCGGTCCATCGGTTCGGCGACAGCCTCGATGGCGGCCCGCACGGCCGACCAGTCAGGACCGCTCAAAACCAGAACCGGTGCATTTGTCTTGTCGTCGCGCACAAAAGCGGCGACCGATCCGCCGGCGGCGCCATCTGGCAGCGCGGCAATAAGCGGTGAAACCTCGTCGACGGTACCGACAACCACGGTCAATTCGCCGGGCTTTCCCAACTCCGGCAGGTCCTGGCTGAGAATGACCCTCTGCGCCGGCATGTGACCGCGCAGCGCCAAGCCCTGGGCAAGACGCATCAAATCGGCAGCGCGGCTCGGCTGTGCCATTCCCGGAACGACGAGATTGAACTGCGTGCGGCCTTTGCCGTCGACGCCAACGGCACGGATGTCGTCAACGCTCGCAAAGACGGCGCTCTCGGCATCTGCAAAGCTGATGAAAGCCGTGTCCGGCGCAATTTCGGTCCACAGTTCATAGGTGGATTCGATCGTGCAGTCGGTGCGGTGGCGTTGTTGCACCCGGAACCGGATGTCATTGGAACCGGGGCGCAGCAAACCGGCACGCAGCTCGTAGCTACGTTCCTCAGGGGTATCCGAGGCCTTGATCGGCCCTTCGCCAACCAGCTCTCCATTGACGAAAACCGAAAGGGACGAGACCTCCGGTGCAATCACGATCGCATTCTGATAACCGAAATTCAGCGTTGCGGGCGATTGCGCCTGGGCCGGCGTCAAATACATCGACCAGGTGCGTTCATCGACCTCGCCGCTGAGCGACAGCGCGTCGAAGGGCACAATAAACCGCCTGAAATCGTCGCGCTCGTCGCCACCGAGTGTGTCCGCGCCGGCGTCTGGCTCGCTTGCCTTCGGGCCCCCGCCCTCCTCTTGCCTTGGCATTTCGACCGGCGGCTCGGCCGCCGGACGTTCGCCCGACATGTCGAACGGGTTCGATTGAGCAAAGGTTTGCGTGGTCGCGGCAAGAAGCACGACAAGAAGGGCGGCAAGCGTCCGGTTCATCGCGTCGCCTCCGCTTGGTCGGACGAACGCAGGCTGCGGGCGAAATAGATCAGGCCGCGGCTCATCTGGTAGAGAGCCAGCCACAGGAACCAGACCGTGCCGCCGACCAGACCAGGATTTCCGCGCCGCGCCTTCTGGAATTCGCTCCATTGCTGGGAGTTCGCAAAGATCAGATCCGCCACCAGGCTGTGGTGGCGCGCCACCTCCGGCAGGTAACGGCAACCGAGCGTGGTGATGTCGCCGGCGATTTCCTTGTTTTTGACCGCAACCGGCAAGGTCTCGGAGGTGCCGTCGCCGCTATAAGGCTCGAAGCGGATGAGACCGTCCGTGTCGACGGGAAGCGTCGCCGCATCGACGCCATAGACCTGAACGCGGGCGCCGTTGGCCGATACGTCTTCGATGGTCGCCGGGTACCATTGGTCCGCGACGCCGAATTCGCAGCGCCGGCTGACCTTGACGCGCCGTGAGGCCGCCTTTTCCCCACGCTCAGAAACAACGCCGAGCGCGCAGCCTGCCATGATCAGGTTGAGCAGGTTCCACCCGCCCACGACCAGGGTGACGTCGGCCTTGTAGGGTTCGGTATAGACCCGGTAGACCGTCATCAGAAGCGCGACGAAAAGCACCGCGAAGATGACGAAGAACGGCCGGCTGATTTCCGACAGCCGGCTTTCCTGGATCGACTCGTCCTTGGCAGTCACCTTGAAGGTAGGCCTGCTCGGGCGCATCAGCACCGATATCACCGCCGGCAGCAGATGCACGGTCTGGGCATATTCGTACAGCTCCGATATCCACGGCCAGCGGAAGGCACCGTAGAGATAGTTCTGCATCATCAGGTTCACCATCATATAGGCGAGCGTATAGGCGAGGAACTCGCCGCCGGATGCGGTGAAGATCTCCAGATCGAAAAACAGGTAGAAAAGCGGTGCGAACAGAAAGATCGTGCGCGACACCGGAAAGAGCCAGAACAGCGTCGATGACATGTAGCAAAGCCGCTGCGGGATCGATAGTCCGCGCTTGAACAGCGGAAACCGGAACAGAAGGATCTGCATCATGCCCTGGGCCCAGCGACTGCGCTGGCCGATGAAGCTGGCAAAGGTTGCCGGCTGCAGTCCGGCAATCAATGGCCGGTCGACGTAGATGCTGTTCCAGCCTCGGCCATGCAGCGCAAGTGCCGTTTCACAGTCCTCGGTGATGCTCATGCCGCTGAAGCCTTCGGTATCCTCAAGCGCCTTGCGTCGAAGCACCGCTGCCGAACCACAGAAGAAGGCCGCGTTCCACTTGTCGAGGCCGCGCTGGATGATGCCGTAGAACATCTCGTTCTCGCTCGGCATCTTCTCGAAGGTCCGCAGGTTGCGCTCAAGCGGGTCGGGGTTGAGGAAGAAGTGCGGTGTCTGCACCAGGAAAAGCTTCGGGTCGCTTTCGAAATAGCCGACCGTTTCCAGCAGGAAATCGCGCGCTGGCGCGTGGTCGGCGTCGAAGACCGCGATCAACTCGCCGTCCGAATGCAGCATGCCGTTGTTGAGGTTGCCGGCCTTGGCGTGTTCGTTGCGCTCTCGGGTCAGATAGCGCACGCCAAGATCGTCGCAGAGCGCCTGCAGCTCGACATGCCGGGCAGAGGCACGCTGCGCCTCAACCAGGTTCATCGAGTAGCGCTTTTGCTGCGTGCCGCCATCATCGAGCAACCAGACCGTCAGCTTGTCGGCCGGGTAGTCCATGCCCTTGGCCGCGGCAAGCGTATTGGCCAGCAGCCCCGCATCCTCGTTGTAGGACGGCACGAAGACGTCGACCTTCGGAAACGCGCCAGGCGAGACGGCCTTTGCCTTGCGCGGCGGCAGCGGCATCGCGACGACGAACAAGCTCAGCGACAGCATCATGACGCTGTACATTTCGGCGAGATAGAGCAGGAAGCCTGGGATGAAGTTCTCAAGCTGGTTCAGCGGAGGCAGCGTGCTGGTGGTGCGCCAATACACATAGCGAAGCACGATGGCCGTACCGAAGGCGAGCGCGATCAGGCGCCAGCGACCTTCGGCCTTGATGAGCTTCAGGATCGCCATGAATGTGACGACCAAAACGCTCACGATCAGCTGGGTCTGAAGATTGACCGGCAACGTGATGACTGCAATGACGCAAAGGGAGAAAAACGCCCATGCCGCAACGGGACCGATCTTGCTCATTCATTCTGCCTTCCAGCATTCGGCATCATGCCACTGGTATCGCTTGACCTGATTTCACCTGGGCTTTTCCAAGCCCGATACCAGCCCATACCAAATGATGGTTAGGAGCTGATTAAGGGCAATTGCCTCCCGCCGGCGCATCGCAAGCGGGCGGGGGAACAATGACAGTCGCTCCAGCCTTTGCCACTCCACCTGGCTCAGGTAACGGGACAGAATTCGCCGTCGCCGGCACGGCAACTGGCTGCTGACGCACCGGTTGCTCAACGCGGACCGCACGCCTGACCGGCGCGGGTGCCGTCATCACGCTTACCGGTCGAATGTCGGCGGGCGCCGGCTCCCTGCGGTAGATCGGGTTTCCAACCCTGCCAATGCCCGCCTCCAGCGGCGGCGGCGCGCCGTAAGGATTCCAGGCGGGATCGCCGAACGTACCGGTAATCGTGTATCCGTAGACGGGCGCCAGAAGCTCGTTCTCGCTCGCACCGGCAGCGCAATAGCGAAAGCGGATCTGAATGGTGCCGTAGCCCCGGAGCGGCGAGCGATGGTTCTCTGCGCCACGGATCTGCTGCCAGGCGAAAATGCAGGCGTCATCGCCACGGCCACGGCCATAAGCATAGCCGAACGGCCCGTAGTTGTTCTGCAGAAAATCCGACGACTGCGCCAACGACACCCCGGGGAGCGCACGCCGCGCCTGCCGCATCATCTCGGAGCTTCTGACCGCCACGTAGCCGCTCGTCCTCTGCTGGTCGAACCTGGCCTCCATCGGACCGAAGAACTGTGCGCGCAGGACGTTCTGCCCAGGCGTCGAAGCCGAGGTGAAAAGGTAAATATCCTGCTCGATCGCGTTGGTCTTTCGACGCTCGACCACGTTGAGGACCGCCGGACCGCCCGGCGGCGGCAGGATCAGCGCATTCTCTGCGGGAACGATGACCGCATTCGTCGGCGTGCCGACATCGTTATGCGTCGCGCAGCCGGAAACCAGGGCGCCCGCAGCGAACACAGCCGCAAACGCGACCGTGCCTCGCAGCCAGACAGCGGCTGCAGAACGCTCGCTCCGTGCGCCGAATCGCTTGCTGAAAAATCGTCCTGCCATACCGGAGCATTAGTTGATTCAGGCAAATTCGCAAACCCGTGAAGGATAGGGGATAACATTTCGACGTTCGCCCCGAGGGACAGACCTGATGCCGGACGCTATCGCAAGCGGCGGAGCCGGATCGCCATTGCGCATCCGGTCAATGGTCGTCGGACCGCCAGCGGCGCCTCGATCGAAAACAGGCCACCAGAGGTATCGCTACTCCCTTTGCTCCTTCATGTACGCCATTTTTGCAGATCGACGGACGATGAAGCCGCCACTTAGACTTTCTCGTCTGCACCAGTCGAGTGGAAGAGGGACAAAATGGGGCTGCCTGCTGTCACATCGAAACCGGAGGATCGCGTCGCGATTGCGCACCTGGGTCAAGCCTTGAAGACCGCGCTCGCAGACGAGAAAGGCCCAGTGAGAGCGTTTCTGAATGGAGATCCGCAGTCTCGCCGGGCGATCGAGCGCGACCTTGAACCGGCGGCGGTCGATGACCTCCTGCGCTTCGGCATTGCCGAACAGACAGAGGACCTCTTACGCCCACGATTCCAGGCGCAACTTATCGGCCCACACCTCGTCTTTTCGGACCTGCGCCAGTCCATGCGCGTGGTGCGCAAAACGGAAGAGCGAAACGCCTACGTCGATCCGATGTGGGAGGGGCCAACCCTCTCCAATCTGCTCGTGAGGGAACCCGCCGAAAGTGGTCTGGACATGGGATGTGGCTGCGGCGTCATCGCCCTGGCGATGTCTACCTATTGCAGGAGGGTCGTGGCGCTGGACATGAACCCGCGGGCGCTCATGCTCGCACGCTTCAACATGGCGCTGAACGGTGTCGACAATGTCGAAGTCCTGGAGTCCGATCTTTTCTCTGCCGTGGAGGGAGCGACCTTCGATCGGATCGTTTTCAATGCGCCCGTCGGCATGGAACTCCTGCCGCGCAACGCGCTGGAGTCCGGGGAGCAGATCTTGATCCGGTTCTTCAGCGCGCTGAGCAAGCACCTCAAGAGCGGCGGCATGCTTCACATGAACGTGTGCGTGAAGGAATGGAGCAGGGCGAGCTTCGCCACGAACCTGCGCGCGTGGCTTGGAGAAAACCAAAAGGACTTTCAAAGCCTCTTCATCGAGTTATGGCGCGTCGAAAGAGGCCTCAAGTTCAAGGTTCGCAGATGGATTGCCCCCTTTGTGCTGCCGCGCCAATATGGGCGATTGCTTCACATTCGGCGCGGCCTGCTTATTGCCGAAAGAAACGGCGTGGCGCGACATGCAGAGACAGCCTCTGCTTACGACACCTGGGCGACATCTCTCGGGCCTCGGTTTGGCGCATCATTGGTGAAGTCGTTGATGGGTACCGATCCCGGCAAGGCACCCGCCGGCCCTTCCACGGCAGTGCTCAATACCTTGGATGACGACCACCGGCCCTTGGGTGGCTCGGTGACGACGGCAATTTTCAACAAGCTGCAAAACGTGCCGGCGGCTGCCCTGCTTTGACCGGTTGCGGTCATCGTCCGACAGGATTTGGCCGGCACGAACACGACAACGCCAGGGCCGGTCTGGCTGGGATACCGCCACGTCCGACCACCCGCGTTCCCATGGCACATCGAGAACGCAGGCGTTGCAATCACGCCTCGGCCCCCACCTGCTGCCTATCGCGGTTCATACAGCGCACCGGATAGACCATCTGGCGCAGCGACGAAAGCGCCGGAAAGCGTCACAGCCCATTGGAAGAATTCCTGCCCGTCCTGGCACCCGCTGGCGCTTTCGTCGTTGGATGCGAGGCAGTTCTGCTGCGGCCACCACCGAACACCAACGGAAACCGCGGCTCGATCAAATAGAGAACAAGTTCGGGCACAGGAAATATGTCTGCCCCATACGGCTACGATTTGTTAATACTTCATGCCGGTTTCGTGATTAACCGTTAAATGTTCTCACCAAGAGAGATTTATCTTATCTGCGCATTTACTTCTCAAAAACCGGCGCGCAGAATAGAAAAACTTTCCAGCCAAAGAATTTTTTCGGCCTTCTTCGCAGAAGAACGGGCCGCATCGAGATTAGGTTGGAGATAGATTCGATCTGCCTGATCGAATTCTTGAACGAGCCAAAGCCTCTGCCAGCGGGTTCCTTTGAGACCGTCTCGTCATCGCAGCGTGCTGTCAGCCCTGGCTGGCGGCCGTCGCAAGCAGAGTGAAATTGGAGTTCGTCATGAGAAGCCTACTTCCTGCCCGTTTCCAGGATTACGATTTCAGCCCCATTTTCGTGGGTGCCGGATTCACGCTTGCGATCGCCATCATCGCCTACGGCTCGTTGTTCGGCCGCATTCTTTAGATCGCGGTCCGTTCAGAAGCACGCTCCAGCGTTGGCCGCGACGTCCGTGAGCTTTCCCAAGCAGGTGCTTTGCCTATGTGACCTGCGTCCGCAGCCAGGTCTTGAACAGCGATGCATGCGGCGTCTCGGGTTTCAGCGCCGATTGGATGAGACCATATTCGGAGCCGTCGGGAGTGAACCCCATCGGGGCGACCAGCCGTTGGTTGCGAATGTCGTCCAAAGCGATGATCCTTGGGCACATGGCCACACCGAGGCCAGCGGCAGCGGCTTCAGCCATGAGGAAATGATGATCCATGTGGCGCGTGGCGCGCGGCTTCGGCGCGCCCGGGTTTGCCCGCTCCCAGTTATCCCAGGCATCGGGCCTCGTCTTTGACGCCAATGCGACATAATCACCGGCCCAAAACCGCTCGACCATGCCTGCCTGCATTACGGGGCCCATCTCCTCCCTCGCCAGGGTCGTGATCGCGCACCGCGAGTCGATGGCAAAATCCAGCCGCCGGATGGCCAGGGTCACGCGGTCACGGGTGAAGTCGAATGCTCCGCCTCCCACAGCGAGGTGCAGATCGACGTCCGGATACCGGTCCTGAAACTCGGCCAGCCGCGGGATCAACCAGCGCATCGCCAGCGATCGTTCGCAGGAGACCAGAACCGGCTGCGCCGACGCTGCACTGCGCAGTTCATCAAGGGTCGTGGAAACGACGGCCAACGCTCTGGTCGTTGCCTGGGCCAGCTTCTCGCCATCTGCGGTCAGGCGCAAACCTCGGCCGTGAGGTTCGAGAAGCTCAAGACCGATGTCACCGGCAAGCTTGGACACACGGCGACTGACGGCGCCGTGGGTGAGGTTCAGCTCTATGGCGGCCGCGCGCACCGAGCCCAGCCTCGCCACGACTTCGAAGGCGCGCAGGTCGTCAAGAGAGGGAATATCCGAGCGTTTCATTGGTGATGATCTATCACCAATACAAGTCAGATCATATCGCTTTTTATCGACTTATCCGGGCGGTATTTTCGCCGCATGGAAAACTTTGGTGACATATTCGATCGCATCGGCATCATTGCCGACGACCTTACAAGTGCGGCGGACGGGGCTGGCCCCTTCCTGGAACGGGGCCACCGACCCTGCATCCATCGCCGAACTCTGGCGACCGTCGAAACGGCCATCTTGTCGGTCGATACCGGCAGCCGCGGCATGTCGGTGACCAACGCGGCCGGCGCAACGAGAGCGGCCGTCTCGGCATTCGCCAGAGATCGTACCCTCTACAAGACCATGGACTCGACCTTGCGCGGCCATATCAGGGCGGAGATCCTGGCGGCCTTCCACGCGAGCCGAAGGCAGCGCCTGGTGATCGCACCGGCCTTTCCGGCCGCAGGGCGCACGACGATCAACGCCATCCAGTGGCTTGATGGAAGGCCTGTTGCCGACACTATCTACGCGCAGGATCCGGCTCATCCCACACGCACCTCCAACATCCGCGACCTCGTCGACCCGAGCCTAGGCGTCCCTGCCCTCGTCACAGTGGAGATGAGCGACGCGGAGGTTCGCAAGGTTGCCTCCAGCAACCGTATCGTCATTGTCGATGCGGACAGCCAGGAAAAGCTGAACGGGAGAGTGGCATGTCTTGCGCAGATGGGGCCGGCGCTGTGGGTCGGCTCACCCGGCATGGCCCAGGCGCTCGCCGTCCTGACGGCGGCCGCCGCATCCACCGCACCCGCAACGCCGATGCCTTCGGTTCGACGCGTTCTTGTCGTCGTCGGCAGCGCCAACAGGGTCAGCCGCGGGCAAACGCCTGCGCTTCACGCCGCTGGCGACGCCATCGCCACACGAGCCTCCGACATAACCGGTGAAACGCAGATCGCCTGCCTCAGAGCGCCGGCGTCACGCGAGGCGGATGCCAGGAATGTGCTTTCTACGCTTGTCGATGAGGCCTATGCGGTGCTCCAACAACACCGCTTCGGCGCGGTCATTGCGACTGGCGGCGAGACCATGGACGCTCTTCTGCAGCGGCTGTCTGTCAAAAGCTTCGCTCTGATCGGGGAACTCGAACCCGGATTTCCCATGGGATACGCCACGCGCGAAACGGGGCAACCGCTCGTCATCGCCTTGAAGGCCGGAGGCTTTGGCACACCAACGACACTCTTGAACGCGGCACGGCACCTTGTTTCGGCACAGAACGGACACAGCACCCATGATTGACCCAGAGCGCCCGATCGCCATCACCATGGGCGACCCTGCAGGCATCGGCCCGGAAATCGTTGCCAAGGCAATGCTCGACAGGCAGATTCGTCGACGATGCGTCGTCATCGGCGACCCGCTCGTCGTCCAGCATGCCTTCGCGCAGATCGACGCCGCGGTCCGCGTCCATACGATCCGGAACACCAAAGCATCCCGATTGGCGGACGGATCCGTAAACCTGATCGCATCGTCTTCACTCGACGTTCTGCCACCGGCCGGGACCGTCGATCCGGCCAGCGGCAAGGCCGGCTTTGACGCGATCACGACGGCAATTGATCTTGCCCTTGCGGGTGCAGTGGCTGGCATCGTCACGGCGCCGATCCACAAGGAGGCCCTTGCCGCCGCCGGCGTCTGCCATCCCGGGCATACGGAAATCCTCTCGGAGCGGGCCGGAGCGTCGCGTGTCGCGATGATGCTGGCCAACGAGGATATTCGAACGGTTCTCGTCACTATCCATTGCTCTCTGCTGGAAGCGATACGGCGTGTGGATTTCGATGCCGAGCTATCGGCCATCCGGCTCGCAAATGCAGGTGGTCGCGCGCTCGGCATAGAAGCGCCGCGGATCGCGGTCGCGGGCCTCAACCCGCATGCCGGAGAAGGTGGCCTGTTCGGCGATGAGGAGATGGCCATCATCGCACCGGCGATCGAAGCGGCGCGGCGAGAAGGCATCGATGCCAGCGGCCCATGGCCGGGCGATACCGTTTTCATGCAGGCGCGACACGGCCGTTTCGACGTGGTGGTGGCGCAATACCACGATCAGGGGCTTATCCCCGTGAAGTACCTGGGGCTGGAGAAAGGCGTGAATATTACGCTCGGTCTCCCATTCGTCCGCACCAGCCCCGACCATGGAACCGCGTTCGACATTGCCGGGCGCGGCATCGCAGACCCGGCAAGCCTCAAAACCGCAATCGACTATGCCCTCCGCCTTGCAGACGCGGCGCACGCACAGGAGTAATAACATGTCCGAACCGGACTTCATCTTCATGCTGACGCGCAATGATCGCACTGTGGCGGACGCTGCCGTTCACGTGCGCACGGCGCTTGCCGCAGGCGTGCGAGATATCGGCTTCAAGGATATCGGGCTGCCTCTCGCCGAGCTTTCCGCCCTCAACCGGACGATCCGGGACAATGGCGCGCGCAGTTACCTCGAAGTGGTGTCGTTTGATGGCGACAGCGAAATCGTCTCCGTCCGGGCAGCGGTCAAATTGGGCGTCGATTATCTGTTGGGTGGTACCCGTGTTGCCGACGTGCTTCCGCTGCTTGCAGGAACGGGCATCAAATATTATCCCTTCGCCGGCGGGATCACCGGGCATCCAAGCACCTTGGAAGGCTCGATCTGCGACATCACAGCCAGCGCCATCGATCTGGCAAACCACGATGGCGTCCACGGGCTGGACCTGCTTGCCTATCGCTCTCAAACAGATGTGCCGGCGCTGATCAAAACCGTTTGCGCCGCCGTGAACAAACCGGTGATCGTCGCCGGATCGATCGACAGAGCCGCCCGCATCCAGGCCGTTCTCGACAGCGAGGCTGCCGGCTTTACGGTCGGCACCGCTGCACTCGACGGCGTCTTTCCGGCATCGCGGCCGGGGCTGACCCAGCAACTGTCGGCGATCAGGGCCGCAATGGCAAAAGCGCCCTAACGCGCGCCGCAGCCGGCATCCAGCAACGCCGCCTAGCTCGACAAACCCGGATCACGGAGTGCTGCAAGCGTTGCCTTGATCACATCGGCCGCGGATTGATCGACATCGACGACGACGGTTCGGGGCTCGCCGATCGGCTCTTCCAGCGTCGCCAACTGCGTATCGAGCAGCGACGCCGGCATGAAATGTCCTTCGCGGTGCTGCATCCGGCCGGCGAGGACATCACGGCTGCCTTGAAGATAGACAAAGATCAGATCGCCACCGGCACGCTCGCGCAACAAGGCGCGATAGCTCCGCTTCAACGCGGAACAGGAAACAACGAGTGGCTCGGCACTTGCGGAAAGCTGCCGGCCGATCTCGCCAAGCCAGGGCCATCGGTCCTCATCGGTGAGCGGGACGCCGGCCGACATCTTGGCGATATTGGTTTGCGGATGCAGGCCATCGCCCTCGATGAAGGCATAACCAAAAGCCCGCGCCACCGCCTCGCCGACGGAGGTCTTGCCGCAGCCGGAGACGCCCATGACGACGATCGAGCCGGGGAATTTGCTCACCTGGTCAAGGGGGGATGTGTCGGGGCTCGCCATGGATCGTTCGTCTCTTCGGCTCATGATTGCGACGCCGTTTGCTGATAGCGCCGCACCGGCGCCGAGACAAGCCGACTTGCTGCGAAACGACGTCCGCCTCTGACGGTTGCCCTCGGGCGTCGTGCCCTGCCTGAGCGAGACCAGTTCGCAGCTGCCCTCGGAGATCCTAGGGCAGCTCATCCGCCTTCATCGATTTCACATGAAAGCGGGAAGCTCTAGCTGGCGACACGTGGGCGTGCGATGTCGTTGACGCCCTCGTCGTCCGGCGCCTGGCCGTAACTCATGCGGCGCATCTGTGCGATCACCCGCTCCATCTCGTCATCCGGCAGAACCGGCGGTTCACCGAGCGTCAGCGCCTGCACGTACATGCGCGAAAGGGTCTCGATCTCGATCGCCATCCACAGCGCCGATTCCAGCGTCTTGCCGAGCGAGATCTGCCCGTGCTGACCGAGCAGGCAGGCGGTGCGATCCTTGAGCGCCACGAGCGCATTGTTGGAAAGCGCCTGGGTGCCGAAGGTCGCATATTCGGCACAGCGGATCGTCGTCCCGCCGGCAATGCCCGTCATGTAGTGGAAGCTCGGAATGGTCCTGTGGTGGCAGGCCAGCGTGGTCGCATAGATCGAATGGCAATGAAGAACCACGTTGATATCCGTGCGCTCGCGCAGGATGTCGCGGTGAAAGCGCCACTCGGATGACGGTCGCGGACCGGTGTAGTTGCCTTGGAAATCCATTTCGACCAGATCGTCCGGCTGCATCGTGTCATAGGCAAGCGAGGACGGCGTGACGAGGAAGCCGTCGGGGGTGCGTACCGAAAGATTACCGGCCGTCCCCTGGTTGATGCCGCTTGAATTCATTCGGCGGCAAATGTCCACCATCTCGCGGCGGAGGGAGAGAATATCGGGCTGGCTCATCGGAGTTTCCTTTCGAAGTGTCATTGAAAAACAGGTTCGGCTTGCCGGCGCGCGCTGGCGCGCCATTCTGCTGCGTAGTTGGAAATTGCGGTCGTGAGGGGCGGGACATCTTTGGCTTCGGCCAGGGAAAGCGGTGCCGGCCGTTTCCGCGTGCGTTGACCGGCAAGCAGAGCGGCCCCTGAGGCGACGCCGTAGGTATCGAGATTGAACCGGACCTGCCGGCCCGGCAACAAGGCTGCGACAAGGCGGGCATAAAGCGGGTCGCGCAGGAAGCTGCCGTCGAGAACGACGAGCGGTCCCGCCCCCAGCGCCTCGACGCATTCGGCCGTCAACAGCGCACAATAGAAGAGGGCCAGCGCCTTGCGCTCCATCGGCGTCTCCGGCTTGGGCCCGGTGATATGTCCTTGACCGGCGCTGCCGGGAAACAGACCGTTATCGTCACCGAAGGATGGCAGCGCCATGGTCTCCAACGCGATCAGTTGCCGAACGATTTGTTCAGGCACAGGTCCGCCCGGCTGCCCGTGACCCGCAACATGCGAGAATTCACGCCCGCCCATGGTCAGCACGCCGCCGAGCGGCTTGCCGAAAACATCGCTGTTGAGCGTCATGCCCCTGTCTTCGTCGAGCCGGTCGAGGGGAGTCTGCCCGCAGAAGCCGACAATCCAGGTGCCGGTGGAAATGACGGTGAAATCGCGCAGTCCCGCAGCATGGTAGCGGTAGTGATTGAGGCTGCTGTCGTGCGCGCCGGTAAGGATACGAAGATCCTGCGGCAAGCCATGACGGCGTGCCAATTCCACCCGCACCGGCCCGAGATCCTGCCAGGCATCGGCAAAGGGCGGCATCAGCCGGCCCCAGCCGCGCTGATCGACGATCGGGGCGAAATGCCGCTCCGCCACGTTCCAGAGATGGGACTGCGCGCCGAGCAGGCTCGCTTCGGATGCCACGACGCCGGAGAGACGCCACGCCCAGTATTGGGGCAGACCGAGATACCACTGCGCCCGGGCAAAAGCTTGCGGTTCACACTCCTGCATCCAGAAGAGTTGTCGGGCCTGATGGGTCGCGGCGTGCATCGTCGCGCTGCCGCGGTCGAAGAATGAACCGGAGAGCGGAGCATAGCCCGCCCGGATGGCCTCGGGCGGCGCCTGTTCGTAGTCGATCATCGGCAGCGCCGCGCCGTCGCCTTGCTCCGGATCGGCCCCGACCAGCACGCCGCCGGAACCATGCCCGGAGGCGACGAAGGTCGAAAGCCGGTGGCGCCGGGCGAGCTGTGCGAGGCCGGAAAAGACCCACTCGCCGATAGCGCCGAGATCATGATGAGACCAGGGCGGGCCTGGCAGCACCGGGTTGGCGATGCTGAGGGTCTCGAGCACGGCGCCATCGGCCGTGACGGCATTGAGCTTGACGTTGGTCTTGCCGACATCGAGCACCGCGATCGTGCCTTCATCGTCGCGTGATGACGTTGGCATGACGCCGCACCTCCCTCACCTTCCGAACCGCCAAAGACTGGCCTGCCTTCTAGATCAGGCCGTATTGTTTGGCCTTGTTGCGCAGGAACGGTAGGCCGTTGCCCATCACTTCCTCCTCGTCCTTGGCGACGGGTCGCCAGACGGCGAGGCCATAGGCGACTTCCGGCGGCATGTTGATGAAGCTTTCCATCGCAAGACCGCCCTTGAAGCCGATCGCTGCAAGTGTCGCGAAGATCTCGTCCCAGGCGCAGTTGCCGTAGCCGGGCGTGCCGCGATCACTCTCGGAGAGGTGGATGTATTTGATGTGCTCGCGCGCATCGAGGATGCCGGTGCCGATGCCCTTTTCTTCGATGTTCATGTGGTAGGTGTCGAGATGCACGAAGACATTGTCGGCGCCGACGCGCTTGATCATGTCGACGGCCTGCCAGCCAGTGTTGATGAGATGGTTTTCATAGCGGTTGACTGCCTCGACGCCGAGTTCGATACCACGCGACTTCGCATGTTTTGCCGCCGCCTGCAGCACGCGGGCGATGTTGTCGTATTCGGCCTCGGTCGGAGGTACGCCGGTGCGCTCGCCGATGCCGCCATAGATGACGCCGGACAGCGCTTCGCCGCCGAGGTCGGCCGTCTTGTCGATCGCGACCTTGAGGTGCTCGATCGCCGCATCGGGCCGGACGGAAGCCCAGGCGCGCTCGGGAAGGCCGAGCGAGCAGACCGCGCGCAGCTTGTTCTTCTCCAGAAGCGCCTTGGTGTGGGCGGTGTCGACCGCCGGCGGATTAAGCATGGGGATCTCTATGAAATCCACCTTGTACTTGACCGCCGCCGCGACGGCCCGCTCGGCGCCGGGCCGATCCCAATTCATGGTCCACATGCTCGTATGGACGCCAAAACCCTGCATGATCACGTTCCTTTTCTGACAAATGAAATCTTGAATTTGGAGGCGGCAAACCGCAGCACCATGACGCCGACGAGAAGCAAGCCCCAGACGGCGGTCGCGAGATGTTGATTGGCACCGATCAGGTTGAGCCCCGACGACAGCAGCTGCAGCACGACGAGCGCCACGAACACCGGGATCACCCGGCCGAAGCCGCCGAACGGATTGACACCGCCGAGGAAGCAGGCAAGCACCGTGATCAGCAGATAGGACTCGCCGTGACCGATGCGCACCGAGTTGAACCGAGCCAGCATGATGATGCCGGCAATGGCGCACATTGCGCCCGAGAGCGTGTAGACGAGCACGATCACCTTGCGCGTATTGATACCGGAATAGCGCGTCGCCTCGAGATTGGAGCCGATCATGTAGGTGTTGAAGCCGAGCTTGGTGCGGGTCAAAAGCAGATGCCAGGCGAGCACGCAGATGATGAAGACGATCAGCGGCACCGGTATGCCCGCGATCGAGCCATGGCCGAGCGGCCCGATGAAGGCGGGAAAGCCGGAGACATCGCCGCCGCGCGTTAAAAACTCGCCGAGGCCGCGCAGGAAGATCATCATCGATAGCGAGACGAGGATCGGGTGCGCGCGGGTGAAGGCGATAACCAGGCCCATGACCACGCCGCTTGCGGCACCGACCATGATGGCAAGGATGCAGCCGAGTGCAAAGGCACCGGCGCCGGCATCCGCACCGCCATTCGCCTGCAGCACCCAGGCAAGCGTCAGCCCGGCAATATTGGCGGTGAAGGTGACGGCAAGGTTCAGGCCACCGGTCAGGATCGGCAGCAGCATCGCCAGCGTCAGTAGCCCGAGTTCGGGAAGCTGAAACGCGACCGAACCGAAGGTCGCAGCGCTCAGGAACTGCGGCGAGACGAGACCGAACACCAGGATCACGGCGACCAGCGCCAGGCCGGGACCCGCCATTTCGGGGCCGAACCATGCCTTCAGGCGTTCCGAAAAACCTGTCATCGGCGTGCACCTTTCTGGGTGGCGAAGGGCAGAAGCCGTTCGATGCTGGTGTTGGAAAGGGTGATGGCGATCAGGATGATGGCGCCAACGATCATCTTGAAGGCGAAGGGGGAAACGCCCATCAGGTTCAGGCCGTTCTGGGTGATCGCGATCAGGAGCACGCCGAGCACGCAGCCGAGCACCGAGCCCTTGCCACCGCCGAGTCTTGCGCCACCGAGAACGACGGCGGCCAGCACGTCGAGTTCGCGCCCATAAAGTGCGTTCGGCACCACTTCCTGCGCGTAGTGCGCCTGCACCAGCCCGCCGATCCCGGCCATAAGGCCGAGCCAGCCGAAGGCGATGAACTGCATGGCGCCGATGTTGATGCCGAAGCGGCGTGCGCCTTCCGGATTATCGCCGAAGGCATAGAGTTGCCGTCCGGTGGTCGTGCGGGTGATCAGCACCCAGGTGGCGATGACGCACAGCACCATGACCAGCACCGGAAGCGTGATCTCGATCCAGCTGCCGTCTGCCATTTCATGTTCGAACAGAACGACACGATCGGTCAGCCATTCCGGCAGGTCGTAGATCGACACGCCCTTGGTGAAGAACATCAGCAGCCCGAAGTAGATGTTGAAGGTCGATATCGTCGCGACGATCGAAATGATGCGGAAGCGATGGATCAGGAGCGCATTTACCGCGCCGAGGCAGATGCCGATCGATCCGGCAATGACGAGGCCGGAGATCCAGCCACCGCCGCCGATCCAGCCGAGCGCGATCGCCGTGCCATACTGCACGACCGAGGCGGCGACGGCGAAGGAGATGTCGATGCCGCCGGCAATCAGCACGACCAGCAGGCCGACGGCGAAGATGATGTTGACCGAACTGGTGTTCAACAGATCGAAGGCGTTGCCGATCGAGAAGAAGTTGGCGGTCGCGAACGACAGAACCGTGCAGATGACGGCAATGACGGCGAGGAGCGCGACCTCGGTCGCATGGGTGCGGGCGAAACTATGCATAGACCGCTCCCTCGATTTCGGCGAGCGGAACGCTGCGGGGATCGTAGCTGCCGACGATGCGGCCCTGCGCCATATGCAGGACGCGGTCGGCGTTGAAATAGACTTCCGGCACCTCGTCGGAAATCAGGATGATCGCAAGGCCCGTCTCGGCGAGCTTGGCGACGATGTCGAAGATGCCGGCACGCGCGCCGACATCGACACCGACAGTGGGGGCGTCGAGGATCAACAGCTTCGGGTCGGTCGCCAGCCATTTGGCAATGGCGATGCGCTGCTGGTTGCCGCCTGACAGCGTCGAGATCGCATCGCCCTGCAGGCCGATCTTGACGCCGAGATCGGCAATCCAGCCGGCGACGAGCTTACGCTTGCGCTCGTCCGACAGAAAGCCGCCGGAAACGATCTTGCCGAGCGAACTGATGACGAGATTGTCGGCGATCGACTGCGGCTGGATGAGGCCAAGCGACAGGCGATCCTCCGAGAGATAGGCGACGCCCGCCTTGATCGCATCGCGGTTGGAGGAAAAATGCACCGGCTTGCCCTCGAGCGTGATCGTGCCGGCGGCCGGCTGCAGCATGCCGAAGAGCGTTTGCGCAAGCTCGGTCCGGCCGGCCCCGAGAAGGCCGGTAATCCCGAGCGTCTCGCCGCGTCGGACGGTGAGTGAAATATCGTCGAACTGGCCGGGTCGGCTCAGCCCCTTTACCTCAAGGACAACAGGTTGATCGTCGCGCGATTTTGCGCGGACCTGCTGGTCAAAAGTCTTGCCGGTCATCAGTTCGGTGATGCGCGATTGCGTCATGCCGGCTGCGGGATAAACGCCGACCAGCGCGCCATCGCGCAACACGGTGATACGGCTGGAAATTTCCAGCACTTCCGCCAGGCGGTGGCTGACGAAGACGACGGCGACGCCTGCGGCCGAAAGACCGCGCACGATGTCGAGCAGATGGTCGGTTTCCGATTGCGTCAGCGATGCGGTCGGCTCGTCCATGAAGACGAGCTTCGCTTCGCCGACGAGCGCGCGGGCAATCGCCACGATCTGGCGCTGGGCAATGGCGTATTCCTTGAGAGGCAGGTCGACGTCGAGCGTGATGCCGAGACGCTTAAGCGCGTCCGTCGCAATCTTGCGCATGCGGCCATAGTCGACCAGCTTCGGCCAGCGGCCGAGGACGGTCTGGAAGGCGATGTTTTCCGCCACGCTCATTTCGGGGAAAAGCGCCAGATCCTGCCAGATGACCTGGATGCCGCGATCCTGGGCGGTCACCGGCGACATGTGGGAATAGGTCTCGCCGTCATACTCGATCGAGGCGCCATCGGCGGGACGGTAAACGCCGGTGATGATCTTGATCAGGGTGCTCTTGCCACAACCGTTCTCACCGGCGAGGCAGTGCACCTCACCCGGGCGGACGTCGAAGCTCACATTCTTGAGCGCCTTGACGCCACCGAAGGTCATGTTGATGTCGTGCAGGGACAGAAGCGGCTTTTCGCTGCCTCCTGTGATCGCAAGCTGTTGCATGAACGTGTGTCCTAAGGACCGTTTTTGAAGGACGTGCCAGGCCGGCCGAAGCCGGCCCAGCAGCCGGGAGAACCCGGTGCATGCCGCCCGGGATCGCGTCGATCCGGGGATAGGGCATGCAACTATTCAAAATGCGGCAGCGGCGGTGGCGCGTCTGAGGCGTGCGGGCCGCTGCGGCAGATCAGAGCCCCATCGCCGCGAGATCGGCGACCGTGTCCTTGTTGATCGGCACGAGCTGATCAACGATGATGTTGCGGTTTTCAAAGTCCGGCTTGACCTTGCCGAGACCTTCGATCTCGTCGCCGTCCTTCACCTCTTCACCCTTCATCAGTTTGTCGGCAAGCGTCACGAACACCTCGCCTGCCTGTTTCGGATTCCACATGAAGCCGCCGGAGATCGCGTCCGACTTGACGAGCTTCTGGCCCTGCCCCGGCGAGAACGGGCCGAGCACAAAGATCTCGCCAACCTTGCGGCGCTCTTCGACGGCACGACCTGCCCCGATCGGTCCCTGGCTGCCGAACGCGAGGAAACCCTTGAGGTTGGGGTGGGCGGAGATCAGGTCGAGCGCTGTCGACCGGCTCTTGTCGACGTCTTCGGCGACCCCGTAGCGTTCGCCGACCAGCGTCATGTCAGGATGGTTCTTCTTGATATAGGCGATGGCAGCATCAGCCCAGGCGTTGTGCAGCGGCACGGTCAGCGAGCCGACGAACACGGCATATTCGCCCTTGCCGCCCATTTTTTCGGCAAGCAGCTTGCCGTGCGCTTCGCCGAAGCCGGTCGATGACGCAAGCTCGAAGTCCCAATCGGCGCCCTTCTGGCTCGGCGATTCATGGGTGATGACGATGATGCCCTTTTCCTTGGCCTTGGTCAGAACCGGCTCCAAAACCTTGGCATCATTGGGCACGACGCCGATGACCTTGACGCCCTGGGCGATCAGATCCTCGATGGCACGCACCTGCAGCGCCGGATCGGCGCTCGTCGGGCCGACCATGAAGGCGTCGATGCCGAGCTTTTGGCCCCGTTCCTTGATGCCTGCCTCCATGGCGTTGAACCACGGAATGCCGCCGATCTTGACCACGACGCCGACCTTTCCGGCATCCTGAGCGAATGCGGCAGCCGCACCGGCAAGCGAAAGCGATGTCGCTAGGGCAGCGACCAGAATTTTCTTGATCATGTCTCTCCTCCACTCGTTCCCCATAGGGAACACGCCCGGCTGCAGAAGCGCCGGCCTCCAGTTTCAAATCGCAACTGGCTGGGAACGAATTCCCGCCTCCCTGATCGCCGCCTCCTCAGACGACCCATCAATTTGCACAATCGATATTTCTTGTTTGCACAATCGATGGTGCAAAGACTATTGTGCAGACTTAATCTTTCGTCAAGGGGAAATCGGCACTAAGACGATGAGGGAGGCCAACGATGACGAAGACGAGCAAGAAGAAGGCGACCATCTACGACTTATCGGTGCTGTCAGGCAGCTCGCCTTCAACCGTGAGTGCGGTTTTGAACGGCACCTGGCAGAAGCGGCGGATCAAGGAGAGCACCGCGGCCCTGATCCGGGATCTGGCGGAGACCCACCAATATACCGCCAACCGTCAGGCCCGCGGATTGCGCAGCTCCCGCTCCGGCCTCATCGGCCTGCTGTTGCCGGTCCATGACAATCGCTACTTCTCCTCGATGGCGCAGACCTTCGAAGCGCATGTCAGAAGCAAGGGTCAATGCCCAATCGTCGTCAGCGCCAGCCGTGACCCGGAAGAGGAAAGAAAGACGGCCGAAACGCTGATCTCATACTCGATCGATGAGCTGTTCATCTGCGGCGCGACCGACCCGGACGGCGTGCACGAGGTCTGCGAGACCGTCGGCCTGAAGCACATCAACATCGACCTGCCCGGCACCAAGGTTCCGTCCGTCATCAGCGACAACTACCAAGGCGGCCGGATGCTGACGGAGGCGATCATCCGACACTTCCCCGCGGATCAGCCGCTCCGCCCGGATGAACTCTACCTCTTCGGCGGTCGCGACGACCACGCAAGCCGCGAGCGTATCCGCGGGTTCCGTGCGGTGAAGCGCGAGCTTCTGGGCGAAGACCCGGACGGCTGCATCCAGCCGACCGGCTACGCGCCCAACAATGCAAGGCTCGCTTTCGAAGCCTTCTACGAAAAGCACGGCAAGCTGCCGCGCGGCGTCTTCATCAACTCCTCGATCAACTTCGAGGGCCTGTTGCGCTTCATGGCTGGCCACCCGCATGAAAACTTCGCAGACCTCACCGTCGGCTGCTACGACTACGACCCCTTCGCCTCGTTCCTGCCCTTCCCCGTCATCATGATCCGCCAGGATGTCGAAGGCATGATCACCAAGGCATTCGAGGTGATCGAGGAGGGGCGGCCACAGCCGCGTATTCACCTGATCAGTCCAGAGCTCGTCCAGCCGCGCACCGCGCTGACCGGACCGCTCGACGCGCTCAAGGATATCGGTTGAATGGCACATCGCTGAATCTTCGGCTGCACGGCATAATGCCCATCGATTTTTCTGTACATGCGAATACTTTCCACGTATTCATTGGCGATGGATGAGATTGACAGAAAAATCATTGGAATTCTCGCGCAGGACTCTCGCAGGTCGCTGACCGATATCGGTGCTGCGGTGGAGTTGTCGCCCTCCTCGGTCAACGAACGCATCCGCCGGCTCGTCGCAAGCGGAGTGATCCGCCGTTTCACGATCGACGCCGACCATCGCGCGCTCGGGCTTGACGTGCTCGCCTTCGTCTGGGTCGGGCTGTCCCCGGATGCGGATGAGGAAGCGTTTCGCGCCTTCATGGCCGGCCACCCTTCCGTTACGGAATGTCACCACGTCACCGGCGCCTGGTCCTATTGCGTCAAAGTTCGCATGCCGTCGCTTGGCGATATCGAGCCTTTCCTGGCCGAACTCAAGCGTCGCCGGTTTCTCGCTCGCAGCGAGACCGTGATTGCCCTTTCGACCGTCAGAGAAACCCAGTTCACCGGCCCGGAGCGCTGAGCGATGTCTGCATTGTTGTTCGCAAAAGGTCTGCTGCTCGGCCTCGCCATTGCCGCTCCCCTCGGCCCGATTGGCGTCCTGTGCATCAACCGCACGCTCGAACGCGGCTTCTGGGCCGGTGTCGCCGGTGGCTTGGGAACGGCACTTGCCGATGCCAGCTACGCGCTGCTGGCAGCCGCCGGCTTTGCCGCATTCGCGACCCTTCTCGCCACGGTGTCGACGCCGCTCAGCCTTGCCGGTGGCGCCTTCATGATCTGGCTCGGCTGGCGCGGGCTGCAACCGAGCCCGGTCGCAGCCGCGGCCAAGGTCGGAGCGCGCGATCTCATCCAGACGACCGCAGCGACCTTCCTGCTAACGATCGCCAATCCGCTGACGATCCTGTCCTTTGCCGCGTTCTTTGCGGTCCTTGGTCTGGCGAAAGCCGGTGGACTTGCAAACGCCACCGTCGTCGTTGCCGGCGTCTTCCTCGGCTCGCTCGCCTGGTGGATGCTTTTAAGCGGCGGGATTACCCTTGCCCGAACACGCCTGCCCGACAGTTTCGTCACGTGGGTCTCACGCCTTTCGGGCCTGGTCCTGATTGCCTTCGGCGCAGTGGCAATCGGCTCGGTCGTGGTGAACCTCATCTAAGGCTACAGCCGAAGAAGGCGGCGCTGCCGCAGTCTATTCAGCCGCCGGTCTGACGCATTCGACATGCCACCATTTCGGGCGTCCGCCACGGTAGCTGTGCGAGACCGGGATGAGATCGGCGGCGTTGGTCTTGTCGAAGCACCCGAGCATCAACGCGACGACGGGCGCATCGTCGATCGCGCCGAGCGTGCTGCCGCAGGTGCCGCAGAAGGCCCGGCTGGAGTAATCGGAGGAGCGATAGGTTGCGGGCGCTCCCCCGGGCCCGGTCCAAGCCACGGCGTCGCTTGGGAATTCGACCCAGGCGACGGTCAGCGCGCCGGAATGCTTTTGGCACAGTTTGCACGAGCAGGTGTGCGGCTTTCCGGCCGGCCCTTTCGCCTCGAACCGAATTGCTCCGCAAATGCATCCGCCTGTGTGCGGCTTGTTCTTTTTGGTCGCGGCTCTTGTCACGCGTTACCTCCAGTTGCAGTCTCGAATCATCAGCAGCATAACTTGCGACGGGCGGATTAGTGTAGCGCCGCGATGATACACCCCATGAGGGCATCCGTGCGTTTGATCTTGGCGGCAGCGGTCTCAGTATCGACCTCGCAAAGATCCGAAAAGCGCAGCCGGCGCTCAGTAAAACCACGCGCCAATGTCGCGAAACGCGCGTTTGCTCTGGTCGCGCCTGTTTCCATCCCGCGCAGACGTGCCCTCGCCGATCGGCAGGCTGAAACCGAAGGGATCGGACGGTTCGCCGCCCCTGTCCGCCCAATAGGCATCGAGATCGGCCACCATCATCCGCCGACGTTTGCGCCGTCGGCGGTTGATCACGTGCCTGTCGTTGGAGACGGCATAGAGGTGCGTTGCGTTGCCCTCGGAGGCGAGCCCCTGCAGCGTGAGCAGAACCGCATCCTTTGGCCGCAAGCCCCCGAGATCGCGGGTCGCGGTAATCAGCGCCCGTTTTCCGTCGCCTCCACGCGGCCCCTGCATGCCGCCGATCACGAGGCTATAGGCGTCATCATCGCAACGCACGAAGGCGAAACTGACCGTGCAAAGCGCATAACGATCGCTTTGGCGGCTAAGCCTGATCGCAAAGGCGCCCTCGTGGCGCCCACCGCAATGGTCGGCCAACAGCAACTGGACACGGTAATTTTCACCGCGCCCGGCGACCGTTCCCATCTCCATCGACGTACCGCGCCAAAGCGCCATCAGCGACCGGCGTGACAGGACTTCGCTCGCGACATCGAAATGGTTCATCAGCAGTTCAAGCCGTTGGCTTGAGCGAGCTCCGTGCAACAGAAATGTCGGTACCGACTTGCGAATAAGATCGTCGTGCGGAAGACCCAATTTGTAGCGGTCGCCGAACGCGCTGAGAAAGGCGAGCCAGCGCGTCGTCAATACCGGATGTCGGGCGAGCCGCATCGAGAACACGACCGCGCGCTTCAAGGTCAGCCGCCCGCCAAGCTTGAGAACCTGCCACAGGATCTGACGGCCCGACCGGCCACGCTCCGGCATGTTGGCAGCGGCGACGAAACCGACAGATGCCGGCTGGGTTTCAACTCTCTCACCACCGCCGTTGGGCAGCGATGGCAAGTCCGATCGAGCGCTGTATTGCGGCAAACGACCTTCCAGGGACATGGCGTAATTCCTTGAAAGCAAATGCTTGTCCAAGCATCGCCGGGATATCCGGCACCGCTGGGTTTGCATTCTGTTTGTCAAGGGAATGCGGAGAAGTGATCCGGAATCGAGCGTCTGTTGGCGGAGCGATCCGCCCGAATGGACAGAGCCGGCGTGCGGCCTTCACCGAACGCCGAACGGCTCCGATCAGGCCTTCAAGACGATAACGATGGCGCTCAGGCGGCGCTTTCGCGCGGCAGCATGATGGTGATCATCGCTCCGCCGCCGGGGCGCGCTGCGAATTCCAGTCGGCCGCCATGGGCCTTGGCAATCGCCTGCACGACGGAGAGGCCAAGCCCCGTTCCGCCGGTTGCCCGCGAACGGGACGCGTCCCCGCGCCAGAACAGGTCGATCGAGTGGGTCGATACATCGTCCGGAAGCCCCGGCCCGCGATCAAGCACCCGGATGAAGGCTTCGTCCGCGCCACGCGCGCCGGTTTCGCACCGAAGCACGCCGCCTGATGACGCATAGCGACAGGCGTTTTCAACGAGCGCAAGCAACGCCTGCCGCAGGCGCTGGGAATCGCCGGACACCACAGCTGGGACAAGTGCCATCTCGAGCGAGAGACCGGCAGATGCGAGGATCGTGCGGGAGGCGCCGAGCACCTGCGTCGCCTCGGCCGCCAGATCGACCGCACCGCGTTGGGTGACGAGCTTTTGGCCTGCGGCAAGCGAAAGGGTGCGCAGATCCTCGACCAGGGCGGATAGCCCCTCCACCTGGACGAGCAGCTGCCGCACGCGCTCCTGCTCCAACGGAAAGACGCCATCGGCCATGCCCTGCAGATTGCCTTGCAGGATCGTCAACGGCGTGCGCAATTCGTGGGCCACCGCCATCGTGTTGAAACGCAGGCGGCTTTCCATGCTTTCGAGTTCGGCCGCCAGCTCATCGAAAGTCTTGATCAACGTTGCCACTTCTTTCGCCCCCTTCCCAACGGAGCCGACACGAACCGCGAAATCGCCGGCACGCAGGTCTTCGGTTGCCTGAGCGAGCAGTTCCAAAGGACGGCTGATCTTACGGGCGAGCCAATAGCCGATCAGGCTGCAGGTTGCCGCAGCGATCGCACCGAAGGTAATGATCGACAGGTCGATCTCGTTGTTGCCCCATTCCTCGATCGCGGGAACGCTGGTGACAAACGCGCGAAGGTTTTCCTCCGTCGGCATCCGGCCGGCATTGATATCGGTATAGGCTTGCGCCGCCCCGTGCGACATCATCTTGAGCATCCGCTCCTCGAGGTCCGCCTCCATCCACATCACGCCGAAATAGACGATGCAGACACTGACCACGAGCAGGACAGCCTGCAGCATGGCGGTGAGAACGCCAAGTGGGAGACGCGATATTCTGATCTTCATCTCGGCTCCACGAAACGGTAGCCGACACCGCGAACCGCGGAGAAGAAACCGCAGGCGCCGAGATCCTCGAGTTTGCGGCGAAGGTTGGCGACATGGGTGTCGACCGTTCGCGCCAGCGCGTCACTGTCGGGAAGGCAGGCATCGAGAATGTCGGCTCGCTCGAAGGCATGCGTCGGGCGTCGGATCATATGGGCCAGGATACGAAACTCGCTGAGTGTCAGCGGCAGGGACTGGCGCTTGCCGGTGGTTTCGACAAAGGCCGCATGCGCATCGAGATCGACCTCGACATTTTCGAAGCGCAGCACCGTGGCGCCGGCGCCGTTTCGCGTCCGCCGCAGAACTGCATTGACGCGGGCCACGACCTCCTGCGGGTTGAACGGCTTGACGACGTAGTCGTCCGCACCGAGCCTCAGCCCCGCCAGCCGATCGAGATCCTCGGCCAATGCCGTCACCATGATCGTCGGCGTGTTGCTCTCGCGGCGGATGCGCGCCAGCACCTCGAAACCGTCGAGCCGCGGGATGCGCACGTCGAGGAGAACGAGATCAGGCGAAAGCACGGAATGATGGGTGAGCGCGGTTTCGCCGTCCGCCGCCCGTACCGTCCTGAAGCCGTCACGCACGAGGTAGGCATCGAGGATCTGCGCGATCTCCGGCTCGTCCTCGACCAAAAGGATGAGACCCTTGTCGACCATCTGCAAACTCCTCGCGCATGTGTTGTGGCAACGAGCTTATGGGATGAAAAAATTCGGGTTGCAATTCATCCGGGCAGCGCTGGACACCATCGCCGGCCGTTCCGCATCAAGCGTTCTTCGTTTCTCCGCCATTTCTTGACAAATCGCGTCGAGTGTCCGCCTGCCACCGTCTGATCGAGTGTCGAACGCACGGTGTATGTGCCCTCGAATGCCGATTTTGCGGCTTCACCCCAGATTCCACCGACCCACATAACAAACGTCCCGGAACGCCTTCGCGATCCCGGCCAAGCAAGCGGCGCTGACGCTTTCCGTACGATGGCTCGCGCAGGGCCGCAAGCAACCCAAGAGGGGAATTCTCATGCCTGTTGAAACGAGCGAACTGACGTCAGCCGATATCGGCAAGATCTTGCAATGTATCCCGCATCGTTACCCCTTTCTGCTGATCGACAGGCTCGTTTCGATCCGCGGCGAAGAAAGCGGCATCGGGATCAAGAACGTTTCGATGAACGAACCGCAGTTCCAGGGGCACTTCCCTAGCAATCCGGTCTTTCCCGGAGCGCTGATCATCGAGGGCATGGCGCAAACTGCCGGTGTCATGTGTGCGGCCGCCAAGCTTGCCGTGGGTTTGACGCCAAAGATCATCTACATGCTGACGGTGGACAAGGCCCGATTTCGCAAGCCCGTTCGCCCGGGTGACGTCATCGAGTATCACATGACGAAGCTGGCCTATCGCCGCAATGTCTGGCGCTATCGCGGCGAGGCACGCGTCGATGGCGCATGCGTTGCCGAGGCCGAGATTGCGGCTTACCTGGAGACAGAGCAACAGCGGCCCGACGCCGCCGCTTGAACCCGTTCCCCGCGGCGGGCGGCGATCCGAACCGTCGCCACCCTCTCCTATGCGAAGGTGCCGCGTAGCACCTCCTCCGCCTCCGGGTCCGCAACGATGGGCGGGCGGAAAACTCTGCCCGACAGCTTGGCGCCGTACGCGGAAGACCGATGCGTTTTCCGCTCCGAGCCTTCTCCAGTTGCCCGCCCATCCTTGACAGTCACCAGCAATTCTCGCGCTCGCCTCCTTCTGTTTTCCCATCGCGAGCGTTCGGAATGTCCAGCATCCTGCAATCCATCACAACACCAGCTGCCGGCCATTGGCGGCGGGTTGCCAATCCCCTGACATGGCCTGCCCGATTGCAGGCCCAGATCTGCCAACACCCGGTTCAGACGGCCGCTTCGGCAACGATATTTGCGGGCTTCGTGTTTATGGCTTTTCCCGGCATCGATCTGGCCGTGTCACGCTGGGCGGCGGCAGGCAATGCAGACTTTCCGTTGTCGCGGGAGCACGCACTGCGTCTGCTGCGTGATTTCAACCGCCTGATCCCGATTTTGCTCCTGCCCGCCCTCGCAGTCATGCTTGCCGGGCAGATGCGCCGGCCGCGCGCATGGCTGCCACGTCCGCATAAAATATTGTTTTTCCTGACTTTCTATGCGCTCGGCCCCGGCCTTGCCATCCAGTTGCTGAAACGGCTGGTCGGCCGCGCCCGCCCTTCCGAGATCGTCGAGTTCGGAGGAACCCTGCCGTTTACACCCGCCTGGCAGGTTTCCGGCGCGTGCTCGCGCAGTTGTTCGTTCGCGTCTGGCGAATCGGCGACGGCGATTGCCTTGTTCGGCTTGGCATTCTTCCTGCCCCTGGCTTGGCGTTGGAAGGCGATCGTTGCGCTCGTGCCTGTCGTGCTCGTCTTCTCGCTCAACCGCATCGCATTCGGCGCGCACTTCCTCTCGGATGTCGTGCTCGCCTGGCTGCTGATGCTCTGGATCATGCTGTGGCTCTGGTGGTCCGTGTTTGCAGCCCATGGCGCACGCATCGATGCCGCGCTGACGCGTGGCGGACAGTCCATCGCCGCCTGACGTCGGCGGCAGCCTGGCCACCGACCGCTCTGCGTTTGATCAGGCGCTACGGACGGATCGGCGCCAGACGAAGGGGGCGTTGAGCCGCAACGATTGCGATTGTCCGACGTCCTCGCTCATCAGCCACGCAACCGCCGCCGCAGCAATCTCCTCGATGGGCTGGGCGAAAGTGGTCAGCTCGTAGGAACTCCAGGCGGCCTGCGGAATGTCGTCAAAACCGACGACGCAGAGATCGTTGGGGATCGAAAGCGAAAACTGATGCCGGGCCGCATCCATGAAACCGAGCGCAACGAGATCGGTCACGCAAAAGACCGCATCCGGACGCTCGCGACGGGTCATCAACCGCTGCGCCAGGACCTTGCCGCTTTCATAACCCGTCGGGCCGAAGCGTTCGACGGTCACATCCAGCCCCTGCTCCCGCGCCGCTGCGACAAAACCCACTTCGCGCGTCATGAGGCTCGGTGTCCCGGCTTCTGAATTGGCAAAAGCGAGACGGCGACAGCCGGCCCGCAGGAACGCCGTCACCACGCTTTGCGCCGTATCATCGTCGTCGAGGTTAATTCTGAGCGGGCCTTGATGCTCGTCGTCGCGATTGATCAGAACCAGCCGCTGACCGTTCCGGACGCAGAGATCGACGAGCGACTTGTCCGGCATGCCCGACAGCACGATCGAGGCATCGGCGCGGTACCGAATCGCCTGGCGCAAAGCCATGTCGACGCGTTCATCGGATCGATCGGTATTGACGATCATCGCGATCTTGCCGGCATTCTGCAGTTGCTGCGTCAGCGCCTTGATCAGCGCCGAACGGTAAGGCGTGCCCATGTCGGAAACGACGAGGCAGACAATGCCGCTTTCATTGCGCATCAATCCGCGGGCCAGATGGTTGACGTGATAGCCGAGTGCTTCCGCCGCCTCCATGACCTTGCGGCGTGTATCCGGCGCGATGCTCGCACCCGCTGTGAACGCGCGCGAAACCGCGGAGCGGGATACGCCGGCCTTCCTTGCCACTTCCTCTGCACTGACGAATATCTTGTCGCTCATCGTGACCCACCCTTGCACGGCTTTGCAAACTTCTTGCAACAAATATCAAGCCTGTGCAAGCTTGCACAAACCCAATCGATTAAACTTTCCACTTTCGGCCGAACTTGGATTGACAACATTCCGATCCATGTGACACCTTGCACGCGCTTGCATTACTGCGATGTGGAGGCATCGCACCATTGGGAGGAAGTTATGAAAGCTGTATCCATTTCGGTCGCGCTTGCCGCAACCGGCCTGACATTCGCGGCGTCTCAGGCGCAGGCGGCAGGCAGTCTCAATCTGATTTGCTCGGCGGACGTCGTCATATGCGAGCAGATGACCGCCGATTTCGAGAAGGAAAGCGGCATCAAGGTCAACATGGTTCGCCTGTCTTCCGGCGAGACCTATGCCAAGGTGCGCGCCGAAGCGCGCAACCCCAAGACCGATATCTGGTGGGCAGGCACCGGCGACCCGCACCTGCAGGCCGCATCCGACGGGCTGACGCTCGAATACAAGTCGCCGATGCTTGATCAGTTGCAGGATTGGGCCAAGAAACAGGCCGAAGGCTCGGGCTACCGCACCGTGGGTGTCTATGCCGGCGCGCTCGGCTGGGGCTACAACACCGAGATCTTCCAGAAGAAAGGCTTCAAGGAGCCGAAATGCTGGGCCGACCTGCTGGACGCGTCGCTGAAGGGCGAGATCCAGATGGCCAACCCGAACTCGTCGGGCACTGCCTATACGGCACTCGCATCGCTGGTGCAGATCATGGGTGAAGATCAGGCCTTCGACTACCTGAAGAAACTCAATGCCAACGTTGCGCAATACACCAAGTCGGGTTCGGCACCGGTCAAATCGGCCGCGCGCGGCGAAGCCGGCCTCGGCATCGTCTTCATGCACGACGCGGTCGCGCAGACAGCCGAAGGCTTCCCGATCAAGGCGATCGCCCCTTGCGAGGGCACCGGCTACGAAATCGGCTCGATGTCGATCATCCGCGGCGCCAAGAACCTGGACAATGCCAAGATCTGGTACGACTGGGCACTGAAACCTGAGGTCCAGTCGCGCATGAAGGACGCCAAGTCCTTCCAGCTGCCGTCCAACAAGAGCGCGGAAGTGCCGAAGGAAGCACCGAAGTTCGAGGACATCAAGCTGATCGACTACGACTTCGCCACCTATGGCGACTCCGAAAAGCGCAAAGCTCTGCTCGAGCGCTGGGACCGCGAGGTTGGTGCCAACGCCAACTGACGCCATTCGGTTTGCGGTCGGCCGGATCGAAAGATCCGGCCGACCGCACCTCGAAAGACCGCAGGTGTCTCCGGCTCTCGCCAGCCGGCCCTGCACCATGATCGACATTCCAATAGCGAAAAGACGCGAGGACCGTGATGGAACATCGCAACCGTAGGCTCGACCTCACGCTCGGGCTTGGGCTGGCCGCATTTCTGGTCGCGCCCTGGTACCGCATCGAGGGAGGCTTCTTCGGCCTTGGCTGGCTTTCGAGCTTTCCCTCCGACGCTGCCGTGGCACCGGGCCTTGCGCAAATCTTTGCCCACGGTCGTCCATGGCTTGTGGTCGCGCTCCTGCTTCTCGGCGCCTGTGCCGCCGCCCGGTTCATCCGGGACCCGGATCGCCGCGGCCTAGTGCTGGCGGTGGCCGGTGCAGCCGGCCTCCTGTTCATTGCTCTCCAGGGCCTGGCGATCGGCTTTACCGGCTGGACCTGGACGATCAGCGAAACCCTCTTCGGCCCACTTGCCGACGGCCAGCCTTCCATGGGTGCCGGCGCCGTTCTCGCATCCCTCGCCTTCATTCTCATCTTCGCATTCGGGCTGGCTGAACGTGGCGCCATGAAGGGCGATGCCTTCATCGTCGCGTCGATCTCGCTGCTCGTCTGCCTCGTGGTCGTCTTCGTGTTCTATCCCGTCGGCAGCATGTTTGCGGCGTCCGTCCAGGATTTCGACGGCTCGTTCAAGCCGGATGGCTTCCTGCGCAACATTCAGGACGGTTCGATCTGGAGCCTTGGCTGCGTCACGGGCGGCGAGCGCTGCGGCGTCGCCTGGCGCACGCTCTGGCTGGCGCTGATGACCGCCTCCGGCTCGACCCTGCTCGGCCTTGCCTTTGCGCTGGTCGCAACCCGCACCCGCTTCCCCTTCAAGAAGGGCATGCGCCTGTTGACGGTGCTGCCGATCATCACGCCGCCCTTCGTCATCGGCCTGGCACTGACGCTGCTCTTCGGGCGCGCCGGCGTCATTACCGAGTTCCTGTCCGACGCCTTTGGCATCGAGCCGGGGCGCTGGCTTTATGGCCTCACCGGCATCTGGATCGCGCAGGTCCTGTCCTTCACCCCGATCTCGTTCCTCGTGTTGATCGGCGTCGTCGAGGGCGTCAGTCCGTCGATGGAAGAGGCGTCGCAGACGTTGCGCGCCGATCGGTGGCGCACATTCTGGCACGTTTCGCTGCCGCTGATGAAGCCGGGTCTGGCCAACGCCTTCCTGATCGGCTTCATCGAAAGCATGGCCGATTTCGGCAATCCGCTGGTTCTCGGCGGCAGCCACGGCGTGCTTTCGACGGAAATCTTCTTTGCTGTCGTCGGCGCACAGAACGATCCATCCCGCGCCGCCGTGCTCGCGATCATCCTGTTGTGCTTCACCCTGTCGGCTTTCCTCGCCCAGCGCTATTGGCTGGCGGGCAAGAACTATTCGACCGTAACCGGCAAGGGCGACAGCGGCTCGCATATCGCGCTGCCACGGCCGCTGTCGATCGGCCTCCATGCCGTGGTGATCCCGTGGATGATCTTCACCGTCGTCGTCTACGGCATGATCCTGTTCGGCGGCTTCGTGAAGACCTGGGGCCTCGACAATTCGCTGACGTTCGAGCACTACATCAAGGCCTTCTCGATCTCGCTGACCGACGGCGCCATCGCCTGGACCGGCGTTGCCTGGAATTCGTTCTGGACGACGATGGAGATCGCGCTGATCTCGGCACCCTTGACGGCGATCGTCGGCCTGTTGACCGCCTACCTGATCGTTCGGCAGCGTTTTGCCGGGCGGGATGTGTTCGAATTCGCGCTGATGCTGAGCTTTGCCATTCCCGGCACGGTCATCGGCATCAGCTACATCATCGCCTTCAATCTGCCGCCGCTCGAAATGACCGGTACCGCGCTGATCCTCGTTGCCTGCTTCGTCTTTCGCAACATGCCGGTCGGCGTGCGCGGCGGCATTGCGGCGATGAGCCAGCTCGACAAGAGCCTCGATGAAGCCTCGCTGACGCTTCGGGCAACCAGCTTCCGCACGCTGCGCAAGGTGATCCTGCCGTTGTTGCGTCCAGCGATTGTCGCTGCCCTCGTCTATTCGTTCGTGCGGGCGATCACGTCGATCAGCGCCGTCGTCTTCCTCGTCAGCGCCGAATACAACATGGCGACGTCCTACATCGTCGGCCTTGTCGAAAACGGCGAGTTCGGCGTGGCGATCGCCTATTCGTCGGCCCTCATCGTGGTGATGATCACCGTCATCACCGGCCTGCAACTGCTTGTCGGCGAGCGCAAGCTTCGGCGGGAGAACCGCGTCCTTGGCGCGGCCCCAGTCCGCACCGCCACCAAGACCCTTTCCCAGGAGAACCCCGCATGAGCACTCCCCGCACCGGCTCGGTCGTCTTCCAGAATCTGCGCAAACAGTTCGGCGCGTTCACCGCGATCCACGACCTGTCGCTGACCATCGAACCCGGCACCCTCGTCACCCTGCTCGGGCCGTCGGGCTGCGGCAAGACCACGACGTTGCGCATGCTTGCAGGCCTTGAGCATCCGTCTTCCGGCCGGATCCTCATCGGCGGCAAGGATGTCACCATGCTTCCTGCCAATGAGCGCGACGTTTCGATGGTGTTCCAGTCCTACGCGCTGTTTCCGCATATGACGTCGCTCGACAACGTCGCCTACGGCCTCGAATCCTCCGGCATGAAGAAGAAGGAGGCGCGGGACCGGGCAGAGGAAGGCCTGAAGCTCGTCGGCCTCGGCGGACTTGGCCAGCGGCTTCCCGCTGAGCTTTCGGGCGGCCAGCAACAGCGTGTCGCCGTCGCCCGCGCTCTGGTGCTCGAACCGCAGGTGCTTTTGCTCGACGAGCCGCTCTCCAACCTCGACGCGCGGCTGCGCCGGCGTGTTCGCACGGAAATCCGCGAATTGCAGCAGCGGCTCGGCTTTACGGCCGTCTACGTCACGCATGACCAGGACGAGGCGCTTGCCGTTTCCGACCGGATTATCGTGATGAAGGACGGCGCGATCGCCCAGGAAGGCGCACCACGCGACCTCTACGAGTCCCCGGCATCCGCCTTCATCGCCGATTTCATGGGCGAGGCCAATGTGCTGCCCTGCGAAGTCACCGGGTCCGATGCCGGCCTTGCCACCATCCGCATTGGCGGGCTCGAACATCAGCTGCCGTCGCGCGATGCCCGGCCCGGTCCGTCAAAGCTCGCCGTGCGTCCCAATGCCGTGACGCTGACGCCGGCAAGTGCCGCTGCCCTGCCCGGCGTCATCAGCACGGCATCCTATCTCGGTGGCCACATCGAGTATGAAGTTGAAACAGAAACTGGATTGCTATTTGTGGTTGATGACACGATCGAACGGATGTTATCTCCTGCGACCGAAGTCGCCATCGGGTTCCGCAATCGCGGCCTTGCTTTGATTACGGCATAATTTTCGAAATCGACACAGGAAGGACTTTTTGCATGACTTCGCCAATCGCGGGCCTTGATGCCCGTTTCGCGCTCGCCAAGACCGTCGCCATAGAAGCCGGAAAGCTCGCCCACGACTACTTCCTGCGGCGCGAGACGCTGGTGATCGAGACCAAGGCCGACGCCCATGACGTCGTCTCGATCGCCGATCGCAACGTCGAGACGCTCATCCGCGATCGTATCAGCGCTGCATTCCCGAGCGATGGAGCCCTTGGCGAAGAACATGGACTTGTCAGCAGCACGTCGGGCTTCACCTGGGTGATCGACCCGATCGACGGCACGACGCCTTTCGTCAACGGCATGCCCAACTGGTGCATCTCGATCGCCGTGCTTTATGCCGACAAGCCGGTGATCGGCGTGATCCAGTCTCCATGCCACGACGAACTCTATGCGGCCGCGTCCGGTCAGGGAGCAACGCTCAATGGCAAGACCCTGCGTCTTGACGGCACGCGAACGATCCGCGATGCGGTGACCGGTCTTGGCGCCAACAATCACGTGACGCCGGCCGAAGTCGCCGGGATCGTCGAGCGGCTCCTTGAAGCCGGCGGCAATTTCATGCGCAACGGTTCGGGCGCGCTGATGATCGCCTATGTGGCCGCCGGTCGGCTCGTCGGCTACTACGAGCCCTACATGCATGCCTGGGATTGCCTGGCGGGCTATTGCCTCGTCAACGAGGCGGGCGGCTGGTCGCTGCCGTTCCCGACACAGGGTGAAGCCTTGACGCGGGGAAGTGCGGTTCTGGTCGCAGCACCCGGTGCGATCGATGACCTGCTAAAGGTGGCGCAGCTGGAACGCAAGGCGGCCTGAACACAACGACCCCGAACGCGATCAGCTCGCCTACTTGTCGGCCTTGGCCGTCAGCAGGTTGACGAGCTCCATCGGGAACGGAAAGACGATCGTCGAGTTCTTTTCGCCGGCGATGACGTTCAAGGTGCTCAGATAGCGCAACTGCATGGCCTGCGGCTGCCGGGCAAGGATCTCGGCGGCCTCGAGCAGCTTGGCGGCCGCCTGCTGCTCGCCCTCGGCATTGATGACCTTGGCGCGGCGCTCTCGCTCCGCTTCCGCCTGGCGGGCGATGGCGCGGACCATGCTTTCGTTGATGTCGACATGCTTGATCTCGACGGTCGCAACCTTGATGCCCCAGGCATCGGTCTGGCTGTCGAGGATCTTCTGGATGTCGTCGTTCAGCCGGTCGCGCTCCGCCAGCATTTCGTCGAGATCGTGCTTGCCCAGCACCGAGCGCAATGTCGTCTGGGCGAGCTGGCTCGTCGCCATCATGAAATCCTCGACCTGGATCGTCGACTTTTCGGCATCGATCACCCGGAAGTAGATGACGGCGCTGACGCGGACCGACACGTTATCGTGCGAGATGACGTCCTGGCTTGGAACATCCAGCACCCGCGTTCTCAGATCGACCCGTACCATCTGCTGGACATAGGGCAAGAGCAGGATGAGCCCCGGCCCTTTCACGCCGGTGAAGCGACCGAGGGTGAAGATGACGCCGCGTTCATATTCGCGCAGGATCCTGATCGCGTAGGCGATCACGAGCAGGACAAAAAACAGGATCGCGAGATAGGGAGCGAGGCTCCCAAGCATGTCCATGATCTCTACTCCTTCTACCGCAGGCGTCAGGCCTTCGCCTCGTCGCGCGCGACCTCGAGCGTCAGCCCGTTCCGCCCAACCACTTTCACGTTTTCACCGGTTGTGAGCGTCTCGCTGCTGACGGCCTGCCAGCGCTCGCCGTGGGCAATGACATAGCCCTTGGCACCAGCCCAACTGTCGACCTTGCCGGCGATGCCGATCATCTGCTCGCTTCCGGTGACCACGGCACGGCGGCGGGAACCGAAGGCGAGGCGCCCGACGAGCAGACTGAAGCCGAGGCTGGCGATGCCGACACCGGCGAGCAACGCCCAGGACACCCGCAGCCCCGGCGTGTCCGTATCGAAAAGGATCGCAGCGCCGAGAACAATCGCCAGGGCACCGCCCGTCCCGAGCACGCCGAACGAAGGCGAGTGCGCCTCTGCAACCAGCAGGCCGATGCCGAGCAGGATCAGGCCGACGCCGGCATAGCTGACCGGCAGAACGGCCAATGCGTAGAGGCCGAGCAGCAGACTGATCCCGCCGACAGTGCCCGGCACGACGGATCCGGGCGTCAGGAACTCGAAGATCAGTCCATAAATGCCGATCATCGTCAGAATGATCGCGATGTTCGGATCGGTGATGACCGCAAGCAGGCGCGTGCGCCAGTCGGGTACGAAAGTCTCCACGCCAAGCCCAGCCGTTTCAAGCGTCACGTCCGTCTGCTCGACGCGAACACTCCGCCCCTGCGTCTGCTTCAACAGGTCGTCGATGGAAACGGCAGTGAAATCGACGACTTTCTGCTGCACGGCCGCCGCGGCCGACAGGCTGGCCGCCTCACGCACCGCCCGCTCCGCCCAGTCGGCGTTGCGTCCGCGCAACTCGGCCAATCCGCGGATATAGGCGACGGCATCGTTCACCAGCTTTGCATCGCTCGCCGTCTGCGCCGGCTTGGCGGCAGTGTCTTTGCCTCTTCCGTCGGGGCTCTCATCCTTCTCTCCGCCAAACATGTCTCCGCCAATGGCGATCGGCGTTGCCGCCCCGAGATTGGTTCCCGGCGCCATGGCCGCGATATGGCTCGCGTAGAGGATATAGGTGCCGGCGCTGGCAGCCCGCGCCCCGCTCGGCGCGACGAAACTCGCAACGGGGACCGACGAGGCGAGGATCGCCTGGATGATCTCGCGCATCGATGTATCGAGACCGCCGGGCGTGTCGATTTGCAGCACGACAAGCGGCAGGTGCCGGTCGTTTGCCCGCTGCAAACCGCGTTTGACGTATTCAGCCGTTGCCGGACCGATTGCCCCCTTCAGATTGAGCACCAAGGCAACCCGCTCGGTTTCTGGCGCGGACGCTGCTGGAAACACGCATGTCGATATCAGGGCAAGCAACAGGCTGAGGATTCGCAACATCCGTCGTCAAAGCCTCGGAATGCGGGCGCCTTCGGCGAAGACGTCCCGCGCCAACAATATTAGCACACCATAAAGTTAAGACGAAGCACAACACACCACCGCAGTCCGGACGGTGAGCGGGATGACAAAGTCCCGCATCGGGGCTATCTGCATGTCAGGACAACCGCACTGCTTCGCAGAAATGAACGACTTGCCGTGCTTGCCGAGGCGAGCCGCCTTCGACCTCTAGAGGAAACCCGCGCGCTTGGAGACAACACTCTATCTGCCAATCAAGCGCTTCCTCGAAGAGGCCGGATACTCCGTCAAGGGCGAGATCGGCGGCTGCGATATCCTTGCGCTCAGCGACGACGAGCCACCGCTCGTCGTGATCTGCGAATTGAAGCTGACGTTCAATCTGGAGCTGGTCTTGCAGGCGGTGGATCGGGCCAATGCCGGTGACGAGGTCTGGATCGCAGCACGCGTTTCGGCAAAAGGCAAAGGGCGCGAGAGCGACCGGCGCTTTCGCGATCTGTGCCGCCGGATCGGGTTCGGCATGCTCGCGGTTGCCGACAACGGCACGGTCGACGTTATCGTCGCTGCGTCCGCCGCCATGCCGCGCAAGAACCTGAAGAAGCGGGCGCGTCTCATCAAGGAGCACCACCGTCGCAAGGGCGACCCGACGCTCGGCGGCAGCACGCGTTCGCCGATCATGACGGCCTACCGCCAGCAGGCGCTTGCCTGCGCCGCCGCCTTGCAAAGCGGACAGCTGCGCCCGCGTGACCTGCGCGAAGCCGCGCCCGACGCCGCCAAGATCCTGCAGGGCAATGTCTATGGCTGGTTCGAACGGGTCGACCGCGGCATCTATGCGCTGACCGAAGCGGGGACGGAAGCGCTTCGGCGCTGGCCGCAAGCTGCGGTTTCGGGCGCGTCAGAGATCGAAACGATGGCAACAGTGTCCGAAGACTGAGCTGGCGCGGAGAGCACAGATGAACCTTCCCCTTCGGCTGCTCTGTCTTGGCCTCGGCTGGCTGATGGTCGGCTTCGCCATCGCCGGCATTTTTCTGCCTATCCTGCCAACCACGCCGTTTCTGTTGCTGGCGGCGGGCCTGTTTGCACGCGCCTCACCACGGCTTGAGCGCTGGCTGCTGGAGCATCCGACATTCGGCCCCTCCTTGCGGCTCTGGCGGGAAAAAGGCGCGATACCGGCCCGGGCAAAGACCATCGCCCTCGCGCTGATGCTCGTGAGCTTCGTCTTCTTCTGCCTCGCCAGCAAACCGAGCCTGCTGCTCGCGGCGATCGTCGGCGGGGCAATGCTGCTCCCGGCCCTTTTCATCATTACCCGGCCGAACGCCTAGAGCATTTCCAGGAAAAGTGCGAAGCGGTTTTCCGTCAGGAAATGCATAAAAACAAGGTGCTAGAGCGTTTCTGCGACTCTGTCCAAGCCGGAAACGCTCTAAAAGATCAATCCCTTCGCCGTGGCATTGCCGGAAGCGGCGATCAAAAATTGCTGGCGTGAAGCTCCATCATCGCACGGCGAAGATCGTCGATCGGCGTCATGCCCGAGGTGGTTGTGCCTTCCAACTCCCTAGGCATCTTCCAACCGGGATCGATGCCCTGCATGTTCGGCAGCTCATGGGCGATGCCCTTGTGGCAGTCGATGCAGGTCGCCTTGCCGGACAGCAGATAGCGCGTGTGGATAGTGGCGGCGCGCTCCGTCTGCTTCTGCAGGTCCATGGCCACGGAGGAGTGGCAATTGCGGCATTCCAGGCTGTCATTGGCCTTCAGCCGCGCCCATTCGTGCTGAGCGAGCTCGAGGCGTTTTTCAAGAAATTTCGGGCGGGTGTTGATGGTGCCGAAGATCTTGCCCCAAACCTCCTTCGACGCTTGCATCTTGCGGGCGATCTTGTCGGTCCACTGGTGCGGCACGTGGCAATCCGGACAGGACGCGCGAACGCCGGACCGGTTGGAGAAGTGGATCGTGCGCGTCAGCTCGTCATAGACGTTGTCCTTCATCTCGTGACAGGAGGTGCAGAATTTTTCGGTATTGGTGATCTCGAGTGCCGTATTGAAGGCGCCCCAGAACATCACACCGCCGATGAAGCCGCCGAGCGTCAGAAAGCCGAGGCTCAGCGTTCCCGCCGGCGTGCTGACCAGCCGCCACGCCCACAGGATAAGTCTCTTAATCCGCTCCATGGGCTCACTCGCTTCCGGCCGGCTTGACGCCGAGTTCGCTCATGTCCTTGAAGCCATTGTCGACCAATGGGCGAACATCCGCCTGCGGCACATGACACGCCGTGCAGAAGTAGCGCCGCGGCGAAACATCGGCGATCATCTGCCCGTCGCGCGTCATGTAATGGGTCACGCTGATCATCGGCGCGCCGCTGTCCTGGGTGAACTCGCGCTTGTGGCAGGAAAGGCAGCGATTGGTATTGACCGAGAGCTGGTAGCCCTCGATCGAGTGCGGGATGATCGGCGGCTGGTCCGGATAGGCGCGCATCTTGCGTTCGTCATCGACCACCCATTTCGGCAAGGTCGCTGCCGCCCCTGTTTCCATCTGCGGTGTCGGGCCCTCAAGCTGCGGCACCATTTTCTGAACGACCTGGGCAATCGCCGTGGTCGTCACAAACAGGGCGAGCCCGATCGCAACAACCACCCATTCTGGCCGCCTCAAGCGACGGAGATGATCTTGACTGCGCATTTTTTGAAATCCGTCTGTTTGGAGATGGGATCCGTTGCGTCGAGTGTCACCTTGTTGATCAGCTGGCTCGCATCGAACCAGGGCACGAAGATCACGCCCGGTGGCATGCGATTGCGGCCGCGCGTGTCGATGCGCGAGCGGATCTCGCCGCGCCGCGACAGGATCCGCACTTCCGCGCCCTGATTGATGCCGCGTTTGCGGGCGTCGTCCGCGTTCATGAAGCAGCGGGCACCGGGAAACGCGCGGTAAAGCTCCGGCACGCGCATGGTCATCGAGCCAGAGTGCCAGTGTTCGAGCACGCGGCCCGTCACCAGCCAGAGGTCGAACTCCTCGTCGGGCGATTCCGCCGGCGGTTCGTAAGGCACGGCGAGAATGACCGCCTTACCATCAGGGCGACCGTAGAATTTGACGCCCTCGCCGGCTTTGACATAGGGGTCATAACCCTCGCGATAGCGCCAGCGTGTCTCCTTGCCGTCGACCACCGGCCAGCGTAACCCGCGCTCCTCGTGGTAGCGGTCGTAAGGCGCCAGATCGTGACCATGGCCGCGACCGAAGGTGGCATATTCCTCGAACAGCCCCTTCTGAATATAGAAGCCAAAGGCTTCGGCCTCGTTGTTGGCATAGTCGCCGCTGATTTCGCTCAAGGGGAAGCGGTTGACCTCGCCGTTCTGGAACAGGACGTCGTGCAGGCTCTTGCCCTTGAACTCGGGATTGGCCGCGAGAATCTCTGCCGGCCAGACTTCGTCGGTGATGAAACGCTTGGAGAACTCGACGAGCTGCCAGAGATCCGAACGCGCCTCGCCCGGCGCCTGCACCAGCTGGTGCCAGACATGGGTGCGCCGCTCCGCATTGCCGTAGGCGCCTTCCTTCTCCACCCACATGGCCGCCGGCAGGATCAGGTCGGCGCTCATCGCGGTGATCGTCGGATAGGCATCGGAAACGACGATGAAATTCTCCGGGTTTCTGTAGCCTTGCCAGGTTTCGTTGCTGGTGTTGGGAGCGGCCTGGATGTTGTTGTTGACCTGGACCCAGTAGAAGCTGAGCTTGCCGTCCTTCAGCATCCGGTCCTGCTCGACGGCGTGATATCCAGGCTTTTCCGGAATGATCCCGTGCGGAATGCGCCAGATTTCCTCGGCATGCTTGCGGTGTTCCGGATTGGTCACGGTCATGTCGGCCGGCAAGCGATGGGCAAATGTGCCGACCTCGCGCGCCGTGCCGCAGGCGGAAGGCTGACCGGTCAGCGAGAACGGGCTGTTACCGGGCTCCGAGATTTTTCCGGTCAGAAGGTGGATGTTGTAGACCATCTGGTTGGCCCAGACGCCGCGCACATGCTGGTTGAAGCCCATGGTCCACAGCGACATCACCTTGCGCTGCGGATCTGCATAAAGCTCGGCCAGTTCTTCAAGGAAAGCCGGATCGACGCCGGTCAGTTCGGCCGTCTTCTTCAGGGTGTATTCCGACACGAAGGCCTTGAACGCCTCGTAGTCCATCGGCTCCATCTTGCCGGGATCGGACGAATTCGCCGCCTTGACCTCGAGGGGGTTGTCCGGCCGCAGGCCGTACCCGATGTCGGTGACGCCGCGCATGAAGGTGGTGTGCTTCTGGACGAAGTCCTCGTTCACCCTGCCCTTTTCGATGATGTAGTTGGCGATGTAGTTGAGGATCGCCAGATCGGTGCCGGGCTTGAACACCATCGGGATGTCGGCAAGGTCCATGCTGCGGTGCGTGAAGGTCGACAGCACGGCGACCTTCACATGCGGCTGGCCAAGCCGCCGATCGGCAAGCCTTGTCCACAGAATCGGATGCATCTCGGCCATGTTCGAGCCCCAGAGCACGAAGGCGTCCGCGTGCTCGAAGTCGTCATAGCAGCCCATCGGCTCGTCCATGCCGAAGGTGCGCATGAACGCGTAGGCAGCTGACGCCATGCAATGGCGGGCATTGGGGTCGAGATTGTTGGAGCGGAAACCGGCACGCATCAGCTTCGTCGCCGCATAGCCCTCGAAGATCGTCCACTGGCCGGAGCCGAACATGCCGACGGCGGTCGGGCCCTTTTCCTTCAGCACCTTCTTGCACTGCTCGGCCATGACGTCGAAGGCTTCGTCCCAGCTCACCGGCTCGAACTCGCCCTCCTTGCTGTAGGCGCCGTTCCGCTTGCGCAGCATCGGCGTCTTCAGCCGGTCGGTGCCATACATGATCTTGGAGAGGAAATAGCCCTTGATGCAGTTGAGGCCGCGGTTGACCTCGGCCTGCATGTCGCCATGGGTGGCGACGACCTGCCCCTCCTTGACGCCGACCATCACGCCGCAGCCGGTTCCGCAGAAGCGACAGGGCGCCTTCGACCACTTGATTTCGAGCGCACTGATGCCGCCCGGCACGGGTTGTGCGGCTGCCGGCAGTGCAATACCGGCGGTGGCGGCGGCGATGCCCGCCGCGTGTGCCTTCAGAATGTCACGCCGCGTCAGTTCGGTGGTCATCGTCCGTCACTCCTTCCGTTTCGACATGTTCGAAAACCATGTTGGCCGCCACCACGCCCTCAAGCGTGGAGATCGTCGACAAGGCTTCGCCAAGCATGCCGGTAGTCGTCCCCTCGATGACGACGACAATCTTGCCGCCCTCGTGTCCGTAAACCTCGACATTCTCCATGCGCGCCAGCGCGGCAAGCACTGAGCCCGCCATCGCCGGAAGAGCGACGACGACGGCGCTTGAGACGTGATATTGCCGGGAGTGATCAGGCATGGACGCCCTCCTCGTGTCGCTCGGCAATGCCGATGGCGCCGACCGGACAGATGCCGATACAGGCGCCGCACCCGCTGCAGCTGTCGACGTCCACCTCCGGCAGAAATGGGCCGCCCGCGCGCGGTCGGAACCGGATCGCCTGCTCAGGGCAGGCATCGCGGCAGGATTGGCAGGCGACATAGTTTTGCGCGAGACAGCCGTCGCCGATGGCAACCACATGGGCAAGCCGCGTCGAACCCGGGGCGGCAAACACCGGCTCCGGACAGACCCTGGCGCAGTCGCCGCAAAACGTGCATTCGCCGCCGGAAAAATCGAGCGACGGGCGTTCGTTCAGCAATGAAATGATGTGGGTGGGACAGTGTTCCACGCAACGACCGCAACCGGTGCACGCCGCCAGGCTCTCAAGCGTGACGCCAGGCGGCAGGACGCGCTTCCGCTCTGCCCGCCGGCCCAGCAACAATCCACGTCTGGTTGTCACCGCCCCCATCGATCACCTCAATGCCCGAGCGGGCCCGGAGGGCCAAAGATCATTTGATAGAACCAGACCAGGAAGCCGTAACTGGCAACCGTCCCAACGGCGACAATCGGCCAGATGCCGAAGGCAAGAACAAGAAAAGTCAGAAGCTCCTGCCGCCGGCGCGAGCGCGGCTCCTGATCGGTCAAGTGCTGTGAAGGTACCTCTGACACGTCAGGCTCCCGGGCTCGTTGATCCGGAAGCATAGTAACAACCCGTGACAGAAAATAAAGCGGAACAAACTATACAATTACAATCAAGTATAAAAATAACATCTGTCAATTCAAAGGGATATTTACCCCAACAATTGCAGTGGTTCTTTGCAAATCGGGACCAAGAGTCACACTTCGTATTTTCGTAAATCACCATATGAAGAGAACAATGAAAGAACGATGGCCCGCTCCAGCGCGTCGGTGAAAGCGCCAGCCGCCCGCAGCTTGGTGACGTCGAAGACATTGGATTTTGAAGAGAACTTGGCGATTCGCTGCATCGCCGATTGCAGATTTGCCGAAGCGAACAGGTTTTCGCACGACAATACTATGCGCCGCTCAGCGGTCTCGCCCTCTCCCTGAACGACAGGCCAACCGTACTACCTTCCCCGCGATTGCCGGTTGACAACCCGCATGAGATCAGGACACATATTGCATTACAAAGGGATCAATTCCTTAATAAGGGAATAAACGGAGGACTTGGGGTGCCGGACTTGCTTGTGAGCTTGTATTCGCCGACGCTCGCCAATCTCAAGCGGAAAACCGACACGACGGGCATTCGCATTCGCCCGGCGCTTCCGCCGGAAATGCATGTCGTCGTCGAATGGGTAAGGCAGAACTTCAGTGAGAATTGGGCGAGCGAGGTTTCCGTCGCCTTTTCCCGCCAACCGATTGCCTGCCTGATTGCGGTGGACGATGGAAAGCTGCTCGGCTTTGCCTGCTACGACACGACCGCGCGCGGCTTCTTTGGCCCGACCGGAGTGTCGCCCGAAAGTCGCGGCCGCGGCATCGGCGTCGATCTGCTCACCGCGTCGCTCGAGACCATGAAGACACTCGGACACGCCTATGCCTTCATCGGCGATGCCGGTCCGGTCGACTTCTACGCCAAGACCATCGGCGCGGTCGCCATCCCCGCCACCGACAAGGGCATCTACGAAGGCATGCTTCGTAGCCCATCCAAATAATCACCTGAACATCGGAGCTTTCCCATGGCATCGACGCCGCTTGCCCTTTTCGTCGGGCTTCCCCATCCCACACTCTCGGACGACGAGTTCGCGCTGTTTCGCGAAACCAATCCGCTCGGTCTCTTCGTCGGCCGCCGCAATCTGCGCGAGCCTGGCCAGGTCAAGATCCTGATCGAGCGATTTCGCGAGGCCGTCGGCCGCGAGGACGCACCTGTCTTCACCGATCAGGAAGGCGGTCGCGTCCAGCATCTCGACGCCGGTCCCTGGCCGCTTTTCCGCAGCTTCGGCCAGTTTGCCGAACTGGCACGCCATGACCTTGACCTCGGCCGGAAGGCGCTTCGCCTGTCGTCGCAGGCCATGGGCACCATGATGACCGAACTCGGACTGACCAGCGGCTGCTCGCCGGTTCTCGATCTCGTCTTCGAAACGACCAGCTCCGTCATCGGCGCGCGTTCCTTCGGTTCGGATCCCGATTTCATCGCAGCACTTGGCCGCGAAGTCGTCGACGGCCTGCTCGAGACCGGCAACATGCCCGTGATGAAGCACATCCCCGGCCATGGCCGCGCGACACGTGATTCCCACAAGGAACGCCCTGTCGTCGACGCGTCGCGCGAAACGCTTGAAGCGACCGATTTCAAGCCCTTCGTTGCCCTCAAGGATACACCCTGGGCGATGGTCGCCCACGTCGTCTATTCGGCCTATGACAGCGAGCTGCCGGCCTCGATCTCGCCGACCATGCACGACGTCATCCGCAAGGACATGGGCTACGAGGGCGTGCTGGTCTCCGACTGCATCTTCATGGAATCGCTGCGCGGCACCCTGCCCGAGCGTGTGAAGCAGGTGCTCGACGCCGGTTCCGATATAGCACTCCACAGCCACGGCGACCTGGCCGAGAGCGAGGCCGCGGCCAAGGCCGCGCGTCCGCTGACGGAGGCGGCGCAGAAGCGCATCGCCGCCGGCCAGAGCCGGATCGGCAAGCTCAAGGTCGACGTTCGCGCGGCGCACGCCGAAGTCGAAGAGATGTTCAAGAGCGTTCTCGTCGCCTGACGAGACGCCATTCACCAATCAAGGGGGGGAGAAACCATGAAAAGATCCGTTCTCTGGGCAGCGACCGCGCTGACCCTTTTTGCCGCACCGGCGATGGCGCAGTCGGTCCTGACCGTCAACATCGAGCCAGCCACCACCTGGGTTCGCAACTTCAACCCGTTCAACCAGACATCGGCGCGCCAGAGCACGCTCGACTTCATCTATGAGCCGCTGATCGTCTTCAATCGCTTCGACGACAACAAGCCGACGTTCCGCCTCGCGGAAAGCTTCAAGCTTGCCGACGACCTGAAGTCGATCGAGTTCAAGCTGCGCCCGAACCTGAAATGGTCCGATGGCAAGCCACTGACCGCCGCCGACGTCAAGTTCACCTACGACTACCTGAAGAAATTCCCGGCGCTCGATTTCGTCAGCATCTGGACCTTCATCACCGGCGTCGAAGCCGTCGACGGCCAGACCGTGCGCTTCACGCTCGCCAATCCGAGTTCGCTTGCCGCCGAGCAACTGGCGCAGCTGCCGATCGTGCCTGAACATGTCTGGAAGGATATCGCTGAGCCGGTGACCTTCGCCAACGAGACACCTGTCGGCAGCGGCCCGATGACAGAAATCCCCCGCTTCACCGGTCAGACCTATGACCAGTGCCGCAACCCGCACTACTGGGATGCAGCGACCCTGAAGGTCGATTGCATGCGCTTCCCGCAGTTGGCCGACAACAACCAGATCCTGACCGCGACCGCCTCAGGCACGCTCGACTGGGGCGTTTCCTTCATCCCGGATATCGAGAATGTCTATGTCGCCAAGGACCCGGAGCACTTCCATTTCTGGTATTCGCCGAGCAGCATGGTGGCTTTCCTGTTCAACCAGGAAACCGCCAACGAGAACAACCGCAAGGCCTTCAACGACGTAAAATTCCGCCGGGCGGCCTCGATGGCGCTCGACCGGGGCACCATGGTCGACGTTGCCGGCTACGGCTATCCGACGCTCAACGAAGATCCGGCCGGCATGGGCGAACTCTACAAGAGCTGGGCTGACCCGTCGGTTGCGACCGACTTCGGCACCTACGGCAAGTATGATGCCGATGCCTCCAAGGCACTGCTCGACGAGGCAGGCTATGTCGACAAGGACGGCGACGGCTTCCGCGACAATCCGGATGGCAGCAAGATCTCCTTCTCGATCATCGTGCCGAGCTCCTGGACCGATTGGATCGACACGGTGACGATCGCCGTCGAAGGCCTGCAGGCCGTCGGCCTCGATGCAAAGATCGAAACACCTGAGGAAGCCGTCTGGACCGGCAACCTCATCAACGGCACGTTCGACGCGGCGATCAACAGCCTGCCGGCATCCGCCTCGCCCTATTATCCCTACAAGCGTGCTTTCAGCGCTTCGGACAAGGGCAAGACACGCTTCACCGCACAGCGCTGGTTCAACGCCGACGTGGAAAAGCTCCTGACCGAGTTCACCCACACGGCCGACCTCGCCAAGCAGAAGGAAGCCATGAACAAGGCGCAGCGCATCGTTGCTGAAAACATGCCTGTCATGCCTGTGTTCAACAACCCGAACTGGTACCAGTACAACACCAAGCGCTTCAAAGGCTGGGTGACGGCTGAAACCCCGTTCGTCAATCCGTCGATCTCGCGGACCAACCCGGCGCGCCTGCTGCACCTGTTGGCTCTTGAGCCAGTCAACTAAACATCCCAGGACTGGCGGGAGCGGCTCACGATCGGGCCGCTCCCGTCTCCGCGTGGGCTCTTTGAGAGCAGACCTGCTCAGCGAAGGCTCGCGCCGTTTCTAAAGGTTTCTGCCGCCTCTTCTGCCGGTAACGGGATCAGGCGCAGTCGATGGAGTCCCCATGGCTTTCCTGCTTCGCCGCCTATGCTTCTATCTGGCAGCCTTCGTCGCGGCGGCGACGATCAATTTCTTCCTGCCGCGACTGATGCCGGGCGATCCCGTGCAGATCATGTTTTCGAGCGCGGGCGCGGAACTGCCGCCTGAAAGCCTGCAGGCGCTGAAACTGACCTTCGGTTTCGTCGACGGCCCACTGTGGCAGCAATATCTGACCTATCTCGGCAGCATCTTCAGCGGCGATCTCGGCCGCTCGATCAAGTATTTCCCGCTGCCGGTGTCGACGGTTCTCGGCAATGCACTGGTCTGGACCGTGGGCCTGATGGGCACGGCGACGATCATCAGCTTCACGCTTGGCACCTTTCTTGGCATTCTCGCCGCCTGGCGTCGCGGCAGCCTTTTCGACGTCATCGTTTCCGTCGGCGCGATCTTCGCGACCTCGGTTCCGGCCGTCGTCACGTCGCTGATCGTCGTCTTCTTCTTCGGCTTTACACTCAACTGGTTCCCGACAGGCTACGCCGCCGACCCGGCGCTCGACCCGGCCTTCACGCTCGAATATCTCGGCAGCGTGCTCTATCACGGCATCCTGCCGATGCTCACGCTCTGCACAGTGCTGACGGGCGGCTTTGCCGTCACCATGCGCAACAACATGATCAACCTGCTCGGCGAGGACTATATCGTCATGGCCCGGGCGAAGGGGCTGTCGGACGGGCACGTGATGCTCTGGTATTCGGCGCGCAATGCGCTGTTGCCGACCGTGTCGAGCCTGGCCATCGCCATCGGCACGATCCTCGGCGGCTCTTTGGTTACCGAAGTCGTGTTCAACTATCCGGGCCTCGGCAACATTCTCTATCAGGCGATCCTTGCCCGCGACTACCCTGTCATCCAGGGCCAGCTTCTGATCATGACCGCGACCATGCTCGTCGCCAATTTCATTGTCGACGTCAGCTATGTGTTGCTCGACCCCCGCTTGAAGAGGGCGTGAGATGAAGTCCCAACCCTTCGGATTGATCCGAAACCGCAAGGCCCTTGTCGGCGTCGCCATCATCGCCTTCATTCTCATAGTGGCGATCGCAGCACCGCTGCTGACCCCCTATGATCCGGGCGCGCGCGTCGGCCGGCCGCATCAGGCCCCGTCGCTCGCCCACTGGCTCGGCACCACCCGCATCGGCCAGGACGTGTTCACGCGGCTGATCTATGGCGCCCGCACCTCGCTGGCCGTCGGTTTCGGCGCAGGCCTGCTCATCACCATCGTCGGCACCGCGCTCGGCATTCTCGCCGGCTATCGCGGCGGCAAGGTCGACGAGGTCATCAGCTTCTTCACCAACATGGTGCTGGTGGTTCCCAACCTGCCGCTGCTGCTTGTTCTCGCCGCCTTCATCGGTCAGGCGAGCCCCTGGGTCATCGCGCTAATCCTCGGCGGAACCTCCTGGGCATGGGGCGCGCGCGTCACCCGCGCCGAGACGCTGTCCGTCAAGCAGAAGGACTACGTCAAGTCGGCAGAGATGATGGGCGAGCCGCGCTGGCGCATCATGACCTTCGAGATCTTCCCCAACCTGATCTCGATCGTCGGCATCAACTTCATCGGCAGCGTCATCTTCGCGATCATCACCCAGGCAACCCTTGAGTTTCTCGGCCTTGGCGATCCGAAGGTCGTCTCCTGGGGCACTATGCTCTATGCCGCCCAGAAGGCCTCGGCCCTCTCTGTCGGCGCGTGGTGGGACATTCTCACGCCCTGCTTTGCGCTTGCCTTCCTCGGCATCGGCCTGTCGCTTCTGAATTTCGCCGTCGACGAAATCGCCAATCCCAGGCTGCGCACCGGTAACCGCCTAGGACGCTGGTCCGCGCTCATTCGTTCCGGGGAGGGTCGCCTGTGACCGCACCATTGCTATCGGTGAAAAACCTGACGATCGACTATATCGGCGAGGAGAAGGATTTTCGCGCCGTCGACAACGTCAGCTTCGATGTCGCACCGGGCGAAGTCTTCGGACTTGCCGGCGAATCCGGCTGCGGCAAGAGCACCATCGCCTTTGCCATCAGCCGGCTGCACAAACCGCCGGCGCTGATCCGGCGCGAAAGCACCATCCTGCTCAACGACCGCAACGTGCTCGATCTCGACGACAAGGGCTTGCGCGATTTCCGCTGGCGCGAGGTCGCCATGGTGTTCCAGAGCGCGATGAACTCGCTCAACCCGGTGCTGCGCATCGAGCAGCAGTTCTACGACGTCCTGAAGACGCACAAGGGCATGAGCCGCGCGCAGGCACGTGACCGCACCGCCGAAATGCTGAAGCTCGTCGACATCGCCCCGGACCGCATGCGTGATTACCCGCATCAGTTTTCCGGCGGCATGCGCCAGCGCATCGTCATCGCCATCTGCTTGGCGCTCGATCCGCGGCTGGTCGTCATGGACGAGCCGACGACCGCGCTCGATGTCGTCGTCCAGCGCGAAATCCTGCAACGGATCAACGAACTGCGCCGCAGCCTCGGCTTTGCCGTCCTGTTCATCACCCACGACCTCGGCCTGATGGTACAATTTTGCGACCGCATCGGCATCATGCTCGCGGGCAAGCTCGTAGAACAGAACACAGCCGAAGCGATCTACGGATCGCCCGAGCACGACTATACCAAGAAACTCTGGGCCTCCTTCCCCTCTCTCCATGGAGGTGTCCTGCTATGACCGGCATGCAGACCCCGATCCTCGCTCTCGACAATGTCACCAAGACCTTCGGCAACGGGCCAGGCGCCGTTCGCGCTGCCCGATCGATCTCGTTTTCGCTGCATGCCGGTCGCGCCCTTGCGCTTGTCGGCGAATCCGGCAGCGGCAAGACCACCTGTGCCCGCATGGCGATGCGCGAATATCTGCCGACGGAAGGCAAGATCCTGTTCAAGGGTCAACCGGTCGAAGGCAGCAATGCCGCCGAGGCGGCCCACTACCGCCGCGCGGTGCAGATGATCTTCCAGGATCCGTTCGCCTCGCTCAATCCGGCCCACACCATCGCCTATCATCTGAAGCGGCCGCTGCTGCTGCATCGCCCTGACATCAAGCGGTCGGAGATCGACGCAACGGTGCGGGCGCTGCTGCTGCAGGTGAAGCTCGATCCCGACCTTGTTGCGCCGAAATACCCGCACGAACTCTCCGGCGGCCAGCGCCAGCGCGTCAACATCGCCCGCGCGCTTGCCGCCAAGCCGGAGGTGATCGTCGCCGACGAGCCGACATCGATGCTCGACGTCTCCGTTCGCCTCGGGGTGCTCAATCTCTTGAGCGAAATGAAGCAGCAGATGAAGCTCGGGCTGCTCTACATCACCCACGACATCGCCACGGCGCGCTATGTCGCCGAGGATATTGCCGTGATGTATTCCGGCCAGATCGTCGAATGGGGCAATGTCGGCAAGGTGATCGACAATCCCGCCCATCCCTATACGAAGCTCCTGCTTTCGGCGGTTCCCGACCCGGATATCCGCTTCGACGACCCGAGCGTGCGGCTGCGGCCGGAGGATGTGGAGGAGATCCGGCGCAAATCGGCGATGACGCAGGACAGGATCGTCGAGGTCGACAGCGATCACTTCGTTCGCGCCGCCTGAGCCGGCAGCGACGGCCGGTGGTCAGCCTCTGGCTAAGCCATAGCACGGGCGCAAACCCTGAGAATGCATGTCTGCCGACAGCCTTACTCAATTCTCCCTCATTCCGGCCTTGTGCCGGAATCCAGCGAGCTGACGTCCGTCAGATCAAAATACCCTCCCACCCAGGGACTTGGGTGGGCTAGATTCCTGTGACAAGCACAGGAAAGAAGGTGGTTGTGACGAGCGCTGAGCCTTCCCGGCTACCAACCCGCGCATTATCGGCAGCCTAAAACAAAACGCCCCGCTCGAAAGCGGGGCGTTTTGTTTTGGCGACCGTCGCCGATCGCCTATCCTTGGAGGCAGAGCCGTTTGTGGCGTGCCGCTAGGGCACGCCACAAGCCATGCTCAGGCCGCCTTCATCTGGCTTTCGACATCGGTCGGAACCGTGGAGATCGTCTTCAGGATCTGCGCAGCGATCTGGTAGGGGTCACCCTTGGAGTTCGGGCGGCGGTCTTCAAGATAGCCCTTGTAGTCGTTGTTGACGAAGCTGTGCGGAACGCGGATCGAGGCACCGCGGTCAGCAACGCCGTAGCTGAACTGGTGAATCGAGGCGGTTTCGTGCTTGCCGGTCAGGCGCATGTGGTTGTCAGGACCGTAGACGGCGATGTGGTCGGCGCGAGCTTCGGCGAAGGCCGCCATCAGGTTTTCGAAGTATTCCTTGCCGCCGACTTCGCGCATGTAGGTGGTCGAGAAGTTGGCATGCATGCCCGAACCGTTCCAGTCGGTGTCGCCGAGCGGCTTGCAGTGGTATTCGACGTCGATGCCGTATTTTTCGGTCAGGCGCTGCAGGAGGTAGCGGGCAAGCCAGATTTCATCGGCGGCCTTGCGCGAGCCCTTGCCGAAGACCTGGAATTCCCACTGGCCCTTGGCGACTTCGGCGTTGATGCCTTCATGGTTGATGCCGGCGGCCAGGCAGATGTCCAGATGCTCTTCGACGATCTTGCGGGCGATGTCGCCGACATTGCCGAAGCCAACGCCACAGTAGTAAGGGCCCTGCGGCGCGGGGAAGCCAGCTTCCGGGAACCCGAGCGGGCGACCGTTCTGATAGAAGAAATACTCCTGCTCGAAGCCGAACCAGGCGCCGTCGTCGTCGGCGATCGAAGCGCGGGTGTTGGACGCATGCGGCGTCTTGGCATCGGGCATCATGACTTCGCAGAGAACGAGCACGCCGTTCTTGCGCTCCGGGTCCGGATAGACGGCAACCGGCTTCAACACGCAGTCGGAACTGCTGCCTTCGGCCTGCATCGTGGAGGAACCGTCGAAGCCCCAGAGCGGAAGCTGTTCAAGCTGCGGAAAAGCGTCGAATTCCTTGACCAGGGTCTTGCCGCGCAGGTTGGGGGTCGGCTTGTAACCGTCGAGCCAGATGTATTCGAGCTTAAACTTTGTCATTTCTTTCTCTCACGTGACGCCAGGAATGGCTTGGTTCCGAAGCGGTTGGGCAATCCAGATCGGTTGCCCGACGACCGTTAGACATAAGAAAGCATTAATCGTGCCAGTTCGCTTTTCCTGGCCAAAACACGAAAAAATCAACGCCCGCGGCATCCGCTGTCCAGTGCAAGCGGTAGCACAAGACTAAGGATGAAGCGGACTGCACAGAAAATAGGCACCATCAGCCGCGCTTTGAGGCACGGCCACGCGCAATCCGCTGCCAAAGAAGGCGTCGAGCGGCAAGGCGGCCGCCGCGTCGTCGCAGCCCGGTCAACAAGGGCCATCACAAAGGCTGCTCGAAAAACATGCAGGCAGTCACCAGCCCGAAACGACACTGCCAGACGCGTGACTACCGGGTAATCATCGCCAGTACGCGATAGAGCCGTTCATCGGTCGATTGGGCGACGTTGAAGCGCAGAAATCCCGAAGCCGCGCCGGAATGGCTGAAGGCATTGCCGGGCGCCAGAACGATATCATGCGCCAGCGCCTTCTGCGCCAGCTCCGACGCATCGAGCCCCTCCGGCAGCCGGCACCAGAGGAACATGCCCGCCCGCGGCTCGATCCAGGGTGCAATCCCGACGGCAGCAAGCCGCGCGGTGGTTTCGGTCATCGTTCGGGTCAGGCGCAGCCGCAGCGCCTCCATATGTTTTCGGTAGCTGCCGTCGCGAAGCAGGGTCAACACCAACTCGGCGGCGAGGTTCGGGCCGCCGAATGTGGTGGCGATCTTGAGGTCGATCAGCCCCTCGATCCAACTCCTGGGAGCGGCGATGTAGCCGCAGCGCATCGATGCAGACAACGTCTTGGAAAAGCTGCCGATCTGCACGACACGGTCGAGACCGTCGAAGGCGGCCAACCGCGGCGCCGGCTCATGCTCGAAATCGGCAAAGATATCGTCCTCGACGATGGTCAAGCCCGCCTGCTCGGCCAGCCGCAGCAGGCGATGCGCAACCACGGGAGACAGCGTCGCGCCGGTCGGATTGTGCACGGCGGAGTTGGTGATGTAGAGGCGGGGGCGATGGGCTTCCAGCACCTCGGCGAACCGATCGAGATCGGGACCGACGGGCGTGTAGGGCACGCTGACGACATTGACGCGGTGCGCCCGCAACAGCGCCTGGAAATTGAAGTAGCAGGGATCGTCGACCATGACGGTGTCGCCGGCTTCGAGCAGGAAGCGACAAAGCAGATCGATCGCCTGGGTGCCTGACTCGGTCAGGATGATCTGATCGGGCGATGCCTCGACACCATGCTCTGCCAGCCGTCGCGCTAGCAACTGCCGCAAGGGCCGCAGGCCGAGCGGCGTACCGTATTCCGTGAGGCTCGCCGTCTCCGCGCGTGCGATCGAGCGCAGCGCCCGCCTGAGTGCTGCCTCCGGCATCCACGACGCCGGCAGCCAGCCGCAGCCGGGTTTCAGCACCTCGGCATCGGTTTCAAGGGCTTGTCGCGAAACCCAGAGGGGGTCGACCGCGCGGTCGAGCCGCGGGCCGACCTCGGTCAGCGACAACGGCGCCAGCGGCGCAGACACGAAAAAGCCGGAGCCGGGCCGCGAACGGATGGTACCCTCGGCGGCAAGACGCTCATAGGCTTCCACGACCGTCGACTTGGAAACCCGCATCGTCGTCGCCAACGCCCGAATGGAAGGAAGCTTGGCACCCGGCGTCAACGATCGCCCGGCAATGCGTTGCCGGATCGTGCCCATGACGCCCTCGAGCAGGGTCTCGCTACCGGTCTCCGTCTGCTGGAATGCCATCTGTATTGGACCTTGATGCAGGACAGTTTAGCGAAACTGTACCGCATTGTCTCTGGAAGAACCACTGTCTCCGACCGATACATGTAGAAAAGGAGACGACAATGGACAGAACGACCACCGGCTGGTTAAACGGCTTCCTCGGAGTATTGATTTTCAGCGGCTCGCTGCCGGCCACACGCGCTGCCGTCATGGACTTCGATCCAGTATTCCTGACCGTCGCCCGCGCGGCAATCGCCGGTGCGCTGGCGCTCTGCCTGCTCCTCGTCTTTCGCCAACCCAAGCCGACGCGCTCCGATCTCGTGTCGCTGGCAATCGTCGCCTTCGGCGTCGTTCTTGGCTTCCCGCTTCTGACCGCACTGGCGCTTGAGCATGTGACATCGGCCCACTCGATCGTCTTCGTCGGCTTACTGCCTTTGGCGACCGCCGTCTTCGGGGTACTTCGCGGCGGCGAACGGCCGCATCCGGCCTTCTGGCTGTTTTCCTGCGTCGGCAGCGCGCTGGTTGCCGGTTTTGCGCTGACGCAGGGTTTTTCCGCCTCGCCGATTGGCGATCTCCTTATGCTCGCCGCCATCATCGTCTGCGGCCTTGGCTATGCCGAGGGTGCTGCCCTTTCGCGCAAGCTCGGTGGTTGGCAGGTCATCTGCTGGGCTCTGGTGCTGTCGCTGCCCGTCATGATCGGCATCGGTCTTTTCACCAACGCACCAGCCGTCGAGATGGTGAACGGTGGCGCCTGGGCTGGCCTTGCCTATGTCTCCGTCTTCAGCATGCTGATCGGCTTCGTCTTCTGGTATCGCGGACTGGCGCTCGGCGGCGTCGCCGGCGTCGGACAGTTGCAACTGCTGCAGCCGTTCTTCGGCCTGGCGCTGGCAGCAGCGCTGTTGCATGAGCCGGTGAGTGGAGCGATGCTGGCGGTCACCGGCGCGATCGTGCTTTGCGTCGCCGGCGCCAAGAAATTCGCGAAGTAGAAGGCTAGCTTTCGGCCCATCGTCAGAGATGGTCGAGCTTCAGCCGCTTGCTCAACAGGTCGATGAACGTCCGGACCTTGGCCGTGGGCGCCCTGCCCTCGCGCCACAGGATATGAAGCGGCACAGGGGCCGGTTCGAATTCCTCAAGCACCACCTCGACCCTGCCGTCGGCAATCAGATGCTCGATTTGCCAGAGCGGGGAATACCCGAGACCGAGCCCTTCGCCGACGGCGGCATAGATTGCCGCCATGGCGTTCACCCGCAAAGGGCCGCCAACCTTTATCCCACGTGACTTGCCGTCGATCGTCAGCATCCAGGTGCCCTGCCGATCATCGCCCAGGCGCGTGACGCAGTCGTGGTGCTTCAGGTCCTGTGGGTGCTTGGGCCGACCGCGTGCGGCAAGATAGGAGGGTGCACCGAAGACGACGCGGCGCAGACCGCCCAGCCGCTTCCCCGTCAGGCTCGAGTCGGCCAGATCGCCAATGCGCACCACCATGTCGAGCCCACCGCCTACGAGATCGACGAACGCGTCGGAAAGGTCGAGTTCGACTTCGACTTCCTTGTATTGCCGCATGTATTCGGCAACGATCGGCATCAGGAAGCGCGGAGCAAACAGCGCCGGAGCCCCGATGCGCAGCACGCCTGAAGGCTCCAGTCGGCGCCGCGCCGCCTCCAATCGGGCTTCACGGATTTCATCGATGGCGGGCTTCACCCGTCGATAGAAGATCTCGCCCGCCTCGCTCGGCGAGGAGCGCCGGGTCGTTCGGTGAACGAGTTCCACCCCAACATCGTCTTCAAGGGTTGCAAGCGAACGGCTGACGGTCTGCAGCGGCCGCGAAAGGCGATTGGCAGCCGCCGTCAAGCTCCCGAGCTCGACCACGGCGACGAACACTTCCAGATCCTCGATACGGCCCATTCAATTCTCCCATTTTTCGGGAGTATTAATCACATTTCTGGCCAATTGTCTGTATTTCCGCCGCGCAATACCCTGTCTTCACATTGCATGAGACGAACGTCAGGAAGGCGAATTCGCATGGCACCGACAACGAAAAGAACCGCGGGAAACAGGATACTCGTCGTCGGTGCGACCGGCCGGTTTGCCGGCCTCGTCGTGCCCGAGTTGGTGGGCCGCGGAGCTATTGTTCGCGCCCTAGTCAGGGACCAGTCCAACACCGGCTTGGCGCAGTCACTTGGCGCCGCGGAAATTGCGGTCGGCGACCTCAGGGATCGCCAAAGCCTCGACGTTGCGCTGCAGGGTATCAACGGTGTTTTTCATCTCGGACCGGCCTTCGCGCCCGATGAAACGGCAATGGGCGTTGCAATGGTCGAGGCGTCGGTTCGCGCGGGTGTGCGCAAGTTCGTCTTCTCCTCGGTCATCCAGCCAACCAACACACGACTGAAGAACCATGCAGCCAAGATCCCGGTCGAGGATGCGCTCTATTCGTCCACGCTCGAATACACCATTCTGCACCCGGCCAACTTCATGCAGAACCTCCGCTCGGCGTGGCCGGCGATCGTCGAACACGGCGTCTTTTCAGAACCCTTTCCGAAGACCACGCGCCTGGCGCGCGTCGACTATCGCGACGTTGCCGAGGTGGCGGCGATCGCTTTGACTGAGGATCGCCTCGCTTACGCCACCCTCGAATTGTGCGCCGATGGCCGCCACAACAGGGAGGAAATCGCCGCGATGATGGCAAGCGCGTCGGGTCGCCCTATCGAGGCGGGAGAGATCAGCTTCCACGATTGGGCCGCGCCGGCCCGGACCAAATACACCGAACAGCAACTCGGCTTGCTCGCAAAGGTCCATGAGCACTACGCGGCCGTTGGCCTTGGTGGCAACAGCCTGTCGTTGAGAGCGGCACTCGGGCGGGAACCGCGAAGCCTGCGGGCCTTTATCGAAGAGCTCGCGACCGCTGCCACTGCTCGCCCACACCTCCAAGCCTGACACTTCCAAACCGGAGCATCACCGCCATGCCAAAGAAACTTCCCGCTCGCTACAACGCCATCGCCATGCCTCTGGTGCTGTCGGTCCTGATGTCCTGCCTTGTCTCGGCAGTTTCCACAGTCGCCAGCGTCGGAGCCAGCGCCGACCTCTTCGCCCTATGGATGAAAGCCTGGGGGCATCTCGTGGCTCGCGGCGTTTCCGAGCCTGCTGCTCGTATTGCCGCTGGTGCGCATGATCGTTGGCGCGCTGGTGCAAGCGCCGCAAGCCCGGCGTTGAACCGTTAAGCCGGCGGTGACTGAAAGGCCGTTGCGGGGCGATCACTGCCGCGGAACGATCGAGGTCGGCGAGTGTCTCGGCGGTAACGCGGCCGTCGTCGCGCGCCGGCACACGCCATGGCATCCGTGAGACCGTCGGCATCAATTGAGAACGGGACTGTTCGCCGGCGCTGCGATCGCAGCGAGCCGATAAGCCCGCTGCACGCCCACCCTCACGCGCCCCAGGTCGTTTCCAGCACCCGGATCCAGTTGCCGTGGCAGATTTTCGCCAGCGCGGCCTCGTCGTAACCGCGCTTGCGCAAGAGGTCGACGAGCAATTGCAGGTCGGCCGCGTCGCGCATCGACGCAGGGATCGTCGTGCCGTCGAAATCAGAGCCGAGCGCGACGTGGTCGAGGCCGATGCGGTTGGCGATATAGTCGATGTGATCGGCCAGAAGGTCGAGACTGGTGTCCGGGTTCCTGATGCCGTCGGAGCGCAGGAACAGGACGCCGAAATTGATGCCGGCCAGCCCGCCGGTGTCCTTGATCGCGTCGAGCTGGCGATCCGTGACGTTGCGGCTGTGCGGGCAGAGCGCATGCACGTTGGAATGGGAAGCGACCAGCGGCCCGTTGGAAAGTGCCGCGATATCCCAGAAGCCCTGTTCGTTCATATGCGACAGGTCGACCATGATCTTCAGCTCATTGCACGCCCGGATCAGGTCCTTGCCGCTTTCCGTCAGGCCGGGGCCGATATCCGGAGACGAGGGGAAACGGAACGGCACGCCATAGGCAAAGATGTTCGGCCGGCTCCAGACGGGTCCGAGCGTGCGCAGGCCCGCAGCGTGCAGCACGTAGAGCGCGTCGAGATCGGCGGCGAACGCTTCGACACCTTCGATATGGAGCACCGACGCGAACACGCCATCTGCAATCGCCTGGCGGATGTCTGCGGCCGAGCGGCAGATTTTCAAACGGCCGGCCGCCCGCCGCTCAAGGCGCATCAGCAGGCTCGCCATGCCGAGCGTGCTCTTCAGCGCGTCCTGTTGATCCGGCGTCGCGAAATCGCCGTTGGTGTCCTTCTGCATGCTGGGAGAGGAGACATAGACAGCGCAAAGGCCACCGGCGAGCCCGCCTTTCCCAGCCTTGACGAGGTCGATATGGCCGGAGCTGCCGCCATCGATGAAACGGGCTTCAGCGTCTGGCTGCTGCGAGTGCCACAAACGCGACAGCACATCATTATGTCCATCGAAGACCGGGATTTTCGCCTGTGTTGCCAATTGGGGATCGCCTTTCAACCTGTTTGCCGGCCACGCCGGCCGGTTGCGCGCGACTCATCGCATCGTCGTGCGCGACCATAATCATCCGCCAGCCCTAGGGGAAAGCCGTCCACCGACGCAAATGCAAACCGTGCATAGGCCTTGCCGAAATCGGAATTGGTCGCGCCCAGCCATGTTGTGCTTAATCCGCCCCCTACAAGGGAACACGGCCGGCATTGAGGTTATCTGCAAAAGCCTCACGGCGGCCGTTCGCATGACGATAAGTCCGAGAAGGGGATATTTCCGATGATTTCCAGACGCAACCTGTTGATCGGCGGTGCTGCCGTGCCGTTTCTGTCCTATGTCAGCCTGGTGCCGGCCTTCGCCGAAACCCCGAAAGACATCCTGGTTGTCGCCCAGCAGCTCGACAACATGACGAGCCTCGACCCGCACGAGAGCTTCGAGGCGGTCGGCAGCGAAATCTGCGGCAATATCTACCAGAAGCTGGTTCACCCCAACCTCGACGACGCCAATAAGGTTGACCCGACGCTGGCTGAATCCTGGGAAGCGGATGCCGACAGCAAGGTCTTCACCTTCAAGCTTCGCGCAGGCGCCACCTTTGCAAGCGGAGCGCCGGTGACGGCGGAAGATGCGGCCTTCTCGCTGCAGCGCGCCATCAAGATGAACAAGGGCCCGGCCTTCATCATCGCCCAGTTCGGCTTCACGCCTGAGAATGTCGAAGAGCGCATCGTCGCCGTCGACGGCTCGACGCTTCGCCTCACGCTCGAACAGCCGGCCTCGCTCGCCTTCCTGCTCTACTGCCTCTCGGCCAATGTCGGCAGCATCCTGGAGAAGAAGGTCGCGCTCGAAAACGAAGTCGACGGCGACCTTGGCAATGCCTGGCTGCAGAAGAACACCGCCGGTTCGGGCGAATTCGCGCTGCAATCCTGGAAGCCGAGCGAGAGCGTCGCGCTGACGGTCAATCCGAACGGCCCCTACAAGGGCAACATCAAGCGCCTCATCCTGCGCCATGTCGCCGACCCCTCCTCGCAGCTCCTGATGCTGCAGAAGGGCGATGCCGATATCGCCCGCAACCTCAGCTCCGAGCAGCTGCGCACGCTGCAGGGCGACGAGAACTACACGCTGGTCCGCAAGGGTGTGGCCTCGCTGGTGCTGATCTCGCTCAACCAGAAGCAGGCGAACCTGGCAAAGCCGCAGGTCTGGCAGGCAGTCAAGCACGCGCTCGACTACAAGGGCATGCAGGAAAACATCGTTCCGCTGACCCACAAGATTCACCAGAGCTTCCTGCCGGAGGGCTATCCCGGTGTCGTCAACGATACGCCGTTTGTGAAGGACGTGGCCAAGGCCAAGGCACTAATGGCCGAGGCAGGCCTCGAAGCCGGCTTCGACATCGTCATGGACCACTATTCGGCGCAGCCCTATCCGGATCTGGCGCAGGCGATCCAGGCAAACCTCGCCGAAATCGGCATCCGCGTGCAGCTGCAGGCGGCGGAAAATCGCCAGGTTCTGACCAAGATGCGCGCTCGCGAACACCAGATGGCGCTTTCGGCCTGGGGTTCGGACTATTTCGACCCGCACGCCAATGCCGACGTGTTCAACATCAACCACGACAATTCGGATGATGCCAAGTCGCGTCCCTTCCTGTGGCGCTCGTCCTGGCAGGATGCCGAGATGGCGAAGAAGGCCGAAGCCGCCCGCGACGAGAAGGATCCGGCAAAGCGCATCGCGCTCTACGAGGAACTGCAGCGCGCCCACATGGAGCACAGCCCCTTCATCTTCATGCTGCAGACGACGACCACGGCCGCCTGCCGCAAGTCGGTTGCCGGCATCCGGCTCGGCACGCTCTCTGACGCCCACTCCTATGCAGAGGCGTCCAAGGCTTGAACAAGCGTATCAAAAGCTTTTCCGCCACGTTGAGCAGCGTCTTCCTGACGCTGCTCGGCCTGACGATCGTCACCTTCATGATCGGCCGCGTCATGCCGGTCGACCCGGTCATTGCCGCGGTCGGCGACAATGCGTCCGAGGCGGTGATCGCCCAGGCCCGCATCGAGATGGGCCTCGACCAGCCGCTGATCGTGCAGTTCTTCCGTTATCTCTGGCAGCTGCTGCACGGCGATCTCGGAATGTCGATCCTGACGCGCAACCCGGTTTCGACCGATATCGCCCGGTTCTTCCCGGCAACGCTGGAGCTGGCAACGGCAGCACTGCTCCTGTCGGCGGCGATCGGCATTCCGCTCGGGGTCTGGGCCGCCGTCCGCCAAGGCAAGTTCATCGACCAGGCGATACGCGTCGTCTGCCTTGCCGGTCACTCCGTTCCCGTCTTCATGCTGTCGCTGATTTCGCTGTTGATCTTCTACGCCACACTTGGCCTGGCACCGGGACCCGGCCGCCAGGACGTGATCTTCGACGGCATGATCGACCCGGTCACCGGTCTCCTGACGATCGACACGCTGATTGCGGGCGACTGGGATGCCTTCCGTGACGCCGTGGCGCACATGGCGCAGCCTGTCTGCATCCTCGCCTATTTCAGCATGGCCTATATCACCCGCATGACCCGGGCCTTCATGGTCGACGCCTTGAAGGGCGAATTCGTGATCACCGCACGCGCCAAGGGGCTGTCCGCTTCCACCGTCATCTGGAGCCACGCCTTCCCGACCGTTGCCGTGCAGCTGGTCACGGTGCTGGCGCTCACCTATGCCGGGCTTCTCGAAGGCGCCGTCGTCACCGAAACGGTGTTCAGCTGGCCGGGCCTCGGTCAATATCTGACGGTATCGCTGATGAATGCCGACATGAACCCGGTGGTCGGAGCGACCCTTCTGATCGGCCTCATCTATGTCGGCCTCAACCTCATCGCCGACCTTCTCTATCGTGTACTGGATCCCCGCGTCCGATGATGCTTACGACCTTCAGAAACTGGGCGCTGGATGAAACGCCCGCCTCCCGCACCCAGGCCTCCTGGGGCCACCGCTACCGGATCTGGCTGAAGCTCAGGTCCAACCCGCTGGCGATGATCGGGCTTGCGATCATCCTCGTCTTTTCGCTGCTGGCAGCGCTTGCTCCGGTGCTGGCGCCGCACGATCCGGCGATCCAGAACCTCGCCAACCGGCTTGCCGCACCGAGTGCCGTCCATTGGCTCGGCACCGACGAGCTTGGCCGCGACATCTTCTCGCGCATCCTCTTTGGCGGCCGCGTGACGCTTGGCATGGTCGTTTCCGTGGTCGTTCTCGTTGCCCCGATCGGCCTTGCTGTCGGCTGCATCGCCGGCTATTTCGGCGGCGTCGTCGATACGATGCTGATGCGCGTCACCGACGTTTTCCTCGCCTTCCCGCGCCTCATTCTGGCGCTTGCCTTTGTCGCGGCGCTGAAGCCCGGCGTCGAAAGCGCCGTTCTCGCCATCGCGCTCACGGCCTGGCCGCCCTATGCGCGCCTTGCCCGTGCCGAGACCATGACGGTTCGCCGCAGCGATTTCATCGCCGCCTGCCGGCTGACCGGCGCGTCGCCATGGCGCATCATCATGCGTCATGCCGCACCGCTTTGCGTGCCGAGCCTGATTGTGCGCATCACCCTCGACATGAGCTCGATCATCATCACCGCCGCCAGCCTCGGCTTCCTCGGCATGGGCGCGCAGCCACCATCGCCGGAATGGGGCGCGATGATCGCCACTGCCAAGCGCTTCATCTTCGACCAGTGGTGGGTTGCAACCGTGCCCGGCATCGCGATCTTCCTGGTCTCTCTCGCGTTCAACTTCCTCGGGGACGGATTGCGCGACGTGCTCGATCCGAAGGGAGACTGAACCATGCTGGTTGATATCCAGAACCTCCGCATCGCCTTCGAAAACCGCTCGTCCCGCTTCGAGGCCGTGCGCGGCGTCTCGCTTTCGCTCGGCGCGGAGAAACTCGGCATCGTCGGCGAGAGCGGATCGGGCAAGAGCCTGACGGCGCGGGCGCTGATGAAGCTCTTGCCATCCAATGCCGCCATTACTGCCGATCGGCTCTCCTTCGACGGCATCGATGTCCTCGCCGCGTCGGAAAAGCAGATGCGCCAGATCCGCGGCAAGCGGGCCGGCTTCATCCTGCAGGACCCGAAATACTCGCTGAACCCGGTGATGAACATCGGCCGGCAGGTGTCTGAAGCCTGGCGTACTCACAAGGGCGGCAGCAAGAAGCAGGCGCTCGAGGCTGCGATCCACCTTCTCGACCAGGTGAAGATCCGCAATCCGCGCGAGGTCGCCGCCTCCTACCCGCACGAAGTCTCGGGCGGCATGGGCCAGCGGGTGATGATCGCGATGATGCTGGCGCCCGACCCGGAACTGCTGATCGCCGACGAGCCGACGAGCGCACTCGATGCGACCGTTCAGGCCGAGATCCTGCGGCTAATCGAGGAGCTGGTGTCTGAGCGCAACATGGGCCTCATTCTGATCAGCCACGACCTGCCGCTCGTTTCGCATTTCTGCGACCGGGTCGCGGTCATGTATTCCGGCCGTGTCATGGAAGAACTGAAAGCGTCGGAACTGCTGAATGCGCGCCACCCCTACACCAAGGGGCTCCTCAACTGCATGCCCTCCCTTACGCATCCCAGGGACCGGCTGCCTGTTCTCAACCGCGATGCTTCGTGGCTCACCGCATGATCGACGTTGAAAATCTCCGCATAAGGTTCGGTGACCGCGAGGTCGTCAAAGGTGTCTCGTTTTCGGTGAAGAAGGGCGACAGCTTCGGCATCGTCGGCGAAAGCGGCTCGGGCAAGTCCACCATCCTCCGGGCGATGGCCGGGCTCAACGAAAGCTGGGAAGGCCGCATCGCTTTCGGCGGCGAGCCGGCCGCGCTGAAACGTCCGCCGGGCTTTTTCCGCCGGGTGCAGATGGTGTTCCAGGACCCTTACGGCTCACTGCACCCACGCCAGACGATCGACCGCATTCTCAGCGAATTGCCGCTGGTGCACGGCATGGACAACATCGACAAGCGCATCGTTCAGGCCTTGTCCGACGTCGCCTTGCCACAGGCGGCCCGCTTCCGCTTCCCACATCAGCTTTCCGGTGGCCAGCGCCAGCGCGTGGCGATTGCGCGCGCACTGATTGCCGATCCGCAGGTGCTGTTGCTCGACGAACCGACGAGCGCGCTTGACGTCTCGGTGCAGGCGGAAATCCTCAATCTCCTGTCCGACCTTCGCGAAGCGCGCGGCCTCACCTACATTCTCGTCAGCCACAACCTCGCCGTCATCGCCCATCTCTGCGGTCAGGTCGGCGTGATGTTGAACGGCGAGATGGTAGAGCAACTGAGCGCACAGGATCTGCGGGCAGGCAAGACAAGCCACGCCCATACGACGGAACTGCGCACGCTGAGCGTCGGGCTGGAAGAGCCCGCCTGATCTCGGCCCTGTCGTGGCAACAAGCACAATGGAAGACACCATGCCGGCACATCTCGATTGGCACGCAGCATCCACCACCGCAAAGGCATTTGCCGCGCAGTGGGCAGAAAACGAACCGGGCGGCGCGATCATCGGCTTCGACGACAGCGGCATCCGCTTTTCGCATGCGCGTGGCGTCGAGAGCCTGTCGACGCTGGCGCCGTTTTCGGCTGAAAGCGTCGTGCGCTACGCCTCCGTCACCAAGCATTTCTTCTGTGCCATGGTTCTTCAACATGAGGACATCATCAAGCTCGACGATCCGCTCGGCCAGCATCTGCCGGAACTCGCCTCGCCGCTTGCCGACGTGACGGTCGGCCAGGCGCTCGACATGAGTGGCGGTCTGCCGGACACACGCGAATGCCTCTCACTGCTTGGGCTTTCGGTCTACACGGAGACCCAGGCCGCACCGCTGCTCGAATTTCTGGCGCGACTGCGGCGTCTGAATTTCGACGCCGGCAGCGAAGTTTCCTATTCCAACACCGGCTATCGCCTCGTCGAGGCGGCGCTGGAGCGCCGCGGCTTCGCCTTCGACGACTTTATCCAGAGCGACGTTGCCGGCCCCCTCGGCGTCACCTTCAAGGCGCCAGACGTCTGGAACGATCCGGTCGCGGGCCTGGTGCCCGGCTATTGGCACAATGGCGAACGATGGCAACTTTCCGCCGCCGGCCTGCATATCTCGGCCTCCGGCAGCCTGACAGGGAGCGCCAATGCACTGACGGCCTGGCTGCAGGCATTGATGCGTGGGCACGGCCGTTTCGACGGCGTGCTGGAAAAGCTTCAGGCCACGCGGTTCATGGCCGACGGACGATCGAGCGGCTACAGCCTCGGCCTGCGCCTGTCGACGCTTGGCGAGCGCAATTTCGTCGGCCACGGCGGTTCGCACCCCGGCTACAAGACCTATTTCCTCATCGATCCCGAAAGCCGCTCGGGCTTCGTCGTCGTCTCCAATCGCGAAGACACCAACGGCCACAAGATCGCGCTCGAAAGCATGGCGGCGTTGACCGGCCTGCCGCTACCAACGGCCGCGACCGGCATCCCCGACGGCCTCTATGTGACGGAACAGGGTCCCTGGTGGCTGGAGACCAAGGGCAGCGTCTGCACCTATCTCGATGCCGACGACACGCTCTATGACGACGGCGACGGCTGGGTTTCGTCGCGCTCGGCCTCCTCGCCGATGCGGTTGCGGCTGGAGGGATCGGCACTCGTCGGCGAGGCCGGTCATGCGGCGCGACGCTTCCTGCCTGTAATCGGTGAACAAGCGGTGGCGGCATCGCTTGCCGGAACGTGGCGGTCGACGGAAGGCGCCGAGTTCGAGGTCCGTGACGATGCGGTGGTGATGGGCGTCGGCCCGGTGCGGCACACGATGCCACTCACTGCACTCGGCAACGGCCGCTATCTCTTCACCCTCCATGACGGTCCGTGGACGAAGCGCGTCTGCCTGCATGTCCTCGACGACAACAGGGTGGAACTGGTGCTCAACCGTGCGCGAATGATGGAATACCGCCGTCAGGGCTGATTTTTCTTGAAGCCCGTCGAACAGTGCCTAAAAGGGGTCATTCTCCCGCGCGCAAGGCGGGATGTGACGTCTTTCAGGAGTGCATGCTTTGGAAATCAAGTGGCTCGAAGACTTTCTGGCGCTGGCGAGCACGCTCAATTTTTCGAAGGCAGCCGACGAGCGGAACGTGACCCAATCCGCCTTCAGCCGCCGGATCAAGCAGCTCGAGGCCTGGGTCGGCGCGAGCCTCGTCGACCGCGCCACCTACCCCTCGCGACTGACCGAGGCGGGCCAGAAATTCGTGCCGGTGGCGCAGGAGACATTGCAGCATCTCTACCAATCACGGCGCAACCTGCAGAAGGAAGAAGGCTCGGACGCCAAGACCATCAAGGTGACCGCGCTCCACACGCTGTCCTTCACCTTCTTTCCCGACTGGATGAACCGGATCAACAAGAAGGCCGGCCCGGTGTTTTCGCGGCTTCGCCCGGATTCCGGCAGCATGGAAGAGAACCTCAACTCGCTGGTCGACGGATCCTGCGATTTTCTCCTGACCTATGCCCATACCCAGGTGCCGCTGCTCCTCGACCCGCAGGCGTTCGAGCACCGCTCGCTCGGCCACGAAAAGATCATTCCGGTTTCAGCCCCCAACGACACCGGAGCGGCCGCACACCTCTTGGAGGGCGGCACGAAGCCTTTCCCCCACATCAGCTACGAGAAGTCGTCGTTCTTCGGGCAATTGCTGGGAGAACTGGTCGGCGCCGACCTGCCGCCGTTCCAGCGGGTGCATGAGGGCAGCATGTCCGTCGGCCTGAAGGCGATGGCGCAGGCCGGCTGGGGCATCGCCTGGGTGCCGGAAAGCCTGATGGTCGCCGAGTTGGCGTCCGGCGCGCTGGTGCGCGCCGCCGACCCCCGTTGGGATATCAGCGTCGAAATCCGGGTTTACCGCGCCAAGGACAACCGGCGCCCGGTCGTCGGGCGGATCTGGCAATCGCAGGAGACGGTTGCCGCTTGAAGGGAAGATATGAAGCGGCTCCCGTCAGGATGCGCTTTATACCCTCGACCGTTCAAAGCGATCCGCAGACGGCTAGATTGCCGTCCGACGGGCATTCTCCAGGTAGAGCTCACGCAAACGCTTGACCATCGGTCCGGGTTTGCCGTCGCCGACCGGTTTGCCGTCGATGCGCGTTACCGGAACGACGAAGTTCGACGCGCTCGTCAGGCAGGCCTCGCGGGCTGAAAGCGCCTCCTCCAGCGAAAACGGCCGCTCCTCGACCGTCAGCCCTTGCTCGCGCGCCAGCTCCAGCGCGGCAAGCCGGGTGCAGCCGGGCAGCGTGGCATTGCTGTTGCCGCGCGTCACGATCCGGCCGTCGTCCGTGACGATATAGGCAGTCGAAGATGCGCCTTCCGTGACAAAGCCGTCCTCGATCATCCAGGCTTCGTCGCAGCCTTCGGCCTTGGCGATGCGCTTGGCCATCACCTGCGGTAAGAGACACACGCTCTTGATATCGCGTCGCGCCCAGCGCTGGTCGGCGACCGACTTGACGGAAACCCCCTTGTCGACGGCAGCCACATGTTCCAGCGTCTTGACCTGGGTAAAGAGCAGCAGCGTCGGCTTGATGTCGCCTGAAAACAGGAAATTGCGATCCTCGGCACCCCGCGTCAGCTGCAGATAGACGACGCCCTCGGTGAGGTTGTTGTCGCGCACCAGCCGCCGCTCGATCTCGACGATCTCGGCAACGGACACCGGAAGCGGCACATCGATCTCGCGGGCGGAGCGTTCGAGCCGTGCCATGTGCAGCGCACTGTCGATCAGCTTGCCTTCCAGCACGGCGGTCACTTCGTAGATGCCGTCGCCGAACAGGAAGCCGCGGTCGAAGACCGAAAGATGGGCCGCGTTCTCGGAAACGAACTCGCCGTTCAGGTAAACGATACGGCCGGTCGGGTTGGACATGGGAACTCCGTCTGAGGGAAGAGAATTAGGCCTTGAGGGCTGCAAGCCGATCAAGCGAGATCGCCTCGACCGAACTTGCCTTGCCGGTAGCGGCGTTGAAGCCGCTCGTGGATTGCGCCGTGACCAGCGAATTGAGGATCGCCTCTTCGGCGGCCTCGATCGTCGCTTCGAACAGCGGTGAGATCAGGTCGTTCGGCAGATCGGGATATCCGGAGATCGCGGCGCGTCGCTCGCGCGTGCGCCGGACGGATTCTGCGGTCGAGAATGCCAGCGAATAGTCTCCGGACCCGTTGCTGAGGGCGGCACCCGTGCGGGACAGCCCCCCAAAGGCGCGCTCAGCCAGGCGTTTCAGATTGCGTGCCGACAGCGGCGCGTCGGTTGCAACGACGATGACAATCGAGCCGTCACGATCATGTCCCGACGGCGCGTCGTAAGGCTGGCCGCAGACCAGCAGTCTGCCGCCATAATTGGACTGCACCAGTACACCGACAGTGAAGATCTCGCCCGCCACCTTGACGCGACGCGAGCTGGTGCCGATCCCACCCTTGAGACCGAAGGCGACCGTGCCGGTGCCGGCGCCGACGGCGCCCTCCTCGACCGGGCCGGGTTCAGCCGCAGCAAGCGCCAGGCCGATCTCATCGACCGTTGGGCGTCCGGCGCGGATATCGTTCAATCGGCTGTCATTCGTCTCGCCGACGACGGCATTGAGTGACACGACCTTTTCGTTGCTCGGCTGGGCCAGTGTCCAGCGGTTGATCGCCTCGATCGCCCGGCCGGTCGCGAGCGTATTGGTCAAAACGATTGGTGTTTCAAGTTCGCCCAGCTCTGCGATCTGGGTGGAGCCGACAAACTTGCCGAAGCCGTTGAGGACCGCGAGCGCGGCCGGCACCTTGTCCTGAAACAGATTACCGGGGTGGGGAAGGATGGCGGTGGCGCCCGTGCGGATCCTGTCACCCTCGACGATCGTTGCGTGACCAACGGCGACGCCGGCAACGTCGGTGATCGCGTTCAGCCCACCGGTCTCGTAGACGCCAGGACGAAATCCGAGATCGCGAAGTCTTTGACGCTCATTTGCCGCCATGTGGCCGTTTCCCCATTTTGCCAGAGGGCGATCGGTTGCACATGACCGTCGCCTTGATTGGCTGGAAGCTACTCCGCCCCGCGAGAAAACGGCATCGCAAAAATGGAATAGTTCTATGAGAAGTCCGCAAGACGACCTGATATCTCGCGCAATGGTGCGCGGACAACCTCAGTTCGGCGGCAGCTTGCGGCTCTTCCAGCTTGCCTCCGGCACGACGCCACCAATCGCGTAGCTGAAGGAAACAACCTCGACCGTCTCCAGGTTGACCTTGCACTTGAAGTTGACGTCGTACCAGGTGCCCTTGCTGCGGTAGGCGCCGCCGCTCGCGTCGATCTGTTCCTTGCCGATGAACCCGCCGGAAGGCCCGAACGGCACGAGCATGTCAGGAAAATCCCTTGGCCGCTGATTGCGGATCTGCTCCAGCGCCTCGATGCTGCAAAGCTGGAGGATGCGCTTCTTGACCGGCAGCTGACCCATCGCCTGCTTGACGCGTGGATCGGCGATCGATTTTGCCGAAAAGAGCTCCTTCGCCTCGACAAACCTGTCGGCGGGCAGCTTCGCCTTGGCCTCGGCCTTGCCTTCGGTTGCGTCACCCTTCTCCTTGTCGTCCGACGGCTTGCGCACCGGCACCGGATCAGCCTTTGGCACCGCCTTTTCGGCCTCCGTCTTGGCCGCCGGCTTGCTTTCGGCAGCGCTCTTGTCACCGTTGGTGGAGCTTGAAAGAACAGCAAGCTGCTGCTGTTGCGGATCTTTCACCTCCGGCTGCTTCTGCGCCTTGGCCTCCTCTTTCGCAGCCTTCAGCGTCGCAGTCGCATCAGCGGCGGCCGCTTTCTTCGCCTCGTTTACCGCGCCCTTCTTCTCAGCTTTGGCGATCGGTGGAAGCTCAGCGACCTTGGCCTCCTGCTTGATCTTGGCGGCGGCCGACTCGAAAGCCTGTGGCTGCTGACGGGCAGGTGCTGGCTGGGGCTTCGGCTGTTCCTTCTTCGGCTCTACCTTCTTCGGCTGCGCCTGCTCTCTGGGCTTTTCTTCCTGCTTTGGCTGCGGCGGCGGCACGATTTCGACGTTGATGCTCTGCTCGCCCTCAGGCTTGGGCGTTTCCTGCGGCAAACGAAACAGCACGAGAACGATCACGAGCAGATGCAGGCCCACCGAGACCGGCGTGCCCCATTTTATCTTCTCCCACCATTTTTCGGAAAACAGCTGCATCGCCTACGAGATAATAGAGCACAGGGGCGGAAGCTAGGTGCGCGCCAAATCTGACGGAATTATTGCATGCTGGCCCGGACTTTAGATATAGGACGCTGTCCTGTGGCGCAGACGGGGAGGCCTAGTGGAAACCGGGCAGATTTTCTTTGCTTTGCTTGTCGGCGTGCCGATCATGGCGCTCGCCACGCTCGGCTCTCTATGGCTGGTCTATGTCGTCAAGCGTCCACTTCTCGGAATTGTTGGACTAGCAATCGTCGGTATGACGTATTGCTACGGCGATGGGCCTTCCCTCCTGTTGCTCGCTCCGGGTGTCTTTTCCTGCATCGCCGCGACCAAGGGGTCTGGAATGACCCTGTCGAAAAGAATGCAATGAGCGAAACCCTCATCGTCTCGCCGCCCGTAGCGGACGCCGCGAAGCGGTGGCCGCTTCACCTCGAAGCTGACATCGCCGCCATTTTCAATTGAGATCGGAAATTTCTTCCCGCAATCGCGGAGATTCAGCACATTCATCCCTATTCTATATTTTCTATAGATTTAAAACATTCCGAAGTTGCGGCCCTGGATTTGACGGGCGGCGCGACGGACGAACATCATGGCCAGGAGCCTCTTCATGCAGCGCAATTCCACACGAAGCCGATTTTTCACAAAGGCATTTGCAGCGACGGCAGCCCTTACGGCGGCGTTGATCGCGTCGTCGGCGCTTGCCGGCGAAACCCTCGACAAGATCAAGGCGCGCGGCCTCATCAAGGTCGGCGTCGGCACCACGCCGGGCTTCTTTACGCCCGACAGCAGCGGCCGCTGGCAGGGCTTCTTCGTCGATTTCGGTCGGGCCCTTGCCGTCACCGTCTTCAACGATGCCGAGAAGGTCGAGTTCACCAACTCCTCGCCGCAGCAGCGGCTGCCCGCTCTGCAGTCAGGCGAATTCGACATCCTGCTCTCCGGCGTCACCCAGACCGTTACCAGAGCCTTCAAGCTCGGCTTCCACTTCGGCCCGGTGGTCTTCTACGACGGCCAGGGTCTCTTGGTGCGCAAAGATCTGGGCGTCGCCAAGGGTGAGGAACTCGACGGTGCGACGATCGGGGTTCAGAGCGGCACGACCGGAGAGCTGAACATCGCCGACTTCTTCCGCAAGACCGGCAAGACCTTCACGCCAGTCACGATCGAAGAGACCGGCGAATTCCTGAAGGCCCTCGATTCCGGTCGTGTCGACGCGCTGACCCAGGACGCCACCGACCTTGCCGCCAAGCGCACCCAGCTGACAAAGCCTGATGACTACGTGCTTCTGCCTGAGCGCCTATCGAAGGAGCCGCTGGCACCGGCCATCCGCGCCGGCGACGACCAGTGGCTCGAAATCGTCAACTGGACCGTCTACGCCACCATCCAGGCGGAAGAATTCGGTATTACCCAGAAGAATGTCGACAGCTTCCTCACCAGCGAAGATCCGGGCATCAAGCGCTTCCTCGGTGTCGACCCGTCACTCGGCGAAGCCATCGGGCTCGACCCGAAGTTCGCCTACAACATCGTCAAGGCGGTGGGAAACTACGGCGAGATCTTCGACCGCAACGTCGGCAAGGGCACGCCGCTCAATTTCGACCGCGGCTACAACCAGCCATGGACCGCTGGCGGCCTTCTCTATTCGCCGCCGTTCCGTTGAGCCCTTGTCGGTATCTGCGATGACATCCACTCTTCAACCGGGCCCTCTGGGGCCCGGCTTTCCCTCACGCCTGCGCACCTGGCTCGGGCCATTGCCGTTTCAACAGCTTCTCCTGTTTGCCGGCGTGCTTGCGATCTTTGCCCTCTTCGGCTCCAACACCGCCGACAGCATGCAACGCATGGGTCTGACGCCCGGCTTCGGCTTTCTCTTCCATCAGGCGAACTTCGAAATCGGTGAGACCGTATTTCCCTATGCGGCGGGAGACACCTACGCCCGCGCACTTGCGGCCGGCCTTGCCAACACCGTCAAGGTCGCCATGGTCGGCTGTGTGCTCGCCACGGTTCTCGGGGTTGCCCTCGGCATCGCCCGCCTGTCCGGCAACCTGCTGCTGGCGACCTTCGTGCACGCCTATGTCGAGCTGCTGCGCAACACGCCGCTCCTACTCCAGCTCTTCCTCTGGAGCGCAATCATCCACGCGCTGCCGCCACCGCGCGGCGCCTATGCCTTCCTTGACAGCGTCTATCTCAGCAATCGCGGCGTCTACGTCCCGTCCGTCTCGCTGCACGGCCTCTCCTGGGCGATCTGCCTGCCGGCGATCCTGCTGACCGCCTATGCGTCGCTGTCGCTCGCCCGGCGTCTGCTGACCGGGGCTGCGTTCTACATGCCGAAGGCCGCCGTGACCGTGCTCGGGTCGCTTATCGTTTGCAGTTTCGCGCTCACCTCCTTCGGTCTTGCGGCCACCGTCGATCTGCCGGCCAAGGGCGGCTTCAACATCAAGGGCGGCCTTTCGCTGACGCCGGAGTTCTTCGCGCTTCTGATCGGTCTTGTCGTCAACGCCTCGGCTTCAATTTCCGAGATCGTGCGCAGCGGCATCCAGTCGGTGAAATCGGGCCAATGGGAAGCCGCGCGCGCTTGGCCTCAGCCCCGCGCAGATCCTGCGCCTCGTCGTCCTGCCGCAAGCGTTGCGCGTCATCACGCCACTGATGATCTCGAGCTTTCTCGACCTGACCAAGAATTCCAGCCTCGCCGTTGCGATCGGCTACCCCGACATCGTCAGCGTTGCCAACACCACCGCCAACACCACCGGCCAGGCTCTCGAAGCCATCTGCATCATCGCCGCGGTCTATCTCACACTCAGCCTCTCGGTCTCGGCGCTGATGAACCTCTACAACCGTCGCGTCGTTCTTCGCGGGGAGACACGGCGATGAGCCATATCGAGCTGCCGCCACCGACAGCCCCGGACTGGCACCGCTGGCGCAGCGGCCTCTTCGGCGGCTGGGGCAACAGCCTCATCACGCTTGCAGCTCTCGGCGCCTTCGTCTGGCTTCTGCAGCCCTTCTTGCGCTGGGCAATCTTCGACGCGGTGTGGACCGGAACGGCTGGGGAGTGCGCCGTCGACGGCGCCGGCGCTTGCTGGGCTTTCATCGGCGCCAAGCTGCGCTTCATCCTCTTTGCGTTCTACCCACCGGACGTGCAATGGCGCCCCGCCCTTGTCGTCGTGGTGGTGATCGCCTTGCTGGTGCTATCGGCCACGCCCCGTTTCTGGAGTTTCCGGCTCGTGCCGCTGTGGATCGCAGCGCTCGTCCTGAGCTGGCTGCTGATGGCCGGCACGCTGACGCCGCCTGAGGTGTCGACCAACAATTGGGGTGGTCTTCCGATCACCCTGGTGGTCTCGATCGCCGGTCTTGCCTTTGCGTTTCCGATCGCGCTCCTGCTGGCGCTTGCCCGGCAGTCAAGCATGGGCATCGTCAGGACGCTCGCGATCGCCTTCATCGAGACGTTGCGCGGCGTGCCGATGATCGCGGTGCTCTATGTGGCAATGCTGATCGTTCCGCTCGCGCTGCCGAGCGGCGCTGCAATCGACAAGCTCTTGCGCGCGCAGATCGGCGTGACGCTGTTCTTCTCGGCCTATCTTGCCGAAGTCATCCGTGCCGGGCTGCAGGTGGTGCCGTGGGGGCAGCGCGAAGCAGCCCTTTCACTAGGCCTTGGTTACATCCAGACGATCCGGCTCGTCGTCCTTCCCCAGGCGCTTCGCGCCGTCATCCCGGCGATCGTCAATCTCTCGATCGGCATCGTGCTCAACACGTCACTCCTGGCTGTGATCGGCATCTATGACCTGCTGAACGCGGCAAGGACCTCGGCCACCGATCCGACATGGCTCGGCTTCTATACCGAAGCCTATGTCTTTGCCGCGGCCGTCTACTTCGCCATCTGCTTCACCGGTTCGCGCTACAGCATCTGGCTCGAAAAACGTCTGAACGCCATCGCCCGCCATTGAAGCGGCGCGTTCACACCGCCTTGCGCGCGGCGCACTGACGCGCCAAGAGTGGCGTCAACAGAATCGGATGCCGGACGAGCGCATGAAACGAAGCGAAATCGCGATCATCGGCGGAGGGCCGAGTGGGCTGATGGCTGCAGAGATCCTGTCTCTGCAGGACCATTCAGTGACGGTCTATGACAGCATGCCGACCGTCGCGCGCAAGTTTCTGCTCGCCGGCAAATCCGGGCTCAACATCACCCATTCCGAAGACTTTCAGCAGTTTGCCGATCGTTTCGGCGAAGCGTCGAAGCCCATGCGAAGCGCACTCGACGCCTTCACACCGGCGGACGTGCAGTCCTGGGCGGAGGGTCTCGGCACGGCAACCTTCGTCGGCTCCTCCGGCCGTGTCTTTCCAAAGGCAATGAAAGCGTCGCCGCTGCTGCGCGCCTGGATCAAGCGTCTGGAAGCTCGGGGCGTGCGGATCCTGGCGCGGCACCGTTGGACAGGCTTCGACGGATCCGCCCTCACCTTCGACACACCGGATGGACGTAAGATCGTCCATTGCGACGCCGTGTTGCTGGCACTCGGCGGCGCCAGCTATCCGCGGCTCGGATCCGATGCCGCCTGGTTGCCCGTTCTCAATGACAAGGGCATCGATATCACCGATTTCCGTCCCGCCAATTGCGGTTTCGATGTCGCCTGGAGCGATCAGTTCCGAGAGCGTTTTGCCGGCGAAGCGCTGAAATCCGTGACCGCGACGTCGAATGCGGGCACCATTCCCGGCGAATTCGTCATCTCTCGGCACGGCATCGAGGGCAGTCTCGTCTATGCGCATGCGGCCGAATTGCGCGATCGGCTGGAAGCTGATGGAAGTGCAGTGCTGACCATCGATCTCGCGCCCGGCCGTACCAGCGTGCGGCTGGCGAAAGACCTGGCGCGCCAGGACGGCAAGGCGAGTTTTTCCAACCGGCTGCGCAAGGGCGCAGGACTGGAAGGCGTCAAATCGGCGCTGCTGCGCGAGATCGCGCCCGACGCGTCGCGCGCCGACCCGAAAGCCCTTGCCGATCTGATAAAGGCGTTGCCGATCACTGTCCTTAGGACCCGCCCGATCGCCGAGGCGATTTCCTCGGCCGGCGGCGTGCGGTGGAGCGCCGTGGACGAGACCTACATGCTGAAGGCGCTTCCGGGTGTTTTCGTCGCCGGCGAGATGATCGATTGGGAAGCGCCGACCGGCGGTTACCTGCTGACCGCCTGTTTCGCCACCGGCCGCGCCGCCGCGCGCGGCATCGACGCCTGGCTGCGGCGATAGGCATAGTCACGAAACCTGCAAGGCGGCATCGCCCTTACCGCCGAGACCAGAAGACAAACGCAAGACGCCGGCACACTCGGGTGCCGGCGTCTTGCGTTTCAGCGGTTATGCATCAGCCTCAGCTGTCGTTGAGCACCAGGCCCTTGGTCAGTTCCAGAGCCTGCCGCTCGAACAGGCCGCGGTAGATGCCGCCGTCGAGGCGGATGAGCGCCTCGTGTGTGCCCTCTTCCGCGATCCGGCCATGGCTGAACACCAGCAACCGGTCGAGCGCGCGCACCGTCGACAGCCGATGGGCGATCACAAGGGTTGTGCGACCGAGCATCAGCCGTTCCATCGCCTGCTGGATCAGCACTTCCGATTCCGAATCGAGGCTCGACGTTGCCTCATCCAGGATCAGGATCGGTGCATCCGCAAGGAACGCCCGGGCAATCGCAATGCGCTGGCGCTCGCCGCCCGAGAGCTTCACCCCACGTTCACCCACCAGCGTGCCATAGCCTTTCGGCAAGCCGGTGATGAAGTCATGGGCGCTCGCAAGCTTTGCCGCCTTTTCGATCTCGGCTTGCGTCGCCGTTGGCCGGGCATAGGCGATGTTTTCCGCAAGCGAGCGGTGGAACAGGATCGGCTCCTGCTGGACGATCGCGATCTGCTGGCGCAGCGACGCCTGGGCAACGCCCGCGATATCCTGGCCGTCGATCCGGATTTCACCGGACTTCAGGTCATGCAGGCGCTGGATCAGCTTGACGAACGTCGTCTTGCCCGAGCCAGAGTGCCCGACAAGGCCGACACGCTCGCCCGCCGGGATCGTCACCGAGAACCGGTCGTAGAGCGGCTTGCGGTGGGCACCGTAGTGGAAGGTCACATCGTTGAATTCGATGCGGCCATCGGTGATACGGATCGGCTTGGCGCCATGCTTGTCTTCGATACCGAGGGGCTGGGCGTGAATGTCCACCAGCTCTTCCATGTCGTTGACCGACCGCTGCAGGTTGCGGATGTGCATGCCCACTTCACGCAGGTACCCCTGCAGGATGAAGAAGGAGGTCAGTACAAAGGTGATGTCGCCAGCCGTCGCCTGCCCTTTCGACCAGAGAAACAGCGCAAAGCCGATAACGGCGGCGCGCAGGACGAGCAACAATGCACCCTGTGTCGTGCCGTTCACCGTGCCACGAACCCAGGTGCGGCTCGTGCGGTCACGCCATTTTGTGATCACCTTGACGAGGCGCGCATCTTCACGCGCTTCCGCGCCAAAGCCCTTGACGACGTTGTTGCAGCTGACGGCATCGGCAAGCGAGCCGCCGAGCTTGGTATCCCAGCTGTTGGCGAGCCGCGCCATCGGCGCGACATAGCCCAGCGACAACAGGACGGTCGCCGCGATGAAGATGAGTGAGCCGACACCAATGATGACACCCATCATCGGCCAGTACCACGCCATCAGCGCCGTCGAGCCGACCAGCATGATAACCGAGGGAAACAGCGCGATCAGCAGCGTGTCGTTGAGCAGGTCGAGCGCCCACATGCCGCGCGTCACCTTGCGAACCGTCGAGCCGGCAAAGCTGTTGGCATGCCAGTCGGATGAGAAGCGCTGAATGCGGAAGAAGGCGGCCGAGGCGATGTCGGACATCATCTTCAGCGTCAGGTCGACGACGCCCATGAAGGTGAAGTGCCGGAAAATGATGGCACCGAGCGACAGCGCCGTCATCGTCCAGAATGCAGCCAGGGCTGCATCCCACGCGACCTGGTCGGAGGCGGCACCTGTCACGACCGCGTCAACCAGCCGACCGGAGTAAAGCGGCGTGAGTACATCGGCGATCGTCGACAGCATAACTGCGCCGAGGATGAAGGAAAGGCGAAGCGGCTGGCGCTTCCAATGAACCCAGGTGAAACCGAGAACGCTGCGGAACGCACCGCCGCGCAAGGCGAAACGAGTAAAAGCCATAGTGATTGCCCAACGCATCGAGCGTTGGCCTCAAAATTCTAGTCAATGAAACATGCCGAAAAGGGAAACGGTTTCCGATCGGCATCAACGATTGGTCGCTTCCGCATTGAGGGAAGACCAAAGTCAGCGAGACATGTTCTGACTTGAAAGAGCTAAAGAGCGATGCTCTCCAGCGTCACTTTCAGAACTGTACGCCGCCCCGTAGGGAGAAAGAATAAGCTGGCATCTGAAACCTCCCTGATCTGTTGCCGGAAGTCGGGTTATAGGCGAATCGCCCGCAACCGCCAAGCGAGGAAATCTAGCCATGCGGCCAAAGTGCAACCGGTGCGGCCCGATTGCAACAGTGTATGGAGGCCTGTCGGGGTTTACGACGGGACGGTCTTCGTAGAAAAGTGACCCGTCGACCGATGGCGAGATCAACCCGCCGGGACGCCGACAAAGAGGGAGGGACCGCGCGGGCTTTTTCCAGAAAGAGCTGGCGCCGGTCGTGGTGACGTAAAGTGCTGAAGTTTCGGTTCGTCATTCTTGCGGCGTTGCGGCTGCTGGCTTTTGCCGGCCTCGCCATGCTCGTGACCGCCGCGCGTGCTGCCGAAAAACAGGATCTGGTGATCGTCACCTCCTACCCGCCATCCTTCTTCGAGCCGTTTCGGCGTGCATTCGAGACTGCAAACCCTGATATCCGCCTTTCGATCATCCAGCGCAACACGGCAAGTGCCACGCGCTTCGTCATGGAGAAGACCGATGTGCCGGCCGACATCTTCTGGGCCTCGGCGACCGATGCTTTCGAACTGTTGAAGCGCAGCGGCGAACTGCGGCCCATCGCACCGCGCCAGACAGGCGCCGCGGAGAAGGTCTTCGGCTACCCCGTCAACGATCCCGAGGGCTATTATCTAGGCTTTGCCCTGTCCGGATATGGCTTCGTCTACAATCAATCCTACCTCGCCCAGAACAAGCTGCCGGTGCCGCGGGACTGGCAGGACCTTCTGAACCCCGTTTATTCCGGACAGATCGGCATCACCACGCCGTCGCGATCCGGCACCACCCATCTGATCGTCGAAGCGCTGCTGCAGACCTACGGCTGGGAAAAGGGCTGGGCGATGCTATCCCAGCTCGGCGGCAATCTGTCGACCGTCACAGCCCGCAGTTTCGGGGTTGCATCCGGTGTCGCCCAAAGGCGCTTCAGCATCGGCATCACCATCGACTTCCTCGCCAATGCACCTGAATTCGCCGACGCTGGCAACGTCTTCATCCTGCCGCCCGATACCGTTTTCGTGCCGGCCAGCATCGCGATCCTGTCGCGGGCGCGCAATGTTCCGGCCGCCGAGCGCTTCATCGATTTCGTCCTGTCGGAAGACGGCCAGAAGGTGCTGTTGCTGCCGACCGTCTCCCGCATCCCGCTCAACCCCGCGCTCAACAAGGACCTGCTGCCGCAGGAAAGCGGTGACGGCCTGTTGAAGTACAGTGGTTTCGATGCGGCGCTGTCGGCGCGCCGTTATGGTCTCGTCAATCTGATCTTCGACGACTATATCGTGCGCCGCCGCGCAACGCTTGCCCGGCTTTGGAAGAGGGTGACGGACCTGGAAGCGATCGAGATCGAGGACGCGCAACAGCGCAGTATGCTTGCAAGAGCCCGGCGCCTGCTCGCCACGCCGCCGCTTTCGGCAAGTGACGTCGAAAACGCGGACGAAGCGCTGAAGGCAGAGTGGCCGCGCAGTATCGCGCGTTCACCGGCGCATACGGCGATGACGCAGAGGCTGCGGGCCACGATCGAGCGGAACCTGGCGACGGCCGAAATGCTTCTGTCCTCTGTCGGGCGGCCGGCGGCGGACCTGACGCCATGGCGGCAATGATGAGCCAATCGATAGCGCCTGCGGGCGACATCCGCCGCTGGCGCTTCGGTATCGGTGCACGCCTTATCCTGGCCTTCGTCGCCATCGTCGGCCTCGCCGTTGGCGCCTGCCTGGTTGGCTGGCTGTCTTATGAACGGCTGTCGGGCGAACTGTCTCGAATTGCCGAAGACCAGATGCCGCAGCTCGCTTTCGCCTCGCGGCTGTCGAAGGCGGGCGCGGATATCGGTTCGGTCACCACGGTTCTCGCTGGAGCCGAAACACGTGCGGAGTACAACGAGATTCGCAGCAGCTACGCCGCGCGCCTGCTGACGCTTCGATCGCTGCTCGGGGAAAGCGGGCCGAAGTCGGATGCGACCGACCTCTTACCGCTGGCAGAGGCGATCGGCGAGAACCTCAACAAGATCGACCTTGCCGCCGGCAAACGCTTCACTCTTCGCGAAGCGATGCGTTCCGACATCGACGAGTTGCGTTGGGTCCAGGCGGACCTGCTCGAGGAAGCTGATCCGCTCGTCGACGATATTCGCTTCAACATCGAAGCCGAGACCCGCAACGGCCACGGGGCTGCAGCGCTTGCGGAACAGCAAAAGAGCGAGGCCCTGTTGACGGCGGTGTCGCAGGCAAACCTCGCCACCGGGCTGATCGGCCGGCTCGTCAACGCCACCACGCAAGAGGAAATCCAGGAAACCAACGCCTTTCTCGGCGACAGCGCCGACGACCTTGCAAGCCGCATCGCCAGCCTCGAAAACTGGCCGGATAGCATCACCGTCCGCCAGCTGGCACGCCGTATTCTCGACCAGTCCGACGTGTCGACGGGTATCCCCAATCGCAAGCGTTCGGAAATGATCGAGGCGGCAAAGCTCTCCGAACTTGCCGCTCAGAACGGCCGCCTTGTCGACGATCTCGCACGCAGGATCGAAACAGAAGTCGTGGCGATCGAGGCGAGCGCCGCCGCCGCCGCGCAGCGCGCCGCCACGGCGATCGAAACCGGCCGCAGCCTGCTCTTGGCGATCGCCATTCTCGCGGTGCTGCTGGCGACAGCGATCGGCTTCTTCTACGTCTACCGCAATCTGCTGGCGCGCATCCGGCTGCTTTCGGCCGCTGCCGGCGCGATCAGCAGCGGGCGTCCGGCAACCGCCATCCCGGCAGCAGAGGCGGACGAACTCGGCGATCTCGCCCATGCCCTGGTGCTTTTCCGCCAGACCCGCGACGAATTGATCCAGTCGGCAAAGCTCGCCGCCCTCGGACAGATGGCGGCGGGCATCGGCCACGAGCTCAATCAGCCACTGGCAGCCCTTCGGGCACATATCCATAGCGCCACGACGCTGATCGGACGCGGCAAGGGCGAGCAGGCGGTCACCAATCTCGACAAGATGAAGGGATTGACCGGGCGTATGGCCGACCAGATCAGCCATATCCGCCGCTTTGCCCGCCGACCCGACGCGCAGTTGCGGCCGGTCGATCTGACCGCTGCCGTCCGTGACGCATTCAGTCTGCTTGAACACAGGTTCGAGGAAGAGGCTGTCGAAATGCAATTGCGCCTGCCGGAGGACGCCGCGGTCATGGTCATGGCCGAACCTGTGCGGCTTGAACAGGTGGCGGTCAATCTCATCGGCAACGCCCTGGACGCTATCAAAGACAGGCCCGTACGCCGGGTACATGCGACGATCGAACAGGCAGGCGCCGATGCCCGACTCATCGTTGGCGACACCGGCAGCGGCATTGCCGCTGATGACGTTGCCGCGGTCTTCGACCCGTTCTTTACCACCAAACCAGTCGGCTCCGGTCTCGGCCTCGGTCTTTCCATTTCCTACAACATCGTCAAGGACTTCGGCGGCGAGATCTCGATCCTTGAGACCGGTGTGCATGGCACCCAATTCCTCGTATCCCTGAAAGGCCCGCAATGACGTTGGACCCGGATATCATCCTGATCGACGACGATGCCAGCGTGCTTGACGCCTGTTGCCAGGTGCTCGAACTGGAAGATTTCAGCGTATCCCCGCACGGTTCGGTGGCATCGGCGCTAACAGGCCTTCGCGCCGACAGCCGCGCCGTCATCGTTTCCGACGTGCGCATGCCGGATCATGACGGCTTCGATCTGGTTGCAGCTGTGCGCAAGATCGACCAGGACATCCCGATCATCCTGATGTCGGGCCATGGCGACATCCCGATGGCCCTTCGCGCCATGCGCGACGGCGCCTGGGATTTTCTGGAGAAGCCCGCCGATCCCGTGCATCTCATCGAAACCGTACGGCGCGCCCGCGACCATCGCCGCCTGCTGCTCGAAAACCGGCGGCTGCGGCTGTCGGTCGATGACGATGGTTGGGAAACACGCCTGATCGGGCATTCAGCGCCGATGGTGGCATTGCGCGAAAAGCTGAAGCGGATTGCGGCAGCGGCGACCGATGCGCTCATCATCGGAGAGACCGGCACCGGCAAGGAAGTGACGGCACGCGCGCTCCACGATTTCAGCGGGCGCAAGGGGCGTTTCGTTGCGGTCAATTGCGGCGCCATCCCCGAAACCATGCTGGAATCCGAACTCTTCGGCCACGAAGCCGGCGCCTTTACCGGCGCGCGCGAAAAGCGCATCGGCAAGATCGAATACGCCGACGGCGGCACGCTTTTCCTCGACGAGATCGAATCGATGCCGCTCGCCGCCCAGGTGCGGTTGCTGCGCGTGCTGCAGGAGCGCGTCATCGAGCGGCTCGGCTCCAATGTCGAGCTGCCGGTCGACATGCGCGTCGTGGCGGCGACCAAGGCGGATCTGCACGCGGCGGCGAAGAAGGGCGATTTCCGCGAGGATCTGGCCTACCGCCTCGACATCGCCCGCGTAGAATTGCCACCGCTGGCGCAACGCAAGGGTGACGTCGGCCTGCTGTTCCAGCATTTCCTCGGGCTCGCCGCCCGTAGGCAGGGCCGCACGCCGCCACGGGTAAGCGCCGAGCTTCTGGCTGATCTTAATGGCAGGTCATGGCCGGGAAACGTTCGCGAGTTGCGCAACGTCGCGGAGCGCTTCGTGCTCGGGCTTGAGGATCGGTCCGAGCTCGACCGGGCGACGTCAAGCGGCGAGACGCTGGAGGTGCAGATGGACCGGCTGGAGCGCGCCATCCTGCTCGACAGCCTCGCCAGAAACGACGGCCGCGTCGGCGCGACCGCAGATGCGCTCGGCATTTCCCGCAAGACGCTCTACCTCAAGATGCGCAAATTCGACATCGCTGCCCAGAATGATGGTGACACCGGGTGATGTTACCGGTTTGACCCCACGGTCTTGCCGGGGTGTTACCGTTTTTACCCAAAGCGCAATGCGAACTCCTGATTTCCGGGCATTCTCAAACTGGCACGGCGCTTGCTCCCATAGGGTCGGACACCAAACAAGCGGTGTCCCTATTGGGAGGAGATACCTATATGTTGAAGACCATTGCTGCGGCGATGCTGATGTCGGCCGCCTTCGTTGTGACGGTTCACGCCCAGGACGGCGGAAAAGTCACGATCGTCACGTCGTTTTCCAAGGACGTAACCGATCCGTTCAAGGCGGGTTTTGAGGCCGCAAATCCCGGCTTTACCCTCGACGTCCAGAACAAGAGCACCAGCTCGGGCGTCAAGTACATCGATGAAACCAAGGTGAACAACCAGGTCGACCTGTTCTGGGCGTCGGCGCCGGACGCATTCGACAGCCTCAAGAGCCGCGAACTGCTGGCCAAGTTCACCCCTTCGGTCACGGGCCTTCCCGAAAAGGTCGGCTCCTACCCCGTCAACGACAAGGACGGCTATTACTTCGGCTTTGCCGCCTCGGGTTACGGCATCATGTCCAACGACCGTTATCTCGAAGCCAACGACCTGCCGAAGCCGGTCGAGTGGAGCGACCTCACCAAGCCGGAATACCACGACCACATCGCGATTGCCGCCCCTTCGCGTTCGGGCACGACCCACCTGACGATTGAAACGATCCTGCAGGGCGAAGGTTGGGACAAGGGCTGGGCGACCCTGAAGGGGATCGGCGGCAACCTGCAGCAGGTGACGGAGCGCTCCTTCGGCGTGCCGGACGCGGTCAACTCCGGCCAGACCGGTATCGGCATCGTCATCGACTTCTTCGCCTTCTCGGCGCAGGCAAGCGGCTTCCCCGTTTCCTTTGCCTACCCGTCGGTCACCACGGTCGTTCCGGCCAACATCGGCATCGTCGCCAACGCGCCGAACCAGGCGGGTGCGGAAGCCTTCGTCAACTACCTGCTGTCGGAAAAGGGTCAGGCCGTGCTGCTCGAGCCGGCGATCCGCCGTCTGCCGATCAACCCGGCGCTCTACGAGAAGGCCCCGGAAGGTTTCCCGAACCCGTTCAAGGATCCGCGCTTCCAGTCGATGATCACGTTTGATGCCGACGTTTCGAAGAAGCGGACCGACGTCGTCGATACGCTTTACGACCAGCTGATCTCGTTCCAGCTCGACAACATCAAGGGTGCCACCAAGGCAATCCATGAAGCGGAAAAGGCCGTTGCAACCAACGAGCAGGCAGCCGCCCGCGCATTGTTGACGGAAGCCCACGCGCTGATCGCCGCCATGCCGATCACGGCCGAAGAAGCTGCCAGCCAGCAGATCCGCGACGCCTTCACTGGCGGTGAGGAAAAGACCGCACGCCAGGCGGAGCTCGAGCAGAAATGGGCCGCCTTTGCGAGCGAGAAATACGCCGCCGCCAAGGCCAAGGCCGAAGAAGCGCTGGCGCTCGTCGACTGACATCGGCTCAAAAGGCCGCCTGCCACGGGCGGGCGGCCATCCCCGAAAACTTTTGCCTTCGCCAAGCCTGACGCGCCTGCCAGTCGGCTCTCAGAGATCTGAACCGATCCTGGAGCAACTGTGCAGCAGTCGAAAGCGTTGCCGCGACCCCAGCGAACCAGAGGCGCGGGGCGCAGCGAGCGCGTCAGGCTTGTCGACCACAATCCGGAGTCTGCCCCATGGCGCTCGTTCAATCCATTCCCATAAGACGTGTTTCGGGCAAGCCCGGACAGATCTTCGCGATCTCGGTAATCGCCCTTTTCCTTTCGATTTTCCTGATCATCCCGGCCGGGACGGTCATCTACACCGCCTTCACCGAAAAGGGCACCGGCGCGCTGACGATCGTCAACTTCGTCGATTTCTTCAACACCGACCTGTTCCGGCGGTCGTTCTTCAACTCCGTTTACGTCTCCGGCATGTCGGTGGTCTGGGCGAGCGCCATCGCACTGCCGCTTGCGGTGCTGACGACGCGCTTCGACTTCCGCGGCTCGCTGATCATCCAGACGCTCGGCTTCGTGCCGCTGATCATGCCGCCTTTCGTCGGCGCCGTTGCGATGCAGCTGCTCTTCGGCCGCAACGGCACCGTCAACCTGATCCTTAACGACTGGTTCGGCATCCGCATTCCCTTCATGGAAGGGCTGAACGGCGTCATCTTCGTGCAGTCGCTGCACTACTTCCCCTTCATCCTGATCAATCTGTCGACAAGCCTGCGCAACATCGACCGCTCGATGGAGGAAGCCGCACAGAACCTCGGTTCGTCGGGCGTCCGGTTGTTCCGCCGCATCGTCTTCCCGCTGGCAATGCCGGGCTACCTCGCCGGCGCCTCGCTGGTCTTCGTCAAGGTCTTCGATGACCTGGCCACACCGCTGCTTCTCAACGTCAAGGACATGCTGGCGCCCCAAGCCTATCTGCGCGTCACCTCGGTGGGCCTCACCGATCCGATGGGCTACGTCATCTCCGTCATTCTGATCGCCGTCTCGATCTTCGCCATGTGGCTTTCCGCCATTGCCATGCGCGGCAAGGACTATTCGACGACCCAGCGCGGCGGCGGCGGCCTATCCCGCCGCAAGCTCAGCCGCGGTGAAAGCGTCATTGCCTATGGTGTCGTCGGCCTGATCCTGCTGCTCGTGCTGTCGCCGCATATCGGCCTGTTGCTGCTGTCGCTTGCAACCGTCTGGTCCTTCAGCCCGATGCCTGATGGTTTCACCATGGCGCACTACGGGCGGGTGTTCGGCGAAAGCTCGCTCTACATCAAGAACACGCTGATCTACGCCAGCCTCGCCGGCCTGATCGACGTGGTCATCGGCGGTGCGATTGCCTATCTCGTGCTGCGCACCAAGGTCGTCGGCCGCCGCTGGCTCGATTGGGCGGCAACGTCCGCTCTTGCAATCCCCGGCGTCGTGCTCGGTATCGGCTACCTCCGCACGTTCTACGGCGTAACGCTGCCGGACGGCACACCGCTCGCCACCCTCTGGGTCATGGTGGTTCTGGCGCTTGCCATCCGCCGGCTGCCCTACGCGCTCAGGGCCTGCTACGCAGCACTGCAGCAGGTTTCGGAATCGCTGGAAGAGGCGGCAGAAAACCTCGGCGCCACCAAGCAGCGGACGATCCGTCGCATCGTGTTGCCGCTGATGACGGGCGGTCTGCTTGCCGGCTTCGTCACCAGCTTCTCGACGGCTGCCGTCGAGCTGTCGGCAACGCTGATGCTGATCCAGAGCAACTCGGACGCACCGCTCGCCTACGGGCTCTACGTCTTCATGCAATCGCCGGCGGGTCGTGGCCCGGGTGCAGCCCTCGGCGTCATCGCCGTCGTCATGGTCGCACTCTGCACCCTGCTCTCGCACTACGTCATCGAGCGCCGCCAGAAGGCGCTGGGCATGACGAAATAGAAATTCGGGAGGAACATTATGACTGTCAACATCAACAGCGCCGCTCTCGCGGTCAGCCCCGCCAAGGCGATCAGCATCAGCGACGTCAATCTCTATTACGGCGCCCTTCACGTGCTGAAGGACATCAACCTGGAGATCCAGCCGGGCGAATTCTTCGCCTTTCTCGGCCCGTCCGGCTGCGGCAAGACCACGCTTCTCCGTCTGATCGCCGGCTTCAACGAAGCGCGGCAGGGCAAGGTCGTCATCGGCGGCCAGGACGTGCTCGACATGCCCGCATGGAAGCGCGACGTCGGCATGGTCTTCCAGTCCTATGCGCTCTGGCCGCATATGACGGTTGCCGCCAATGTCGCCTTCGGCCTGGAAGAGCGGCGCCTGCCCCGCGCCGAAGTCGAGCGCCGGGTCCAGGCAGCCCTCGAACTCGTGGGGCTGAAACAGCTCGCCGACCGTCGCCCGTCGCAGCTTTCCGGCGGACAGCAGCAACGCGTGGCTTTGGCGCGCACCATCGCCATTGAGCCGAAGGTGCTTCTGCTCGACGAGCCGCTTTCCAACCTCGACGCCAAGATGCGCGTCGAAGTCCGGCGCGAGTTGCGCGAGCTGCAGCAGCGGCTGAAGCTGACGACGATCTTCGTCACCCACGACCAGGAAGAGGCCAACACCGTCTGCGACCGCATCGCCGTCTTCAACGAAGGGCGCATCCAGCAGGTCGGCACGCCGATGGGGCTCTACGAGAAGCCCGCCAACCTGTTCGTCGCCAACTTCCTCGGCACGGCGAACATTCTTGACGGCACTGTCTCGGGTTCCGGCACGCAGCGGACGTTTGAGGTAGCCGGTGCCGGCTCGATCCCGATCCCGGCCGGCGCGTCCGTGCCGGCAGGCGCCAAGCTCGTCTTCCGGCCGCAATATGCCACCCTCGGCACACTGGAGCCGGGCGCGGTAGCCTTGACCGGCACGATCGCGCATCGCGAATTCCTGGGCGCGACCGTGCGCTACGGCGTGCAGGTCGGCACCACCACGGTACTGATCGATGCACCGTTCCACTCCGGCGAAGCGCTGCTTGAGACCGGAGCGACGACGATGCTCGGCCTCAAGCCGTCCTCGGCGCTCTGGCTTGCCGAGTGAACCATCGGGCACCCGCCGGCCATTCTCCGGCGGGTGCCCTCCTCTCTTCAATTCCGGCCCGAGGCCGCAATATTTCGAGCATGCCATGACCTCCCCCCTGCCCAACATCATCCTCATCCGCCACGGCGAAACCCAATGGAATGTCGCCGGCCGGCTGCAAGGCCGAAAGGATACGCCGCTGACGGCGAACGGCGTGCGACAGGCGCTGGCCGTCGGGCTGCGGTTGTCCGAGCGGATCGCCGCCGAGACCAACCTCAAATTTTGGGTCAGTCCACTCGGGCGCGCGCGCCAGACGGCCTCGATCCTGGCCGACACCTGGTCGGTTCCCTTCGAAGAGTTCACCCATGACGAGGCGCTGGTGGAAAGGGCCTATGGTACCTGGGAGGGCCGCGCCCACGACGAGATCGAGCGGGATCTGCCGCATGAATACGAGGCGCAGAACGCCGAGCCTTGGGATTACGCCATGCCTGGCGGCGAAAGCCGGATCATGCTCGACACTCGCCTGCTCGCCTGGCTTACGACCCTCGATCGCGACAACACGCACGTCGTGGTCACCCATAGCGGCTGTGTGCGCGCCCTGCGCGGCATCTATACCAAGGCCTCCCGCGAGGAGATCCTTGCCTATCGCGAACCGCAAACAGCGTCCTTCCTGCTCTCATCAGGCCAGGAAACCATGGTCGGCATTCCGCTCAGCATCCTGCGAGCGCTTGGCTGCGAGGGCGAGGGCCGAACAGTCTGGATCTGAACGGCGCGGGCCTGTCCAATGCGAACAAACCCCACCGTGATCGCGGGGTTTGTCCTTCTTTAATGGCGGCAACAAAACCGGGGCCGCGATGGGTTCTAGAACCGAACCTTGAGCCGTGCGTTGACGCCGTGATCGGACACGCCGGACCCGATCTGGCCGGAATAGCTGACGCCGAGCGTCGCTGCGGGTGCGATGTTGAAGTCGACCCCGGCTTCGACGATCGCCGCGTCCCTGGCGATCGGCGCCCCGGCAACCGAGAAGGTATCGCCACCGGAGAAAGCCAAGGCCGAGGTCGGGGTAACGTCGCCGAAGGCATGCCGCCAGCCGACCGTGCCGCGCATCGTCGCCACCGTCTCGCCGAAGGCGACATCGCTCGATGCACGAAGACCGACGGTCGTGAAGGTCGCATCGCTGTGATCAGCCGCACCGGCAAGCGCGGCTGCGCCACCACTCTCCCGGAACGCATCCGTATCGAGGTTCAGGTAGGCGAGATTGGCGAAACCTTCGAAAGCCAAGGGGCCGGTTTCCATCGCATAGCTCGCTTCTCCAAAGAGCTGGGAAGTCCTGGAGTCATAGGTCGCCGACAGAGTGTTGTCGAAGCCGGGGAAGAACACGCTTCGCGTCGTCTCGATCCGGTGCCAGCTGTGGGTCGCGCCCGCCGTCAACGACAGCGCGCCGATCTGCGTGCCCGCGTGAACACCGATATGGTAGTTCTCGCTGTCGCCGGAAGAGCGGCGATCGGCAGCATCGAACGAGGAGCGGCTATAGCCGCCGAGCAGGCCGACGCGCCACGTGTCGCCGACGAGGCCATCCATGCCGGCGAGGAAGCCGCTGGTGTTTCGATCGAATGCCGCGGCATTGCCGTTGCTATCGGTCTCGCCCCAGGAGCCGAAAGCCTGGCTCCAGAAGGCGAAGCGGTCGGTATCCGGCGCCACGCTTTCAATACCGCCTTCGCCATAGGCAAGCACCGGCGTCGCCTTGCCATTGTCATCGCCGAAGGCCGAGCGAATGCGGTTGGTGGCGGCATCGCGAAGCAGGAGGCCGTCCTGCAGCAGCATGCCCTTGGCCGAGCTGTGGATTTCGCCGGAGAGCTGGTCGAAGGCGGCGGGCGCCGCGGCCTTGTCGAGGTTGACGATCGCGGTATAGGCCGCATTGGCAAACCCGAGGCTCTCGGCACCGGCAGCGGTTGCACGCTGGTTCGCCGTCTCTGCGACATCGTCGAAACGAATGTCGTTGCGGCTGAGCGTCAGCGTGACGTCATTGGCGACATCGGCAAGCGTCGGGTCGAGGAAGGCGAGGCTGGAGGCGACGTCCGCAAATGTTCCCGACACGCCGCCATTGGCCGACAGGATCGTGTAGGCCGTCTGCGGCGCATAAGCGTTGCCGCTCGCCAGTGCCAGCACCGAGCCACCGTTGAGGATCGCCTTGCCGGTGGCGACGATCCTGTCGCTCTCGCCCTGGGCATTGGTCTCGACATGGTAAGCCGAACCGGCAGCGAAAGTGATGTCGCCGGTGACGTTCAACGTGCCGATCGAATTGCCGGGCGCAATCACACCGCCGTTTGCCACAGTCATGCTGCCGATGGAGCCGACGCCGCTGATCGCGCCACCGGCCTCGATGGTCAGCTTCGAGGACGAGGCGATCGAGCCCTGAACGGACAACAGGCCGGATTTGACCACGGTCTCGCCAGTGTAGCTGTTCTGGCCATTCAGCACCAACGCGCCCGCGCCGAGCTTGGTCAGGCTGCCGGTGCCCGAGATCGCCCGGTTGATCGCCACGACATTCTGAGCGTCGACGATGTCGAACGAGCCGCCGTTGCCTTCGAGCACGACGTCACGGTTGAGCTGGTGCATCTCCCGCCCCGTGACGCGCAACCCGCCGCCATCGAGCCGCAGTTTTGCGTCGGCATTGCCGAGCGCCGCATCCTCGTTGACGATCACCGTGCCGCCGTCGGCCACGCGCATCTCGCCAATGAAGGAATGATCGTCAATGCAATAGTCGCGGATCGCCTGCTGGAAGCGCGGATCGGCGCTGGCGCAGTCGAGCAAGGTCTTCTTTTCCGTGTCGGTCAGGCCGGCAAGGATCGGCAGACCGTTCTCATCGGAAATCTGGCCGAGATAGATATCATTGCGCATGTTGTTACGGCTGAGGACGAATTCCTTGCCCTTCTCATCGAAGGTCGACGCCTTCTCGCCCCAGACGACACGCGTCTTGGCGGTAGCCGAGGCGGGATCCGTGTAGGTATCGAGAACCGGCCCTACCCAGCGCAGCGTATGGGCCACGGGCTCGTGGTCCGACAGCGGCGTCTTCGAACCGTCGGGATTGGTCACATAGCTGACATCGGTGATCACGCCGGAATAGGGATCTTTCGGGTCGTCGTTGATCGTCCACCACTTGCCGAACGGCCGCGATGCCAGGAAATGGTCGATCTTGACGCGGTGCCAGCTGGCCCAGGTATTCGTCGCGTCTTCGCCGTGGGACGGCCAGGTGACGCTGCCGTCGTTCAGGCCATGCGGCGTAAACTGTTCGCGCTCACTTGGGAGCTGCAGCAGCTGGTACTGCTTCTTCAGGATGTTCATCGTCTGCGGCAGGTTGCCGTTGACAGGGTACATCTCGTCGGCAAACAGCCCCGTGGGCACGGTCGAGGCGTTGATGGCGGCTGCCGTCTTGCCCTTCCACTGCGCGATATAGGTGTCGAGGGCCTGCTGGTCTTTGGCGTACTCGCGCAGCAGGCCGAGATAGAAGGCGTTGCTCGGGCTCTTCACATAGGTCTTCAGCAACAGTTCCTGCTGGCTGATCGAATGCAGCCCGCGCTCGGAAACGTCGCCGGCGTTGAAGTCACCGGTCAGAATGACCGGTCGGGTTTCGCCCTTGGCCCACTGGTTCAGGCCCTTGGCTTCAGCGATACGGTTGGTCGCCGGGTCGTAATAGTTAAGGTGAGTGGTGCCTACCACCGTCTGCGGCTTGCTGACGGTTGGATCGACGACGGTGTAGGTGGCGATGTCACCCAGCGTGTTGACGCCGAAAGTACCTGGCAGTCGCGAGAAGACGCCGACATCCCCGTCCTGGCGGGTGCCGTAGGTGCCGAGGCCCGCATTCTTCAGGATGCCCGGAATGTCGCGTGCATAGGTGCTGTTGGCACGAAACTCCTGGAACGTCAGGATGTCGTAGTTACCCTTGATGAAGAAATCCGACATCACGCTCGGGTTGGCCTTGAACCGATCCAGCCAGGTGTTGAGCGTCAGGATCTTCATGCTGTCGTCCGCAGCCCCGGCACTTGCTGCCGAAAGGGCGAGGCTCGTTCCGCAAAGAAGCAGGGCCGTCGCCAGGCGAAGCGGTTGCCGCAGGCGCGCAAAAGCCGCTACCCCGCGGATGTCATGTCCACGTTGTTTCATCGCATAACTCCAAATGTCGCAATACGCTCACGCGCTGTCACAATGCTTTCATCACGATGCTGTTGATGACAGGTGCGCTTGCTTGAAAGTACGATTTGGACCATTACCGACGTTGAATGTCAGTTTTGCAACATTTTGACGGGCGCGATAAAATTTCACACGACGGACACGCCGTTCCACAATTCTCTTGGGAACGGCGGCCGGCGCCATGCTAGCAAGACGGGATCGGGACATTCGGGATGAAGATGATGGACGAGCAGGCCGCCGGCGGCGAGGACAAGAAGACGCGACGTCAGATGCAGCTTCTGCGTTACCTCGAGAAGAACCATTACATCTCGATCGAAGAAATCACCGCCATGTTCGACGTCACGACGCAGACGGCGCGGCGCGACATCATGGCGCTCGAACAGGGCGGTAGGGTCCGCCGGCTCCATGGCGGCGCGACCATCGCCACCCCGGTGGATCCGGCGATCTACCGGCAGCGGCGCGTCGACAACGCGGCGCTGAAGGAAAGGATCGGCCAGCTGACGGCGGATCTGGTGCCGGATGGCGCAGCGGTGTTCCTCGACACCGGGACTACCTGCGAAGCGGTTGCCCGCGCTCTGCTCAAGCGCCGCGACCTGCGTGTCGTGACCTACAGTCTGCGCGTCGCAACGACGCTCAGCGAGAGCAGCAATTTCGCGGTTGCCGTGCCCGGCGGCTTTGTTCGGCAGGTGGATGCCGGTGTGTTTCGCGAGGAGACTGCCGACTACATCCGGAAGTTCAAGTTCGACATCGCCGTCATCTCGGTCAGCGGCATCGATCAGGATGGCGACATCGGCGACGACGATCACGCTGAGGTTGCCGCCGTCTCTGCCGCGATGAAGCAGGCGGAACGCATCATCCTTGCCGTCGACAGCAGCAAATTTTCGAGACGTGCGCTCGTGCGCCTCGCCTCGCTTGCCGATGTCGATGCGCTCGTCACCGACAGCCTGCCCGACGCGGGCATCGTCGCCCTGCTGCAAAAGCATGGCGTGGCCATTCACCACTAGCCGTTTCCGTCGGCCCCCTAAGTGACGACCAGACCCGAAGAGCAGACCGTCATGCTCCGTCCCCGCGCCTTGGCGTCGAGCAGGGCGGCATCGGCTCGCGTCAGAAGCGTTGCCACCGTACCCTCGCGCGGCGACGAGGCGATGCCGATCGACACCGACACGGAGCCGAGGATGCGGCCACGATGGGAAAGCGGCGTCGTGCCGATCTTGTCACGCAGGCGCTCGGCAAACTCGAAGCCCGCCGCCTCGCTCATGTCTGGCAGAAGCATGGTGAACTCTTCGCCGCCGAAACGATAGGTCGTTGCGAGTTCGCCGGCCGCGTCGAGCATGATCTGGGCCACATACTGCATCACCACGTCGCCGGCATCGTGGCCGAACTCGTCGTTGAAGCGCTTGAAATGATCGATGTCGATCATCAGGCAGACGAGTGGCTTTCCAGCCCGCTCCCGCGATTGCTTGTTCAGCGCTTCATCAAGGCAGCGCCGGTTGAGGAGCCCCGTCAGGGCGTCGCGGACAGCCAGATTGGTCAGCTTCTCGCGCAGCTGCAGATTGGCGACGGCAAGGCCGATGTTTTCCGCGATCAGTTCGAGATAGAGCCGCGACGTCTCGACGGCTGGCTGCTCGGGTGAGCGCTCCTCGAAATAGAGCAGGCCGATCGTATCGCCCTGCGCCGTCAGCGGCACGCACAGCCCGGCGACATCGCTCTCGTCCAGATGCTGGCAGGCGATATCGCTCTGGCCGCCATTGCTGACATGCGGCCGGCCGCGCCGCAGTCCCCAGCAGGCACTCGACGGGAAAGCGTCTGCCGAATGCTGCGGGTCGAGCCAGGTGCCGACAAGCGTCAGCGACGTCCGGTTGTCATTCAGCACATAGAGATGGCCGGCAAGGTTGGGAAAGATCTGCGGCGCAAACCGTGCGACCACCTCTGCCAGCTCCTCCTGGATCTGGCAGGCCTGCAGCCGGTGCATCATCTGCAGGATCAGGTCCTTGGTCTGCTGATCGAGCCGCCGCTCGGCATCCAGTCGATCGCGCTCCAGCCCGTTGGTGCGAAAGATATGGATCGCCTCGTTCATCTCGCCGATCTCGTCGCGACGGCGGTCGAGCGGCACTTCCACTTCGTAATCCTGCTTGGCAAGCCGCGTGACGATGCCGGTCATGCGCACGAGCGGCATGGCCACACGCCGTTTGAGCACGAAATAAAGCACGCCCAGGAACAGTGCCGCCGTCATGGCGAGCATAGTCTTCGCCGCGATGCCGAACCAGTCGCTGCGCTCCTTCGCCTGTTCCAGAGCCGCACCGGTCCTGGCCTTCGTCAGTTCGCGGAAGCGGACGACCGTTTCAAGCAACGCGGTCTGAAGCCGGTCGTGCTCCGGGCCGAAGAGCATCCGTTGCGCCGCCGCCTGATCGCCCTTCTGATAGGCGTCGATCGCGGCAACCTCGATCTTGTCGAGAGCCTCCGCCTCGCGCTCGACCTCCTGAAGAGCGGCCAGTTCCTCAGGCGCAGCGCCGAATTCGCGCACGCTCCGGATTGCCGCCTCGTGGGTGCGCTCCTCCTCTTCCTTGCCATGGAAGTCTTCGAGATGGCGCAGGTCTCCCCGCATCACATAGAGGCGTGCGGCATCGCTTCGCTCTTCGGCACCGAGCGCGAGTTCCTCGCCAAGCGTGTCGAGCACAAGGTGCTGCTCGGCCGCCTGCCGCTCCTCGATCGCGCTGTTCGTCGACAGGATGAAGGCCACACCGGACAATCCGGTCAAAAGGACCGTGACGCCGTAGGCCCAGTTTGTGATCGCATTGATTCTCATGGGATGAACTATAGCCGATGCCGATGGAGAGCGGATTAAGCGCTTCGGCCGCTTTTGGCGACAGTTTTTCTGCGTGTACGGGCCGGGCGCCCATGTAATCGCGCTCAAACCCCTCCTCTCCCCGGTCCTGCGACGTTGACAATGGCTAACAGCCGTCGCGTCCTGAGGTTATCGTTATCTTTCGATCTTTCGGAAATCACGCTGCAAGCAGTAATCGTGACAGCAGCGCGTCTCGGAACGTCGAATGGCGCCGGGAGAGAGGCCTCTCCTGGCGCCATTCGGACAGGCTATGTTGCCGTGCGTGAGATTACCATTCCTTGCTGAGCTTCAAGGTAAATGTCCGGCTTTCGCCATAGCCGCAGACCGAAAGTCCCTGGCACCCTTTCACATATTCCTTGTCGAAGAGGTTGGAGACGTTCAGCGACGCCGCCCAATCGTTCTTTTCATAGCGTATCGCCGCATCGACCAGGGCGGCCGAAGAGACCTTGCGTGTGTTTACCGCATCAGCCCAGGATTCGCCCTGGTACCTGACGCCTGCGCCAAGGCTGACCCCTTCGAACGCTCCTGATGGCACGGTATAGTCAAGCCAGAGCGATGCCTGAGCATTGGGAACAAGGTACGGCGTCTTACCCACCAACGCCGTGTTGGCGTCTTCGGTCACCTCAAGATTGATGAAATCAAGGCCGGCGATCAGCTTCCAGTCCTCGTTGATGTTGGCCTTGCCCTCAAGCTCGATGCCGCGGGACCGCACCTCGCCCGTCTGGGTGGAAATGCTCGTCAACGGGTTGGTCACGAGGGCATTGCGTTTGGTCAGCTGGTAGAGCGATGCGGTCAGTACACCGTCGAAGAACGTTGGCTCGTACTTCACTCCGACCTCGAACTGCTCACCTTCCTGGGGCTTGGTATTTCCTGTGGCGGTCACCGCCACGATCGGGTTGAAGAAAGTTGCAACGCTGACATAAGGCGTCACGCCGTTGTCGAACTCGTAGGCAAGGCCAGCGCGGCCGCTGAAAGCGCCTTCGTTGTAGCTGAAGCTATTGTCTTGCGTCGGCGCCCAGAAGGTCGGGCCGTTCCTGGTCTTGGTGTCCACGTAGTCGTAGCGGCCATTGAGCGTCACGAGCCAGCCGTTGCCGAACCTGATCTGATCCTGCGCGTAAATGCCCAACTGCTGCTGCGTCACCACCTGATTGATATAGATGGCGTTGGCGGGCTGCGGCGCACCGTAAATCGGGTTGGTTGCGCTGATGGGTGTAGCAGCCGACGAAGCCTGAACATGATCCAGCCGGTAATATTTGTAATCGAGACCAACGAGCAGCGTGTGCTCCAGCGCTCCGGTCTCGAACTCTCCCTCGACACGGTTGTCGACGGCGAGAGTATCGACCTTCGACGTTGCCTCGAACCCCACGCGATAGAGCAGATTGTCCGGGGTGGCCGGCACCGTCGATGACGGGAAGGGCAGGCTCGGATCGTAGTAGCCGTAGGGATAGGGGCCTTTCTCATGCTTGTAGAGATGGCCGTAGCGCAGGTTCTGGCTGAATTGCCATCCACCTTCGAACTCGTGCTTGAATTCATAGCCGGCCATCTGCTGGACATAGGTGCCCTCGTCCAGATCGGGCTCGCCAAAAAATGCATCGCGATCGATCTTGCCGAACGGCGCATCGACGACAGTGCCGACATAAGGCAGGAAGCCGTTGCCGACATGCACCTGATCGAGCCCCTGCAGGACGCCATAGACCGTCAGGCTGGTTGCATCATCGGGTGCATAGGTTATCTGCGGAATGAGGAGGCCGCGCAGATCGTTCGAGAAGTCGGTGTAGGTGTCGCCGCCCGACACCTTGCCGGTGACGCGATAGCGGATGGTGCCGTCGTCCGTCAGCTTGTCGTTGACGTCGAAGCCGGTGAAGGCGTTGCCGTCGCTGTTGATGCCGATCTCGGTGTAATACAGCGGCTCGTCGAGCGGCCGCTTGCTGATCAGGCTGATGATACCCCCCGGATTGGCGCCGCCGTAGAGAACCGATGCCGGGCCTTTGAGCACCTCAACGCGCTCCAGCATGAACGGGTCGATCTGGAAGCCACCGAAGCCGAAACTGAACAGCGACAGACCATCGAGGAATACGCCGGTCTGCGACGCGTCGAAGCCGCGGATGTAATACCAATCCGTGTCCGCATCGACACCGAAGGGCTCGGTGGTCACGCCGGGCGTGTAGCGCAGGGCCTCGTCGATTTTGTTGACGACGCCGCGATCGTTAAGTTCCTCGCGACCAATAACGGAGACGGATTGCGGAATTTCGCTGATCGGCGTGGCCGATTTCGAGCCGGTCGTCGATGCTTTTGCGACGTAACCCTCGACAGGGCCCGTGGCGTCGTCGCGCCCGCCCTGCGCCTGCACCTCGATCTTCTCGAGTTTCGTGGCGCTACCGTCCTGGGCCGCAGCCGCGGTCGACACAAGCAACGCGATGCCGGCAACGCCGCTCGCCAGAAAATCTCTCAAACGCACACTCTTGCCATCACGCTGCATCGTATCGTCACCCCTGCTTGCCCGGCCTGCTATCCCCACAGCGTAGGGCCTGGCTTTCTGACTGCTGATAAGATGACCGTTTATATCAAGTATTGGAGCGCGGCTTGTTTCGATCGCTGAAAGTTGAACACTTTTGGGCAAATGTGCACGGGCAACTGTTCAACGAAAATGGCATTTGCTCAAGAAAGACGGCTTCTTTTCCAAAGAGCCGGCGTGGCGCCGACCGCCTTGCGGAAGACCCGGGTGAAGTGAGCCTGGTCCGAAAAGCCCGTTTCGGCAGCGATCTCGGTGAGCGACACCTCGTTTTTCACGAGGAGATGCTTTGCCCGCTCGATCCGGGCATTCATCTGCCACTGGTGTGGCGCTACCCCGGTCGAAGCCTTGAAGGCGTGGCTGAAATGCGATTGCGAAAGGCCGGCAAGGCTTGCCAGTTCCTCCAGCCTGATGTTGCGAACGCTGTTTTCCTCGATGTAATCCACCACCCGGCGCAGCTGCCAGGACGCCAGCTGGCTGCGCTTGCGGACGCTGTTGCGGTTGAGCTTCATCAGGTCGATGAAAAGAGCGACCGTCAGCCCGTCGCCATAGAGATCGTGCAGCGGCTGCGGGTTCAGGCATTCCGACGCGATCAGCCGGGCGAGCTGAAGAAATCGCTCGTCCTCAAACATCAGCCGCGGCACGTCGCACTGACCGGCATCGAGGTCCTCCATCAGCCGCCGGCTGAGGATGTCGATGTTGAAGTGTAGATCGAGGTGGCGGATATATCTGACATCGACCACATCGGCCCAGATCTCCATGCCCGACGGGATGTAGGAGATCGCCTGTTCGCGGTAATCCTGGACGATGCCGTTCGCCTGGGATGAGAGTTTGACGTTGTGGTTGCTCCCACCCTGCGCATCCAGCACGATGAACATCCGTGGATCGCTGGAGACGTAGTAGCCACCGGCATGCGGGTCGCATTCGACGTCCCACACGTCGGCGATGATCCCGTTCCATTCCCGACGATGCAACTCGCCCAGGACCTTGAAACCGGCAATCTTGTTCTGCATCCGCGGCTGAAACGTCATTATCGCGTTGCCCGTCTTCGGGAAGGTGGAGTTTTCGGTTGCTTTATTCTTTCCTCTATTACTCACCTTTAAACCGCAACGAAAGTCCCCGGCGGTGGCTTTTCCGATGGGCACAACCCAGAGGGCCTAAGCACAAAACCCGCTGACCACACGACTATTTCACGCAGTCCACACCAAAGGACCACACGGGCAGTCCCCACGATGGTCGATCAGGCTATAAGACCTTCCATGAACAATCTGGAGACCACAATGGAAACCGTTGAAATCGCCGACCGCAGCGAGTTTGCCCTCTGGGCAATCCAGCGCGCCCAGGAAATCGTCGTAACCGAAGGCGCGTCTTTCGCGATGGCCGCACGCGATATGGACGACGCAGCCTTGAGTGCGGCTGCAGCAGCGCTCGGCAAGGCCATCAGCGAGGCCATGCTCGAAGTCTTTGACGGCCTCGTTTCCGACTGATTGGGCAGACTCAAAGGGCAGCGCACATGCGGCCCTGTCTCCCTGTCATTGTCTGGCCCTCTGCCTTGCGAGTTCCTTCTTGAAGGCGGCGCGGGATTGCTCGACGATCCGGCCGAGCAGCCCCGGATCGACGAAGGCATCCTTGTCGCCTGCGTTTCGTCGCGCCGCCCTTCCGAGAACATCGGCGAATTCCGGATGCGCCGGCAGCACCACATCCGCCTTCATGGCCGCAAGCCGGTCGAAGCTTACCTCGAAATCACCGACGATGCCGGGGTAGCGCCTGTTGCCGAAGAGCTTGTTGCCGGCAACGGTGACGCTGCAGGGAAAGACCACCTTGAGCGCGCGTCCGTCCTCGATCGCCGATGTCGACCAGGTGGTGCAGCCCGGTGTGTGCCCTGATGTCAGCGTCGCCTTCATACTGACATCTCCGAGCGTCACGGCGTCGCCGTCGGCAAGAACATGATCGACTTTGACAGGCGAAAACGTCCCGCGCTTGTAGCTGGTCTCGCCGTCATGCAGACCGTTTTCCAGAGCCCAGCGATCGGCCGCGATCGCATGGAGCTTGGCGCCGCTATCTCGCTTGATCTGGGCTACCCCGCCGACGTGATCGTAATGGGCATGGCTGGTAACGATGATCTTGACATCCGAGAGCTTGAAACCGAGCGCTGCGATATTGTCTTCGACAAGCGCGGCCGTGCTTTTCAGCGTGCCGTCGAGCAGGATAGCCTTCCTGCCCGAGGTGATAAGATAGGCCGACAACCCCTTGGTGCCGACGTAGTAAATGTTGCCGACGACGCGAAACGGCTTTGTCGGTCGGGACCAGTCGGCGTTGTCGGCCGTGGCCGCACTGGCCATGCAGAAGGTGGCGACCACCGTCGCCAGACCGAGCCTCTTCAACGTTCTCATACATGTCTCCGCATCTCGAATTTGGTTTCCGCGAACTTTGGATGCGCCTTGCCTAAGCAGCCGCGACGAGGACGGCAAACGACGATAATTTGCGGCAGCCATTAGAATTATTTGGATTTCGACCATCGGTGACGATCACTATCGGCAGCCGCGCCGCTGACGATCGCGGCAGCGAGAAAATTTCGACCACGCAATGCTCATGCAACCCTTGAGACCGAGTGTCACTCTCATTGCCACCAGCAGAAGAGGGACGATGGTGAAGGGAACCGGGCTTCACGGCGACGGCGGCACGCAGCAAAGCGTGGTCCGGGCCTGTGTGCGAAGGGTTCGCACGATCGGGCGTTTCCTGCTGCTTGCTTTCACGCCCTGGCTCGCCCTCGGTTTCTTCCTTGTCGAGGCCCATGCCGAGACCAAAGGCGATGCACGAGAGAAATCCGTCGCCATCACCTTCGACGACCTGCCGCATGCCCGCGCCGGCGAAGACGGAACGGATGGGCCCTCCATCCAAAGCATCGAAGAGGCAAATGCCCGCATTCTTTCAGCCCTCAAGGCACAAAAGGCGCCGGCGATCGGATTTGTCGTGGAGAGCAAAGTTCGCGCTGTCGGGCCGCGAGCGAAAACCATCCTGAAGAGTTGGACCGGACCGCGGCTGACGCTCGGCAATCACACCTTCTCGCATGCGGACACCAATGCGCTCGACCTTGCCGGCATAAAGCGCGAAATCGTCGATGGCGAGAAAACGGCGCGGCAACTCCTCAAGGCCGCGGGAAAGGAGCTGCGCTTCCTGCGGTTCCCTTACAACCACACCGGCGACACCCCGGAAAAGCAGAATGCGATCGCGACGCTTGCGGCGAAGCGTGGCTACACGATCGCCGCCTCGACCATCGACACCTCGGACTACGTCTTCGATCGCGCCTATGAACGTGCTCTTGCCGAGAACGACACGGAAGCGGCCCACCGCATCAGGACGGCCTATCTGATGCACACCCAGCAACAGATCGCCTATTACGCCGATCTCAACGCGCAGGTCCTTGGCTACGAACCGCCAGCGATCATGTTGCTACACGTCAACCGACTGAATGCGGACGCGATGAAGGGGATCCTGTCGCTGTTCGAAGAAAGCGGCTACGACTTCGTCACGCTCGAGAAGGCGCAGGCCGATGCCGCCTATCGGCGTTCGCCCTCCTATGCGACGAAACACGGTCCGATGTGGGGCTATCGTTGGGCGAAAGACAGAAACGTACAGGTTGACGGCAGCCTCGAAAGAGAGCCGCCGGAATGGATCGTCAGCTACGGCGAATAGCCACAAGCTGCAGCTGTCGGCCTGACCGCCCCACCACGCCCAACTCCGAGACATCGCCCATGACTTGGCAGAGCTCCCGCCCGAATGCGGTGGTACCTATGCCGCGCTGCTCGCGGCCGCTCGCTCGGATTGCAGGCAGCTGTCTTCCTTTTCCGCCATCAACCAATCGTGGAAGGCGGACATCGCCGGCGTCGGGGCGCGCGATTTCAGCCGGGTCAACCAGTAGCTGCCCATCGAGGTATAGACGTCGAAGGGCTGGCGCACCGTGCCGTTCGACAGCAGCCGGGAAAACATGAGAGGCGGCGCAAGCGCAACGCCGATGCCCTGGGCTGCCGCCTCCATCATGGCGAGCGACGAATCAAACACCACACCTTTGAGAAGCGGCGCCGGATAGGTGATGCCGGCTGCGGCAAACCAGTTCACCCATTCATCCGCCCGGTAGGAGCGCAGCAGCGTCTGGCTGAGGAGATCAGCAGGACGACGCAGCGTATCGGCCAGCTCAGGAACGCACAGGACCGAAAGCGGCGCTTCGAACAGCCGCGTCGCCTCGATGTTGTGCCACGAACCGCTGCCGAAGCGAATGGCGTAGTCGAGCCCCTCGGCTGCCATGTCGACGCGATTGTTGTTCGTCGACAACCGGATATCGATGAAAGGATATTTTTCCTGAAAATCCGCAAGCCGGGGCAACAACCAGCCAACGGCGAAGGTGCCGACGGCGCCGATCATCAGGACCTCGCGAAGATGACCGCCCTCGAAGCGTTCCAGCATATCGGCCATGCGATCGAAGGAATCCTGAAGCACCGGCAACAACGCCTCACCCTCGGCGGTGATCATCAGGCCGCGCGGCAGGCGCTTGAACAGCGTCACGTTCAGCCTGCTTTCCAGGAGCTTGACCTGGTGGCTGACAGCCGCCTGCGTCACGCACAATTCGATCGCCGCGCGGGTGAAGCTCAGATGTCGTGCGGATGCCTCGAAAGCGCGCAGCGCATTGAGAGGGAGATGCGGCCTGACCATGAATGCCCTAATTCAGCTAATGGGTCCTGCAAATAAACGTCGTTTGCTGCCAAGCTGCAAGCCCTTTACGGTGAACTCATGTCGGCACCCCATTTTGTCGGGGCGTGGCCACCAACACATCGAGGTTTTGCCTCTCGTACATGCCCCCTGTGGAGGATCCAACCATGTGTCGTCTCCGCTGAACGCCCATCAGCCACGCGCCCTGCACATGTCGCACCGTCATGCCTGCGTGGATCGCCGCCGCGAACAAAAGCGGCATATTGCGGGCTTTGGTGGCGAAGGCGGACGACGCTCCCCCTGATGGAATAGACGAAACACCGGGCTCCTGAGCCTCGTCCGCCACCGGCGCATCGCCTTCACGCAACAGGTCTGCGCACGCCAGCCGCTCCCTTGAGCAGCGGATGGCGAAGCCATGTCCTTCGAACCCCGAAAGTCGCCCACATCCGCCATGAAATTCACTGCAAACCTGTTCGCCACCTTGATCAACCTTGCAACGCTTCTCGGCGTCGGGCTGGCATTTTGCGTGGCCGCCCTGACACGTGACCTGCCGGACCATCGGGCGCTGGCGACCTGGGAGCCGGCGGTCACCACACGACTTTATGCCGGCGATGGCGCGATGATCGCGCAGTATGCGCGGGAACGCCGGTTGTTCCTGCCGATCGGCGCCATGCCGGCGCGGATCAAGCAGGCATTCCTTTCCGCCGAGGACAAGAACTTCTACCTGCATCCCGGCATTGACGTGGCGAGCCTTGCCACCGCGCTCTGGTCGAACGTCGCCAACTACGGCTCCGGCCGGCGCATGATCGGCGGCTCGACGATCACGCAGCAGATCGCCAAGAACTTCCTGCTGTCTTCCGATCGGACAGTGGAGCGTAAGCTGCGCGAAGCGATCCTGTCGATCCGCATCGACCAGACCTATTCCAAGGACCGCATCCTCGAACTCTATCTCAACGACATCTATCTCGGTCTCGGCGCCTACGGGATCGCGCAGGCCGCGCTGACCTATTTCGACAAGCCGGTCGATCGGCTGACGGTGGCCGAGGCGGCCTATCTCGCCGCCCTTCCGAAAGCTCCGAACAACTACGACCCGTACCGCCATCCGGATCGCGCCGTGACCCGGCGCGACTGGGTCATCGAGCAGATGCGCCGCAACGGCGTCATCGATGCCGACGTTGCGGCGGCAGCGACCGCTTCGCCGCTCGGCATCAAGCCGAAGCGACAGGAGGCATCCGCAGACAAGGCGGACTACTTTACCGAGGAGGTACGCCGCCAGCTCGGCACCCGCTATGGCGACGCTGCCCTTTACACCGCCGGACTTTCGGTGCGCACGACGCTCGATCCACGGCTGCAGCAAGCCGCCATGCGAGCGTTGCGAAAGGGGCTTGTCGCCTACGACCAGGCAAAAGGTTACAGGGGACCGATCGCCCGCCTGCCCTCGCTTGACGGATGGCAGCAGGCGCTCGCAGAGCGCCAGCCGCTTTCGGACGTGCCGGAATGGCAGCTGGCTGTCGTCCTCTCCTCCGCCACAGACAAGGTCGAACTCGGCCTCAGGCCGACAGGCACGGAAGCATCGGCAGCGTCCGCGCCGATGGCCACGATCAGCCGTGACCACTCAGCCTGGGCCTTGTGCCGGCTTAGCGAAGGCAGGCGCCGCTGTGCTACCTCGCTCAAGGATGTGCTGTCGCCGGGCGACGTTGTCTATCTCGAGAAACTGGAAACGGGTTATGTCCTGCGCCAGCCGCCGCAGGTACAGGGAGCGCTGGTCTCGATGGATCCGAACACCGGGCGTGTACTTGCGGTCGCCGGCGGCTTTTCCTATGCACAGTCCGAGTTCAACCGCGCGACCCAGGCCTATCGCCAGCCCGGCTCATCGTTCAAGCCGTTCGTCTACGCCGCGGCCCTCGATACCGGCTACGCGCCGACCACGCTCGTCATGGACGCGCCGATCGCCATTCCCGATGGCACCGGCAAGACATGGCGGCCGAAGAATTACGACGGGCGCTTCAGCGGCCCCTCGACCCTGCGCACCGGACTTGAGAACAGTCGCAACCTGATGACCGTTCGCCTTGCCCGCCATCTGGGCATGGATCTTGTCGCCGACTATGGCAAACGCTTCGGCATCTACGACGAGTTGCGCACCTACCTGCCGATGGCGCTCGGCGCCGGCGAAACCACGCTGCTCAGGCTCGTATCCGCCTATGCCGTCATCGCCAATGGCGGCAAGGCCATCAATCCCTCGATGATCGACCGCGTCCAGGACCGCTACGGCCGCACGATCTACCGACAAGATGTCCGCCAGTGCCCGGACTGCAACGCGCTCTCCTGGGAAAACCAGGAGGAGCCCGATCTCGTCGATACCAGGGACTATGTGCTCGACCCGATGACGGCCTATCAGGTCACCTCGATGATGCGCGGCGTGGTTGAGCGCGGCACGGCCCGCAATGTGGCCACGCTGGGGGTACCGATCGCCGGCAAGACAGGAACGACCAACGACGAGAAGGACGTCTGGTTCGTGGGCTTCACCCCCAATATCGTCACCGGCGTCTTCCTCGGCTACGACACGCCGAAGCCGATGGGCTACGGCGAGACCGGCGGCGGGCTGGCCGCCCCGATTTTCATCGACTTCATGAAGGTCGCGCTTCAGGGAAAGCCCGCAGCCGAATTTCACCCACCCGCAGGCATGTCCTTCCAGGTGGTGGACCGCAAGACGGGACGGTCGGTTGAGGAAGGCTCGCCGGGCGCCATCTCCGAAGCCTTCAAGCCGGGGACTGGCCCCTGCGACGGCAACTGCCCCATCATCGACGACCGGGAGATGGCCGAGTTGCCAGCCACTGATGCCGACAATGAGCTCTCTCCCGAGCTGCGGGAAAAGCTGCTCGGCAATACCGGAGGGCTCTACTGATATGGCTCAACGCATTTCATCACGCGCGGATCGCCGCAAGCGCATCGCCTTTCTGATCGCCATCTTTGTCGCCGTGTTCCTGACGATGCTCGGGCGCCTCGTCCAGCTCGGCACGGCCGAGATCGAGACCACCGGTTATGTGCCGAAGCGCCCCTCCGTCGGCCGCCCTTCGATCCTGGACCGGAACGGCAACCTGCTGGCGATCGATGTCCCGAGCTCCGGCGTCTATGCTGAGCCCCGCTTCATCGTCGACGCCGATGAGGCGGTCGAAAAGCTGACGGCCATTTTCCCCGATCTAGATGCCCGCGAGTTGCATCGGCGCCTGAAAAGCAAGGCGCCCTTTGCCTGGATCAAGCGCCAGGTCACGCCGGCGCAGGAACAGGCGCTTTGGGATGCCGGCATTCCGGCGGTCGGTTTCCAGCGCGAAAAGCGGCGCGTCTACCCGAACGGTTCGCTTGCCGCCCACGTGCTTGGGACCGTCGACATCGACAATATCGGCATCGCCGGCATCGAGAAGTGGATCGAGACACAGGGGCTCGACGTGCTGCGCCAGACCGGCATGGATCTCTCGCATCAGAACCTGCAGCCTGTCACGCTGACGCTCGATATCCGCATCCAGCACGCGCTGCAGATCGAGCTTGCCAGGGCAATCGAGAAGTTCGGGGCGAAGGCCGGCGCCGGGCTGGTGCTCGATATCACCAATGGCGAAGTCCTGGCGCTTGCCTCCGCCCCGGACTTCGACCCGAACAATCCGGCCGACGCGCTCAAGCCCGACCGCATCAACCGCATTGCCGCGGCCACCTTCGAGATGGGCTCCACCTTCAAGGCGCTGACCACGGCCATGGCGCTCGATTCCGGACAGTTTGGCATCCGCTCGGTGATCGACGCCAGCAGGCCGCTCGCCTTCGGCCGGTTCCGCATCCGCGACTATCTCGGCAAGTATCGGCCGCTCAGCCTGCCGGAAGCCTTCATCTATTCCTCCAACATCTCGATGGCAAAAATGGCGATCGCGCTTGGGCCGGAGAATTTCCGCGCTTTCCTCTCGCGTTTCGGCCAGATGTCGCGGCTGACGACCGAGTTGCCGGAAAGCGCCCATCCGCAGCTTCCGCGCTCCTGGGGGCAGATCGACACGGCAACCGCATCCTACGGCCACGGCATTGCGGTCACGCCGCTGCAGGCAAGCATCGCCGTTGCAGCCCTTGTGAATGGCGGCCGCCTGATCAGGCCCACCCTAATCAAGGGCTCTAATGTCGAGGAGCGGCTCCTTGCCACTGACCTCATCAAACCCGAAACCGGCGAGGCCATGCGCTTTCTGCTTCGCCTCAACGCCAGGACCGGTTCGGCTCGAAAGGCCGAGGTCAAGGGCTACTTCATCGGCGGCAAGACCGGTACGGCCGAAAAGGTCGTCGGTGGGCGCTATGCCAAGGATCTCAATCTGACATCCTTCATGGGCGTTGTGCCGGCAGATAACCCGCGCTACCTGCTGCTGACCATCCTGGACGAGCCCAAGGGCCTGCCGGAAACCCACGGCTTTCGCACCTCCGGCTGGAATGCGGCGCCGCTCGGCGGCGCGGTGTTCGAGCGCATTCTGCCGATGATGAACCTGATGCCGTCCTTCGAGGTTCGCGACGTTACGTTTCCGTCGATTGCGGCCCAGAATGCCTATGGCTCGGAGCTGTTCTCCGGCCCGAACCGGGGCGAACACTCAGACCCGGCAATGCCGCCGGGCACTCCTTTATAACGAGTGTAGATTGCCGGAGCGCCTAGAACGCCGAGACGCGAGCTGCGGCATGATATCCCGCGGTCGCGGCAATCGCGGTCAGGGCCGCGCCCCAGATCATGTCGACGATCGTCAGCGTCAGCGACCAATTGCGAAGCGTCGCCAGATTGCTGAGGTCATACGTGCCATAGGCGACGAGCCCGAGAATGGCCCCTGCCATCAGCGCGGTGCTCCAGCTTCCCGCTTGAAGTGCTGGAGATACGGCGAAGTAGACGATGCCGGCCACGTAAATCACGTAGAAGGCGCCTGCGGCGCTCAAGTTGGGTTGATCAAGCAGCAGCCCGCCCAATCGCTCGCGATAGAACCCGGATGCGACACGCGTGAGCCACAAAAAATCCAGAACCAGGAACACGAATGCGGTAGCGAGGTACGCGACGACATGCACCAGCATCAAGTCTGCTCCCTTCGGATGGGCCGATCGCTCATATTCCGAGCACCGGCTGGATGAGCCGGACCAACCAGCTCTTGAACTTCAAAGGCGCATCGGTGACTGCAAGGCAGATGCAATCCTCACCTTCGCTTGCCAGAGGTTGATGCGTGAGGCCGGCATCCGCCTCCTCCAGATCGCCGCGCGCAAAGACATCGCTGCCATCGCGGAAACTTCCGGCGAGCACGAGGGTCAGTTCCTGCCCCGAGTGGCCATGCTCAGGAACGGGCTTGCCGGCCGGTATCCTCAGCAGCCTTGCAATGGTGCTGGTATCGGCCAAGCGGATCGGGATCTGGTAGGCCCCCATCCCGAGCGAGCGCCATTTGAGGCTGTCGATATCGCCGCCGAGATAAGAACGCAGCGGCTCCGGCAAGACTGGCTCGGCACGGGCCACCGACAGGCGGCCTTCCGTTGGCTGCGAAACGCCCGTTGCCGCCTTCTCGAGCCTGCTGCGCATGCGGGCCCAGGCATCATCGGATGCCGTCCCTGTCGATATGTTTTCGAGAAGCGCTCCCCCGATCGTCTCCATCTTCGACAGGCGTTGGCGACAGGACGGGCAAAGCGCAAGATGCGTGGCAACCGCAAGGCTCCAGCCTTCCGCCAGTTCGCCCGAAGCATAGCGCAACAGCAACTCGTCGCTGACGTGGTGGTTGATCGACATCATCGCTCCTCCAATGCTGCGCGCAGCTTGGCAAAGGCGAGACGGATACGCGACTTCACCGTGCCGAGCGGGATCGAGAGGGCCTCGGCAATGGCACTGTGAGAGTCGTCCTCGTAGAAGGAACGCTTCAAAAGATCGAGCTGCTCGGCCGGCAATGTCGCCATCGCGCGGTGCAGCCGCTCGGCCTCCTGAAACGCCTCAAACGCCATGTCGGCAGGCGGCGCATCATCCTGAACGAAGGCGGGATCATTCAGGTCGAATTCCGGTCGCTTCGTCCGGCGATAGACATCGATCCGCACGTTGCGGGCAATCGTATAGATCCAGGTCGAGACGGTGCCACGCGAAGGCTCGAACTGGGCTGCCTTGTTCCACACGACCATCATGGTTTCCTGCATCAGTTCTTCGGCGGCAGTCCCATCCCTGCAGAGACGCGCCATATAGGCCTTCACGCGCGGCGCGTAGTGGCGAAACAGCACCTCGAAGGCCTCGACATCCCGGTTCAACCCGACCGAAACAAGCAAGTCGGACATATCGTTCGTCGGTGGTTCCTGGTCGTTTTCATCCATGCGTACGCGCCTGCTCCCGCTTTTCGGCAAAACCCTGGCAAGACGATCCGGGCTTGGCTTCCGGTCGTTTTCGCATGGTGCCGCGAGGATGGGAACAGCGATTGTCATGCGGGTTGATACGGATGGTCGGAACGGGCGGATCACCGCGCCGAAAAATTATTCGCGCGATCGATCCAATCGCGACCCGGCCTCGTACTGAAGAGCAGGTAAAAACGTGAGAGGTTCGTGAATGGATGTCGGGGGCAGAGAAAAGCGGCAACAGCGGCGCGTTGCGGTCATCGGAACCGGCATATCAGGCCTTTCCGCAGCGTGGCTGCTCAGCAAGAGCATGGATGTCGTTCTTTATGAAGAAGCCGACCGCCTCGGAGGGCATGCCAACACCGTGACCGCGCCTTCACCGATCGGCCCGGTGTCGGTCGATACCGGCTTTATCGTCTATAACGACCGCAACTATCCCAACCTCGTGGCGCTTTTCGACCACCTCGACGTCCCGACGCTTGCCTCCGACATGTCGTTCTCGGCATCGCTCGATGGCGGATCTTTCGAATACTCAGGCTCCGGATTGCGCGGACTTCTCGGCCAGAGGCGAAATGCGGTGCGTCCGCGCTTCTGGCGGATGCTGTCGGAAATCGTCCGGTTCTATCGCGAGGCGCCGCCCCTGCTTCGGCAACCGGAGTTCGAAGCGGTCTGCCTCGGCGACTATCTCGACCGCGGCGGCTACGCCCGCTCCTTCGTCGACGATCACCTGCTGCCGATGGGTGCAGCCATCTGGTCGACAACGGCCAGCGAAATGCGCGCCTATCCGCTGCATGCCTTCATCCGCTTCTTTGAAAGCCATGGCCTGCTTTCCCTTTCGAACCGGCCGCGCTGGCGAACCGTGGATGGGGGCAGCCGCCAATATATTCAACGGCTGATGGCCGACTACTCGGGTTCCGTGAGGCTCGCGAGCGCCGTGCGCAGCGTCCGCCGTATCGGTGGTGAGGTCGAGGTCGTGGATCGGCGCGGTCATCTCGACCGTTTCTCGGATGTGGTCATCGCCACCCATGCGGACCAGGCACTTGCGATGCTGGACGATCCCGACGGCCAGGAGCGCCATCTGCTGTCGGCCTTCAAATACACGGCCAATGATGCGGTTCTCCATTGCGACGAGACCCTGATGCCCCGGCGCAAGCAAGTCTGGGCGAGCTGGAACTATATCGGCGACAGCGCGCACGAAGGCGTAAAGCCGCTCTGCGTCACCTATTGGATGAACCGGCTGCAGGGCATCAATCCGTCGGCGCCCCTGTTCGTGACACTGAACCCCTGCCGCCCGGTTGCGCCGGAGCGCACGCTTGGAACTTTCGCCTACACCCACCCACTCTTCGATCAGGCCGCCCTCGTGGCGCAACGTCAACTCTGGCAGTTGCAGGGACGCCGCAACACTTGGTTCTGTGGTGCCTATTTCGGCAGCGGCTTTCATGAGGACGGACTACAATCGGGCCTCGCCGTCGCGGAAGAACTCGGCGGCGTCGATCGACCCTGGGCGGTTCACGAGCCGTCAGGCAGAATTTTCCGCAGCGAAGCATTGTTGGCAGCCGAATGAGCTTGAAATCAGCGATATACACTGGGCACGTCGCCCATGCCCGCCATCGCCCCCGCTCACACCGGCTGCGTTACCGCGTGTTTTCGCTGCTGCTCGATCTCGACGAACTGCCCAGCCTCGGCACGCGCAGCCGATTGTTCGGCTACAACCGCGCGGCCATCTTCAGTTTTCGCGACGAGGATCACGGCGATGGCAGCAGAGGCGGTTTGAAAGGCTGGGTCGGCCGACAGCTGGAGGACGCCGGACTGCCGGCGGATGACCTGCGTGTGCGCGTGCTCTGCTATCCTCGAATTTTCGGTTACGTCTTCAACCCGCTGACCGTCTACTTCTGCTATCGGCCCGACGACAGCCTGTGCGCCGCGCTTTATGAAGTCTGCAACACCTTCCACGAGCGCCACACCTACGTCATTCCGGTCGGCGAACCATCCGGTGGCTCGATCAGGCAGCGTTGCGACAAGGCGCTCTACGTGTCGCCGTTCACCCCCATGGCAAGCCGCTACGACTTTCGCGTCGAGCCGCCAGTTGAGCGCGTTTTCGTGGGGATCAATCAGTCGGACAACGATGGTCCGCTTCTGGCGGCGAGCTTTGCCGGAAAACATGTCGCTTTCTCTGACAAGGCGCTGCTGAAGCTGCTTCTCGCCTATCCCCTGATGACCCTGAAGGTCATGGGCGCGATCCATGTGGAGGCGTTTCGGCTATGGCTGAAAGGCGTGCCCGTTCATCCGCATTCGGCAGCAAACCTGCCGCGCGCCACCACCATCGTCGTCGAGGAAAGCGTTTTGCGGCCGAGCGACGCGAAAGCACGGGCCAGTTAACAGCTCACCTCAATCGCGCAGCATTCGTCGCGTGATCGCAAATCTCAGGCGGGCGGGCATCAGCCTCAAGGCTTTCATTGCCACAGCCATCTGCCAGGGGAAGACGATCTCGTAGCGGCGCGCCTTCAGCCCGCGCGCTATGATTGCCGCCGCCTTGTCCGCCGGCACGAGGAACGGCATCGGAAAATCGTTCTTCTTCGTCAGAGGCGTATCGACGAAACCGGGATTGATCAGGCTGAGATCGATCCCCTGCTTGCGGAGGTCAGGATAGAGCGCCTCGCACATGGCAATCAGCGCCGCCTTGCTCGCGCCGTAGGCCGCCGCACCCGGCAAGCCGACGAGGCCGGCCGTGGAGGCGACGACGGCGATGTGCCCGCTGCCGCGCGCGAGCATCTGCGCCATGACCACTTCCAGGCAATGCACCGTGCCGAGAAGGTTCAGATTGACGATCGATGAGAAGCGGGCAGCATGGAAATCCCGAACACCATCGCGCGCGTATGTACCGGCCGAAAACACCGCGAGATCCACCGGCCCGAGGCGGTCCTCGATCAGGCCGAAGGTTTTGGCGACAGTCGCTCCGTTGGTCACGTCGAGCGGAAATGCAAAGATCTGGCCGGGAACGGCATCCTCAAGCGCCAGCAGATCCTCCTTGCTGCGCGCGCTGACGGCGACCTCCCAACTGTCGCGCGCCAGTTCCACCGCAAGCGCGCGCCCGATGCCGCTGCTGGCGCCAGTGATCCAGGCAATACCGGCGGTTCCGGAAGTCTTGCGCCTCATTGTCTCAACGACCAATTTCATCACCCGAACGATATTTCGACATATGCAGATACGGTGTGGCACGGCAGATGGTTCACATCGCCTCGATCTTTTGCCTCAAGGCGCGCTGCTCGACCTCCCCGATCGGAAAACGCCACATCAGCGCAATCGCCGCGAGCTTGACGGGGATCGGTAGCCAGGCGTAAAGCATCGAAAGCGCATTGAGCGCCCCGGCGGAATTGTTGCCCTCACCTGAAAACCCGGCAAGGGCAAGCAGCGGAAAGACGATGCCGACTGCGGCGGCAAGCGACAGCTTGGTCGCAAGGCTCCAGGCCGCGAAATAGAGGCCGGACCGCTGTTCGCCCGAAGAGGCCGTATCCTGATCGATCACATCCGCCTGGATGGCAGGGGGCAGCACGAGATCGAAACCGAGCATCAAGCCCGTCGCGATGCAGATGGCCACGAACAGATAGACATCCCCCGGCCCAAGAAAGCCGGCCACGGCGAAGATGGCGCACGCCACGGCCATTGCGATGCACCAGGCCCGGTGCTTGCCGAGGAAGCGGGCGGAGAAAAGCGCAAGCGGAACGCCAGCAAGTCCGCTGACGAAATAGGCAAGCAGCAACGGTCCGCTCCATTGCGGCGCCTCCAGCCGCTGGCCAACGAAATAAAGGAACAGCGTTGCCGGAACGGCATTTGCAAAACCGTTCAAGACAAAGGCAAGGATCAGCCGCCTGAAGGGCCTGTTGGCAGCAAGAAACCGCCCCGCATCTCCAAGCGAGAGACGATGCCTCGATCTGTCCTGTGGTTCGGGCACGCAAAGGAATGCGACGCAGGCCGCAAAGGGCAGAAACACCGCGACAAAGACAGCGAGCGGTTGAAGGCCGACTGGGCTCGACAGTGCCCCATCGCCGACGGCGAACGGCAGACCAATCGCGCATAACGTGCCGATCAACGTTGCGCCCTCTCTCCAGGCCGAAACGCGCAGACGCCCCGAATAGTCGTTCGCCAGTTCCGCTCCCCAGGCGGAATACGGCAGCAGCGTGCCCGTGTATCCGAGCGACAGAACGGTTCCCCAAAGAGCGAGATAGGCAAGCCCGGCATCGTCCGACGGCCAAAACAGCATGAAGGCGCCAAGCGCGGTGGGGGCGGACGCGACCAGAAACAGCGTGCGCCGGCGGCCGGCCCTCGCGCTGATCCGGTCCGACAGCCAGCCGATGGCCGGATCGGCGATCGCATCGACAATTCGGATCGCGAGCAGCACAAAACCGACTGCGCCAAGCGGCAAACCGAGTGTGCTCACATAAAAGGTCGGAACGACGATGTAGAGTGGCAGGGCGAGCGCCGCCAGGACAACGGCGGGCAGCGCGTAGGCCAGCAACAAGCGGCTTGTCAGCGGGTGCTGGCCTGAGCGAAGCGTCATCGCCGGGACCGTCGGAATGTGACGTTCGTCCATGCCACGGGCAGGCCGTACTTCGTCACAAGCGCCGTGTTTCTGACCTCGCCGTCGTCGCCGAGCACCATGAGGTCGTGGAACCGGACTTTGTTCTTCCGGGCAGCGTCGAGATAGACGACATAGGAGAACCGCGCCTTGCGGCCTTCGATCCTGACTGGCACGCTGCCGACCACATCCTCACGCGAGCCGAGATATTCCCCCGGCCCCGTCTTGCGAAACCGCCAGGTCTTTGTATCCCGCGCACCATCATCGAATGTAAAGTCTTCGCGAAGCGTCAGCGTCTCTCCGTTCCAGCGCCCCAGCAAGGCGACCGAGAACCGTCGCGACACACCGTTGATCGCGATGAAACTGCCGGTCGCCTGGGATTTGCCCACGAAGGAGCGTTCCAGCGAGAAGACGGGGTCTCGCGCCTGAGCAAAGATCGGGAATGCGAAGTATGAAACCAGGAAGGCAATGGCCACCATACGCATAAAGAACCTCCCGTGGTCGACGGTTGTCGTAAGAGTTGAAGTCGGTTTGGCTCGAGGGGCGGTGCACCGTGTCATAGCGCCGGCCCGATGCGCGCGGTTCCCTTGTCGCCGTTGTTCTGAATCCAGCGGATGCGCGTTTCATCGAGGCGGTAGAGTTCGAAACAGAGCTGCGAACCGTCATACCAGGTGCTGAACTTCTGGCAGAGCCGGTCACCGTCTATCCACCAGGTGCCGCTATCGCGTGGGCGGGTGAATTTTCCCAGCCCCAATGCTTCGCCAGTACCATCGACGCGGCCGTCGCGCCGGTAGTTCAACGGGAACTCTCCGCCGAACGGAACGGCAAGAAACACCGTCCTGCCGACGATCTGGTCGCGGATGTTTTCGGCCGACAGTCGGTCCGATGCCGCATGACTGGAATGGGCAACGAGCATGAACAACAATACGATCATCAGACGCATACGCTCCTCCATATTGCATTGGGGGGACGGGTCAGGTTCTTCCCTGAGAGGTACGCGGCATCGCTCGCCTCGGATCACCGACGGCGGTCGAATTCATGAATGACAGAAAGCATCGGAAGTGCGGCTCCCGAGTGGAAGACGGAACAAAGGGCGCGGCAGCGGTGATCTCACAATCATCTGCAGGGGCGCAAAGTCGATCGAGCGCCCAGGCGCTGGAAATGTCGGTGGTGAGGCGTGGTATTTGCCGCTTGCGGCGTTTCGGCCGGCTCGTCCGTTGCCACAGGCGAGCCGGCCGACTGACGTCAGGCCTGTTCGAACCGGCCTTCGGAAACGATCTCTGAGAGAGCCTTTCGCGGACTTGGGACTTCGCGCTCCCTCAGCCCTTCGGGCAATTGCGCCTTGTCGCCGATCCTGCCGATCGCGACCGCAGCCTCGACGCGGTAGTCGGAAGGAATGCTGAGCTCGGTCCGTGCCCGATCATAGTCCAGGCCTGCCATGCCATGCGCCTGCCAGCCGGAATAGGCGGCCTGCAGCGCCAGTGCGCCCCAGGCGGCGCCGGTATCGAACGAGTGCGTGTAGGAGGGCACGTCTTCGCTCGTGCCCGGCGCCAGCAGCGTTGTTTTCGACAACACGAAGATCAGCGCGGACGCGTCCTTCGCCCAGCTTTGGTTGAAGGCGTTGAGGATGCCGAACAGCTTGTTCCAATGCTCCGTGCCGCGGCGGGCATAAATGAAATGCCAGGGCTGGGCATTGTAGGCCGAAGGTGCCCAGCGCGCCGCCTCCAGAATGCCGAACAATTCGGCTTCAGCGATGTCCGCTCCGGCATAGGCGCGTGGCGACCAGCGTTCGAGAAAGAGCGGATTGATCGGGTGGCCGGCGATCCGCGAGTTGATTTCGATGGTCATGGTTTTCCTGTGTGTTGGCTTTGGTATCTGCTCTCAGCCGCAATCGCCGTCACCAGGCCTCGTAACGCTCCGGTCGGCGCTTGAGATTGGAAATCTCGTCCGAAAGTTCGGCGATGCGATCACGAAGGTCGTTCGTCGTTCCGTCCTCGAAATCGTCGATGCCGAAACAGTCCCTTGCTTCGTAGAGCTCAAGCTTGCCTTGCAAGACATCCCGGATCGCGCTCAAGCGTTCATATTGTCGCAGGACACTCATGACACACCTCGTCAAAAGCCACCGTTGTTTAGAAATGCCCAAACAACGAAAAAGGTTTCGTTCGATTGCTCGGCTTCAAGCACTCCGAAAATTATCGAGTTAAACAGTAGATTAAAGGAACCGCGGCCCAAAGATCGTGCCAGGCTTGGAAAAGTGATCCGGCGCAGTGGCGCAACCACTCAACCCTCGCTCGGTCTATGCCTACGGCCTTTCGCCTTTCAGGTGCTGCTCCAGGAACGCCAGATTGTCCTGACCCCAATAGATCTCGCCGTCGTAGCCGAAAGTCGGGAAACCGAAGACGCCGCTCCGGACGGCATGATCGCGATCGGAGGCCCATTTCCCGGCAACGTCTTCATCACTTTCCCGCGCGCGCAGGGCGCCGCCGTCGAACCCCGCTCGGATGGCCACCGCCTCGCGCACGTCTGGCTGGCCGATATCCTCGGCGCGGACCCAGAAGGCCTCCTGCAGGGCCGCCGTCAACGCGAGCCAGTCCTTGCCGTCGAGATAGGCGGCAATCACCAGCCGCGACGCAGGCGTCGGATCGGAAAGCGTCGGACGGCCGTCGATCCGAAGGTCCTTTCCGCGAGCCCGGCTCCAACGTTTCAGGTCGCGCGTACCGTACGCGCGGCGCGCCTCCGGCTTGTTGCGCGACAGGATGCCGCCATTCTCCTCGACGACGGTTGCCAGGTACGGCTTGATTTCCGCTTCATGGCGGCGAGCCAGAGCGGCAAAGGCTTCGAGCCCGATGAACGACCAGGGAGAACCGATCGAGAAGAAATAGTCGATGCTTTTCGTCACTGCGGGAATGCCTTCATGGAGTTTGGATCGGGGACTGATGGCGAGGGTTTCAAGCCGCCGCCGGGTTTGTGGAGGATGCCTCGGCGATCTCGCCGCTTGTTTGCGACCAGCCAAGCGCCGGCGCGATGCGCGTGACGACGTCATCGAGAATTTGCCGGTACTCGTCGTGTTCGAATTCGTAGGGCAACTCGAGCCGGAGTTCGCGCACGTGCGGCAGGATCGGATCAGCCAGCAGCCGCTCGAGGATCTGCTCGGACGTGCCGACGAGATCGCGGGCATAGAGTGTGCGCCGCTCACCTTGCGGCGTCAGCGTGCGCTCATGCCGGCCGGCGGCGTAATCGAGATACCGGCGCCTTGTGCTGGCATCGGCACCATCGAGCGGCACGATGACGCGGCCGAGTGCCACGCGTTTCTCTGCCCAGCCCGCCTGCCGATAGGTTTCGAGCTGGCGCGCCTGCGCCTCAAAGAAATCGTCGGTCTGCTCACCGGTCGTGACGTTGCCGATCAACAGATTAAAGCCGTTTTCACCGGCCCACCGGGCTGAGCGCAAGGATCCGCCGCCGTACCAGAGCCTGTTGGAAAGCCCCTTGGCATAGGGTTGCAGCCGCGGTCTCTGCGGACCGAAAGGCGTCTTGATCACCGTGTGCGCATCGCCGAGGAAATCCCCGCGCAGATTATCGGCAAAACGCAGCACCCGCTGATGCGAGAAATCGTAAGCAGACCAGTCTCCGTCAAACGCCAGCGGCCCGATGAGGTCGAGATGCGGCGGGCGACCCGCACTCAGGCCGATGTTCAGACGGCCGCGCGACAACACGTCGACGGTCGAGAGATCCTCGGCGAGCCGGTAGGGATTTTCGTAGCCGATCGGGATCACCGCGGTACCGAGCTGGATGCGGCGGGTCCTCTGTGTCGCCGCCGCCAGAAAGGCGGCCGCCGACGAGATGCCGGGTTCCAGATGGCGTTGCCGCACCCAGGCGCTCGCGAAACCGAGCGTCTCGCCATATTCGAGCAGCCGCAGCGTCTGTTCCAGGCCGGCAAGCGGATTGTCGTTGGCATAATTTCCAGGCGTCAGAAAGCCGATATGGTCGATCGAGATCTTGTGCGTCGTCATCCTTGCACCTCAGGTTTTCGGCAGACCGGGAGGATTGGTCTCAGACTTCGGCAGCGCCTCTTCCGCCAGATGCCAGCGATCAAGGATCTTGGCATAAGTGCCATTTTCGATGAGGCCATTGGTGGCGACGGTCAGCGCATCGGCAATGCCGCTGCCCTTGCGGGTGGTGATCGCCACGTCGGAGCGCTCCGGCCAGCCGGCGCTCAAGGTGCCGACGCGCTTGATGTTCTGGTCGCGCGCCGCAATGAAGACAAGCTGTGCATGCGGCTGGACGATCACGTCGGCGCGGCCGGAAGCCAGTGCCACAAGGCTCGTCGCCTCGTCGTCGTAATATTGCAGCTCAAGTGGCTTCAGGCCGGCGGCGATATTCTCGTCGTTCCATTTGAGAAGAATGCGCTCCTGGTTGGTGCCGGCGCCAACGATGATCCGCAGACCCGCCGCATCCTTGGGCTCTCTGATCGAGGTGACCCCACTGTCGGCCTTGACAAAGAAGCCGTGCAGTCCCTGGCGGTAGGTCGAGAAATCGAACTTCTCCTTGCGCTGTTCGGTGACACCGACATTGGAGATGACCGCATCGTATTTGCCCGATGTCAGACCAAGCGGCCAGTCGATCCAGGCGATCGGCACGAGTTCCAGTGTCAGCCCGAGACTGTCAGCGACCGCCAGCGCATAGTCCGGATCAGCGCCGATCACGGTCTTCGCATCAGTTGCGTAGGTCGCAAGCGGCGGCCCACCGGGGCTGACGGCGACGGTGAATTTGCCCGGGGTCACGAATTTGAATCCCGGCGATATCGCGGCGACTGCCGCGTCGTTGCGCTCAGCGCGGATGCGCCCCGGTTGCTCCGGGCTGAAATCGAAGCCGTCGGCTGCCTGTGCTGGGCCGAGATGAAGAAGCGCCGCCGCAAAAGCGGCGAAAAATGCGAGGCGTAAAGCGGCTGGACCGAACATGTCTGTCGTCTCCGGATGGGATGGGCAAGGCGCGAGCCGGCAACGCGCCGACCCGCGATATCAGAGAGATTTATGAGCCGCTCTTCGGCAGGCCGGGGGGATTGGTCTGCGACGCGTCGACGGCCTCGTCGGTCAGGCTCCAGCGCTTCAGCACCTCGCCGTACTTGCCGTTCTTGATCAGATCGTTGACGGCAAGGGTGATCGCGTCGGCAAGGCCGCCGCCCTTGCGGGTCGTGACCGCGATTTCGGCGGTCAGAGGCCAGCCGCCGCTGGCAGTGCCGACCACCTTGGTGTCGTTGCGGATCGAGGCCGCGTAGGCACGCGTCGCGTTCGGGTTGAATTCGACGTCGGCCCGGCCCGACTGCAACGCCAGGTCACCGGCCGCGCGGTCGTCGTAATACTGCACTTCGATCGGTTTCAGCCCGGCGGCAACGTTCTGCCTGTCCCATTCGAGGATGATCTTTTCCTGGTTGGTGCCGGCGCCGGTGATCACCTTCAGGCCGGCCACGTCCTTGGGTTCCTTGATTGATGTGATCGGGCTGTCGGACTTGACGAAGAAACCGAGCACGTCACGGCGGTAGGTGGAGAAATCGAACTTCTCCTTGCGCTCCTCGGTGACGGTGACGTTGCTGATCACGGCGTCATACTTGCCCGAGGCAACGCCGAGCGGCCAATCGGCCCAGGCCACGGCCACGAGGTCCAGTTCAAGACCGAGGCTGTCGGCAACCAGCGAAGCGAGATCGGGATCGGCGCCGACGACCGTCTTCGAGTCCGAGGCGTAGGTGGCGATCGGCGGATCCCACGGGTTGACAGCAACCGTGAATTTGCCGGGATTGACGAACTTGAAGTCCGGCGAGATCGCCTTGATCGCCGCTTCGTTGCGTTCAGCGCGCACGCGGTTGGAGGTATCAGGGCTGAGATCGAATTTTTCCTGGGCCTGAACCGAGGCAGTACCGAGCGTTGCAACAGTGACCGCTCCTGCCAAAAGCAGCTTTGCTCTGTCGAAGAATACCATGTGTCTGGACTCCTTTTCATCTTTGGGTTGTGGTTGCTGTCAGTCAGATCCAGCGTCTGCACGCAGGCCTGGAAATTTCAGAGAACCTTGGCGAGGAACTCGCGGGTGCGGGGGTGTTCCGCGGCGGTGAAGATGCGGGACGGCGGGCCGGCCTCAAGGATGCGGCCCGCTTCCATGAAGACGACGGTGTCGGCGACCTCGCGGGCGAAACCGGTCTCGTGGGTAACGATGACCAGCGTCGTGCCGGTGCGCGCCAGTTCCTTGATGACATCGAGCACTTCGCCGACCAGTTCCGGATCGAGGGCCGAAGTCGGCTCGTCGAAGAGCAGGACCTTCGGTCGCAATGCCAGGGCACGGGCAATTGCAACGCGCTGCTGCTGGCCGCCCGAGAGCTGTCGGGGATAGGCGTTGATCTTGTCGCTCAAGCCCACTCGCGCCAAGAGATCCTGCGCCAGCCGCACGGCGTCGTCGCGTTTCAGACCGCGAACCTGGATCGGCGCCTCGATAAGATTTTCGAGCACCGTCAGATGCGGAAAGAGATTGAAATTCTGGAACACCATGCCGATGTCGGCGCGGCGCTTCAAAATGTCCTTCTCCTTCAGTTCATAGAGCGTGTTGCCCTTCTGGCTGTAGCCAACGAGATCGCCATCGATCGAGATGAAGCCGTCATCGACCCGCTCCAGATGGTTGATCGCGCGCAACAGCGTCGACTTGCCCGAGCCCGATGGCCCGAGGATCGCCGTCACGCTACCGGCGGGCAGGCTCAACTCGACATCGTCAAGCACTTTCAGCGAACCGAAACTCTTGGAGATGCCGTGGATGCGGACGGCACCGCCGGCGCGAAAGGCGGTTGCGTCCTGAAAGCCGGCCTTGCGGGCAACAGCACCATTGCTCGCAACCTCAGTCAGCGGACGTCGAAACCGCGAGAAGAAGGCCTGGAACGGCAGCGGCACCGGATTGCGAACCGCACCCTTGGAGAAATGCCGCTCGATATAATACTGGGCGATCGACAGGCCGGTCATGATCACCAGATACCAGACGGTCGCAACCATCAGGAGCGGAATGACTTCGAGATTGCGGCGGTAGATGACCTGAACGGTGTAGAAGAGTTCCGGCAACGCCAGCACGTAGACCATGGACGTGCTTTTCGCCAGGCCGATGATCTCGTTGAAGCCCGTCGGCAGGATCGAGCGCATCGCCTGCGGCAGCACGATCCTGAACGCCTGGCGATGACGCGGAAGGCCAAGTGCGGCCGCGGCCTCGTGCTGCCCATGATCGACGGAGAGAATGCCGCCGCGCACGATCTCGGCAAAGAAGGCCGACTGATTGAGCGTGAGCCCCAGGAAGGCAGCCGCAAACGGCGTCAGCAGCTGGGTGGTCGGATAGGTGAAGAAGGTGGTGTCGGTGAAGGGAATACTGAGCGAGATCGTCTCGTAGAGATAGCCGAGATTGTTGAGCACGAGCAGCAGCACGATCAGCGGAATCGAGCGCAGCAGCCAGATATAGCCGAAGGAAAGGCCACCCAGCAGCGGCGACTTCGAGACCCGGGCAAGCGCCAGCGCCGTTCCGAGCAGCGAGCCGGAAACGGTAGCAAGCGCCGTGAGCAGCAAAGTCCGCCCGAGGCCCGCAAGCACCGGCTCGGCAAAAAACCACTCGGCAAAGACCGGCCAGCCCCAGCGCGGATTGGTCAGCACCGAATAGAGCACGCCGGCAATAACGAGTGCTGCAAACAGCGTGCCGAGCGCGCGGCCCGGATGGCGCGCCGGCACGACACGATAATGCGCGTAGCCCGGATTGGGTTCGCTCGTTCGCCCGGCGCCGGCAACGCCGGCATAATCGGTCAGAATGGCCATGATGCATCCTCTCTGGAAGTGGTTTCGTGCGCCTGTCGGACGCTGGCGCTACGGGTGATGGGCTGCCTGCGGATGCGATGGATTCGGGTCTCCGAGAAGTGCCAGCGACGCGACGAGATGGGTGATGTCCTTCTCGAACGGCAGCGTCTTGTAGACCTCCGGATCGGTGTCGACGTCGAACAGCGCCGTGTACCCGTTGACGAGATAGAGGCCGACGGCCTCCGGCTGCCGGAAACCGGTCGTCAGGTAGATGCGGGAATAGCCTTGGCGCGCAGCCTGGGCTTCGAGTTCGAGCAGAACCTTGCGTGCCAGCCCCTGCCGGCGCAGGTCGGAACGCGTCCAGATGCGTTTGAACTCGGCGGTGCGGTCGTCATAGTGCTTGAAGGCGCCGCCGCCGATCGTCTCGCCATTGCGCACCAGCAACACAAAGTTGCCGTGCGGCGGCGCAAATGCTTCCGGCGGGTAGCGGTTGAGTTCTGCCGCCGCCCCCTCTTCGTTGAAGTAGGTGCCGTAACGGCTGTCATATTCGATGATCAATTCGTCGATCAGCGGCTTGGCACGCGGGTCGAGGGGGGTGGTGTAAAGAAACGTATCGCTCATGGGTTTCGCCAATCCCGTTATCGTCGTCATGCGAGGAAGGTTTCGACCAGCCGCACCCAATAGCGGGCGGCGGGCGCAATGATTGCGTCGTTGAAGTCGTAGTTGGCGCTGTGGAGCGGCGCGCTGTCGCCGTTGCCGACAAAGAGATAGCTGCCGGCCTTCTCCTCGAGCATGAAGGCGAAGTCTTCGCTGGCCGTGCGCGGCTTGAAATCGCTGACGACCTGGCCCGCACCGAAGGCCTCCAGCGCGACGCTGCGGGCAAGATCCGTCTCCGTGCGGTGATTGATCAGTGCCGGGAAGCCGCGACGGTAATCCACCTCCGCGGTAGCGCCGAAGCTTTCCGCCTGGGCGCGCGCCAGAGCCGGAACGCGCTCGCCCAAAAGGCCACGGGTCGTCTCGTTGAAGGCCCGCATGGTCAGCTTCAGCACCACACTTTCGGGAATGACATTGGAGGCAGAACCGCCGTGGATGGAGCCGACGGTGACGACAGCCATTTCCTGCGGATCGACATTGCGTGAAACCACGCTTTGCAGCGCCGTGATCAGCGACGCTGTGGCCAGCACCGGATCGACGGTCAGTTGCGGTTCCGCGCCATGACCGCCCTTGCCGACGATCTTGATGTTGCACTGGTCCACAGAGGCCATGGCCGGGCCGGCAACGAAGCCGAACTGCCCTGATGGAACCCCCGGCCAATTGTGCAGGCCGAAGACGGCATCGACAGGAAAACGCTCGAACAGCCCTTCGGACAGCATCTTGCGGGCGCCGGCGCCGATCTCCTCGGCCGGCTGGAAGATCAGGCGTAGGGTGCCGTCGAAACGACCGGCCTCCGCCAGATAGCGGGCGGCGGCAAGCAGGATGGCCGTATGGCCATCGTGGCCACAGGCATGCATCACGCCGCGATTGGTGCTCGCATGGGCAAGGCCCGTCGCCTCCTCAATCGGCAAGGCATCCATGTCGGCACGAATGCCGATGCGGCGCGATCCCTCGCCACGGCGCAAGGTGGCGACAACGCCGGTCCCGGCAATCCCCGTTTCCACCTCGTAGCCCCAGGACTTGAGCCGGGAGGCGACGATCCCGCTGGTGCGGTGTTCGTGAAACGAGAGCTCCGGGTGCCGGTGAAGGTCGTGCCGGAGAGCAACGATTTCATCGAGATAGGCGCCGATGCCCCGCTCGATCGCGTCCCCGGCCTGTGCGTCCTTGACGATCATGTTCATGGGCAGCTCCATCGACGCCTCAGGCGCCGACGGCCCTTCCCTGCTCGATGTCTTCCTCCGGGGCCGCATAGCGGCTTTCGCGATAAGGCAGCCCCAGATGGTCACGCAGAGTCTCGCCCTTCAGGTGCGGGTCGAAATAGCCGCGCTGTTCCAGGACCGGCAGCACGTGGGCGGCAAAGTCTTCAAGACCTTCGGCAATGACGGGGAAGCCGAGGATGAAGCCGTCAGCGGCATCGGTGTCGACCCATCGGATGATCTCGTCGGCAATGTGCTCGGCGGTGCCGATGAAGGCGGTTCGCGGCGTTGCGACATCGAGCGCGATCTCGCGCAGTGTCTGGCCGGTCTCGCGCGCCGTCTTCTTGATGCGGTCTGTCGTTGCGCGAAAGCTGTTCTTGCCGATGTCGCCGATATCGGGGAAGGCTTCGTCCAGCGGATAGGCGCTGAAGTCGTGATGATCGAAAAACCGGCCGAGATAGAGCAGCGCCTCCTCGATCGTGACCAGCGCGCGGATCGCCTGGTATTTGGCTTCCGCCTCCTCGGCGGTCGCGCCGACGATCGGGGCGATGCCTGGGAACAGGCCGATATCGGCCGCCCTTCGCCCTTGCGCGATCGCGCTCTGCTTAATCTGCTTGTAGAAAGTTTGCGCGTCTGCGATCGGGCCGCCATTGGTAAAGACCGCATCGGCGTGTTTTCCGGCAAGACGAATGCCGGAATCGGAGGCTCCCGCCTGGAAGATGACCGGCTGCCCCTGGCGCGACCGGCTGATGTTGAGCGGTCCTTCGATGCGGAAGAAACGACCCTTGTGGTTCAACCGGCGCAGCTTGGTCTTGTCGACATAGACGCCCGCCTGACGGTCGCGCACGAAGGCATCGTCGTCCCAGGAGTCCCAGAGGCCCTTGGTCGCATCGAGATATTCGTCGGCGATCTCGTAGCGCAGCTCGTGTTCCGGATGCTCGCGCCCGTAGTTGCGGCCGGAACCCTCAAGCGGCGACGTCACCGCGTTCCAGCCGGCACGCCCGCCGCTGATCAGGTCGAGCGAGGCGAACTGCCGGGCAATGGTGAAGGGATCGCTGTACGAAGTCGAGACGGTGCCGACGAGCCCGATCTTCGAAGTCGACGCCGCAAGCGCGGACAGAATGGTCAGCGGCTCGAAGCGGTTGAGAAAGTGCGGGATCGACTGTTCGTTGATGTAAAGTCCGTCGGCAACGAAGGCGAAGGCAATACCGGCGGCCTCCGCCTTGCGCGCGGTGTCGACGAAGAAGCCGAAATTGACGCTGGCATCGGCGGGACCGCTCGGGTGCTTCCAGGCATTCATGTGGCCGCCGGGACCTTGCAGCATGATACCGAAGGTGACGTTTTTCTGGGTCATGGACGAGATCCTCTTGCGGATGTTCAGGCGACGAGCGAAAGCCGCTCTCTTGCGATGAGTTCGATCGATGCGAAGCGCTCGGCCGCTGGAAGCGCCGGCGTGTCGATCACGAATTCCTTGACGCCGTAGCGGCGATGAAGCGCATCGAGCTCCTGGCGCACCTGACGTGGCGTCCCGTGCAGCACGCTTGGGCTCTTTTCCTCCACCCGGTAATCGCTGACACCGGCCTGACGCGCGAATTCGGCCGCCTGCTCCTCGCTGCCGACATTGACGCTCTGGCCGTTGCCGAGGAAAACCTTGAAAATGCGAAGGCCTGCGACACGCTCGCGGGCACGCTCTTCGCTTTCGGCCGCCAGCGCCGCGACCGCCAGGATAGGGCGTCCGCCGCCCGTCGCACGCTCGTAGGCTGCAACCGTTCGCTCGAGGTTCTCAGGATCGCCGTTCAGATGCGCGGCAAACACCAGCTGCCAGCCTTTCGCGGCGGCAAGCTCAGCACTTTCGACACTGGCGCCGAGCAGGAACCGCTCCAGCGGTTGCGCCGGCAACGGCGTTGCCAGCAAGTCTGCCTCTTCGGTCCTGCCGGGCGCGAGATAGTGGTTGAGGTCGCTCAGCTGTTCGGCAAAACCCGGCTTGCGCTCGGGGTCGATGCCGATCTGCAGCGCCCGCGTCGAGAGTGGAAAGCCACCCGGCGCCTTGCCGACGCCAAGATCGACCCGTCCCGGTGCAAGCGACGCCAGAAGATTGAATGTTTCGGCGACCTTGTAGGCGCTGTAATGCTGCAGCATAACGCCGCCGGATCCGATGCGAATCTTGGACGTGCGCGCCAGCAGGTAGGCGATCAGCGTTTCGGGTGCCGAACTTGCAAGGCCGGCCATGTTGTGATGCTCGGCCAGCCAGAAGCGGTGATAACCCCACTCCTCCGCTTTCGCTGCCAGCCGGGCGGTCGTCTGCAGCGCGTCGGTGGCGGTACTGCCGGGATCGATGGGGCTCTTGTCGAGAAGGCTGAGAAGATAGGACATGCCACGTGTTCCAGATTGTCTCGGCGCCGCCGTCGGTCGCCATTAATCTATAAAACACATAGACAATATGCATTATAAGAAATGCGTTTCTATTTCGCGCCGGCTTGAGAGAAAAACCCGCCCACGCTCAGACCTTGCTGTGCAATCGAAAACACCGAGCGCCAGGCGCGGTTAGTGTAAGCACTCGCTCGTAGTGACGAGAGCTCGCAAATTGGGAAATTGGGTGGGATGCCGTGGCACCTGGGAGGACCAGCGCTCAAGCGCGGTCGCACGAGGGTGTTACCGTCGCAAGCCTCAGCTGGGCAGATCGACGATCCGGAAATGCACGGACGCCGAGCAGGCATCGGCGCGCAGCAGAGCCGCGCGCCGATCGAAAACAAGATCAGTTCACCGAGGTGAGCGTCATCGATGTGCCGGTGGCGGCAACATTGAGACCGAGCTGGCCCGTGACGCTGACCGTCTGCAGGTGGATGGCACCAGCCGTGCCGCCGATGAGGATGTTGGCCCCGACGCCGGCGCCAAGCGTCGCTTCGGCCGTCGCGCCCTTGTAGATACCGCTGAGCGCACCCTGGTGGTAGCCGGCCGTCGGGGCAAACACAGCCCAGATCAGCCGGCTGCGGGTGGTGAAGCCGACATCCACGCCAAGCTTGCGGATCGCGCCGGCATAATGATCGGAAGCCTCGGCACCGACGGTCGAACGGAAGACGCACTCGACTTCCTTGGCAGATCCCAGCACATAGCCGGCACCGCCGGCAATGTTGCAATCGAGGTAACCGATCTTCACGCCGTTGCGCGCGTCCGGCTCCCTGTAGGTTTCCTTGTAGGTCGGCAAGTCCGCAGCATTGACAGCCCACGCACCGGCAGACGCCAGGGAGGCGGCGGCAAGCGCCATCGCAAGGGTCTTTTTCATGTGTTCGCTCCTTTTCGGGTCGTTATTGATCAACAGCACTCGGTCTTCCGGCAAAAGAATCGAGCTGCAGAGGCGTCACAGTTGAACGCCGATCGGACATTTCGAAGGCACCGCGCCGGACGCGGGGCCCGGCATTGAATTTTGCAGCGGACTGTTGCTCCGGGAGAACACCCGCCTAGAGGCAGCTGCGGCCAAGTACACACAGGATTGCTGATGCCCGGGACCGGTGTGGTGAGAAAATCTCACCGCACGGTGGCCTTGAAAAAGGAATGAGCGGTTATTCCCCCGCGTTTCAGAAGCCAGTACGCGAGGGCGTCTTGCGGTCGAGACCCATCACCCACCCGATCGCCATCAAGAGGACGATTGCGGCAAGGGCGATCAGGCCAATGGCATACATCACCAGGAGTTCGACGAGGCGCGGCACGAAAAGCACGGCCTTGGTCGGCAGCGGCTGAGCGCCCCGCCACGCGGACAACTCATCCCGGTTGAAGGCCTCCAGTCGACGAACAAGAAAACGCATGCTCACCTCTTCCCGCCGACAGCAAGCCCATGCGGCGCGTCGGCAACTCCCGTTTGAACGTTGCACCCCAGTCGTTCGTGCCGGTTGGCAGCCAATCCCAGGTGCCGCGCGGGCTCAATGCAGCGGCGTGGCGCTTTCGGGCTCACGCATCTGGAAACCGCCGATCGCCAGCTTTCCGTCACCGAACGGCAAAGCACGGCGCAGGCGAAGCTCGTCGTCGATCACGGCCTGCATGCCGGCCTTGAATTTCCTGACGCTGAACTGCGCCGTGTGCGCCCTGATGACGTCGGGGCGGAACGCGTCTTCCCGTGCCTCGAAGGCGTAGATCGTCTTGATCAAAGCATCGACGCTCTGCTGTTCGAAAAGCATGCCCGTCAGATTGGGCACGACGGTCTCGAGCGCTCCACCGGCGCCAAAGGCGATGACCGGGCGGCCGCTTGCCATAGCTTCGACAGGCACGATGCCGAAGTCTTCCTCGCCGGGAAAAACCAGGGCGCGACAGCGGGCGAGCTTTTCCTTCAGCACGGCAAAGGGTGCGCGACCAAGGAACGTGACGGTCGGGCCGGCGATCCGCTTGAGCCTGGCGATATCCTGTTCCTTGCCGTCGCCGATCACGACCAGGTTCTTGCCCATTTTCGTGAAGGCTTCTACGGCCAGGTCGATCCGCTTGTAGGGAACGATCTGGCCGGCGCAGAGGTAGAAGTCCTCGATCTGGGTCGAGGGCGCAAAGTCCTCGGTGCTGACGGGCGGATAGACCACGGTTGCCGGGCGCCGATAGTATTTGCTGATGCGTGCTGCCACGTGATGCGAGTTGGCGACAAAACGGTCCACCCGCATGCTGGTGTTGACGTCCCAGGTCCGCAGCATCGGCGCCAGAACCGGCATCATCATCCGCGACAGGAGGCCAGCACTCGACCGATAGGCGTGATAGTGATCCCAAAGGTAGCGCATGGGCGAGTGGCAATAGCAGATATGGGCTGCATGCGGCGGCGGGATGATCCCCTTCGCCGGTCCGGATTCGCTCGAAATGATCAGGTCGTAACCGCTGAGATCGAGACTTTCGAGCGCGAAGGGCATCAGCGGCAACAGCGATTGATAATGCCCGATGGCACCGGGAATGCGCTGCAGGAACGACGAAGTGACCTTGTGCTTCTTGATCGTGTCCGACACGCGGCCCGGATCATAAACCAAAGTGAAGATGTCGGCCTCGGGATAGAGATCGCATAGTGCCTCGATCACCTTCTCCCCACCCCGCATCGATACCAGCCAATAATGAACGATTGCGACGCGCATGGCGCTCCCCTACTGCAACGATCCTGCCGCAGCATGGGGCAGACGGACCTCGCGTGCACAGCGCCAAGATCGGTCCGGCAGTGCATCCGAAGGAACGATCGTCCTACTCGAAAGGTTTAGGGGTCGGTGCAGGCCGACCGGTGTTTAACCATCGGCCGGGGCAACCCTATCCGATGGTGCCGCCGGTTTAGAATTGCTCCCCTAAAGGGATTAGCCGCGATTAGACCGCAGGGAATTTACCTCGAACGTTTTGGGCCGACAATCAATCCGACGCGCCACGCCAAGCTGAACTGTCCAGCACCGCGGCGCGCAGGAACATCTGCGAGGCCCCATGCCCCATGCCGATCACAGTCTTTCGTATCGCCTGTCGTGCCTTGGCCGTGCCTCGACTCTCTGTCTTGCGATAGGCTTAAGCGCTTTGGCTCCACTCCAGCAGGCGCAAGCCGAGCCCGTGTTCCGCCTGCAACCTCAAACGAGGGTCAAGGTCGCGATCGTCGAGTGGGTCGCCTCGACAGGAGAATACAAGGAATGGACGGCGCTCAACGGCGAATATGTCGTCTCGCCCGCCGGCACGATCTCGGTTCCGCTGGTCGGCGAAGTCAAGGCCAGGGATAGAACGCCCTCGGAACTGGCGGCCACCATCGCCGATCTCCTGAAGGAGCGCACCGGCCTCAGCAAGGCGCCGGAGACATCCGTCGAAGTTGTCCGTTACCCGATGATCTACGTCACGGGGCTGGTCGATCGGCCGAGCGAACTCGAATTCCGGCCCGGCATGACAGTGATGCAGGCGGTGGCCATGGCCGGTGGACGCGAACGCCGCACGAACCCTGCCGGCGGCTACTCGGACATGGAGCAGATCCGCTACACCGGCGAATTGAACCGGATGGAACTCGAGATGATGCAGCTGGCCGCCCGTCGCGCCCGGCTGAGGGCCGAGTTCACCGACAGCGCCAAGATCGAATTTCCCCAGGCGCTCAAGGCTGCCGATGGCGCCGCCATCCAGCAGATCGTGCGCGACGAAAGCACGCTCTTCGACGCCCGGCTCGAGGCCATGCGCCGGCAACTCGATTCCCTTTCCGAGCTCGGCACGCTGCTCAAGAACGAAATCGACGTGCTCGATGAAAAGACGACAGTCCAGCAGCACCAGATCGACATTTCCCAGGACGAACTCAAAGGCGTATCGAAACTGGTGAGTGACCAGACGGTGACGAAGTCGCGCCAGACGGCACTCGAGCGCATCGTCGCCGAGCTGCAGAGCGACAAGCTCGACCTTCAGGTCGCCGCCATGCGCGCCAAGCAGAAGCTGAGCGAAACCGAGCGCGACGCGGTGACCTTGCAGGGGCAGCGCCGCACGGAGGCCGGCCGCGACCTGCAGACGACGGAAGCCGCGATCGAGGATCTGAAGCTCAAACGAAGCACGACGCTGCAGCTGCTGCAGATCAACGGCGCCTCGCTCTCCCGCTTCGCCGACATGAAGGCGATGGACCTTGAGCCGCTGGAGTACTGGATCACCCATGGCGGTGGCACCGAACCGGCCGTGAAGGTCACGGAAGCAACTCTGCTCGTGCCGGGCGACGTGCTCGACGTGCGCTCGGCGCTGACGGCAGCGCTGGACAAGAAACTTCTGACGTCGGTCGGCATAGAACAGTCCCAGTAGCAGCGGCAGATCGGTTGAAGCGCAGTGAACTTCGTGGGGAACACAAATGGTCGTGCATGACATCTCAAAAATCGTGATGGATGAGAATTTCGAGGCCAAGCGTTCGGCCGGCCAGGAGAGCATATCCTTCCGCGATGTTTCCGACTTCCTGCGGCGTCACCTCGTTCGTATCGGGATTTGTGGCCTGATCGGCCTTGCGCTCGGCGCGTTCTACATCCTCAACACGGCACCGACCTTTACTGCGACCGTCCGTCTGGTGATTGACCCGGAACAGGGGCGCATCGCATCGCAGGATGCCTCGACCGGAACGATCATCATCGAAGCGGCCGAGATCGCCAGCGAAGTCGAAATCGTCAAATCCGAAGCGATTGCCCGCGCCGTCATCGAACAGCTCGACCTGACCAACGACCCGGAGATCGTCGGCGGCGGCGTCTCGATCCGGGGCATGATCGGCTCGCTGTTCTCCGCAAGCACCAAGAACGCCGACAATGATGCGGCCGACGACGAGTATCTGATGCGGCGCACGATGGCTGCGTTTCTTTCGCGTGTTACCGTGCGGCGCGTTGGCCAATCCTACGTGCTCGAGATCGGCTATTCGTCCACGGATCCACAGAAGGCGGCGAAAACGGCCAACGCCATCGCCGGCGCCTACATCCGCACGGGCATGAACGAGAGATCCGACGCCGCACGAAGTGGCGCCAAGTGGCTCGAAAGTCGCCTGATCGAAGTCGGCGCGCAGGCACGCGCGGCCGCCATGACTGTGGAAGAGTTTCGCGCCAAGAACGACATCACGACGGTTGGCACCGCGTCGACGCTCGACCAGCAGCAGCTTTCCGAACTCAGCAGCCAGATGCTCGCAGCGCGCGCTGCGACGGCGGCCGATACGGCCAAGCTGATGACGCTGCAGCAGCTCATGTCGCAAGACACGATGATCGGCAGCGTCAACGACAGCCTCGACAATCCGCAAATCCAGAAGCTCAACGAAGAAATGCGCCTGGCGAAAGCCAAGCTCGACAATCTCAAGACGCGATACGACAGCGGAAACCCCGCAATTACCGCCGCCGAGGCAGACATTGCGCGGCTCGATGCCTCTCTTCGCAACGAATTCCTGCGCATCGAACAGTTCTACAAGTCGAATGTCGAGATCGCCAAGACCCGCGAAAAGCTGCTCGAAAGCGAGCTTGCCAATCTGACCGCGACGGGTGCCGGCAAGAACGTTGCACGCGTCGAACTGTCCGAGATGGAAAGCCGCGCGACGACCTATCGCAACATGTACGAGGGTATTCTTCAGCAGCTCATCGGCGCGCTGCAGAAGCAGTCCTTTCCACTCGGCAAGGCACGTATCGTGACGGCGGCAACGGCGCCCTTGGGAAAGACCTGGCCGAAGCCCTCGACGATCATGCCGTTCTCCCTGATGTTCGGATTGGCGACCGGCCTCATGTTGTCGGTGCTGCGTGACGGCCTCGACCGACGCGTCAGCTCCAGCGAACGCCTGCGCGCCGAACTCGGCATTACCTCGCTCGGCCACGTGCCGATGTTCAGAAGCAGCCCCCGCCCGCATCAGCCTCCAATCGCCTCCACGATGCTGCCGCTCAGATCGGTCCTGGACATGCCCTATTCGCGGTTCTCCGAGGCCTTGCGCGGCGTGAAGAATTCCGTCGATTCGGCGTTCCCCGCCAATGCATCGGCAGTCATCGGGGTCACATCGGTCGGCCCCGGCGAAGGCAAGACCACGATTGCGGCCAACCTCGCCCAACTCTACATGAACGAAGGCACATCGGTCCTGCTGGTCGATGCGGATTTCATCGGCTCGCGCCTCAGCCGCGTCGCCACCGAGGACGGCGCGGGCTTCGGCATGGAGAGCCTGCGGATCCTCGGCATTCCCGGCCAATATTCCAGGCGCAGGTCGAGCGAGGGACAACAACACGTCGAGGAATTCGACGGCAAGGCGGTGCGCTGCGTTCCGGTTCTGACCGTCGAACAGACGCGCAAGGCCGCGGTCGGACATCAACGCTACGGCCACCTGCCGGCGCTGAAATCGGAACTCGAACTGCTGAGACAACGCTACAAGGTGATCATCGTCGACATGTCCGGCTTCGAAGATTCAGCCGACACGCGCGTGATCTGCACCTATCTCGACGGCATCGTCGTGGTTCTCGGACAATCCGACAAGATGACTGTCGAACGGCTCGGCGAGGCCCTGTCGACATTCGGCAAATCGCGTGTCGCGTTGCTCGGTGTGATCTCCAACAGAAGCGACGGCCCTCGCCGGACCAACATTCGCTGGGACCGAAAACAATGGCGCAAGTTCAAGAAATGACGCCGGCAACGGATAACCATCCCGCCGCTCGCCCGCTAACGGTCGCCATCGGCATACCGAGCTGCGGCCGCAGCGACATTCTCTCCGCTGTCCTGCCGCTCATCGCCCGGCAGTCCCGGCAACCGGACGCGATCTATGTCTGCCTGTCGTCGCCGGAGGATATGGACCCTCGCTGTGTCGAGGGGCTCGCCTGCCCTGTCACCGTGATCCTGTCCGAACGTGGCCTCTGCCGCCAACGCAACCGGATACTGGCGGAAGTAAGCGCCGATATCATTCTGTTCCTTGACGACGATTTCCTGATGGCTCCGTCCTATGTCAGCGAACTCGTGGCGCTGTTTGCCAGCCAGCCCGATGTCGCCATGTGCACCGGCACTGTCATCGCCGATGGCATCATCGGCCCCGGCATCGCGGTCGACGATGGCCTTGAGATGATCGAGGCCGGATTGTCTCGGCCGGATCTGCCGGTGACCTTCGCGCCGATCTACAGCGCCTACGGCTGCAACATGGCTGTAAGGACCGCCGCGATCCGGCGCTCGGGGCTGCGCTTCGACGAAAATCTGCCACTCTACGGCTGGCTCGAAGATGTCGATTTCAGCCGCCTGGTTGCCCAGCATGGGCGTGTCGTTCGGTCGAGCCGACTGCTGGGTGTCCACCTTGGAACGAAGAAAGCCCGCACCCCTGGAATCAAGTTCGGCTACTCGCAGATCGCCAACCCCATCTACCTGATGCGCAAGCACACGATGAGCATCCGTCACGCCACCGTCCAGATGGGGCGAAACCTGATCGCGAACTTCGTCAAGGTCTGGAACCCGGAGCCGTGGGTCGATCGAAAAGGGCGTCTGCGCGGCAATGCTCGCGCGGTCGTGGATCTGCTGACCGGTCGGCTCGCCCCGCAGAACGTCGAAAGGCTCGAGTAACATCATGGCTCCTCTGCCGCCAGACCGCGTCGTCGTCATCAACGATCGCTCCACCAGGGTCGGTGGCGCCACGAACCTCGCCATCCTGTCGGCAGAACTGCTTCAGCAGCGCGGTATACCGGTGACATTCTTTGCCGGCGACGGCGCGCCAGCCAACAAGCCGGCGGCCGATACGATCAATCTCGACGCCGTTCCCCTGATGGAGCGGCGGCGAAGCGACGCACTGCGTCTCGGCCTTTACGACCCGCCCGTCTATGAGAGACTGAGCGGGCTAATCTCCAGCCGCGACACGCCGTCGACGATCTACCATCTCCATGGCTGGTCGAAGATCCTGTCGCCGGCCATTTTTCGAGCACTCGCGCCCGTGCGGGATCGCGTCGTTCTCCACGCTCACGATTACTTCCTGGCCTGCCCCAACGGCGGCTTCGTCAATTTCCAGACCCATCGTGTCTGCGAGTTGAAGCCGATGTCGGGTCGTTGCCTGACGACTCAATGCGACAAACGCGGTCTGCACGAGAAGGCCTGGCGCACCGCGCGGCACATGCTGCGGGAGCAGTTCTTTCCAACCAAGCGAATGCCCGCAAACATCATCGTCGTGCACGAGAGAATGCGCGCTTATTTCGAGCGTGCCGGCATGGATGGCACCCGGATCGAAACGATCCGCAATCCAGTCCTTCCCTTTGTCGACACCGGGCTCCAGCCCTGGACCAACCGCAACTTCGTGTTCGTCGGCCGGTTGGAACCCGAAAAGGGCTTCGAGGATGCGGCCAAGGCGGCGACGCTTGCCGGGTTGCCGCTTCACTTCATCGGTGACGGTGCCGGGCGCGCGCTCATCGAAGCACGGTTTCCCGATGCAACGGTTCACGGCTGGAAAACCAAGGACGAGATGCTGGATATTATTCGCAGCGCACGCGCCGTGGTGGTTTCCTCGCGTGTGCCGGAACCGTTCGGGCTTGCGGCGCTCGAAGCCGTTTCTTGCGGCATACCGGTCATCCTGCCGGACGCTGCATTGCTCGCCGACGAGATCGTCGCACTGGGGTGTGGGCTCAAATTCCGGATTGCCGATGTCGAACATCTTGCAGCCGCGATGCAGTCTATCGCCACCGACGACGCATTGGTGCATCGGATGAGCGACAACTGCCTGAGAGAGGCAGCCAGGCTCGCGCATTCACCGGCAACCTGGGCGGACGAATTGATTGCTCTCTATGCGAGCGTGCTGCAACGCGCCAACGGGAGCCCGAGCGATGTCATGCGACGGCGCCTGGCAACAGTTGGGACCGCGCATGATCTGCATGATGGAGGTGTTCGATGAAACGGCATCGTTCGTCGCTGCAAACCATCGATCGGCAAGGGACACGTTCATCTGGCGAAACCGGCGGGCATACGGCCCTTTCGCGATTAGCAGGTTTACCCGGCTGCGCATTAATCCTGCCCGGCGCGTACCTCCATTGGACTAGGCCTTGCCCATCAGGATCGATTGTAAATCCGGGCGCCCACTGGCAGCCTGTTAAAGGCGAACGGTGTTGGGAGGGGTGAGAGATATGCTGTCTGTTTCTGATGGCGCTGCACGTCAAGGACACACCGCGCGCGGAACCATCGCAGCACGACGCGGCAGCAGGTCCAAGCGATTGATCGACGTGACCGTATCGGTCCTGGCGCTCGTCTTCCTTGCGCCGGCACTCGCGTTGATAGCGATAGCCCTCGTCATCGTCGATGGCCGACCGATCATTTTCCGACAAGCCCGCGTCGGTGCGCAGGGCAAAATGTTCGAGTGCCTCAAGTTCAGAACCATGCGCCGTGATGCGGCGGAAAGGCTTGCCGAACTTCTGGCCAACGACCCCGAACGAAACCGGGAGTGGACTGAAAAACGCAAACTCGTCGGCGACCCGCGCGTCCATTGGCTCGGCAAGATCCTCAGGATGACCTGTCTCGATGAGTTGCCGCAGTTCTACAACGTGCTGCGCGGCGACATGAGCCTTGTCGGACCTCGCCCGATCTCGCTGGAAGAAACGGAAAAATACGGCCCGAACCTGCACTATTACACAAGCCTGAAGCCCGGCATCACCGGCATGTGGCAGGTCCGAAGACGGCCGGAGACCACCTATGACGAGCGGGTTCAGTTCGACATCGACTACTATCAGTCTCGGTCGATCTATCTCGACATCGTGATCATCGTAAAAACGGTGGGCGTCGTCCTCTTTGCAACAAACGAGATCTGACGGGGGCGTTTACCAGATGAAAAAGATCACGGCCGCCCAGAAGACAAGGCACAGCACGACCACGAACCAGCGAATGGCCAGCTTCGTGTTCCATGAAGACCGATTGGTCATGGCGCCCTCTTTGTCCAACGAGATCCGTCTCAACATCGACTGCGAGCTCCCCTCTCCCGCGCGTACCCCCGACTTCTCCGTGTCTGCAACACGCCGTCGAATTCAGGCGAACGGCGGGCGCCAAAGTCCGTGCCATAACACACCCTACCGTACAAACGGGGCAAGACCCGAATCACGGTTTCAACGCACACCATACCGTACGAGTTTCGAATTTTCAGGCAACCGGGGTTTTTTCCCGAAGGTCGGTGGACAAACGTTCGCTCGCCCGATCGGGCCGCCCACGCCCCCGCCACCTCATCAATGCCGCTTACCGCCAGTCGTGGTGCAATGATGCCCCGCTGGTTCGAGACCGCAACTCTCCCGTTGCGACGGGTGTCATCCGTCTTCCCCAGTTCATTGCGCTTACCGCATCTGATCGGCGACGGCTTTGCCGCGCTGTGCGCCAAAGTCATCTCACAGGCCGCACAACTGTCGATCTTCATCGTTGCGGCGCATGTGCTAGCGGCCGCCGAATTCGGCTTCTTTGCCTTCGCATCCTCCTTCGCCATTTTCGTTCTTGTGGTCGCCGAGGGTGGATGGGGCGAATTCATCATGAAAGGCGGCGTCGACAAGACGGACATCGATCAGCTTGCGACCCTGTCGATGCTATCCGGGCTTGTTGCGACGATCCTTGGCCTTTCTGCCGCTGCAACCATGTACACGCTGGGCCACGGCTGGGACGCGCTGCTGATCGCCCTCTTCAGTTCCTGGTACCTACCAGCGTCGCTGTCGACGGTTTACGATGGCATTCTCATTTCACAAGGGCGCCTGAAGAGCCAATCCATCATCCGCATTGCGGCCGAGATCATCGGGCTGTTCGTCGCGATCGGCGGGCTTTCGCTGGGGTGGAACATCGTGGCGCTCATCTGCGGGCGATTGGCGCAACAACTGACGATCCTTGCCGCCTCGATGATCATGCTAAGGTGGCTGCCACGTCTGCGCCTGCACCGTGCATACGCCGCCCAAGTGCTGGAGTTCTCGCGCCATATCGTCGCCAACCGGCTTGTGGTGTTCTTCCGTTCCTACGCCGGCACGCTGGTGGTCGGAAGCTTCCTCGGCCTGGCCGAGGCGGGCTACTATCGCGCCGCCGAACGGATCGTTGCCGCCTTCTCCGAACTGATGGGCGAACCGGCCCGGATGCTGGCCTGGATCCTCTTCGGCCGCGCCGCCGGCAAAGACAGGGGCGATGTCGACCGGGCGGCGATCGGGACGACAGCCACGACCTTCATGACGGTGCTGATGGCGATCTCGACGCCGATCTATCTCGGTCTCGCGCTGATTTCGGCAGAACTCATCGACGTCGTCCTGGGTGACAAATGGGCGCCGGCAGCGATCCTCGTCGCAATTCTCGCCGCAAAACAGACACTTCTGATCCCGGGCTATGTGACCGAGCCGTTGTTGTCGCTGAGCGGCAACATTCACAGGATGCCGAAAGCCGTCATGTTGAACGGCGCGATCTCCGTCGGGCTGATCATTCTGCTGACCCCGTTCGGCGCGGTTGCGACAGCATTGGGACAGTGCGTCGCCGCGGTGTTCTCGTTCAACATTTCGATGCGGCTGCAGTCACGCGAGGGTGAACTTGCCTGGAACCGCGTCCTTCGCGACTGCGGCCTGGTGGCAATCGCCGTCTGCGCCATGGCGGCCGCCGTCTTTCTGTTCGGCCGGATAGCCGAAGCGTCGTCGCTCAGGCAGATGTCGACAATCGCGCTGCAGGTGGTCGCCGGCGCGGCGATATATGTGGCGGCACTGGCCATCTTGCAGCGATGGAGCGATGCCTTGCGGCCCATCTTCGCGTTCGGCCGTCACGGATGAGGGACAAACCAGACAAAGCAAGCGCGACAATCAGGGGAGATGCATCGTGCTGACCAGCGACATCAAGAACACCGCTTATCCGCTTTTGCGCAGCGCCGTGCGCAGCCTCAACCGCTCCCTGACGCCGTTGAAGGCAGCGAGCGGCCGGCTGCGCTATCTCTCGCCTTTCCCTCAGCGTTTTACCGGCGCCTATGGTTCTTTCGAAGACGCCATCGCGGCGGCCCGCTCCAACGGACTTGCCGGCTATGATCACGAAGAGATCGCCGAGGTCGCCTTCGAAAAGATGTGCCAGGTCGCCCCCTGGGACTACCCGGTGCTTTTCTGGATGCGGCAGGTGATGGGTGAGGTTGACGGTCTTGTCGATGCCGGCGGACATATGGGCACGAAATACCGGGCATTCCGCGACCTTCTCTCCCTCGACGGGTCTTTCCGCTGGGTGGTCTACGATCTGCCGGCCATCGTGCAAGCGGGCCGGCGCAGGGCCGAGCAGGACAAGCTCGACAATCTGCATTTCGTTGAGCGCATCGCCGATGCCGGCACTGTGCCGTTGTTTCTGGGCTCTGGACTGCTGCAATATCTCGATATCCAGCTGTCCGACCTCCTGGGGCGGATGCCGTCCCTGCCCCGCCACCTCCTGCTCAACAAGGTGGCGCTGAGAAAGGGGAGCCCCGTCGTGACGCTGGAGCGCATCGGCAAGGCAATCGTGCCCTACCAGATGCGCAACGAAGACGTCTTTTGCAGTGACGTCGAAAGGCTCGGCTATCGCCTTGTCGACCGCTGGTCGATCCCGTCACTCGCACATGTGATCGAGACACATCCCGAGTTGGGGCCGAGCGAAAGCGCCGGCTTCTATTTCCGGCTGCAATGACGAACGAGCAACGGTGCTGCCGAAGTCCTCATACTGGATTCGACCCAACGAATTATACTGCAAATTTATAGTGTTACGGCACCGTGCATCATATTTTCCGATCGGCACTGTCGCCGGAAGGGTCTGGCGTCACGCTCCGGAGGCGACGGCTGCTTCCTCGGCAACCGCACGCGGTGTCACGACAGGAACCGAACGCCTTTCCAATCGCATCTTCAGATGATCGGCAAGACGCATCGCCAGGCCAAGTATCATCAAGGTCGGGTTGGCGTGACCTGGCGTGGAAAAGACAGAGCTTCCGGCAACAAAGAGCCCATCGACACCATGCACCATTGCGTCGGGATCGACGACGCTTGTGGCCGGATCGCTGCCCATGCGTGTGGTGCAGGACGGGTGCGCCATGTCTGTGAACGCAGCTCTGTCGTCTTCGTCCCAGGCAATCCAGTCGACCAGATGCGGTTGGGGAAGCGCATTGCGCCCGAATTCGCAGACCAATGCCCGCGCCAGCCGCTTGACGCTCTGCACCTCCGTAGAGCCAATTTTCCAGGCGACGCGCGGCATCGGCACGCCGTACCGGTCAACTTGGTCAGACAGGGTGACGCGGCTCTCCGCATCGAGCTTCTGCTCGACCATGACATCGAACCGCAGCTCGTCGGATCTGTGCATCATCCCTCGTTTTTGTACCATCCGCCGGAAAGCGCCCTTTGCCAGAAAGCCGGGAGACCGCGCGACGACGGTCAGGTCGCGCGCCATCCGCGTGCGATCGCCCCGCATCAACCGTTTCAGTGCGGCCCAGGGGTCGCCGGGTGAATGGATCTGTACGGGATAGGCCGCACAATTGACGAGCCCTTCCTGTCTTTGCACGGTCGGACTGAGGCGCAGGCCGTGAAGATAGAACTGGGTCCTGCCGTGATCCACGAGACCGTAGAAATTGAAGTGCCTGGCCACGGCATCGATATCCGGCCGGTCGAAGCGCAGAAGTGTCGAGCGCGGGTGATCGGAAAGGTAGCGTCCTACGACATCCCTGGCGTTGCCGACACCGCCCGCCGCCAGCGATCTGGAAGCCAGCAGCAGACGAGCGTTTTCGATGCCCCCGGCGCAGAGGACGACCGTCTCGGGCCACACCGTTGCACAACCACCGTCAACACTGCGCAGATCGAGCGACGCGACGCGCCTGCCGCTCGCATCGAGCTGGATCTGCGTGACCGTGGCATGCGTCAGGATATCGATGTTCGGGGCGACCAACTCGGCTGCCACATGGGCAAAGCGCATGGGTTCGCCGTGCTGATCACGTTCATGGCTGAACTGCCAGAAGAATGGGCGAAGCAGATCACGGTCGAAGCCGAGTTCGTCCGGCGGCGAATGCAACCGGCGAAAGAGCCTCTCGTCGTAGAGATTGGGCCCGAGATTGAGCAGTTGTGCCGCGCGATCGAGCGCCGGCGCCAGGCTTTCGCGGGTCATCGGCCAACCGGACACCGGCAGCCAGGACCGGCGCTCAAAGTCGATTTCGTCGAAACTTGCGCATTTACCGATCCAGGTATGTGTGCTGCCGCCGAGCCCTCGATTGCGCAACTCGAAGGGCGCTATGTCATTCAGCCACGCGAGGCTGCCGTTGTATCCCCTGCCCGGGCTTTCGACGCCCTCTCGGGCAATCGGCTCGCCGACATTCTCGACGGCATTCAAGGTCTGCTGCGCTGCCTCGAAGTCGGCACTGCCGCTTTCGATGACGAGCACCCGGCAGCGGCTGTTCGCGAGCTCACGCGCGATCGTCAGACCGACGGGACCGCCGCCGACGATGGCCACATCAGGACGAAACTCAGTGCCTGTGGGGGCTGATCGGAGATCACGGATCGGCATGAAAAGAACTCCCGCGTGCTACATACCGGTCGTAGCACCAGCGCTTTCGCACCGAAATCTCCCAATATGCATAGGGGAGTAGGGCAACTACTGATTTCGGCTAGTTGCAGCCTGCACACTTTGTTCAGCAGCTGGCCGGATGTCCATTTTGAAACGGTGCCGCGAGGCGACTAGGCTTGATCATTGGGGCCGGTACCCAGCAGGCGATTTGTCCTTATCCCTGGACGCCGATGGTCGGCGAGCGCGGAGAGCCGGCAAAGATCGGAGACTGAGGCATGGCGCGTGTAGGTATGAGAGAATGGCTGGCACTTGCTCCTGTGTTTGCGTCGGGCAAGCTGGCCCGCTTCAGCAGCGACGGCAACGGGCCACTCACGCGTTTCGAAGCGGATTTTTCCGCCAAGTTCGGCGTCGAGCATGTCCTGACGGTCAGCAGTGGCACCGGCGCGCTCATAGCAGCACTTGCGGCAGCCGGCGTCGGACCGGGCGATGAAGTGCTGGTGCCTGCCTACACCTGGATTGCGACGGCGGGCGCGGCACTTGCCGTCGGTGCCGTCCCCATCATCGTAGAGATCGACGAGACCCTGACGATGGATCCGGCAGATATCCTGCGAAAGATCACCCCCTATACGCGCGCCATCATTCCCGTGCACATGGCCAACATGGTGTGCGACATGGAGCGCATCATGCAAATCGCCCGCGACCACGGGCTCATCGTCGTCGAGGATGCCTGCCAGGCGGTCGGCTTACCTTACAAGGGGGTGCGCGTCGGCACGATCGGCGACGCCGGCGCCTTCAGCTTCAACCAGTTCAAGAACATCAATATCGGCGAAGGAGGCGCAGTCGTGACCAACGATCCCAGGCTCTTCGCCAGGGCGCGCATGTACCATGATATCGGCGCGCTGTTTCGCGGCCATCTCGACAATGCCAACGAGCCGCCCATGCTCGGCATCAATCTCAAGGCCAGCCAGATCCAGGGCGCCATGCTCAACGTGCAGCTGAAGAAGCTGGATCCGATGATCCGCCGCATGCGTCGTCACTACGATGCAATTGCCGAGATCCTGTCGTCCAGCAACGCGATGCGCATCGGTCCGCACAACGATCAGGACAATGCCGCCGGCCTGCATGTCATCTTCGACACGGCCGAGGAGGCGCAGGCCTTTGCGGCCGAGAACAAGCGCGGCGTCTACCGCCTCTACGATTCCAGCCGCCACGTCTACAGCAACTGGCTGCCGGTGCTCGAACAACGCACGGCAAATCCCAAGATGAACCCCTATGCCTGGACCTCCCGTAAGATTGAATACGCCCCGGATATGTGCCCGCGGTCGCTCGATATTCTCAAGAGGACGTGCCGCATCGGGCTCGGCGAGAACTATCCCTTGCCGCTCATGACCTATTTCGCCCGACGCATGGTGCGCCAGCGGCCCGCCGCCAAGGGGAGCCTCGTCTATGCGACCTAGTCTGGACCGGATCGGTCCCAACTTTATCGATATCTGGCGCTGGAACCTCGACCAGACCGAGCGGGAAATCGATCGCCTGTTCCCGATATTGAGCGGCGAGGAAAGGGCGCGAGCCTCGCGTTTCGTCTATCCGGAACATCGACAACGTTTCATTGCCGGCCGTGCCGGCCTGCGCCTGGTGCTCGGTCACTACCTCCACCTTCCGCCGCACCGCATCGGTCTTTCCTGCAACGTCTTCGGCAAACCGCGCATCGCCGGCGCATCGGAGTTGCTGCAGTTCAATCTCAGCCACAGCGCGGACGTGGCGATGCTGGCGATTTCCGACCATTACCCTGTCGGCATCGACGTCGAGGCGATCAAGCCTCTGAAGGAGGATATTGCGGAGCATTTCTTCTCGAAGCGCGAGTGCGAGGCTCTGGCCGCATTCCGCGGCGACGATTATCTGCACGCGTTTTATCGCTGCTGGACGCGCAAGGAAGCCTTCGTGAAGGCCCATGGCGCCGGGCTGTCGCTACCGCTCGACTCCTTCGACGTGACCGTCGACGCGACCTCCCGTCCAAAGCTCGAATCGCTGGATGGTGATCAGGACGCGCCGCTGAACTGGAGTCTGTTCGACCTCGCGACGCCGACGGGTTTCGCCGGCACGTTGGCGGCGCTCACCCTCGGCAACGCCGTGCATCTTCGTTATTGGAATGACGATGTGCTGACGCTCAAAGCGTCAGTCGCGCATCCAGCACATAACGATCCCCGGCCGCATCAAAGTGGTGGCAACCGAGCAAGCCCGGCTTGAAATCGGGCTTGATCGTCCTGATGCACCGTTCGCGGTAGTTCTCCAGGTCCAGTTGTTCGATCTCCATGATGTTCAGCCCATAGCCGTAGATCCCGTGCGCATTGTGCTGCGACGGGCGGAAGACCCGTCCTTCGCGCGCGAAAATACGGCCGGCATTGCGCGCAACCGTGCTGCCGAGCACCACCGGATTGCGCTTGTGCGGCGTGATGCGTGCCAGCCCCGGTCCATCGACTTCAAAGACGTGAAGTTCGCTGCAATGGTCCTCGTAGGCGTGAAACTCCGACAGGTTCGTAAACAGCCACCACCGCCCCTCGTGACGTGTCAGTATGCTGTCTGCGGCGGACAAACCGTTGAGTGCCGTTGCGTGCAACTCCCACTTCAGTGGAAATTCGACGCAGCGCCAGATCTCGATGCGCTTGGATTGATGTGTCTCGGGCATCATGAAGATGTCGTCGCCGTCGCGAAAGACGAACGGGTAGGACAGATGGTAGTCGCAATTCAGCGCTACGCCCACCGGCTCGAGCCGGTCGCCGTCAAAACGACCGACCGCGATATGCGCCTTGCGGTCGCCATCGGCATAGGCTTCGTAGAACAGGTAGCATTCGTCCTCATGCTGAAGCAGAAACGGATCCGCCTTGATGTCCGTCGCCGTCGGTGGGATCTCGACGGATCCGCCCGGTTCGAAATCGTCGATCCGGCCGCTGCCGGTAAAGAGCGTCCAGACGGCAGCCCCTGTCCCGGCCTTGTGCTGCACGGCCTTCTTCACCCGTCCGACAAGATGACCGCTCAGGATGCCGAGATATCGCGCCAATTCGTCGATCGACGGCGGCGAGGCTTGGCGGCGCGCCGGCAGTGGCGTGGTGATCAGTTCCCCTGTATCGGCCAACCGCGAGAGTTCGCGCACTAAAAGGGTGGCCGCACGCTCCTTGATGAAGTTGATGTTCCTGACCGCGCTGAACTTGATGTTGAAGGACGACGACGCAATTGCAACGGACGAGGCAGACGCCCCGAGCCGAACGTAGAGCGCCAGGTCCACGGACGGCGCGCCGGTTGCAACCTCGAGATAGCTGAACCACTCACCCGCTCCCGATTTCTGATCGGAGAAGGACAGCGCCCATTCGCCATAGGGCAACTCGCGCACGGCGTCGTCAGGAAGACCATTCGGCGTCATGCGGATCACCAGGTCGAGGCCAAGCTCCGCCACTTGCGCCTGCGCCGCACCAGGTTCCGCTGATGCCAATGGCACGATGCGTTGCTTGTGCGCATCGAAGTTGCACGGATTGTAAGCCGCCTGACGGCCGAACGCCGTCTGCTCCAGCCGATGGGCAAGCTTGAAGAACACGGACCTCCGACCGGCCCCATAGGGCGCGGGGTGAACGAGCAAGGCAGTCAGGGCATATCTCGGATCCGCAACGATCCGGTCAAAGACCATCAGTTGCCAATTCTCGAAGCCCTCGTTCTGCTCGACCAGGATGCCGATGCGCAAGGGGAGGCTTGTGACACGCATGGATGTTGCCTTCGTAAGCCGGGTTCAGCTCTCGTGATGTGAGCGAAATCTGTTGATGACAATCGTCGCCAGTGCCTGAATGCTGTTGCTGTTCAGGCTATCCTCATGCCAGCCCTCGAGGTCGAAGACCTCGCTGTCTGCAGCGATTGCACCACCCCAGCCGAAAAGCAACTTACGGGCGCGGCGGTGGGTGGCTTCGCTTCGAAACAGCAGAACGGACTTCTCGTTCGTCGCTGCCGGGCGGTAGCGACGGGCCGCATTGACCAGCAGATCGGTAACATCGGCATTGACGGCTTCTTCCCGGGAATAGGTCGCCGCCCGCACGCCAAGGCGCTGGAGGAAGGCAAGCGTGAAGTTGAACTCCCTGAGATAGTCGACAAAACCGAGGCGGCCGGAACACAGCTTGCGGGTGAAGTAGCCAATGCGCTTCACGCGGCGCTCGGCGTTCCAGCGAAGGCGCCGGAGCCGGGACTGCGACCTGACATAACCAGGCGCCCAGGCATCGATGACCGCCGTGAAACGCAGATCGGCGCCACGCTGGCGCAGCTGGCGGGCAATTTCGACCGCCAGCACGCCGTTGACGCAAAGCCCCATGACGCCAACCGGCCCTTTGAGAATGTCTGTGCCCATGCTGTCGACGGCATGCCCGGCGATCTCCTCGAGTGACATTGAGGCGAGATCGCCAGTGAGATCCGCATGGAACATGTTGGCGTTGTAGACCGACACACTATCGCCGAGGTCGGTGGCAAGCCGGTAGTAGAGGAACGGATGATTGAGCGTGTAGAGCGTAAAGGGCGCCTCGGTTTTCCCGCAGGCACTGACAGTCCAGGGACTTGCATTCGCTCCGTCCAGTTCCGTCCCTCTCGGTTCCGTTCCGCCGAACAGCGCCTTGGCAAAGCCGCCAAATGTCGGCTCCTTGAAGAGCAGTTCCAGGTCGGCCTTCGCACCAAGCTTCGATCGGGCGCCGGAGAGCATACGCAATGCCAGGAGCGAGTGGCCGCCGAGCGCGAAGAAGTTGTCGTCCGGCGCGATTGTCGGGACGCCGAGAACGTCCGCCCATATCGCCGCAAGGGCCTTGGTTTGGTCGGGTTGCGCCGGGGTCGGCATCGGCGCGTTCACCGTTTCCAGCCGGTCGACAACCGGCTTGGCAGCGACGGGCAGGCCCACAGGAATGCGCAACGCTTTTCGATCGACGGTGCCGCTGGCATCGCGCGGCAAATTGAGGAGTACGCTGATGCCGCCGGGCATGGCGGATTGGGACAGTTGCCGGCCCAGATAGTCCATCAGGTACTCCGGCAGACTGTCGAGCGGTTCCGTGGTCGTCGGAGCCGGTGTGACAAAGGCATGGGCGCGTTTTCCATCCTCGTCGAGCAGGACCGCGGCCGAACCGACGGATGGATGGGCGGCAAGCATCTGTTCGATCGCCGTCGCGCGCCCCGTCTCGAGGGGCTGCGCCTTGATCTCCCGCGCCGGGATGGCCAGGGCTGAAAGCAGAGCAGTGGGCCGCTCCAGCGCCATTTCGTAGGCTTCCTGCCAGAGCCGCAGCAGGGATTCGATCGTCGCCTTTTCGAACAGGTCGGCATTGTATTCGATGGACATGCGCCATCCGCTCGGTCTGCCGATCATGATGAAGCTCAGATCGTAGATGACACCAGGGGATTGCGACGGCGCGCTGAGCAGTTCGAAGCCACCATACTGATGGTCTTCCAGGAAGGCCTTCTGCAGGTTGAAGTTCACCGAGATCAGCGGATTGCGCGAGGGGTCGCGGACCGGATTGACCAGTTCCACCAGCTTGTTGAACGGCATTCTATGATGGTTGAGCGCAGCGGTCACCGTTGCGCCTGCCGAACGCACATGCTCGGCAAAGGTGATGTCGCTGCCGATGTCGAAGCGCAGGACGACATTGTTGATGAAGACCCCGATGAGGTTCTCCAGGTCCGTTTCGTCGCGGCCGGCGACCTGGGAGCCGAACATGACGGTATTCTTCCCGGTGTAGCGCTGCAGCAAGGCGCTGACGACGGCCGCCCCGAAACTGTAGAGCGACACCCGGTGAGCGCGTGCGGCGGCGTCGATACGCTCGCTGAAATCGCCGGTATTGTTGACAGAGAGGATGTTGCCGCGGCTGGTCTTGACCGGTCCACGCGGCGTATCCGGAACAACCTCGAAATAGGGTGCGCCAGTCAACTGCTCGCGCCAGAACGACTTCTCGGTCTCGAAACCATAGCTGCCCAGATACTCCTGCTGCCACAGCGAGAAGTCGCCATATTGCAACGGCAGTTCGGGTACGGCCGGCTGCCGTCCGGCATCAAGCGCCGATGCGATCTCACCGACCTCGCGGCCCAGCACGCGGATCGACCAGCCGTCGAAGCAGCTCTGGTGGGCGGTGATCAGCAGAAAGCCCCGCTCGTTCTCCACCATCAGCAGCGAGACGCGGAAGAGATAGGGGCTGCTGAGATCGAAAGGCGCGCGGGCGGTTTCCTCGCCAATCGACAGGATGCGCTGATCGCGCTGATCGACGGGCACGTTTCGCAGGTCGATGACCGACATCCTGAAGTCGACCTGATCGACCACCTGCTGGCAGGGCCTGCCGCCGACCTCGACGAACCGGGTACGCAGGATCTCATGGCGCTGGATGACGGTGCGAAAGGCAGCCTCCAACGTCGAAGATCGAAAAGTGCCACGGATCTCCCAGCGGACCGCGACGTTGAGCGCCGGATTGCCCGGCTTCAACTGGTCGAGGATCCAACAGCGCAGCTGGGTCTGGGAACAGGGAAACTCCGCGATCACGGTGGCTTCGGCGGCAGGTGCAGTGTTGTTGGTCTCTTTCATACGCGTGATACCTGCTCAAACCGGCGCCGCGCGCCATTGCGGAAATCTCTCAGCGAAGGAACTTGCGGCTTGGCGGCGTTCAGCTCGCCGTCGTCGCGTGTTTCGGCAAAGGTGGCGAGTTCTGCGATGGAGGGATGCATCATCAGGTGCTTGGCCTCCAGCTGCAGGCCACTGTCCAGCATGCGGGCAGCGATGCGGAAGATGATCAGAGAATCCGCACCCAGCGCGTAGAGGTTGTCCTCGACACCGATCTCCTGCGCATTCAGGACGTCGCGCCAGATCTCGCAGAGCCGTGTTTCCATGGCAGTGCGCGGCGGCACCCGGATGGCCGCGACCTCCCGTTGCGGCAGACCGCGCTGTTCGAGCGCCTTGCGGTCGAGCTTGCCATTGGCCGTCTGAGGAAGCGCTTCCTCCAGCACCCAGAACCCGGGGACCATATGCGCCGGCAGGTTGGCCTCCGCATGTGCCGCGAGCATGGATGTCGTCGGCTTGTCGTTCTCGTTCTGCGGGATCACGTAGCAGACGAGCTGTCTGTCGCCATTCTTGTTCTGGGCGGCGACGACGGCGCATAGGCGAACGCCTTCTGCGCTGGAGATCGCAGCCTCGATGTCGCCAAGCTCGATGCGGAAGCCACGAAGCTTGATCTGCTGATCGCGTCGGCCGAGCAATTGCAACGAACCATCCGCGAGCCGACGGCCGACGTCGCCCGTCTTGTAGAGACGCTGAACCGCTCCCGTGCCGATGTCGATATCGACGAAGGCCTTCTCGGTGAGGTCGGGACGGGCGAAGTAGCCGTTGGCGAGGCCCTCGCCACCGATATGAAGCTCACCGGTGACGCCGACGGCGGCAACGCGACCCGCCTTGTCGAGGATGAGAAGCTGCGTGTTGGCAATGGGATGACCGATGGTGATCGGCTTTTCGCCATCCTCGATCCGCTGGACCGACGACCAGATCGTCGTCTCGGTCGGGCCGTACATGTTCCACAGCTCTCCGCCGAGGCCGAGCAGCGAGGATGCAAGTGCCTTGGGAAGCGGCTCGCCACCGCACAGCATCTTGAGGCCGGGGCGGCTAAGACCAGCCTCGACCAGCATCTGCCAGAGTGTCGGCGTCGCCTGCAGCACGGTCGCACCACAGCTTTCGACGAGCCGAACGAGAGCAAACCCGTCGCGCACCGTGTGCCGGCCGGCAAGCACGACCTTCGCGCCTGCGACCAACGGCAGGTAGAGTTCAAGGCCGGCGATGTCGAAGGAGATCGTCGTTACCGCGACGATGGTGTCGCGATCGGTGAACCCAGGCTCCCGCGCCATGGATGTCAGGAAGTTGACGAGGGCACGATGGGAAACCTCGACCCCCTTCGGTGCTCCGGTCGATCCCGAGGTGAAGATGATATAGGCCGGCGTCGCCGCGTCGGTCGGGACTTGCGGCAGCGCCGCGGCCGGGCCGGTCGCGCCCTGTTCGCCGTCGATGCGGATGATCACGACGTCCTTGCCAGCCAGAGTTTCTGCCCGGTCGCTGTCGCAGATCATGCCGGCAACGCTCGCAACCGCCAGTGTCTGGGACAGACGCGTCTCCGGGTGGGCCGGGTCGAGTGGCACGTAGGCGTGTCCCGATTTCATGATCGCCAGCAGAGCGACCACCATTTCAAGCGACCGTTCGACCAGGAGCGCGATGCGCTGCCCCGGCTGCGGGACGGCCTTCTGGATCCGGCAGGCCAATTGGTTGGATCGCGTTTCGAGCTCCGCATAGGTCATCGTCTGGCCGTCGAGTTCGACGGCGACCGCCGTCGGCCGTTCGGCAGCCTTGCGGGCAAACAGCGAGAAGACGAATGCGTCGCGATCATAGTCGGCGGCGGTGTCGTTCAGGCCCTCTGCAAGCCAGGCCTGTTCAGCTGCAGACAGAAGCGGCAGATCGTTGATCGGCCGGGCAATATCGGCGGCCAGCGCCGCAACCAGTGTCGCGTAGTGGCCGATCCAGCGCTCGATCGTGCTGCGTTCGAAGACTTCCGCATTGTAGTCGACGTCGATGCGAACGCCCGCGGGGCTTTCGGTCAGGTTGAAGAACATGTCGAAGTTGGAGAAGGCCTTGGCGTTCGAGGAAATCTTGGTCTGCAGGCCGCCGAAATCCAGATTGTCCGGCACCCGCTCCAGATTGAACTGGATCTCCGTCAACGGCAGGCGATGCGTGTCGCGCTTGACGCCCAGCTTGCGCACAAGCGTGCCATAGGTGTAGTCCTGGTGCTCGAACGCGCCGAGCACGAGCTGCTGCGTGGCTTTGAGATGCTCGTCAAAACGTCTGTCAGACGCGACTGTCTGGCGAAGCGGCAGAAGATTGACACAGTGGCCGACGAGCGTCTGACCATCGAGCAGGTTCTGCCCGGCCGAAGGCACGGCAATGACGATGTCGCCCTGGCCGGAGAGGCGGGAGATCATGATCTGCAGCGCCGCCAGCAAGGTGGAGAACAGCGTTGCTCCGGACTTTGCCCCTGCCTTCTTCAGCGCTTTGTAGGTTTCCGCCTCGATATGTCCGGTGACGGTCCCGCCGGCAAAGCTGCGGCGTTCCGACCGTGGCCGATCCAGCGGCATATCAGGCAGATCGGGAACGTCCCTGTACTGGTCGAGCCAGAACTGTTCTGTCGCACCGGCGATCTCCGCATCGGGTGCCAGATCGATCGCGTAAGTGGCAAAGGACAGCGGCGACGCAAGATCGGCCTCGGCGTCACGTACATAGGCCGAGTAGATCGCGGCGAGCTCTTCGATCACGACATTCACCGACCAGCCATCGCAGATGATGTGGTGCGCTGTGAAGACCAGACGGTGGCTGTCGGGAGCCATCCTGACGATGGACGCCCTGACCAGCGGCCCATTGGCGAGATCGAAAGGGGTGCGCGCATCCTCGTCGATCAACTGCCGGAACAACGCTTCGCCATCGCTCTCGCCGGCAAAGTCGATATCGGCGACATCGAGCTCGAAATCGGGAATGAATTCGAAACGATCGCCTGCCCGGGCGAACCGGATCTGCAGTGCGTCGTGTCTCGCAACGACGGCATCGAGCGCCCGGCCGAGGCGCTCCCGGTCAAACGGCCCGTCCAGGACCATCGTGAAGGACTCGTTGAAGGCACAGGAGGCTTCATCGCCGGCCTGGGCGGCAAGCCAGATCTCCTTTTGTGCTTCCGTCAGCGGCGCCGTCGACGGCCGGACAAATTCCACGCCGGCGGACGCTGGGGCGATTTCCTCTGCCTGGTCTTGCGTGCCGAGAATCCCGACCGATTGAAGTGCATCGAGGCTGTTGCGGAAGGCGGCGGCGATCGCCTGGAAATCCGCCTCGCTGTGGGCGGTCGTCAGGAAGCAGGGATAGCCGTCCTGGATATGGATGCCTTGCATGCGCATCTTGGCGTAGAGAAGTGAACCAAGCGGATCGTCGCTGCCAAACTCGGTGAAGAACCAGCTCTTGTAGCCGTTGACGGACCTGGCGATCCCGCGCCGTGCGAGATCGCCATTGATCTCGGCGACCAGAGCCTGCGTACGATCGGCGACCGCGCCGTAGAGTGCCGCCCCCTCGCCCTTGATGTGCTGAAGAACGGCGCGCGCCGCTGCCAGCACCAACGGATGGCGCACGAATGTTCCGGCGAAGAAAGTTGGCGCCGTCATCGGAACGCTGTCGTCGCCATAGTTCCAGCAACCGCCGTCAAGCGCATCCATGAAGCGGCTGTCGCCGACCAGCACGCCGATCGGCATGCCGCCGCCGATGACCTTGCCATAGGTCGCCATGTCACCCTTGATGCCCCAGATCGCCTGCATGCCACCGGGATCGACCCGGAAGCCGGTGACGACCTCGTCGAAGACCAGGGCGAACTCGGATTTCGTTGCGATATCGCGCAGCGCACGCACGAACTCGACCGGCCGCAACTCCGGATGACGGCTCTGAACAGGCTCGATGATCACCGCGGCGATATCGCCGGCATTGGCTTTGATCCAGTCAAGGCTTTCCGGATCGCCGTAGCGAAGCACGGTCATGTTGGCGACGGAGGCGGCCGGGATACCGGCTGCAACCGGTATCGCGACAGGAGCGCCCGCCCGGTTCTTGCCCTTGACCAAAACTTCGTCGAACTGCCCGTGGTAGTCGTTTCCGAAAATCACGATGCGGTCCCGGCCGGTGACCGTGCGCGCCACCCGCATCGCCGCCATCACGGCTTCGGAACCGGTGTTGCAGAAGGTCACGCGCTCGTGGCCGGTCATCTCCGCGATCATTTCCGCGACTTCGCCGGCAAGCGGCGTTTGCGGGCCGATGGCAAATCCGGCGTCCGCCTGCGCCTTCACGGCTTCCACGACGAAGTCCGGCGCATGTCCGAAGGCCGTCTGGCCCATGCCGTTGACGAGATCGATATACTCGTTGCCGTCGACATCCCAGATGCGCGACCCCTTCGACCGATCGGAGACGACAGGGAACACGATCTCCTTCCAGTCCTGACGGAAGCCGGCAGCAGTGCGCGGGTCGGCGAGCCACTTCCGGTTCTGGCCGGTAAAGCTCTTCGACTTCCCGTTCCGTGCCTCGTAGGCTGCAATCAGATTGGCGACGAACGCCTGTTTTTCCGGGGTCATCTCGGGCGCCAGGCTCTTGGCGCCTGGACGATAGAGCTTGATACGGCCCGCTCCAATTTCGCCGTCGGCCGTGGCGTCGACCCCATCCTTCGGCACCGGCTGCGGCGCGCTCGTCGCGGCCGGAGTGGCTATCGCTGCCGCAGTAACGGTCGCCGTCACGGGCGGGGCGGCGGAGCCCGCTGCCTGAAGCACCTGGAGCTGCTGCGAAACGACCGCCTGCAGCATCTGCAACTGCGACTGCAGGACGGCTTCGATGCCGGCAACCGGCGCGGCCGTTGTGGCGGGGGCAGCGGCAAGAAGCGGGAGAACCTGTGCGGCGACGGGCTGGGCGGCTGCGGCGGGGAGCGGCAGGGTGACTTCAGCTGCTGCAGCCACTGACGCCGGCGCCTGCTGCGGCTCGGGCGGCAGCTGCCGATCGAGATGCGCGGCCAGATCCTGGACTGTGGGAATGTTGCTCAACAGTTCCCGGAACGAGAGCTTGATCTTGTAATCCTTCTCGATCCGCTGGGCGAACTGGCCGATGAAGAGCGAGTCAAAGCCGAGCTCAAGGAATGTCGCGCCCGCTTCGCCGGGTCCAAGCGCCTCTCCCGACATGTCGCTGAGCAGGGTAATAAGCGAGGTTTGCAATGCGGGGATACGGCTTGCAGCAACGGCTGGTGTAGCAACATTCATGATTTTCATCCCGTCAAACGGTTGCGCTTGCGTGTCGGTGGAAGACGGCTCGGCGGCTAAGAGCTGCGCGACCGATGACGCCGGCTGGCTTTCGCCGCGCCGCGCGGAGGCAGGTGCGTCGATCCAGTGTCTTTGCCGCTGGAACGGATAGGTGGGCAGAATGAGGGGCGCGCTGCCGGCTGCCGGCGATGCCGGCCAATTGAGATCACAGCCCGACATCCAGAGCTTGCCATGGGCTTCGGCGAGCGTGTCGCCGGCGGCATGCGCACGATCATGTTCCGGCAGCGACTGGACGACGGCGCTGACCGCATCGCGGCCGAGCGTCTGCGCGGCGAAGACCGACAGGGTGCGACCCGGTCCAACCTCCAGCAAGACAGGTTTCCGCCCGTCGCAAAGGGTTGCCAGTCCATCGGAAAACCGGACGGCGGCACGGCAATGTTTCGCCCAATAGTCGGGCGACATGCCTTGCTCGCCCGTCTGCCAGGCGCCGGTGACGCAGGAGATGTAAGGCATAATCGCGGTGCCGTAGGTGACCTTTGCGGTCTCCTCGCGCAAGGCATCGGTGACACCGTCCATCATTGCTGAATGAAATGCATGTGAGGTGTGAAGCCGGCTGAAGGCGATACCTGCGCGCTCCATCGCCGCGCACGCCGCATCGACGGCATCGAACGTTCCGGAAATCACGCAGAGTTTCGGCGCGTTGACCGCAGCGATCTCGACCCCGTCGCCGAGATAGGCTGAGACGGTCTCCACGTCGGCGCGCACGGAAACCATCGCGCCCTGAGGCTGCGACTGCATCAAACGTCCGCGCGCGGCCACGAGCCGCAATCCGTCCTCGAACGAGATGACATTGGCCAGTGTCGCGGCGACGAATTCGCCAACGCTGTGGCCGATCATCGCGTCGGGTTTCAAGCCGCGGCTCATCCATAGGCGCGCCAGCGCGTATTCGACGAGGTAGAGGCAGGGCTGGGCGATGCGGGTTTCGCGCTGCTCGTCGGCCATCGCCTGGCTGACGGTGCCACTGTGGCAGATGAAATCGCGCAGGTCCGTCTTCAGTGGTGCCCGAAGTAGATCGGCGCCCCGGTCTATCCAACGGGTGAATTCCGGTTCGCGGCTGTAGAGTGCGGCTCCCATGCCGACATATTGCGAGCCCTGGCCGGGAAACATGAATGCGAGCGGAGGACGGTCGGTTGCAACCGCGCTTGCCACCCGTTCGTCGCCGAGGCGCTCGATCGCCTGCTCGATATCGTTTACGGCGACCGCGGTGCGATGGCTGAAGGCGCGCCGTCCGGTCTGCAGCGTGTGGGCAACCTGCGCCAACGGCAATGCCGGGTTTGCCTGCAGGTGATCGCGCAGGTTCGCCCGCATGGCCGCAAGCGCGGCCTCGTTGCGCGCGGACAACGGCAGGATGTACGGTCCCCGCGCCATGGCGTCGACATCACCGCGCGATGCCGGTGCCTGCTCCAGCACGAGGTGCACATTGGTACCTCCGACGCCGAACGAGCTGATGCCGGCGCGGCGCGGACCCTCGGTAACCGGCCAGTCGGTGGTGCTGGCGGGAATGTAGAAGGGGCTTTCATCGAGATTGATGCGCGGGTTCGGACGTTGATAATTCGCCATTCCCGGAATCTTGGCGTGATAGAGCGCCAGCGTCGTCTTGATCAACCCGCAGACACCGGCGGCGGCATCGAGGTGACCGACATTGCCCTTGACCGAGCCCAATGCGCAATGCTGCCGCATGTCGCCAGCATCGGCAAAAGCGGCACGCAATCCGCCGAACTCGATGGGGTCACCGAGCGGCGTCGCGGTGCCGTGGCATTCGACATATCCAATCGTCTGTGGATCGACGCCGGCATTTGCCAACGCCGATGAAATCGCATCCGCCTGCCCCTCGACGCTCGGCGCCGTAAACCCGATCTTGTCCGAACCGTCGTTGTTGATGCCGTAGCCGCGAATGACCGCGAAGATCCGGTCTCCATCCTCAAGGGCGTCTTCCAGCCGCTTCAGCAGCACGATGCCGGCGCCGCTGCCGAAAACGGTTCCGGCCGCCTGCTCGTCGAACGGTCGGCAGACGCCATCGGGCGAGACCATGCCGCCTTCCTGGTAGATATAGCCACGCCGCTGCGGAATGGTGATCGATACCCCGCCCGCAAGCGCCATGTCGCAGCTATAGGTCAGAAGGTTCTGGCAGGCCTGGGACACTGCCAGAAGCGACGTCGAGCAGGCCGACTGGATTGCGATTGCCGGCCCGCGCAGATTGAACTTGTAGGCGATCCTTGTCGCCAGCACGTCAGTCAGCGAGCCGACGATCTGCTGAAAGCAGCCGATCTGATAATTGGAGGTGAACTCCTCGGCTTTTGCCCGTTCGCCCAGGACATTGTTGATGAGATAGGTCGGCATCGACGCGCCGGCAAAAACGCCGATCAGACCGGGATAACGATGGGGATCATACCCGGCCCGCTCCAGCGCTTCCCAGCAGACTTCCAGGAAGACCCGGTGCTGCGGGTCGGTAACTGCCGCCTCGCGCGGGAACATGCCGAAGAACTCGGCGTCGAACATGTCGATATCAGGAAGCTGCGGCCGGGCCGGGACATAGTTCGCCGCAGCACGTTCCTCGTCGGTAAAAGCGTCCTCGATTTCGTCCGGTCTCAGTTTCGAAAATGCATGCCGCCCCTCGCACACCAGATCCCAGAGAGCCTCGACCGACGGGGCGCCCGGAAAACGACCGGACATGCCGATGATCGCAATGCCAGTCACGTCCTGGTCATTGCGATCGGAACCGCGCGCGTCGTCCGCACCATTGAAAACCGTCATGAGGCGCTCCTGCGGAAGTGGGACATGTTCTTTTTCTGGCGCGCCGCACGTTCGGCCGCCGTCATCGTGCGGGCACTGGCCAACGACTTTCCGTCAAGAAAACCAGCCAGTTCACGAACGGTCGTATGCTTGAACAGCGCGACCACATCGATCGGTCGGGCGAGCTTTACCTCCAGCGCCGCATGCACCCGCATCAGCTGCAGCGAAGTCCCGCCGAAATCGAAGAAGTTGCGATCGAGCTCCACGGCCGGAAGACCGAGGACGCTGCACCAGAGTTCTTGCAAGACCGCCTCGGTTCGGCTGGCGACCGGTGCGTTTTCGGTGGGCAATGCATCCACCGGCAGCGGCAACCTGGCACGGTCGACCTTGCCCGACTGGTGCAGCGGCAAATGATCGAGCACGATCACTGCACTCGGGATCATGTAGGCGGGAAGACTGTTGCGCAGCCTTTCCATCACACCGCGGATCAGCTCTGCATCGTCTGTCCGCGCGCCCTCGCGCGGGCACAGGTAGCCGACGATCCGCTTGTGGGACTGGTCCAGATGCTGGCAGATGACGACACCGTCGGCGAGCCGCGGATCACGCCGCAAGGCGGCTTCGATCTCGTCGAGCTCGATGCGTTTGCCGTTCAACTTGATCTGCCGGTCCCGCCGGCCGCGGAAGAGCAGGATGCCGTCGTTGCCGAGCACCGATAGATCGCCCGTCAGATAGCCGCGCACGTCGCCCTCATCGGTGCGGATCGTCACGAACCGCTCCGCCGTCAGTTCGGGACGCCGGAAATAACCGATGGCGACCCCCTCGCCGGTCAGAACAAGCTCCCCCTCCATGCCGCACCCGACCGGGCGATGGTCCTCATCGACAATCAATATTCCGGTGTGACTGACGGCGCGGCCGATCGGCACATCCTTGCCGTCGAAGCCGGCGGGGATGTCGAAGGCGGTGGCGATAACGGTGATTTCCGTCGGGCCGTAGCCGTTGGTCAGGCGGCACTCCGGATGCGCCTTCTGAAAACGTTTGACATGTTCGGCCGAGGCGACTTCGCCGCCGAACATCAGGTGTCGCAGCGTCGGCAGTTCGCCGCAGGAGAAATCGGCGAGCAGATTGAACAGACCCGTGGTGATCAGGGAGACGGTGACGCCGTTGTCGCGGATGACGTCCCGCAGCCGGCCGATCGAGAAATTTCCGTCCGGCAAACCGGCGATCGTACCGCCATTCGTCAACGTGCCCCAGACCTCGAAGGTGGCGATGTCGAACGCGATGGTGGCCGCGTGCAGCACGACATCGCCGCTGCCGAGCTCGACATAGTTCTGATCGAGCGCGAGCCGCGTGATGCCGCGATGCGGAATGGCGACGCCCTTCGGTCGGCCGGTCGAACCCGACGTGTACATGACGTAGGCCATGTCGCCACCGACGACAGCCACGGGTTCGAATGGCTTCGCCTCAGCGCGCGAGAGGTCGGCAACGAGGGCATGGAGGTCAGCGATCGTGCCTTTGACGCTCGGAACCTGAAGCATCGTGACAAGCGTGCAGGTATCGACAAAGACCACCTTCGGCTCGCAGTCGCCGATGACGTAGTCGAGATGGTCGACGGGAAAGGTCGTGTCCAGCGGCAGATAGGCAGCGCCCGCCTTTAGGATGGCCAGCATGGCGACGATCGTCTCAAGAGACCGCGGAACGAAGAGGCAGACGATGTCGCCCTTCGTCACGCCTCGGTCGATCAGGTAAGCGGCGAGCGCATCCGACAGAGTGTCAAGTTCGCCATAGGTGATCGAGTGATCGTCGAAGATGATTGCCGTTGCCTGCGGAGCCGCCTGAGCCTGCTGATGAACGATGGCATGAACCGAACGCTCCGGATCGTAGGACACGGTTTCCTGCGAGCGACCTGTCGCGCGCACGGGCATCCCCCCCGAGCCGTCGCCTCCGGAAAATCGGAACTCAGCCATACTTCGCCTCCTGTTCCTCTCGCTTCACTGCCTGGCGGAAAGACCCAGACGTCCTCCCGGCAACAGACGGCCGGAGAAATTTGCTGCAATGCCGTCGTCTGCCAGAATTCCATGGTGGCGAAAAATGAACAGCTGATCATTGGGATAGCCGCATCGATACCCGGCGATCAAAAGGGTTAGCTCCCCTTAGTCCTTAGGGGGATGCGACCCGGGGAGATACGCAGACAACCCGTCAGATCCCGCGGACAGAACCGTTTGTTTTCGCTTTGTTTTCACGCGCTTCCAAAGGCAGGTGCGGCAGTGGACAGTGAGGGCCGTGCGAGGTGAAAACGATCGACCGCGCCGCGCCTCCTGTCAGGCGGACAAGGCTCGCCGCGCCGCCTCGAATTGCTCCATGTTCTCGTTCTTGAACCGGACGGAATTTGAGGAAACATGCAGTCGCCGGCGCGATCTATGGAAGGTCGTAGGCCCTGATGTAATCGATGAACATGTGGGAGGGATCAGGCGCCTGGTCCGCCGTCTTTTCGACCAGGGCGAGGTTGAGCAGCACATACATCGGCTGCCGGTGCTCGGGTCGTGTCTCCGCCTTCCATACGAGTTTCCGGTCGAAATACATCCGGATGAACTCGGAATCGATCTTCACCCCATAGGTGTGAAAGTCCTGCGGATCGGCGTCGCGAAACACCTCGATCCGGCTGAACTGGGAATCGTTCTTGTCGTCGCGATGCCAGACATGGATGACCGAGGAGTAACCGTCCGGCTTGTCGCCGTAAAATTCCATCACGTCTATTTCCGCCGTCGACTTCGAGCGATCCTTGCCGATCAACCAGAAGGCGGGCCATACCCCGGGACCGACCGGCAGTTGGGCGCGCATTTCGAAATAGCCGTATTGCTGGGCAAAGCCGTTGCCCTTCGGATCCACCGAAGCGAGCAGGCCGGACTGCCAGTCTCCCTCCGGATCACGCTTTGCCTCGATCCTCAGGATGCCGTTCTCGGTCTTGAAAGGTGTGCGCTCGCCGGGATTGGCGAAGCGGGCACCTCCGAAATCCCCGGACCACGGCGTGTGGGCGATCCAGCGGGTTCCAGGCCCCCAGGCCGATACGTCCAGCTCATCAAAGTTCTCGTCGAACGTCAGACGCATATCGTCGACCGGAAGCGCATCGCCTGTGTCCCCGCCCGTGTATCCGTCAGCCGAGGCGCCCGATGCGAGCATCAAGATCCACAGACAACCGATGACAGGCCGGACGAAGTGCCGAACTGAAGGGCGGCGGGCCAGGTAACGGCGCGGTTCGCGAACAGATGGGGTCATGGCGGGAAACTAGCGCGGCAGCCCGCCCGGGGTCCATTACCGATTCAGGCCGGCACGCTATGCGAAAGGCTTAGCCGCAGGCGTAAATACGCGGCATGCCCCCTTTGATAGGATCGTTTCATGAACTGGAAATGGTGGCATGAGCTTTGAACTGATCGGCTTCGTTACCGTACTTGTGGGCTTGGGCGTGCTTATGGCGCCCATCCATTGGGCTTTGACGTTCATGGTCGTTTCCACCACGCTCGGCTCGGCGGCGGCAATCAACCTTCCAGCCCTTGGCGGCGCGTCCATCCTTGTTCCCAATGTCTTCCTGCTGTTTTTCGGCGTCAGGATCCTGATGGCTTATGGCGAAGGTCCTGTATTGGCAGCCTTCGTACCGGCCGGCTCCGGCTTCTGGCTGATGGTGCTCACGCTTTTCGGCGTGCTGACCGCGGTCCTGTCGCCTCGTCTGTTCCAGGGCGCCGTCGATGTGATGACGGTCGAACGATCGGTCGGCGCGAGAAGTTTCATAGCGCTGTCGCCGCTCAGGTCTTCATCCAACAACATAACGCAGGCCGTCTACGCCCTCGGGGGACTTGCCTGTTTCGGGTTCTGCCACGCCTATCTGCGTCGCCCGGGGGCTCCGTCGCACCTCGTCAGCGCCATCCTCATTGCTGCAACGGTCAATCTCGCCTTCGCGGCCGCCGACATCGTCACCTACTTCTCCGGTACAGAGTATCTTCTGAGCGTGGTGCGAACGGCCAACTACGCCCTTCTGACCGCAGCGGAAAAAGGCGGACTGAAACGGATTTCCGGATCCTTCCCCGAGGCATCGGCCTTTGCCGATTACACGCTGGTCCTGTTCGCCGCGACGGCGAGCCTCTGGCTCGACCGGATCCGCTCGCGGCTGACGGCAGCGTTGGCGCTTGCTTCACTCGCCGGCCTGGTGTTTTCGACGTCTGCGACAGCGCTGCTCGGGTTGGCCGTCGTCTTCCCATTTCTCTGGATACGGTCGATCATCACGGTCTTCCAACGGAAAAACCCCGGACGCCCGGTGTTTCTCGCGGCCCTTTTCCTAATTGTGCCACTCGTCCTGCTTACGGTCGTCAACCTGTTTCCCGAGATGGTGTCGACCGTCTACGACTTTCTCGATGAGATGCTCCTGTCAAAGGTCGACAGCCAGTCCGGCCGCGAGCGCGCTATGTGGAACGCGGCCGCCTATGAGGCCTTCGTCAACACTTTCGGCATGGGCGCGGGCCTGGGGAGCGCGCGCGCCTCGAGCTATCTGTTGGTTCTCCTGTCGAATGTCGGTGTTCTGGGGCTCGTCATCTTCTGCATCTTTGTCGCAACCATCCTTTGCGCTCGCGTGCCGTTGGCCGCTCAGCGGCGCGTGGAAGGTCTTGCAGCGCTACGGGCAGCGAAAGCCGGATTTGTCGCTGCTCTCAGCACGTCTCTGGTTTCGGGCACTGTCTATGACCTGGGCCTGCTTTTCTACATCCTCGCCGGTAGCGTGTCGGCGCTGACATGCCTGCAAATCAGCGATGTGGCAGCACGCCGAACACGACTTGTCGGTGCGGCTAGCCCGCGCCGCATAGGAGGCTCCTGATGAAGGTCGTCGTCTTCAACGTCAAATACAGCGAGAACCTCGGTGACGGTGTTCTTGCGCAGTGCCTTGAGACCGCGCTCGCGCGCGGGACAAAAGGGCTGGAGGTCAAGACGATCGATCTCGCCGGCAGGACAGCGTTCGGCACCGGCGGTGGCGGGCGTCGCCGGCAATTGCTGAAGGTGCTGCAGGCCCTGCCCGCGTTCGCGCGCCGGCGGGTTGTCAAGCAGGCGCTCGCCCCGACACTGCGCCGATTGCAGGTCGAATGGCAAAGAGAGATCGAGGCAGCCGATGCCGTCGTTATCGGCGGGGGAAACCTGTTTCAGGACGATGACCTGAACTTCCCGCTGAAGGTGGGAGCCGCGCTCGACTGTGTCAAACGTAGCGGCAAGCCGCTCGCGATCTATGCCGTCGGCACCAGCCGGGACTGGTCGCCACAGGCAAGAAAGCTCTTCGGCAGGCTCGAGGAAAGCCAACTGGTCCATGTCTCGGTCCGCGATACCATCGCCAGCCGCAACTGGTTCGGCCATTTTCCAGCCGGCCCGCACGCCAGGATACTGCCCGACCCCGGATTGCTCGTTCGGGAGATCGTTTCGAGCCACGCGCTCGAACCACTGAAGGCGGAGGACCGGGCGATCGGTATCTGTGTCACCGACCCGCTGATCCTGCGGCGTCATTCGGGCCACGGGTCGAAGGGAATTCCGTTTCGGCATATCGAAGATTATCATCGATTGCTGAGCATGATGCTCGAAGCCGGATACAGGATCTGTCTCTTCACCAATGGCGCACAGGAAGACCAGGCCTTTGCTCGACGCATTCTCAGCGGCGACGGTCTCGCGGGGCAGATTGACAGCGGCAATCTCTATCTGGCCCCCCGCCCGAAAACGCCCGAGGAACTGATCCACATTATCGCATCGACGCAGGTCATCCTGGCGCATCGCCTGCACGCCTGTATCGCCGCCTATTCCCTCGGCGTGCCGCAGGTCGGTCTCGGTTGGGATCCGAAGGTCGACGGCTTTTTCCAGTTCGTCGGCCGGTCAGAGTATTTTGCCGGCGATGCCGACGTCTCAGCACAACACGTCGCCTCCTTGCTCGAGGAGGCAGCCCGCAGGGGCATCGATCCCGAGACCCACGCCTCCATCCTCGATCAGGCCCGCGACGGCATCGCGCTCTTGCGAGAATGCCTGGAAATGCACCAGAACCGCGGCGCGAACCGGAAGACCCAGCCGGCGGTTGTGCCGAACGAACAAGGCTTGGCCGGCTACGCCTGGTCGAACGGCCTCTGACGGTTGCGGGCTACCTGATCCCTTGCACAAAGCAATTGGCTTCTCCAACACCTAAATTCCAAGCTTTTCAGCTCTTTACCGTTTGCCCCACCCGGCCGGATTAAGCTGATATCGATGTGGATTCCCACAATTACTAATCATCTTGGGTAATATTCCTAACCACCGGTTGTTTGCTATATACTTAAGTACAATCGAAAAGACCGAAGAGAGAGTGCGCCTTTATGGTGGGGCAACTTGGGGCATTTATAGGGTCGCAACAGCGCGGTGAACCGTCGAGTTTCGACACGAACCAACACAGATCGGAACTCACCGTTGCGCGAAAGCGGGTGTTCCCGGCCGGCTCCATTTTGTTCGAGCCAGAGGGGAGGTCATGCGTTCTGTTCTTCATCTCCGGCTGGAGTGTCAGTCGCAAGATTCTGGCGAACGGCACGCGGATCGTCGTGGAATTCATGCTGCGCGGAGACATGGTCTGGACCTTGTCTTCCGAGTTGACGCAAGAAACCATCCAGGCCCTCTCGGACGTGACCGTCTATGAATTTGCCGTGCCTCCCGGCGCCGGTGGCCCCAATCTTTCGACGAGGATCCAACAGAATTTCGTGCACGAGATGCTCAAGCGCCAAGTGCGAATGACCGAGCGGCTGGCAAACATCGCGCGCCGCGATGCGCTGGAGCGCACAGGCCATCTGCTGCTCGAACTGGCGGTGCGAGCCGGCAAACCGAGCAGATCGGGTTTTGACGGTTTCGAATGCCCCCTGACGCAGTCAGACATCGGCGATGCCGTCGGGCTATCGTCCGTACACATCAACCGCGTTTTGAAGGAGATGAGATTGAAGGGGTTGTTATCCTTCAGGAATGGCATCGTCGAGTTTCTCGATCGCCGACGACTGGCCGAATTGGTTGATTTCGACCCCGGCTATCTTCGCACGAATCTCGACTGATTGATTGCGAGTACATTAACCTATGTTAATGCAGAGCAGAAATATATGTGATCTGATTGGAAATATATAACAACAAAATCATGAGAGGAACCCGAAGGTATATTTGCACTTATACTTGTATCTAGAATATTTTACACCTGACAAAATAAGAATAAAAAGGAGAAAATTCAATGGATATTCGTACAGCAACAATTGCGAGAAGCTCCACGACGCGACCGACATCCTTCCCAAGCGCACTGGAACAATCCCTCCCCCAAGGCTTGAGCGGTTCGGACATGACGGATCAGGAAGAGGATTTCGACTACATCCTGCTCATTGACCCGCGCGCGCTCGACCGGGAATGCCTGTCGAAAAGTCTGACGGGCTACGATCCCGGACTGACGATCGTTACCGTCGGATCCTTTGACGAGTGGCGCAGCCGAAAATTGCAGACCGACCCCTCTGCCGTACTTCTGATCGTCGGTGGCGGCAAAGTGGGCGACCTTGCAGTCTGCGAAAAAATCGAAACGCTGGTTGAGAAGTTCAAATACAGCCCGGTGATCGTGGTTGCCGAAACGGACGAACTCGGCCAGATCCTCAAAGCGCTGGAATGTGGTGCCCGTGGCTACATTCCAAGCAATGTCGGGATCAATGTTGCAGCCGAAGCGATCGCACTTGCGCGCGCCGGCGGCGTCTTCGTTCCGGCGAGCAGCATCCTGACGATGAGGGAGGCCATCAACTCGGTCGTGAATGGCGCACGATGCTCAGACAGCCTGTTCACGCCGCGGGAAATCGAGGTTGCCGAAGCCTTGCGCCGTGGAAAGGCAAACAAGATCATCGCCTACGAGATGGATCTGTGTGAAAGCACAGTGAAGGTCCACATCAGAAACATCATGAAAAAGCTGAACGCGACCAATCGCACCGAAGTCGCCTACAAGATCCGCGAATTCATGAAGTAGGCTGGCAACAGCAGAGGAGCCGGCAGGCGTGTTTTGACGGCTGCCCGCTGAACGAGATCGGCTGACATGTCTCCTGTATCCGGCAATTCGGCCGGTATGGGACGACATCAGCTGTACGGAAATGCCGCCATCGCGCCTTATCCACTTCGACAGGAACGTGTCGGGGAATCTCCGTTGCGGCACACGCACCGGCGCATTCCGCTTGGACGTACCTTGCCAGGGCGCAGCCTGGGCCGTTACGCGCAAACCTCAGTCAACGGCTTCCGGCACCATTGACGAGATTGAGGATGAGCTGGTGAATGTTACCACCATCGCTGAGTTCGACACGGTCGAAGTCCCGGCTTCTCTGGCGCTGGGCTACGGACAGTTCGCCGAGCCGCCTTGTTAGTTCGGCCCTTATCTTGCGGCAGTTGGGATCTGCATCGACCGAGAGCCCCACCGATGTGCTCTCGATCGCCTTCACTAGATCCTTGATGAAGTCGCCGTGCACCAGTTCGTGGCTGCGAACGCCTGAGATAAAGGTTTCCCAGTTCTGCGCCATGGCGCCCTGCAGCGGCTTTGACGGCTTCGGCAGCGTATAGGTGATGATAAGCTTCGGCTTGGCCGAGACGAGCGTGCAGGCGTTGTTGTCTTGCGGCTCGTATTTCCGGGTCCAGGTCAGCTTGAAATCGGTGTGCGCGATGGCACGAACCATCCCGCCAACCTTTGGCCCTCGCTCTCCGATCGACGCGTAAAGTTCAGCTCCGGTCTGACCGGAAATTGCATAGGTGTGGGTCTTTTCCACCGCCTGCCATTCGGCATGCACCATGGACGGCAACGAAAATGTGCAGACCATCATGCTGCAGAAGAGAATATCTAGCTTCACCCGAATCCCCTGGAAGGCGTCTGATTGCGGGCGACCCTACTGCATAAATTTCTGATCGGCACCGGCTAAAGGCAAAGGCGGTCGCACGTTTTCACGTTCGCGCGTCCGATCGGCGCTCCCGCGTCCGCCGCCCGCACAGTGAATTCGATGCCCCCATCACTTGCCCCTGCAATGGCGTCGACCGACCGACGCCATTGCATTTCATCCTCCTCGTCAGCGCTATTCGGCAGCAACGGCCGGCGGATAAATCATCGCCGCTGCGGGTTCAGCAGCGTCCGCTTCAATGGTTTCCGGCTCGGTTTCCTGCCGCTTCGGCTCCCGGCCGAAGAACAGCGCGTAGCCGGCCGGCAGCACCAGGATCGTCAGAACGGTGGCGACAAGGATGCCGCCCATCATCGCATAGGCCAAAGGCCCCCAGAAGACGCCGCGCGAGATCGGGATCAGCGCCAGAACCGCGGTCAACGCCGTCAGCATGATCGGACGGAACCGGCGCACGGCCGAGCCGATGATGGCCTCGGAGCGATCCATCCCAGCCGCAATATCCTGGTCGATCTGGTCCACCAGGATGATCGAATTGCGCATGATGATGCCGAGCAGCGCGATAACCCCCAGAATGGCGACGAACCCGAAGGGAGCGCCGCTGATCAACAGCGCTGCCGCCGCTCCGATGATACCGAGCGGACCAGTCGCCAGAACCAGCATCGCCTTGCCGAAATGCTGGAGCTGGACCATCAGCAGCACGACGATGACCGCCAGCATGATCGGCGCCTTGGCGGCGATCGAGCCCTGGCTTTCGGCCGCGTCTTCAGCCCCGCCCTGGATGTTGATGCTGTATCCCGGGGCGAGGCTGTCGCGCAGCGACTGCATCTCGCCATACATCTTCAACGCCACGTCATTCGGCTGAACACCGTCGGGCAAGGTGCCGCGAACGGTGATCGTCGGCAGGCGATCCCTGCGCCATTCGATGCCCTGCTCAAGCACCGGCACCACCTTGGCGACCTGCGAAAGCGGAACGAAACTGCCGAAATCGGTCGGGATATAGATCGATTCCACCGACGACAGCAGCGCGCGGGTCGCATCCGGCTCGCGGGCGGCGATCGAGACCGTCTCTTCGCCGTCGCGGAAATTGTCGAGCGGCACGCCGGACATTGTCGCCTGGAGCATCTGCCGGACGCGCTGCGAGGTGACGCCGAGCGCGCGGGCGCGATCCTGGTCGATCACCAGCTTCATCGCCGTCACCGGCTCCAGCCAGTCATCATGCACCGCACCGAGTTGCGGGTTTTCGGCGAACTTCGCCTTAACCTGGTCCGCGATGCGGCGCACCTCCTGGCGGTCCGGTCCCATGATGCGCATCTGCACCGGCCAACCGGTCGGCGGGCCGAGGAAGAGACGATCGACCTTGGAGCGGATCGAGGGGAAATCCTCCGAAAGAATCTTGCGCAGCTTGACGATCAGCCGTTCGCGCGCCGGCTCGTCATTGGCCATGATGAGCAGCTGGGCGAAGTTCGGATTGCGCAGCTGCTGGTCGAGCGGCAGGAAGAAGCGCGGCGCGCCTTCGCCGATATAGGTCGCGATGAAGCGCTTGTCCGCATCGTCCATCATCCGCGCTTCGAGCGCCTTGGCCTCGCTCTCGACTTGCTTGATGCTGGTGCCTTCCGGCAGCCAGAGATCGGCGAGGATTTCCGGGCGGGAGGATTGCGGGAAAAAGTTCTTCGGAATGAACTGGAACGCCCACAGGCTGACGAAGAAGGCGACGAGCGTCAGCGACAGGACGATGACGCGGTGATGGACCGCCCAGGACACCGTCGAGCGCAGGCGGCGATAGAAGCGGGTATCGAAGACATCGTGATGGCCGCCGGCATGGGCGCGCTGTTTCAGGATCATGTTGCCGAGCCACGGCGTGAAGTAGACGGCGACGAACCAAGAAACCACGAGCGCGATGCCAACGACATAAAACAGCGAGCGCACATATTCGCCCGCCGTCGAGGCAGCAAAACCGACCGGAATGAAGCCAGCGGTGGTGATGAGCGTGCCCGTCAGCATCGGGAAGGCCGTCGAAGAATAGGCGAAGCTGGCGGCCTCGACCTTCACGAGCCCCTCCTCCAGCTTGCGCTCCATCATTTCGACAACGATCATGGCGTCGTCGACCAGAAGCCCGAGCGCGATGATGAGCGCGCCAAGCGAGATACGCTGCAGGTCGATCCCCAGCTCGTACATGATGGCAAAGGTTGCAGCGAGCACCAGCGGAATGGTGATGGCGATCACCAGGCCGGAGCGCCAGCCGATCGACACGAACGAGACGACGAGCACGATCACCAGCGCCTCGCCGAGCGCCTTCATGAACTCGCCGACGGCTTCGGTGACCACTTCCGGCTGGTTGGAGATCTGATCGACAACGACGCCATAGGGCAGAGACGCCTCGAAACGCTTGTAGGTCTCCTCGACGGCCGCGCCGACGTCGGTGACCTTGAAGCCCTTGGCCATCACCACGCCGATCTGCACGCTGTCCTGGCCGTTGAAGCGGAACTTGCGCGAATAGGGATCCTCCAGCCCTGAGGAGACGGTGGCTATATCGCCAAGGCGGGTGACTTCCCCACCGGCCCTGAGGCTGAGGTTCCTGAGATCCTCGGCCTTGTCGAGGCCGCCCTCGACGGAAATGCGCACCGAACGCGAGCCGGTATCGACCGAACCTGCCGGATCGACATTGTTCTGGCCGGCAATGGTGTTTCTGAGATCGTTGAGCGTCAGCCCGCGCGCGGCCAGCACGTTCGAGGAGACGTCGATATAGATCTTCTCGGGCTGGTCGCCGAGGATCACCGCCTTTTCGACGCCGGGCGTCGTCAACAGCATGTCGCGCGCCTGGATCGCGAACTTTTTCAGTTCGGGATAGCTGTAACCGTCGCCGCTCAGCGAATTGAGCGTGATGAAGGTGTCGCCGAACTCGTCATTGAAATAGGGCCCAAGGAGCCCTTCCGGCAACTCGTTGGCGATGTCGCCGACCTTCTTGCGGACCTGATAGAACGCGTCGGCCACCTCTTGGGCATTGGTGTCGCCCTCCACCTGCAGCGTGATGATCGCGCTTCCGGCGCGGGTGTAGGAGCGGACGAAATCGAGATGCGGGGTCTCCTGCAGCTTGCGTTCGATCTTGTTGACGACCTGATCCTCCATCTCCTGGATCGAGGCGCCCGGCCAGAAAGCCTGGACCACCATGACGCGGAAGGTGAAGTCGGGGTCCTCCTTCTGGCCCATGCGCATCAGACCGAGCACACCGGTGATGATGATCAGGCCGAACAGGAACCGCGCGATGCTGGGATGGGCAATCGCCCAGCGCGAAAGATTGAAAGGCCGCTTTTCTTCGGTGGACTGGGACATCGGCATCATTCCGCGGTTGGGTTGGCTCAGCGCACGATTTCGGCGGCTGCGGTCTTGTCGGCGGCGGCAGACTGGCGGGCGACGTCGCCCGAAATCGCCACTTTCAGGTTTTCGGCCATGAACTGCGTACCGGCGGCCACGACGAGGTCGCCGCGCTGCAGTCCGTCGATCACGCGCACGCCCTCACCGGTAAAGTCCGCAACGGTGATCGTCCGGCTCGTCACGGTCTGGCTGTCGCGATCGACGACCCAAACCGTCGTCCCGCCGTCCTTTTGAGCCAGAGCGCTCAGCGGCACAGCGATGTGGCGCTCGGCGTCGTCGGCCGACGCAAGGACCGTGGCGGTCATGCCGAGCAGGACGCGCGGATCGTTGGGCAGGCTGACGCGCACCGCAAAGGTTCGGGACGGCTGTTCGGCACTGCCGGCCACCTCGCGCACCTTGCCATCGAGTATCAGCCCCTGATCCGACCAGAAGCCGGCCTTGACCGCCATGCCCGGCTTGAAATTGGCAACATCGACCTCCGGGACGGCGATCAGCACTTCCTTTTCGCCATCGACGGCGACGGTGGCGACCGGCGTGCCGGACCCGACCACCTGACCGACATCTGCGACGATGGACGCGACGATGCCGCCGCGATCGGCCACCAGTTCCGTATAGGTCACCTGGTTTTTCGCCTGCGCGAGCGCGGAGGCTGCGGCATCGCGCGTGGCAACCGCCTGGTTGTGGCCGAGTGTCGCCTGGTCTAGTTGTGCCTTGGAGGCGACTTTCCTGGCAAAGAGCTGTTCGGCGCGCGCGCGGACCAATGCAGTCGTTTCGACCTGACGCTCAGCGGCCTCGAGGCTTGCGGCCGCGCTCTTGACCGATAGGTCATAGTCCGTCGCGTCAATGCGGGCGAGCGGATCGCCTGGTTTCACCCGATCGCCGACATTGACCAGCCGCTCGGTGATCTTGCCGTTGACGCGAAAGCCGAGATTCATCTCTGTGCGAGCACGCACAATACCGGAATAGCTCATCTGGCGCGATTGACCGGCATCGCCGATTTCGACCACCTTGACCGGACGCACGACCGGCTTGGCTTCCTCGGTTTCCTCGGAGCAGGCCGCAAGCACGAAGGAGATCACGGCAAGAAGGGCTATCCTTCCGCTCGATGCGAAACGGCGACGGGTTTGAACGGGCATGGGCATTTCCGCACTCCTGGGGTGGCATCAGCCAAACGGTTCACATCAGCGCCGCGCGCGGCTTTGTCAGTTCTTCAGTGCCTTGATCGCAAATTCGATCAGTTCATCCGGCGTCGCCCGATTTTCCTTCGAGAGACACTGCGCCACCATCTGCGGATGACAGAGAATGACGGTCGCAGCGCCGAAACATCTGGAGGCAGCGTCGGCGTCCTGGTCGGGGAATTCGCCCGCAAGAATGCCTTCGCGGATCACCTCGGCGACAAGGGCGTGCAGACGATCGATGTGCTTGTCGATCACATGCCAGTCGCGCTCCATGGCGATCACGACCATCTCGTGCACTTTCTGGTCATCGAGCATGACCTCGACGGTCATCTGGTGCTGAGCGCGGATATATTGCCGCAAGCGCTCGGTCGGGCTCAGCGGCAGCCGGCAAATCGCCTGGGCCTGCTCGTAGCTGGCCGCCAGCATGCGGCCGCAGATCGCCTGATGGATTTCAGCCTTCGAGGCGAAGAAACGGTAAATATTGGCTGGGGACATGCCGAGATCGCGGGCGATGTCGGCCACATTGGTCTTCGAGTAGCCGAAATGCCGAAACAGCCGCTCGGCGGCATCGAGGATCCGCGAGACATTCTCCTGACGCGTGGCGTCCAGCTGGCTTTCGAGGCCGTCATCCATGTAAGTTTGCTTCCGATTTACGATTGACGATTTTCGTATTTCGTCAGTCGTAAATCGAAAATCATCAAGCGTCAATAAAGCGAGACCGTTTTTCGCCTCACGAAATGGTGTCCACCCGCCAGCCGTTCGCGTGTCGTTGACTCGACACGCTGCGGTGGTTACTGCCGAATTCCCGGGGCAGCGGCTCCACGGAATTTCAGCGCAAAGGGTTAGTATTCAATGGCTACTGGTCTCATCGCCCTGCTCGACGATATCGCGGCCATCGCCAAAATGGCGGCTGCCTCGCTCGACGACGTCGCCGCGCAGACGGCAAAGGCTGGCGCCAAGGCGGCGGGCGTGGTCATCGACGACGCAGCCGTGACGCCGCGCTACGTGGTCGGCTTGACGCCTGAACGCGAACTTCCGATCATCGGCCGCATTGCGCTCGGTTCGCTCAAGAACAAGCTCCTGTTCCTTTTGCCCGGCGCGCTGCTGCTCGGCTATTTCGCTCCCTGGGCGATCACCCCGTTGCTGATGCTGGGCGGCGTTTATCTGTGCTACGAGGGTGCCGAGAAGCTCTATGGGGTCTTCTTTCCGCACGCGGCCCACGAACACGAAAATGCCGTGCTCGGGCACAAGACCGACCCGGTCGCGCTTGAGAACGAGAAGGTCGCCGGCGCCGTGCGCACCGATTTCATCCTGTCGGCCGAGATCATGGCGCTGACGCTGTCAACTGTCGCCGATGCCAGCATCTACATGCAGGGCGCCGTGCTCGCGGCAGTCGGCATCGCCATCACGCTGGCCGTCTATGGCGTCGTCGGCCTGATCGTCAAAGCCGACGATGCGGGCGTCGCGCTGGCCAAAACCTCCGTTTCTGCGCTGCGCGCCATCGGCCGCGGCCTGGTCGTCGGCATGCCGGTCTTTCTGAAGTTTCTCGCGGTAGTCGGCACTGCCGCAATGCTTTGGGTCGGGGGCAGCATTCTCGTCCATGGCCTTGCCCAGATGGGATATGCCGGCCCGGAACACACCATCCACGACATTTCCGAAGTCGTGACCCACGCGGTGGCTGTCGCCCCGGGCCTTGTCGGCTGGATCGCCACATCGGCGCAACAGGCACTGCTTGCAATCGTCGTCGGCGCCGTGACCATTGCCGTCATGGGCAACATTGTCGGCCCGATCTGGAACCGCCTGAGACCCGCAAGCCACTGATTGCGCCGGGTGCCCGCGCGTCCAAACTCTGGCCCCGAATGGGCCAGAGACGGTTAAGTTCGCCGGACGGTAGACCGTCGCTGGCACGCCAAGCCGCAATCAGCTCGTGGCGAGATGCGCCTTCGACGGATCCGGGATGACGACGATCGGGCTGCCGTCGCGGACCTGATCGTGCAGATAGACCACATCCTGGTTGAGCATGCGGATGCAGCCGGACGAGACGGCCTTGCCGATCGAGCGGGCCTCGGGGCTGCCATGGATGCGGTAAAGCGTGTCCTTGCCGTCTTTGTGGATATAGAGCGCCCGCGCGCCGAGCGGGTTTTTCAGCCCCGGCCCCATGCCGCCGTTCTTGATGCTGTAGGGTTCGAGCTTCGGCTGCCGCGCCACCATTTCGTCGGGCGGCGTCCAGCGCGGCCATTTCCGTTTGTAGGCGACCACCGCCCGCCCGGACCAGGCGAAGCCCTCGCGGCCGACGCCGATGCCATAGCGCATGGCGCGCTGGCCAGGCAGCACGTGATAGAGGTACTTCGCCGGCGTATCGACGATGATCGTGCCCGGGCGCTCCTGCGTCGGGTAGTCGACCTCCTGGCGCCAGAACTTCGGATCCACCTCGGAAATATTCACCTCCGGAATGGGAAACGGCTCGTTCGGCATTGCATAATACATCGGCGGCACGGCGCCCTTTGGCAGCGGTGGCGTCTCGACCACCACTGGCTTCGGTGTCGGGCGCGCCGTTGCTGCGCAGCCGGACAAAAGCATGGCGGTTGCGCCGACGAAAAGGCTGCGGCGCGTCAGCGTGCCGCCGAGACTCATATGGTTTGTCGCTGACGGCAATGGGTTCGGCTGGTCTTTATCGGACATTCATCGACTCGAAGAGGTTGTTACGATGACCCCAAAGGAATGCGCTACCTTAAGGCTGCCTTAAGGGACGTGTTAAACAACCGCGGTCGATTGCGCGTGGAGATCTTGAGTGCGTGTACTGATTGTCGAAGACGATGATATTTTACGGGACGGGCTGAAGGTCGGGCTGGCGCTTGCCGGCTTCACCACCGATGCCGTCGCCACCCGGGAGAGCGCCGATGCGGCGCTGGCCGCCGGCAGCTTCGACGCCGTCGTGCTCGATCTCATGCTGCCGGATGGTTCCGGCACAGACGTCTTGAAAAAACTGCGCGACGCGCGCGACGATACCCCGGTGCTGTTGCTGACGGCCCGCGACACGGTCGCCGATCGCGTCAGCGGGCTTGACATGGGCGCTGACGATTATCTCGGCAAACCCTTCGATCTCGATGAAGTGGCCGCACGGCTGCGCGCTCTTGCCCGCCGCTCCGCCGGCCGCTCGACCGCCCTCATCGAATGGGCGTCGATCCGGCTCGATCCCGCCCGGCAATCGGTGGAAAAGTCCGGCACGCCGGTCAGGCTTTCGCGTCGGGAATATGCGGTCCTGCAGGCGCTGATGTCGCAGCCAGGCGCGATCTTTTCCAAGACGACGCTGGAGGACAAGCTCTACGGCTGGCAGGAAGAGGTCGAAAGCAACGCCGTCGAAGTCCATATCCATCACCTGCGCAACAAGCTCGGCCCCGGCCTGATCGAAACCGTCAGGGGCATCGGTTACCGTCTCGGCGGCGACAGTTGATGCGATCGATCCGCGCGCGCCTCTTTTTCATCCTGCTTGTCACCACCGGGCTGATGTGGCTTTCGGCCACACTCTGGATTTTCTTCAGCACCCGTGCCGAGGTCGAGCAGGTGCTCGACGCACGGCTGATGGAGGCGGCGAAGATGGTGAGCTCCCTGGTCGTCAACCAGGAAATCAACCCCGACAGGCCGACGCAGACCAAGGCGAAGATCCCGGTGCTCGACCACCCGCATTACGACCGGCAGCTTTCCTGCCAGATCTGGTCGCTGGACGGGACGCTGATCGGCAAGTCGGAAAGCGCGCCGGAGACGACGCTTTCCGCGCATGCGACTGGGCTTTCAGAGACGGTGATCAATGGCGAGACCTGGCGGGTCTATGCGGTCGAAAATGCTGAGCTTGGCGTACGCGTTCTGGTCGGGGACAACCTGCGCATCCGCGACAGGCTGGTCAACGACGTGGTCAAAGGCCTGCTGTTTCCGGCTCTTTTGATCATACCGTTGCTTGCGACACTCATCTGGCTGAGCGTCGGGCGCGGACTGGCGCCGCTTAGAAAACTGGCGGGCGATCTTGCCGCGCGCGATGCGTCGGACCTGCACCCCATCAACGAAAGCGCGACGCCCAGCGAGATCAGCCCGGTGCTTGGCGCGCTCAACGGTCTCTTCGGCCGCGTCGCCCGCGCGCGTCAGCGCGAACAGAATTTTATCGCCTTTGCCGCCCATGAACTGAGAACGCCGCTCGCCGGGCTGAAGACGCAGGCACAGGTGTCACTGGCAAGCAACGATGCCGAGATCCGCGAAAAGGCGCTTGGCCAGATTGTTGCGGGCGTCGACCGTACCGGACGCCTCGTTCGGCAACTGCTCGACATCGCCTCTGTCGAAGCGTCCGAAACGACGCCGCCCGCGGCCGAGGTCAATGCCGGCGACATGCTAGCCTCGATCCGCAGCGAGCTTCTCGGCCACGCCGGTCGCGCCGTCACTGTGGTGATCGACCCGGGCCTCTTCGAACTGCGGGCCAGGGTCAATGCGGACCTGCTGCGGCTTGCTGCCCGCAACCTGATGGAAAACGCACTGCATCATTCACCGGCCGGCGGCACGATCCGTTGCTCGCTGGAAACCGATGAGGGCAACGTGGCGATCGCGATAAATGACGATGGTCCCGGCATCCCGCCGGAAGAAATGCCCCACGTTACCGAGCGCTTCTTCCGTGGCCGCTTCAAGGCGGCAATCGGCAGCGGCCTCGGTCTCAGCATCGCCGAACTCGCACTCAACCATGCCGGCGCGACGCTCGCATTGCAAAATCGGGCCACGGGCGGGCTATCCGCCAGGATCATCCTGCCCAATCGCCTCATCGCATGAGTTGATTCGAAGCCGCGTCATTGGAGCAGCGAGGAACCACCGCCCTCGCGCGGCGCGGCCAGCCGTGCTCAGATTTCTTTATATCCACCCTCGTAACGTGTATCGAAGCCCTACGACCGCGGACGGCTTGCCGGGTTCCGGAGCGATACGGTTGCCCGGCATTCGGCTGGCCACCCGGGCGAGGCGGTGCGAAAACTCTGACTTGGCTTTCGAATGACAGCATCGGCTCGCTACACGGAACTCCACGACCTTGCCGACCATGCGAGCGGGTTCGAAGCCGTCTGGGTTTCGACCAGCGATCGCAACGGGACGTATCGTGTCTTACCTGACGGGCGTTGCGACATCATCCTGCGGTTTGACGCCAGGCTGACGCCGATCACGGCAATCATGGTCGTGGTAACCGGGCCGACGACACGGTTCTACGACGTTGCGCTCGAGCCGGGCATGGGATTTGTCGGTATTCGCATGCGCCCCGGCTTCTTCGAAAGAATTCTCGGCTTCGAGCCGAACGGCCTGGCCGACGGCAACTTGACTGGAGACGATGCGCTCGCGGCCCTGCCCGATTTCGAAACGCTTTGTGCGCCAGCCCTCGATCGTGACGAATTGGCGGTACGTCTCGCCGCGTTCGTCCGTCAGCGCAGCCTCTCCAGCCGCTTCGCCCCTGCCCCGATCAGCGCGAGCGTGATCAGCGCATTCCATGCGGCCGGCGGCCGCCTGCGCGTCGGCGAGGTGGCGGCCATGCATGGTGTCAGCGAGCGCACCGTTCAACGCGTTCTCATCAGGGCGACCGGTCTCAAACCCAAGGCTTTCGCGAGCATTCTCCAGTTTCACCGTGCCTTGCGTCTTCTGCGCGACCATCGGCTGAGCCCGGCAGAGGCGGCACTGGAGGCCGGCTATGCGGATCAGGCGCACATGAACCGCGTCTTTCGCCGCATGGGCGGCTTCTCGCCGGCCCGCCTTCCCGATGTCACCCTCGTTACGCTCGGTGAGTGATGTCCGATTTGTTCAAGATTGAACTCTGGAGAATACCTATCTGATCTTTGGCACGCCCCTTCCGTGGCGGTGCCGTGCATCGAGGGGACAGATATGACGCCAAGCTTTGGGTACTCGATTGTCTATGTTGCCGATGTGATGGCGACAGTTTCCTTCTATGAGGCCGCGTTCGGTCTCAAGCGCAAGTTCGTCCACGACGGCAAACTTTATGCCGAGATGGAGACCGGCCAGACGACCCTCGCCTTTGCCGGCGAAGCGATGGCCGAGATGAACGGTTTCGCCATCCGCGCCAACCGCAGGACCGATCTGGCGCCGGGGTTCGAGCTTGCGCTGATCTTCGCTGATCCTCATGACGCGTATCGCAAAGCCGTCGCCGCCGGCGCTAGCCCGGTGAAACCGCCGGAAGAAAAGCCCTGGGGCCAGATCGTCGGCTATGTCCGTGACATCAATGGCTGCCTGATCGAGATCGCCTCGGCCGTGCGCTCCTGAGCCGTTCCTTGACAACGCAGATGCCTCGGGGATCTCACTGAATGGAGATATCAAATGCAGCCCATGACCGCCTCGCCCTGCATCACCACCCAGCGGATCGACGAGACAAGAGACTTTTACACGAACTGCCTCGGCGCGGCGGTTGTCTTTGATTGTGGCTGGTACATCAGCCTTGAATTCGAGGGCGGGCAGTCCTTGCAGTTCATGGAGCCACAGGCGGGACAGGCTTTGTGCAGCCCTGCTGGCCTGACCTACAATTTTCGAGTTGGTGACGTCGACGCTGATTACGCTGAGATCACCGCATCGGGCGTGGAACCAAGTGCTGCGATCGAGGATCATCCGTGGGGCGACCGCGGCTTTGCCATCCAGGATCCGAACGGCATCGCCCTCTACATCTATTCCGACCGGGAGCCGGCACCGGAGTTCAAATCATTCTTCAAAGTGTGAGGCGGCCACGATGGATAAACGTATCGAAACATTCCTCGTCGACATCCGCGACCGCGGTGAGACCCAGTTCGCAATCGTTTCGCACCTGCGCGAGATCGTGCTGGCATCCGGCCCTGATATTTCGGAAGAGATCAAATATGGCGGACTGCTATTTTCCGCTGCGCGACCGTTCTGCGGCATCTTTCCCTACACCGCGCATGTCACTCTCGAATTCAGCGAAGGCGCCGCACTGCCCGACACCCATGGCGTGCTGATGGGTCAAGGCAAGGGACGCCGCCACATCAAGATGCAATCCCTGTCCGATATCGCGGAGAGGCATGTCGCCGCCTATGTCGGCATGGCGTTGGGGGCCGCCGGTTGATCGGAACGAATGCGCCTTATCAGCGGCCTGCAGCGTTCGGCATGCTGACCTTCTCGACATAATAGCGCGGGATGCCTGTGCGCTCGCGATCGCGATAAAAGTCGATGCAGAATTCCACAAAGGCCCTGAAGCGCTTCGATACGTGCCGGCGCCTCGAATAGATCAGGTTGATCGCCGTCTTCGGCGAGGACCAATCAGGCAGCACCGGCTGCAGCAGTCCTGCCTGCCGCTCCGTCTCCACGAAGAATTCCGGCAGGTAGGCGATCCCCTCTCCCGCAACGGCGAAATACTTGATCGTCCAGTAGTCGTTGGTTGTGCAGGTCGCCGTCGGCAACAGGTCTGTTTCGGCAGCTCCATCCCGCGTCAGATACCAGGACTGCAGCCGTGTCGGCTGGCGAAAGACGAGGCCGCGGTGGCCGGCGAGCTCGTCGGGCGTCGATGGCTGGCCGTGCCGCGCAACGTAATCAGCGCTGGCAAACAGGCCGTAGGACGAGACCGAAAGCCGCCGACTGATATAGTCGACATCAGACGGTTCACCCCAGTGAAAGATGCCGTCGAGCGCCTGTTCGGTGACATCTGAGAACGGCTGCCTGGAGCTTAGGAAAACCACGTCGAGATTGACCTGCGGGTATTGCTGCCGAAAGGCGTAAAGCAGCTCGGATGTGATCGTCGTGCCGAATTCGCCGGTCGAGCCGACGCGCAGCGTGCCCGCCACCTCCTGGCGCATCTCGGCCATCGCCGTTGCCGCATCCTCGCAATTCGACTGGATCAGCCGGGCATAGCGCAGAAACTCGGCTCCGGCATCGGTCACATGCAGTTGGTGCCCCTCGCGCACGAAAAGTTCGATACCGAACTCGTCCTCCAGCTGGCGGATCTTGTGGCTGAGTGTCGATTTCGGCAATCGATGCAGGCGCGAAGCCGCTGAAATCGAACGGGAATCGGCAACTTTGACGAAGCAGTCGAGAAGCGAAAGGTCCATGTTTCGTCCAAAATCTTGGATGATATGTCCGAGAAATACGCCATTTCGGCCCATTGTACAAACGAAACCAAACTGGGAAACTTCATCGACGCTAAGGGAGTGGTTTCAGTGAGCAATATCAGAGAATTCATCCGGGCAGCCTCGGGCACCGGCAACAAGGCCACATTGGCGATCCGCGGCGGCCGGCTGGTCAACGTCGTCTCCGAAGAGATCTACCAGGCCGATGTCGCGATCTATGGCGAGCGGATCATCGCCGTCGGTGACATCTCCGACTATGTCGGGCCGGACACAAAGATCATCGATGCCACCGGCAAGTACCTGGCACCCGGCATGATCGACGGCCATCTGCATGTCGAATGCTCGAAAATGTCGCTGACGAGCTTTGCCAAGGCGGTCGTGCCGCTCGGTACCACCTCGATCGTCACCGGCCTCGACCAGATCATCGTCGTCGGCGGCCCGGCCGCCGCGCGCGAATTCCTCGACGAGGCGCGGGAGACACCGCTGAAGGTGTTCTGGGGCGCGCCGTGCAAGACCCCCTACACCATGCCGCGCTCCACCGTCGGCCATTATTTCAGCCCGGCCGATCACCAGGCCACCCACCACTGGCCGGAATGCGTCGGTATCTGGGAAACGGTGCGCGAGTTCATCCAGGAAGAGGACCCCGACGTGCTGGCAGCGCTCGAGCTTGCCGAAAAGAGCCGGCTGCCGGTTCTCGGCTGCTGCCCGATGACGCGCGGCGCGCGCCTCAACGGCTACCAGCAGTCGGGCGTGCGCGCCGACCACGAAAGCTATTCGCCTGAGGAAATGCTCGAGAAGCTTCGGGCCGGCATGCACGTCGTCGTGCGCGAATCCTCGATCTCCCACTTCCTTTCCGACAATCTGCGCATCGTCACCGAAATGGGCGTGAAGGCGCTGCGTCGCATCAGCTTCTGCACCGACGACGTCGTTGCCAGCGATATTCTCAAGCGCGGCCACCTTGACAACATGGTCCGCATGGCGATCGCCATGGGCATTTCGCCGATGGCCGCCATCCAGATGGCGACGATCAACGGCGCCGATGCGCTGCGCATCGACGACAAGGTCGGCTCGATCTCGCCCGGCCGAGCCGCCGACATCCTGCTGGTCAACGACCTGCGCGAATTCCGGATCGACGCCGTCATCGCCAAGGGCGAGGAGGTCGCCCGCGACGGGCGCATGGCCATCGAACTGGTGCCGCCGCCGCGCAGCGCCGAATTGCTCACCTCGATGAAGGTCGCACCGCTTGAACTCGACGATCTGAAGCTGCGCTACGACGGTGTCGGCGACACTGCCGCAGCCATGGCAATTGCCGTCACCCCGGAAAAGATCTTCGTGCGCACCCGCCGCGACGTCACCCTGCCGGTCAAGGATGGCTGCGTGCTCGCCGACCCGGCCCAGGACATCCAGTATGTCACCGTGGTCGAGCGCTACGGCAAGACGAAAAATCGCCCGGTTGCCTTCACCTCCGGCTTCGGACTGCGCGAAGGCGCAATCGCCAGCTCGACCGCACCTGATGACAACAACATCATCTGCATCGGCGCCAACCCGGAAGACATGCTGGTCGCCATCAACCACCTCATTGCCAACCACGGTGGCCAGGTGGTGGTCAAGGACGGCAAGGTCCTCTCCTTCCTGCACCTGCCGATCGGCGGCATCGTATCCGACATCGAACCGTCTGACATGGCGGCGCTGGAGGACGAACTGGATGATGCGGCGCGGGCGCTCGGCTGCACCCTGCCCTGGCCGTTCATGTACATGTTCGTGCTTCAAATCACGGCGATCCCGGAATATGCCATCACCGATCTCGGGGTCGTCGATTGCGTCCAGCTGAAGGTCATCTCGCCGCTTCATGGGAATGGTGGCGAGGACGAGCGCGCAGCAGCGGAATAAAGCCTTGGAAGGGGTCGGCATTGCCGGCCCCTTCCTCACTTCAAAAAAAGGGGAACACGAATGAACTACCAACCCAAGGCAGTGGAGCCGGCCTCTGGCAAGGCGCAAGCCTCCCGGCTTGCCAGCCTGCTCGACCGCTACTTCCAGATCTCCAAATTCGGCTCGACGATCCGCACCGAAGTCCTCGCGGGATTGACGACCTTTCTCGCCGCCTCCTACGTGATCGTCGTCAACCCGTCGATCCTGTCGCATGCCGGTATTCCGTTCTCGGCGGGTGTCACGGCGACGGTGCTCGTCAGCTTCATCGGCAGTTGCGCCATGGGGCTTTATGCCCGAAGCCCGATTCTCGTCGCTCCTGGCATGGGCATCAACGCGCTCTTTGCCTACACCATGGTCGTCGGCGCCAAGGTGCCGCTCGAAATCGCGCTCGGCTGCGTTTTCTGGGCCGGCGTGCTTTTCACCGTCATGGCCTTCTTCAACCTGCGCCAGACGATCATCGAGGCGATCCCGGTCGACCTGCGCTATGGCATCGCCTGCGGCATCGGCCTGTTCATCGCGCTGATCGGCTTCGAAAACGCCAAGTTCATCGTCGCCAACCCCGACACGATCGTGGGGCTGACGACCTTCAACCCGGTTACCCTTACCTTCATCGCCGGCTTCATCCTGACCGTCGGCCTCGTGGTTCGTAAGGTTCCCGGTGCGATGATGGCCGGCATGATCCTCACCACCATCCTGTCGATCCCGATCGGCCGCTGGTGGGGCGATGGCAGCGCCTTCTGGCCGGACACACCTGACGTCCATACGCTCGTCAACTGGAGCGGATTTTCCGCAGCACCCGACTTCAGCTTCGTCGGCCAGATCGATCTCATCGGCGCCTTGAGCCTGATCTACGTGCCGTTCATCTTCGTCTTCCTGTTCACCAACTTCATCGAGGCGCTCTCGACCTTCCTCGGCCTTGCCGAAGCGGCCGACCTCAAGGACGAACAGGGATTGCCGCGCAACATCAAGCAATCGATGCATGTCGACGCCGTCGCAGCCTTGATCTCGGCGCCGCTCGGTACCAGCCCCGCCACCGTCTACCTGGAATCCGGCGCCGGCATTGCCCAGGGCGGAAGAACCGGTCTCGTCGCCCTCGTCGCCGGGCTGCTGTTCGTGCCGTTCCTGTTCCTGTCGCCACTCCTGTCGCTGGTTCCGGCCGTGGCAACCGCACCGGTCCTGATCCTCACCGGTCTCTTCATGTCCGAACCGATGAGCAAGATCCGCTGGACCGACATCGACGAGGCGATCCCTGCCTTCCTCGCCATCGTGCTGATCCCGCTGACGTTCTCGATCACGCTCGGCCTGTCGCTGGCCATCATCGCCTATGTGCTGATCAAGCTGGTCTGCGGCCGGGCGGGTGATGTAAAGCCGGTCATGTGGTTCGTCGCCTTGCTTGCGGCAGCGCTCGTCGCCCAGACCCAGTAACGCCTCCCGGCGCCCCTTGTCTCCAGTCGTGCGAAGGGGCGCCGGCATCGTCTCCATTCGAAGGAACCTGTCATGCTTCAATCCTGGTCTAGGACCGCACCCGAGCTTGTCGACGTCGCCATGGGCCGCACACCGGCGGACCTCGTGATCCGCAACGGCAAATGGGTCAACGTCTATTCCGGCGAGATCATCCCGCACACCGACATTGCAGTCAAAGCCGGTCGCTTCGCCTATGTCGGGGCCGACGCCAGCCATACGATCGGCGAAGGCACGAAGGTGGTCGATGCTGGCGGCCGCTATCTCGTGCCGGGGCTCTGCGACGCGCATATGCATGTCGAAAGCGGCCTCGTCACCGTCACCGAATTTGCCCGCGCCGTCATCCCGCATGGCACCACGACGATGTTCATCGATCCGCACGAGATCGCCAACGTGCTCGGCCTTGCCGGCGTCAAGCTGATGAACGACGAGGCGCAGAGCCTGCCAATCAACGTCTATGTGCAGGTGCCGAGCTGCGTGCCGAGTGCGCCCGGGCTCGAAACCGCGGGTGCCGAACTTTCGGCCAAGGATGTGGCCGAAGCCCTGAGCTGGCCGAATATCATCGGCCTCGGCGAGATGATGAATTTCCCCGGCGTCGCCTTCAACGATGAGAAGATGGTTGCCGAAATCGCTGCAACGCAGGACGCCGGGCTAACCGTTGGCGGTCATTATGCCTCGCCGCATCTCGGCCGCGAGTTTCACGCCTATGCCGCAGGCGGCCCGGCCGACGACCACGAGGGGACTACCGTCGAGGACGCGATTGCCCGCGTCCGGCAGGGCATGCGCGCCATGCTGCGGCTCGGTTCCGCCTGGTTCGATGTTGCAGCCCAGGTCAAGGCGATCACCGAGGCCGGTGTCGATCCGCGCAACTTCCTGCTCTGCACCGACGACAGCCACTCCGGTACCCTCGTGCACGACGGCCACATGAACCGGGTGGTGCGCCACGCCATCGCGCAAGGTCTGAAGCCGATCACCGCCATCCAGATGGCGACGCTCAACACCGCCCAGCATTTCGGCGTCGAACGCGAACTCGGCTCGATCGCGCCCGGAAGGCGCGCCGACCTGATCATCACCTCGGATCTTGCCGCCCTGCCGATCGAGATGGTGTTTGCCCGCGGCGAACTCATGGCGGAGTCCGGCGCGCTGGTGCGCGACATCCCGCCCTTCGTCTATCCGGCAAGCGCACGCAACACCGTGCATCTCGGCAAGACGCTGAAGGCTGGCGACTTCGACATCGGCCTCAACTCTACGGAAAGTCGCGCGCGTGTGCGCGTGATCGGCGTCGTCGAGAACCAGGCACCGACGCGGGCGCTGGAGGCCGAGCTTTCGGCTGCGGGTGGCATCATCGAGATGGACCGCGCGAAGGACGTCTGCCAGATCGCGCTGGTGGAACGCCACCGCGGCACCGGCGACGTCGTCAACGCCTTCGTTTCCGGCTTCGGCTACGACAGCGACTGCGCCGTTGCCAGCACCGTTGCCCATGACAGCCACCACATGATCGTCGTCGGCACCAACAAAGACGACATGGCCAAGGCCGCCAACCGCCTGCATGAAGTCGGCGGCGGCATCGTCGTGATCAAGGGCGGCGAGGAGCTGGCCCTGGTCGAGCTGCCGGTGGCGGGATTGATGTCGGACCAGCGCGCCGAGATCGTGGCCGACAAGGCCGCAGCACTCGTCGAGGCGATGCGCGTCTGCGGCTGCCGCCTGAACAATGCCTACATGCAGCATTCGCTGCTGGCGCTCGTCGTCATCCCCGAGCTGCGTATTTCCGACAAGGGCCTGATCGATGTCAGGACTTTCGAGAAGGTCGACGTCGTCATTTCGTAGTTGCAAAGACACTCGACCGCCCGAACGGGCGGTCGAGATCTGGTTTCGAAACGTGTGGGAGATGTCCGGCGACCTAGCTGTCGAGGATGATGCCAACGGCCCGATCGAGCACCGGGTGCAGACCGCTGGCGTAGAAGGACATCCGGTAGCCCGAGCCGACATTGCTGGTCATGGCGATCGTCAGGCCCGAGATCGGCTCGTGCTGCATCACGGTGACATAGCCGGGAATGCTACCCTGGTGACCGTAGAAAAGCCGGTCGGCGTAGCTGCTCTGGAACAGCCCTGCCCCGGTCTCACGCATCCGCGTGCCGGGAAAGCTGACCGCGACGCGGCCTTCACTCATCTCCCTGAACATTTCGCGGGTCAGCAGCTTGCCGCCGAACAGCCCCCGCATGAACGCGACCATGTCGCCCGGCGTCGAGACCATGTCACCGCAGGCGTAGGCGGCCGTGAACGGAAACGAATCCGAGGAATCCTGCAGCGCGTCGGAATAGGGAAGCACGCCGTCCATGCGCCACATCTCGGCGCCGGCAGCGATACCCGCACCCGCGTTCGCCGCCGGTGGTGGGCGGTGATAGTAGCCGCGCACCATGCGCTCGGCAGGAAAGCTCTCGGTCGCGGGCGACCAGGTATTTTCGAGCCCGAGCGGCTCGAGCACCTGCTGGCGGACATAGGCGCCGAGTGACCGGCCGCTGATCTCTTCGATCAGCATGCCGGCCAGCACATAACCGGTGTTGTTGTAGACGGCCGGGCCACCGGGCGCCGCCTGCCCGCCGACCTGAAAGGCGAGATCGACCAGTTCCGCCGGCGTCCAGATGCGGTCCGGCGTCATCGGTATGTCGTACTCGAATTCCGGCAGCCCACCGCGATGATTGACGAGCTGACGCACGGAAATTGCGCTCGCTCCCGGCAGATCCGGAAACCAGTGCGAGATCGGCGCGCTCAGATCCACGGCACCGCTTTCGGCCAGCCTCATCAGGGCGGCAACGGTGAACGTCTTGGTGCAACTGCCGATCTTGAACAGCTGCGTCGGCGAGACCGGCATGCCCCGCGCCCGATCGGACATTCCCGACGTCACGGCCACGATCTCGCTATCACCCTGCGAGAAGGCCAGGGAAACCCCGACGGCACCCTCGTTGGTGTAGCCTCCAAGCAGTCGGCTCAGATCGGCAAGCCTGGCGCTGTCACTGACTGTCATCTCGTCCATTCCACTTCCTCCGTGATATCGACGTTGGCAAAATTCTGGCGGCCGAGGGCGTCGAGCGGGATTACCGATGCGAGGAGCGCGGTGCGCGGCATCGGCCGGGCGGACTTCAGAGCAAACGCTCGTGCTCGCACTGGCGTCGACGCCGCCGCGGATGTCCCCTCACCGCATCGGCGACGTTTCTATTCTTCTGATCTGCCTGGTCATTGCCCGACCGTGGAAAGCGTCGAGGTGGGGGCCGCCTCTAGAAATCGGGTTGGCGCCAGTGCATCGAACGCAACGCCGAGTTCGGCGACATCCTCAGGCATCGTGGCATCGCGAAGCAGCGCCGAGGCGATCCGCGCAAGCGTGAGCGACACCTGAAAACCATAGCCACCCTGGCCACCGAGCCAGAAGAAGCCTGGTAGCCGCGGATCGAAACCGACGACAGGGGTGCGATCCGGTGCGAAGGTACGCAATCCCGCCCACGGCCTTTGCGGGCGACCGATGCGGAGTTCTGTCGCCTGCTCGATCCGGTCGACGGCGACAGCGACGTCGATATCCTCGGGATAGGCATCGCAGGGCGGCGTGTCCGTTTCGTCGGCAAGTGAGCCGATCAGCTTTCCCGCATCCGGCTTGAAGTAGAAACGCTCGTGCAGATCGACGGCGAGCGGCCATCGGCGCGCGTCGAGCCCCCCGGGCGGATCGAACATGAAGGCGGTGCGGCGCTTCGGCATGAAACCAAGGCCGGTTAGTCCTGCGCGCTCGGCGACAACATCGACCCAGGCGCCGGCGGCGTTGACGACCATGTCAGCCTCGTAGGAGCCAGCCGACGTTTCCACCTGAAAGCGGCCGGAAACACGTGCGATCGAAAGCACCTCCTCGCCGGAGACGACAGTCCCGCCAAGCGCCTTCAACGAGGCGGCCGAGGCATGCACCATCTTGCCGGTGTCGATATCAAGAGCACCGGGCTCGTAGACGCCACCGCAGGTGGTGTCGGTGCGGATCACCGGAATGAGGGCATTGACTTCCTCTGCCGAAAGCCGGCGAACGCTCGGCACCAGCGCCCGGTACTTCTGCGCCAGTTCATCGACGACCTGATCGTCAGCGCAACCGCCGAAATGCACGGCGCCACGCACATGCTCGGCAAAACCGCCATCGACGATGGCTGCCCGGCTGGCAACGGATAGCGCGCGCACGACCGCATTGCCGTAGGTCTCGGTAAACAGAGCCGCTGAGCGACCGCTCGAATGATAACCGAGATGGACCTCGCGCTCGATGAGCGTGGCCGATGCCCATTGCTGGACGGCAGCGGCGACCGAAAGCCCGGCGATACCGCCGCCAATGACAATCACTTTGGGAGAAGAGGGTCCTGAGCGCATAGGTATTGGTAAAATCATTTTCCTATACGGTCAATATTTAGCGCATCGGAAAATAGTTGATGCTTATTGCGAGACGGCCCGCGAGGGCGCGGCAGGCGTGCAGTGCATTTGCTCAGGCGACGAACCACATCCGAAAGACGTTCCTCGACGTCACCGACCGCGGCGCGACAGATAAATAGCGCTCGGCGCTTCCTCCCCCCTCCGCGCAGAAGCTGGCCGCAGGGCTGCTGCATTCAGTCAGTGGCCGATTTGATGCGCAATCCGGCCGAAATAATCCCTTCAGCACTATTCATGCCAAAACAGGTTTCACTTATATTCTCGGTAACAACATCCGAAGTGGAGAATGTCATGTCGAACGTCGGAATACTGGACGACGCCCCGGTCACGCCCGCCCACGGTCACACGATTGCCAATCTGCCGATCAATCTCTTCGCCTCGGTCATGGGGCTGACGGGCCTCAGCCTGGCATGGCGCGAAGCCGTGAAAGTCATCGCCGTTCCCGGCATTCCCGGCGAACTCATCGGCTGGTTCGCCGCAGTCACCTTCATCACGCTTGCCATCGGCTATGCCGCGAAATGGGTTCGTCACCCCGCCGCCGTCGCCACGGAGTTCCGTCATCCCGTTCAAGGAAATTTTTTCGCCACCATCGCCGTCGGACTGTTGCTGCTATCGGCTTTCTTCGAACGCTATAGCGTTACGGCCAGCCAGGTCGTCTGGATCATCGGGCTCATCCTGACCTTCACACTCGCCTATCTGGTTGCCACACGGTTTCTGATCTCACGTGAGAACGCAGAACACACGCTGCCGCCACTGCTAATCCCCGGGGTCGCCACACTCGACATCGCCGTCACTGGCAAAGCCATGCCGTTTGCCTGGGCTCATGAGATCAACGTGTTCGCCTTCGCCGTCGGCAGCGTCATCGCCGGGATCTTTATCACCCTGATCTTTGCCCGGTTACGGCACCACGATCCCCTGCCGCTGGCTTCCCGGCCATCGATGATGGTTCTCGTCGCTCCGTTTGCCGTCGGTTTTCTCGCCTATACCAATCTCACCGGCACCGTGGACATCCTTGCCAGTGTGCTCTTCTATTTCGCCTTCTTCCTGATGCTGGTGCTGTCACCGATCGTGTTTCGCAGCCACGTCCCGTTCAGCGTTGCCTGGTGGGCCATCAGCTTTCCGCTCGCCGCCTTCTCGATCGCCTTCTTCCGCTATGCTGAAGCCGCCGGAACGGAATTGCTTCGCGCCCTCGCTATCGCCATGTTCGTTTTTCTCACCGGCGCCATCGGTATTGTCTTCGTGAGGACGATGAACGAGGTTCTGTCGGGGAAACTGTTTCGGGTGCACTGATGTCGAAGGTCCATGTTGCCATTCTGGCGATGCCGGACGTCCAGTTGCTGGATGTCGTCGGGCCGTCGGATGTGTTTGCGGAAGCAAACCGCCAGAGTGGCACGGACTTCTATCGCGTGGCGTTGGTCGGGCGGGACGACAGCCCGATCCGCGGCACCTCTGGCCTCCGCCTGCTGCCGGACCGCACGATCGACGATGCACCCGATGATTTCCACACCGTGCTTGTCGCCGGTGATCCGCTGATCCAGACACGGCCCATTCCCGAAACGGTAATCGCCTGGGTGAAGGCGGCATCGGAAGGGCCGGGCCGACTTGGCTCCGTCTGCTCCGGCGCGTTTGTCCTCGGCGAGGCCGGGCTACTCGACGGGCGCCGAGCGACGACGCACTGGTCGCAGGCGGCCGAGTTTGCCCGGCGCTTTCCTGAGGTGAAGCTGGAGCCCAACCGCATCTTTACCCGTGACGGCAACATCTGGACCTCGGCCGGGGTGACAGCCGGCATCGATCTCGCCCTTGCCATCGTCGAAAAGGATCTCGGCGTCGAGACCGCGCTGAAAGTCGCGCGCGAACTCGTGGTCTTCCTCAAGAGGCCCGGCGGGCAGTCGCAGTTCAGCACGCATCTGGCGACGCAGGTCGCCCAGCGCACACCGATCCGGTCAGCCCAGGAATATATCGCCGACAATATGACGGCCGACCTGTCGGTGGCTGCGATGGCAAAACGCGCCGGCATGAGCGCACGCAACTTTGCCCGCCAATTCAAGCTCGAGGTCGGCATGACGCCCGGCGACTATGTGGAAGCGATGCGGCTGGAGGCCGGCCGCCGCCTGGCAGAGGAGACGACCGCGCCGATGAAGAAGATCGCCCGCGATCTCGGCTTCAACGACGATGTGGCTTTCCGCCGGGCTTTTGTCCGCAAGTTCGGCGTCTCGCCGGTCGCCTACCGCCGGTCTTTCGGCGCCTGAACCGGGCGAGGAAAAGCGGGCGCCAATGGCGCCACCCATGAGTTGGTTGACGACAGCGGAATCCGGGCGTACTCATCAAGTCATCTGATGACTTGATGAGTGTGTAATGCAGCCCGTCAACCGTACCAATCTTGCAGACAGCGCCGCTGAAAACCTGCGCACCGAAATCGTCAGCGGCCGCTGGGGTGTGGGCGACCGCATCCCGAACGAAACAGCACTGACCGAGCTTTTATCCGTCAGCCGCGGCACGGTGCGCGAAGCCGTGCGTGTGCTGGTCTCGCAAGGCCTGCTCGATACCCGCCAGGGCTCCGGCACCTATGTGCGCTCGGCGGTCGATCCGGCGGGCGCGCTCGACCGCGTCAAACGCGCCGGACTGCGCGATCAATGGGAGGCGCGCGCCGCCCTTGATGTCGAGGCCGCCAGACTTGCGGCAATCCGCCATGCGCCAGGCGACCTCGAGCGAATGACCCGTCTGCTTCAGGCGCGCGGTACCATCGCCGATGGCGGCTATGAAGCATTCGGCCAACGCGACATCGCGTTCCACAAATCCATCGTCGATGCCTCGGGCAACCGCGCCATCGTCGGCCTCTATGATTTCTTCACCGCATCGATCCTCGAAACCATTCACTCGACACTCAAGGGCGACGTGCCGGAACCGGACGACGAGGCCCATGCGGCTATCGTCACGGCCATCGCCACCGGCGATCCGGACCGCGCTGCCGCCTCGGTCCGCGCCTTCATGGCGCCGGTGCTGCGCGAACTCGACAGGCTTCTTTCGCAATGAACCAGACTTTTCGCGACCCCAATCCGTCGGCCCATCAGATCGCGGCCAGCAATGGCCTCGAAGATCAGCTCATCGACGCTGAAGCCGATAGCGTTCCCGAACCGCAGCCGCCGGTCATGCCCCGCGGAGCGGCGCGCTTCGTGCTCGGCGCCAGCCTGGTGCTGATCGCCTTCAACCTGCGTCCGCTGTTTTCCAGCCTCTCGGTGCTTTTGCCGGAGGTGATGCGCGACACCGGTCTTTCGACCTCAGGCGCCAGCCTGCTGACGACGCTGCCGGTGCTTTGCCTCGGCCTCTTTGCCCCGCTCGCGCCAAAACTGGCGCAGCGATTTGGTGCCGAACGCACGTTGCTTGGGGCTCTGCTCCTGCTGGCGCTCGGCACGGCGCTTCGCGGTTTCGGACCGGTGCCCCTGCTCTTCCTGTCGACATTTGCGGCGGGTGCCGCCATCGCCATCGGCAACGTCCTGCTTCCCGGCCTCGTCAAGCGCGACTTTGCCGACAAGGCGGCTGTTATGACCGGGCTTTATACGATGGCGCTTTGCGCAGGCGCTGCCGGGGCCGCCGGTCTGACCCTGCCGCTCGAACACGGCGTCACCGGCTCCTGGTCGGGGGCCCTTGCCATTTGGGCGCTTCCCGCCTTCATCGTCCTGTTGATCTGGACGCCGCAGGCGCTTGGCAGCAAAGCGCAGGTGAGACACACCGGCTTTCGTGTCGTCGGCCTCTGGCGCGACCGGCTCGCCTGGCAGGTCACGCTGTTCATGGGCCTGCAATCGGCGCTCGCCTACTGCATCTTCGGCTGGCTCGCCCCCATTCTGCGGGAGCGCGGCTTCGACCCAGCAACGGCCGGCGCGATCGTCTCGGTCTCGATCATGACCCAGGTCGTCACCTGCCTGCTGGTCCCCTCGTTTGCGGTTCGCCGCAAGGACCAACGCGGCATCAATGTCGCGCTGGTCGCGGCAGCGGTCGTCGCGCTGCTCGGCATTCTCTTTGCGCCGCCGTCGACGGTGATCTTCTGGGCCATTCTGCAGGGGTTCGGCCAGGGCGGGCTGATTGCGGTCGCAATGACACTGATCGTGCTGCGCTCGCCCGATTCCCACGTTGCCGCCCATCTCTCGGGCATGGCGCAAGGGGTCGGCTATGTGCTCGCCGCTATCGGCCCGCTGCTTGTCGGGCTCATTCGTGACTGGACCGGAAGTTTCGATGCCGCCGCCGTCCTGTTCGTGGCGCTTGGCCTCGGCGCGGCGATCATGGGCTTTGGCGCCGGCCGCGCGCTGCATGTCGGCGCGCAAACGATCAGGATCGACGACTGAACATCATTGTTCAGCCGTCGTTTCTCAAACCTATTCAGGAAGCCCGCTCCATTTCCGGCAGGGCCTCAAACAGGTCTGCGACGAGGCCGTAGTCGGCGACCTGGAAGATCGGCGCCTCCTCGTCCTTGTTGATGGCGACGATGACCTTACTGTCCTTCATGCCGGCCAGATGCTGGATCGCACCGGAGATGCCGCAGGCGATGTAGAGATCGGGGGCGACCACCTTGCCGGTCTGGCCGACCTGCCAGTCGTTCGGGGCGTAGCCGGCATCGACGGCGGCGCGCGATGCGCCGACGGCGGCACCGAGCTTGTCGGCAACCGGAAGGATGACTTCCTGGAACTTTTCCGACGAACCGAGCGCCCGGCCACCCGAGATGATGATCTTGGCCGAGGTCAGTTCCGGACGATCCGACGACGACAACGCGTCGGCGACGAAGGTCGACAGACCCGGGTTGGCGGCGGCCGCGATCGTCTCGACCGAGGCAGAGCCACCTTCGGAGGCCGAGGCGAACGAGGCGGTGCGCACGGTGATCACCTTCTTGGCTTCGCTCGTCTGCACCGTCTGGATGGCGTTGCCGGCATAGATCGGACGCTTGAAGGTGTCGGAAGAGACAACTTCGGTGATTTCCGAGACCTGGACGACGTCGAGAAGGGCTGCAACCCGCGGCAGCACGTTCTTGCCGACCGAGGTGGCGGCGGCCAGAATGGTGTCGTAGCTGCCGGCAAGCGAGACGATCAGCGCCGCCAGCGGCTCGGCCAGGTTGTTGGCAAGGCTTGCATCCTCGGCCACCAGCACCTTGGCGACGCCGGAAAGCTTGGCGGCCTGGTCAGCTGCCGCCTTGGCGCCGGCACCGGCCACCAGCACATGCACGTCGCCGCCGATTTTGCTCGCTGCCGTCAGCGCCTTGGCGGTCTGGTCGGAAAGGTGGCTGCCGTCGTGATCAGCCAGAAGCAGAATAGCCATGATGAAATCTCCCTTTCCTGAAACTTAAAGCACGCCGGCTTCGGTCTTGAGCTTTTCGACCAGTTCGGCCACCGACTTGACCTTGATGCCGGCCTTGCGGCCTTCCGGCTCCTCGGTCTTCAGCACCTTCAGCCGTGGCGTCGTGTCGACGCCGAAATCAGCCGGGGTCTTCTTGTCGAGCGGCTTCTTCTTCGCCTTCATGATGTTGGGAAGCGAGGCATAACGCGGCTCGTTGAGGCGCAGGTCGGTGGTGACCACGGCCGGAAGTTTGATGTCGATCGTCTGCAGGCCGCCATCGACTTCACGTGTCACGGTTGCCTTGCCGTCGCCGATCTCGACCTTGGAGGCGAAGGTGCCTTGCGCCCAGCCGAGTAGCGCCGACAGCATCTGGCCGGTCTGGTTCGAATCGTCGTCGATCGCCTGCTTGCCGACGATGATCAGGCCGGGCTGTTCGGCCTCGGCCACACCCTTGACGATCTTGGCGACGGCGAGCGGCTCGACCTGGTCTTCGGTCTCGACAAGGATCGCCCGGTCGGCACCCATGGCGAGCGCGGTCCTGAGCGTCTCTTCGGCCTTGGCCGGTCCAACCGACACGACCACGACCTCGTCGGCCTTGCCGGCTTCCTTCAGCCGCAGCGCCTCTTCCACCGAGATCTCGTCGAACGGGTTCATCGACATCTTCACATTCGCCAGCTCGACGCCCGAGCCGTCCGCCTTCACCCGGATCTTGACGTTGTAGTCAACCACCCGCTTAACCGTCACAAGTATTTTCATGGCCAACCCTTTCCGGCAATTCTCGTTGTCTACTGATGACCGTTACATGCGCCCGCGCTTGGCTTCGGGATCGTAGGGCGATTCTTCGATGACGCGGGCCTTGCACCGCTCGCCGAGGATCGGGACTTCCAGTTCCGTTCCCGGCACGCCAAGCTCGACCGGCAGCAGGGCGAAGGCGACGTCATGGCCGAGCGTATAGGCATAACCGCCCGAGGTGACGCGCCCGACCAGCTTGCCCTGGTGATAGACGCCTTCGTAGATCAGCGAGCTTGCACCGTCGGTGTCGATCGCGATGGTGAAGGAGCGACGGGCAACACCCGCTTCCTTCGCCTTTACCAGCGCATCGCGGCCGATGAAGCAGCCCTTGTCGAGGCGCACGAAACGATCAAGGCTGCTCTCCCAGGCGCTGAGCTCCGGGTTCATGTCGCGGTACATCGCCCGGTAGGACTTTTCGAGCCGTAGTGATTCCAGCGCCTGCAGGCCGATCAACCGAAGGCCATGCGCCTCGCCGGCGGCAAGCAGCGCATCGAGCAGGTGCCGCTGGTAGCAGAGCGGGTGATAAAGCTCCCAGCCAAGCTCGCCTTCGTAATTGACGCGCAGAAGCCGGACGTCGCTAGCAAGCCCCACCGTGCCCGATTGCACGCCGAACCACGGGAAAGCCTCGTTGGAGAGATCGATCTCGGTAAGCGTTTGCAGCACCTCGCGCGCCTTGGGCCCGACGATGGTGAAGCAGCCGCGATCATTGGTGACGTTGCGAAGCTGCACGCTGCCATCCCGAGGCAGAAGCTTCGACAGGTCATCGAAATTCCAGCGCTCGGCCCGCGGCGTCGAGATCAGGTAAAACAGCCCGTCTTCCAGGCGCGCGACGACATATTCCGCCTGTACCCCGCCCCTCTTCGTCAGATGATGGCTGAGATTGACGCGGCCTGTTTTCGGCAGGCGGTTGGCGAGGATGCCATCAAGCCAGGCTTCGGCACCAACACCACTTACTTCGAACTTGGTCATCGGCGTCATCTCGACGAGGCCGACGGCATTGCGCACGGCGTGGACTTCCTCACCGACGTATTTGCCCTTTTCGGTCCAGCGCCAGCTGTATTGGTCCTTGGCCTCGACACCCTCGGGCGCAAACCAGTTGGGCATTTCCCAACCGTTGAGCACGCTCCAGACGGCGCCCTTTTGGGTCAGGCGATCATAAGACGGTGCTGTCTTCTGCGGGCGAGCGGCCGGCATGTCCTGACCGGGATAGTGCTGTTCTGCATGGGTGCCCCAGGCCTCGCGCACTTTTTCCCGCGTCCAGTTCTTGTTGGCGTAGTCGCCGAAACGGCGCGGGTCCAGCTCGGAGGTATCGAGGCTGTTGCCGCCTTCGACAATGCGCTCGGAGAGGTAATAGCCGATCGCGCCGCCCCAGAGGATGCCACCGGGCACGCCCTCTGCGATCCAGACATTGTCGAGCCCCCAGGCCGGTCCCACCAGCGGCAGTTCGTCGGCGGTCATCTGGAAGGGACCACGGACATTGGCCTTGATGCCGACGCGGCCGAGCGCCGGCACGAGGTCCATCGCCCGCTCCCAGTTCCAGGAAACCGAATCGAAATCCTCTTCGAGCAGGTCGGCACCAAACCACTCCGGCACGCCGTTTTCGGCAAAGAGCTTCAAGTGCTCGGTCTTCTCGTAGGGGCCGAACATCAGGCCATCGCCCTCTTCGCGCAAATAGCCCTCGAACCCCTCGTCACGCAGGATCGGCATCTCGGGCAGACCCTGGCGCTTGCGCTCGATTACCTCGGGAACGGCATCGGTGATCCAGTATTGATGCACGATCGGGATCGCCGGAATGTCGAGCCCGAGCATGGCGCCGGTCTGGCGCGCATAGTTGCCGGTTGCCGAAATGATGTGCTCGCAGATGATCTCGCCCTGATTGGTCTTGATCTTCCACTCGCCGCTCGGCATGCGCTCGAAACCGCGCACCTCGGTGTTGAGATAGATCTTGGCGCCGCGATCGCGGGCACCCTTGGCCATGGCCTGCGTCACGTCGGCCGGCGCGATGTGACCGTCATCGGGATGGTAGAGGGCGCCCAGCATCTCCTTGTTGTTTTCAAGCAGCGGCCAGAGATCACGGGCCTCGGCCGGCGAGATCAGTTCAGCGCGAATACCCTGAACCTCGGCGACGCTCATGTAGCTCTTGTATTCGTCGAACCGGTCGCGGGTATTGGCGATGCGCAGCTGGCCGCATTTGTGCCAGCCGACATGCTGGCCGGTTTCGGCTTCGAGGCCCTCGTAGATTTCGATGGTCTTGGCGATCATCCGGCCGATATTGATCGAACGGGCATAGGACGGGATGAGACCGGCGGCATGCCAGGTCGAGCCGGCGGTCAGCTGCGTGCGTTCGAGAAGCGCAACGTCCGTCCAGCCGCGTTTCGTCAGACCGTAGAGAATGGCTGCACCGACGCAGCCGCCGCCAATGACTACGGCCCGAGCATGAGTTTGCATGAAGAGGTTCCCTTATGTGGAATTTTCAGCAACTTACAAACGGCCGGCACGCTTGTAATCTTGCTAAAAACTATCCGGGGGCATAACCTCAGCTTATGCATAGGCTCCGCTCGCTCGTCCCCTCCGCCAACTATCTCTTCGTCTTCGAGGCCGCCGCCCGGCGGCAAAGCTTTACGGGTGCGGCAGAGGAGCTGAATGTCAGCCAGCCTGCGGTCAGCAAGACGATCCGCCTGCTTGAAGAGGCAACGGGCCTCAAGCTCTTCCGCCGCGAACATGCGCGGCTGGAGCTGACGGCCGAGGGCAAGCGGCTCTACAAGGAAACCCAGGAAGCCTTCGATCACCTGCACATGGTGATCTCGTCGCTCAGGCAGAAGCATTCGCGCGATATCGTGCGCGTGTCGTTTTCCGCATCCTTCGTGCAATTGTGGTTGCTGCCGCGGCTGAAAGCCTTCAAGGCCCAGCATCCGGATATCGCCTTGCGCATTGCCGAAAGCAGCCGCGACGACCAGGACCTGCTGGAAGAAGACATCGACCTTTCCGCCCGGCTCGGCACCGGGAAATGGCCTGGTATCCACGCCTGGCATTTCGTCACCGAGGAAGTCTGGCCGGTCTGCAGCCCCGCTTATCTGAAAGAGCACGGGCCAATCGGGACTCCGGCCGACCTGCTCAACCACACGCTCCTGCATTTCGAGGAACGGCATCGCTCACGCGTCGGCTGGCGTGAATATCTCGAGCGCAACGAGGTCTCCGCCGCCAAGCTGACGCAGGATTTCGTCTTTACCGATGCGCTGAATTCGATCGAGGCCGCCGTGCACGGCCAGGGGGTAGCGCTCGGCTGGAAGCATCTGGTGCATGATCATCTGAAGGCAGGTAAGCTCGTCTGCCCGATCCGGGCAAGCTACCTCACCGGACAGAGCATCCACATCGTTATGCCGGCCCAGCGCCCACCCAAGCGCGGCACCGAGATCTTTCGCGACTGGTTGATGGAGCAGAATGCCGACGCCGACATCTTCGGCGACGAGGTTGGTTAGAAACGCTCGCCGACGAAGTGGGCGACCTGGGCTCCGGCCTCGTAATAGGCTTCCTTCAAACGCCGCATCGGCGGATCGCTCGGGTCGCTGAGCGGCAAGGGCAGCTCCGCCTCGCCAATCTCTCCGAGGATGTGCCGCGCCAGCACTCGGCCGAACACCGTGCCCGGCGCGATACCGCGACCGTTATAGCCGGAGAAGCCGACGACATTCGGCGCAAACCGATGGAAGCGAGGCAGCGCATTGGTGGTCATGCCGATCTGGCCGTACCATTCGCACTCGAAATCGACCTTGCCCAGTTGCGGGAAAAGCCGGGCAAGCGAGCGCCGAGCCCAGGCCTTGTGCACGGCGGCACCGCCATTACGCAAGGCGCCGACGCTGCCGAACACCAGCCGGCCCGCCTTGTCCATGCGGAAGGACGAGAGGATCTCCTTCGTGTCCCACACGCCCTCGCGGTTGGGCAGAATGGTCGCAAGTAGATCTGGTGCGAGCGGCCGCGTCGCCAGATTGAAATAGGGCAGATAGACCTGTTCGGTCCGCACCCGCTCCCATGGCCCGGTGCTATAGGCATCGGTCGCGACGATGATCCAGTCCGCCGTCACGGATGCCTTGTCCGTCGCCACCTTCCAGCGACTGCCGACACGCTCCGTCGAGACGACCCGGCTCGATGTATGCAGGGTCACGCCGGCCCGTTGAGCTGCGTGTGCCAAGCCGCGAACATAGGCGAGCGGCTGCAAGGTCCCCGCCCTTTTGTCGAGCAGGGCGCCGGCATAGGCTGTGGTGCCGATCCGCGCAGCCGTCTGGGCTGCGCTTAGAAGTTCGACCGGTGCGCCGCGCTTTTGCCATTGCGCCGCCCGGTTCTCGATTTCCATCAAGCCATTTTCGCCAACAGCGCAGTGCAGCGTGCCGTTGCGCTCCAGTTCGCAGGCGATGGCGTGCTGGTCGATCAGATCCATCACCACGCGCGGCCCGTTGCCGAGCAGATCGAGAAGTCGTTCGCCGTGGACCTCGCCGAGTTCGCCTGGCAGATCGTCCGGCATCACCCACATGCCGGCATTGATCAGCCCGACATTGCGACCTGCGCCGCCAAAGCCGATCTCCGCGCCTTCGAGCAGGATGACCCTGCGGCCGGCCTCGGCCAGATGCAGGGCGGCCGAAATGCCGGTGAAACCACCGCCAACGACCACCACATCGGCGGATGCGTCCGTTTCAAGCGGGCCTGTGACCGGTGGCTGCGGGGCGGTTTTTTCCCAAAGCCCATGGGAGCGGGGGTCGTTCAGCATCGGTCCAGTCCTTCATGCGGGGTGTCGCTTCGTCTCTGCCCGCAGATTCTATCGATCATGACAATGATAATGTCGCCGTCACTGTGTAAAGACCACCGTCCTGTGGCCGTTGAGCATGACGCGGTTTTCCAGATGCATCTTCACCGCACGGGCGAGAACACGGCTCTCGATATCACGGCCGGTGGCGACGAAATCCTCGGCGCTCATTGCGTGGGTCACCCGCTCGGTCTCCTGCTCGATGATCGGCCCCTCGTCGAGATCGGGCGTGACATAGTGGGCGGTCGCTCCGATCAGCTTGACGCCGCGCGTATGCGCCTGGTGGTAAGGCTTGGCGCCTTTGAACGACGGCAGGAACGAGTGATGGATGTTGATGATCCGTCCATAAAGCCGGTTCGACAGATTGTCCGAGAGCACCTGCATATAGCGGGCGAGGATGACGAGGTCGGCTTGCGTCTCGCGCACCAGATCGGTCAGGCGCTGCTCCTGTTCCGCCTTGTTGTCCTTCGTCACTTTCCAGTGGTGATAGGGGACGCCTCCGAGTTCCGCGGTCGCAGCGCTGTCGTCATGGTTGGAAACGATAGCAACGACCTCGGCATTCAGCCAGCCGACGCGGATCTGGTAGAGCAGATGCAGCAGCGCATGGTCGAACTTGGAGACCATCACGATGATCTTCGGCCTCCGGGCGGCATCGGTAACCGCGGCCCTCATCCCGAAGCGATCGATTGCCGGTTTCAGCGCCCGTTCGACGCCGTCCCGCGCCATACCGGCGGGTCCCGTAAAGGCGATGCGCATGAAGAAGCAATTGGTCTCGACATCGCGAAATTGGTTGCTCTCGACGATGTTGCCGCCGATCGCCGCAAGCTCGGTTGTCACCGCCGCGACAATGCCGGGCTGGTCATCACAGGCGAGCGTCAGGATGAACGAGGCAGCTGTGCCTGTTGATGTCAGGTTTGCGGGCATTACGGTCATGCCTGTTCCTTTCGTGATGGAGGTAGCTGGAGCGGCTCAGGTCTTGGCTTTTGGCTGGCCGAAGACATAGTCGGCGACCTTGGGCAGAAAAGTCTCGCCGTGGTAGCCGCGCGGCTTATCGCCGACTGCCACCCCAGCATTGAGGATACCGGCCTGGTAGTCGTCGGCAAACAGCGAATAGGGATAGACAGGCTCGACCGCGCTTGCCGCCAGCAATTGCTGGCGCAATTCGGCAGGGATCGAAAAATCAAGTGCGGCCAGATTGTCGTCGAGCTGTTCGAGCCGGCTGGCGCCGATGATGGCGGCACCGACGCCGGGCTGCGTCACCACCCAGTTCAGGGCGACCTGCGCCATGCTGCGGCCGGTCTCGGCGGCGACCGCTTCCAGCGCCGCGACAATGCGCATGTTGCGCTCGGTAAAGAGGCCGAGACCGCTGCCGGATGTATCGAGCGAGAGCCGCCCCGCCGCCTGCTGTCCGGCCCGGTATTTGCCGGAGAGCAGGCCCATGGCGAGCGGGCTCCAGGCGGTGATGCCGAGGCCGAGTGTCTGGGCGAGCGGCACGAATTCATTCTCGATGCTGCGCTCGGCCAGCGAATAGGGAAGTTGCAGGCAGATCGGCGGCGTCAGCGCATGCGCCTCCGCCCAGGTCTGGGCACGCGCCGCATACCAGCCCGGCACGTCGGAAAGCCCGGCATAGCGGATCTTGCCGGCGCGCACGAGATCGTCAAACGTCCGCATGACCTCTTCGGCCGGCGTGATCCGGTCCCAGGTGTGCAGCAAATAGAGGTCGATGTAATCCGTTTTCAGCCGCCGCAGCGAGGCATCGACGGCGCGCATCAGGTTTTTGCGGCCGTTGCCGCCGGCATTCGGGTTGCCGGGCTCCAGGCTGTTGGAAAACTTGGTGGAAATCACCACCCGGTCGCGAACACCTGCCTCGGCGACGAATTTGCCGATCAGTGCTTCGCTGAGGCCGGCCGCATAGGAATCCGCCGTGTCGATGAAATTGCCGCCGACCTCGAGGTAGCGATTGAAGATGGCGCGCGCCGCATCTTCGTCCGATCCCCAGGAGCCTCCGATCCCGCGAATGCCGCCATTGCCGAAGGTCATAGTTCCGAGCGCGAGCCGGCTGACCCTGAGGCCCGAGCGGCCGAGAAGGTAATAGTGGTCCATGGACATGGGAATTCCTGATTTGTCTCGCGTCCTGCCCTCGGCCGCCGTCACATGCGACCGTGATAGCTCCTGCGAGCGACGCCTTGCTGGACATGGTTGATCATCGTGATGAAATCGAAGACCGGACGACCGGTCGCCGCCTGCACCGCGTGAGCATAGGGCGGAAGATCGCTGCATTCGAGCAGAATGGAGCGGACATCCGGGTTATCCTCGACGAGCTTGCGGGCGACCTCAGTGACCTCGCGCTCGATGGCAGCACTGTCGAGCGTGCCCTTTTCTTCCAGTATCGCTTCGCGGAATTCCGTCTGCCTTTCCATGCCCGCGATGGCGAGCGGAATATGCCCCGGTACGTTGCTCGCCTCGAAATGGCGCGGCGTCAGCCGGCTGGCATTGGCCGTGATGATGCCGACCGTTCCACCGGCGACCGCATGCATGAAGGGGATCTGCATCAGGCTCGACAGCAGCACGGGGATATCGACCGCGGCGGCCACCTCCTCCTGGAAATAGGCCATGAAACCGCAGGCCCCGGTGATCGCCTTGACGCCGCGGTTGCGCAACTCGACCGCCGCTTCGATGAAGACGTCGCGAAGGGCTGGATCGCGCTGATTGAGCAGCCGGTCGATCGAAGCGCCGCGCACCTCCTGGAACCGCACGGGAAAATCATAGGTGGTGGCGTTGCCAACATTGCCGGGCACGCAAGGATATGCCGCATCGAGGATGAGGATGCCGATCGACTCCCCGTACCACGATTGCGTCCTCCGCGTGACTGTGTGGACAGTCATCGTCTTGTCTCCGATATCAAATTTGTTCTCAAACCGGCATGCCCACCGAGGGGAACGGGAGCCAGTTGCGGCTCCCGTAGCTGATTTTACTGAACCAGGCGCGGCGCGCCGGTTTCGGCCGCCGTCCCATCGAGGCCATAGGACTTCAGGACGTTGACGATAGTGCCGTCGGCGTGCATCGCCTCGATCTGCGCATCCAGTGCGACACCGAATTCCTTGGCGTTGAAGGAATAGGGGAAGGCCGCCTGTGCGGCTTCCTTGGTCGCCCTGACCCGATCGTCGGAGGCTGCGACCTTGACCTTGACGTCCTTGAGCGCGCCGCTCTTTTCAGCAACGACGCCCGTCGAATAGCCATCCACCGCCACGTCGATACGGCCGGCGAAGAGGTCCTGCTGCATGTTGACCGAGTTCGGGTAAAGCTTCAGCTTGGAACCGAGCATGGTCTTCAGGTCGGTGACCCAGAGATAGCCTTGCACCGTACCGACCTGCTTGCCTTCGAGGTCGCCGACATTGGCGAAACCATCCTTGGAATAGATCGCCATCTGGTCCGTATAGAGCGGTGCCGAAAGGTTCATGACCTTGGCGCGCTCGGCGGTGCGATACCAGTCACCGGTCGCGATATCCGCCTGTCCCGACAGCACGTACTGGATGGCGGCGGCCGGATCGACGGCAACCGCCTTCACCTTCAGGCATTCGCGCTTGGCGAATTCGGCGGCGATATCGCCGTCGATGCCCTTCATGTTGCCGGCGTCATCAAGATAGGAATGCGGAACGTATGTCGTCACGGCAACAGTGAGCGTGCCCTCTTCGATGGTGGCGAAGGTGTGCTTCGGAGTGCAGTCCTGCGCAAGCGCCACCTGGCTCGAAACGAGGACGCCGGCGATACCGGTCAGCAGAAGGCGGGTTTTGGTCGCAAATGTGGTCATGCCTGAATGCCCTTTCGTGGTTTTGGTTCAGCGTTGCGCATAGGAACCGGCGCGCTTTTCGACATGGCTGACGAGCAGGGCGGCGGGGATGGAGATCGAAGCGTAGAGAACACCGGCTGCAAGCAGCGCCGGGAAATAGCGGAACGTGTTCGAGCCGATTTCGTAGGCCCGGCTGACGAGTTCCGGCAGCGCGATGGTGAAGCAGAGCGACGTGCCCTGGAAGATCAGGATCGAGAAGGCGAGCAGCGCCGGAAGGGCCACGCGCAGGCCCTGCGGCAGCAGGACGTAACGCAAGGCGTCCAGTCGATTGAGACCGATCGCGACGGCCGCCTCGCGCTGACCATGCGGGATCGATTGCAGGCTGGCGCGAATGATCTCGCTGGTATAGGCGCCGGTGTTCCAGGCCAGCGCAATGACGGCTGCCGTGAACGACCCGAGCGTCAGGCCCGATGTCGGCAGGCCGAAATAGATGAACTGCAGCAGCACCAGCGCCGGAGCGCCACGGCCGACCTCGACCAGGAACAGGGCGAGTGCCTTCGTCAGCCGACTCTTGGCCAGCACGCCCAGCGCGAGCAGCAGCCCGAACGGAATGCCGATCAACAGGCTGAGCGCCGTGACCTGCAGGCTGATCGAGAGGCCCGAAAGCAAATCGGGCAGCCAGGCGGAGAGCTCTTCGTAATTCGGCAACATCAGCGCGCCACCTTTGCTTGCAGATAGCCGTCGGCGACGCGCGACAGCCAGGCGACCGGCAGGCTCAAGAGGATGTAGAACATGCCGACAAGGGCGAAGACCTCGAGGCCGCGAAACGTGAGCTGCGACAGCTGGTTGCCCTGGAACGCGAGTTCGCTGACGCCGATGGTCGAGGCGACGGCCGTCTCCTTCATCAACCCGATGAGGTAGCTCGCGGCCGAAGGCAAAGCCACGCGAAAAGCCTGCGGTGCGACGACATCCGTCAGCGTGGACCAGCGGCCGAGATTCAGCGCCGACGACGCCTCCCATTGCCCGAAGTGGATCGAAGCCAGCGCGCCGCGGTAGATTTCCGCCATGTTCGCAGCCGCGATCAATCCGAGCCCGGCCAGCGCCGCATTGAACGGACTGATAGGGAAGACGCTCATTCCCAAGCCAAAGAAGATGATGAACAGCCAGAGGATCGGCGGAATGCCGCGCACGATCTGGATGAACACCATGGCCGCTAACCGCAACGGCAGGATGCGGCTTTGCCTGGCGGCCAGCAGCGGAATGCCGAGGATGGCGCCGGCCAGAAAAGCGCCGAGCGTCAGGGCAACGGTCCAGGGAAGCCCGCGCAAGATGGCGAAGATGTCGGCCGTGCTCATCGGTCGTGCACCGCCCGAAGGAAGCGCTTAGTACGCTCCTGCTGCGGATTGCGCATGACGTCCTGCGATGGCCCCTTTTCGATGATCTTGCCGTCAGCCATGATCATCACCGTGTCGGAAACATTCTCGGCAAAGCTCATTTCGTGGGTGACGACGATCATCGTCATGCCGGTCTCGGCCAGTTCCCGCATGACGGCGAGCACTTCAAGGCCGAGTTCCGGGTCGAGCGCCGAGGTCGGCTCGTCGAAGAGCATGACATCGGGATCGAGCGCGAGCGCTCTTGCAATGGCGATGCGCTGCTGCTGCCCGCCGGAACAGCGGCCGGGAAACTGCTCGGCCTTGTCGGCCAGGCCGACGCGGCTCAGCAACTGCATCGAGCGGTCGTCGGCGTTTCTGCGGCTGCGCCCGAGAACGCGTTCCTGCGCCAGGCTGACGTTTCGCAGCACCGTCATGTGCGGAAAGAGGTTGAAAGACTGGAACACCATGCCGACGCTGCGGCGCAAGGTGGAAAGCTCCGATCGACCGGCGGGTGCCGCGGCATTCAGCGAGATGTCGCCGATGGTGACATGGCCGCCATCCGGGGGTTCGAGGTAGTTGATGCAGCGCAGCAGCGTGCTCTTGCCGGATCCGCTCGGGCCGATGATCGCGAGCACCTCTCCCGGCATCACCTCCAGGTCGATACCGTCGAGCACAGTGTGATTGCCGTAGTGTTTGCTCAGCTTGTCCAGCTTGATGAGGGGCTTTCGCGCCTGCCCCTTTTCGGAAGGCGCTCCTTTGGCGGCCAGAGCATCGTCCTCAGTCATTGTCGGTTTGCCACCTCTCATGTGCAAGACAGCGCCATCCATGACGATTTCGTCCCATTGCAGGCACGGCTCGGCTCCACGCCGGGCAAGCCGCGTCCTGTCGCTGAATTTGTTTGATGTCTGCCGTGCGCCCCAAGGCGAACGACTGTCGTTCCCGTTCTTTTGTTGTGGATCACCATAACGATTCGATGCGTGCCCGGCAGACGACAAAAATTGCAGAACCGTATAACTTGGAGTTATGATTTCAAGAGATACGTCTCGTCGCTTGCCACGGAAGCCGAACGGACGCGTGAGGTTTGAAATGTTTGCCGAATGCCTGGGGCGATAATGGCAACCCGCTCATGCAACCAAAAAAGGTTAATGCCGGCGGTGGGCGCTGTTGGCAAGATAACACTATTTTAGCCATGACCGATGAGCAAAGCCATCGGATCGCTAGATATCGCTATGCTTACCGAGTCGCCCAAAAATTGCCTGCCTCGCCCGCGAGTGATAGAAAGAGCTATAAAATTGCAACCGAACAGAGAAGATGCCTGTGCTCGTACACTCGGTTCGAACCGCCGGCTCTGATCGCCGGCCGCACCACTTGCGGGCGGCATTGACGGCAACGCTTTGTACGATAGCCATGAATGAGAACAGACTGAAATTAGAGGGCGGCGCCATGCTTGCAGTCCAAGCGGTTCGGGCACAGCAATGTTCGCAAGCGGTCCAAACCAAACCGCAACGGAAAGGGAAAGGCTAGGATGTCAAGCACTGACTCGACGTTGTCTGCTGCATCTCCCGTGGACGATACCGTCCTTGGCAATACTGACGAGGTCATCTCGGTTTACGACGAGGCTCTGCATCTGGTCGCTTCCTCGGTCGCTCTTCAACGGGCTTACGAGGTGGCTGGACTGGTCGATGCAACACTCTGGCATGTCTACCCCGAACTGCTTGAGCCGGCCTCGAAGGCGATGGCCGAGTCCGTTCTTGCCAACGGCGTTCCCCGCAGCATCGAAATCTTCGACGCGCCCAATCGGTCTCGGCGAACCCTGCTGGTCTTTCGCGCCGGCCAGGGCGTCGGCGTCATCGAGACAGATGGCGCATCGGTGAGGCGGGAGGTCGCGAGCCAGGGCGAGAACGAGCGCGCACTGCTGCTTCATCAGGCGACCCACGATGCCCTGACCGGTCTGCCCAACCGCCGCCAATTCAGCGACGACCTGCGAAGCGTGCTGCCGGCCGTCAATGAAAAGAAGCCGGCGTTGATGCAGATCGACCTCGACGATTTCAAGCCGATCAATGACACGCTTGGTCACGGAGCCGGAGACGCGGTGCTGCGCATGGCGGCCGAACGCATACGCGGCGTTCTGCAGGACGGCGAAGTTGCCTACCGGCTGGCGGGCGACGAATTCGCGATCATCCAGCGGGACGCCGAGCAGCCGGCCGAAGCCGAGCGGCTCGCCAATGCGGTGGTCAACGCCTTCAAGGAGCCGTTCACGGTCGATGGCATATCGGCATTTGTCGGTGCAAGCATCGGCATTGCCATCGCGCCGCCTGATGGCAATGAGGGCGAGCAGCTGATGAAGGCGGCCGACATAGCGCTTTATGCAGCCAAAAAAGAAGGCCGAGGCCGCGCCAAAACCTTCAGCCGATCGATGCTGATCGTGCTGGAACAGCGGGAGATGCTGCGCCGAAGCCTGCGAACCGCGCTCAGGGAAAACCAGTTTTCCATCGAGTATCAACCGCTGGTGAAGCCTCCCTTCACCATTGTCGGCTTCGAGGCACTGGTGCGCTGGCGTCATCCGCTGGTTGGCATCATTCCGCCCAATGTCTTCGTGCCGATGGCAGAATCCGATGGCCTCATGAGCGAGATAGGCCAATGGGTGCTGGAGCAGGCCTGCCGCCAGGCGACCACATGGCCTGCGCATTTCACCGTGGCCGTCAACCTGTCTCCGGCACAGTTCCTTCACGACGGCTTCACCGACCGCGTATCACAGACGCTCGATATGGTCGGCTTGCGGGCAGATCGGCTCGAACTGGAAGTCACCGAATCGGTTCTGCTCGAGAAGACCACCAACAATCTCGACACGCTCAATACGCTGAACGTGCTCGGCATTCAGATCTCGCTCGACGATTTCGGCACCTACTATTCTTCGCTGAGTTATCTCAAGAACTTCCCGTTCGACACGATCAAGATCGATCGTTATTTCATCAAGGATCTCGAGAATGACGAGAAGAGCCAGGTGATCGTTCGCTCGATCATCGCGCTCGCGCACGGACTGGGGATGGCGGTGACGGCGGAAGGCGTCGAGACGCGGGCACAGGCCCTGTGGCTGGAACGCGAAGGCTGCGATCGCTTGCAGGGCTACTTCCTCGGCGTTCCCATGCCACCCAACGCCATCGACGGCTATTTGCGTCAATCATCGTCAATGGAAGTTTCTTAAAAAAGCTGCGAGTGAGGCTGTGGGGTTGGCCGCCAGCACAAGGTGCGCCGGTCTCTCCCCAGTTTGCGTGCCTGATAAATCAGCGTAGAAAGTGCCTGTGGGCCGTGGCAAAGTTCCACAGATGGAGGACAAAGCAAGCATGGACGTCGGTAACAGTGTGCCAGCGGAAGCGGCCTTCGAGCCCTTGCTCCAGTTTGAAATGGAGATGGGGACGTTTCTTTCGGAATGGCAGCATTGCGACCATCTCTCCACCTATCTCGCCCGCATGATCAGCCACAACAGAGCTGATCCGGTCCGGCATTCGAATTTCTTCTCGTCGGCGCTCAACGAGCTGCTCGAAGTGTCCTTTCGCGGCGGAACCGCCAGCGGCCAAATCGGTCTTTCGATCTACCGCCATGGACCGGTCGAGCGCGTCCAGATCACATTTCCATGCCCGGCCGAACAAGTGCCGTTCTACCGCGAAGCCGTACAGAAGATCGATCGCAGCGATGCGCATGCCCGCTATTCCGATTCCATCTCGACCGACATGGCACCCAGTCGCGAATCCATCCTGCTCGATCTCGCCATCAATTTCGACGCGAGCATCCGTATCGAGGAAAGCACGTCACCCGCAGTCACGCTGATCGTCGACTTGCCGCTGGAAGGGCTCGTCAGTTGAGCGTCACAGGCCTTTCCCCCAACTTCAAGGTGGCGTTCGACGCCAATAGCCAGGTGTTTTCGCTCGCCGGCGTCGTCCGGCCGCGGTCCGTCGACGAGATCGCCGATAGCATCGCCATGCTCAAGCAGGCGATCGACGACGTTCGCGGCGTGCTTTACGTCGACGTGAAACGCCTGATCCAGATGAACAACACCGCATTCCATGCCTTCGTGCGGGTTGCCCTCGACGCCTGCCGGGCACGCGCGGACCTGCGCATGGTGATCGTGACGTCGAGCGTCGTCGGCTGGACCACGCGCATGTTCGGGCATCTCAACCAGATCGAACCGCAGATTACGGTCGAGGTCTACGATTCGACCTTCTATCCCGGGCAGAGCTTCGTCGAGGACACGAGCTTCATCCCGATTTTGAGAACGCAGACGAAGATGACCTGGCGCCACGAGCGTTCGATCCTGCCTCGGCACGGCCTGCGGCCGGGCATCGCGATGGCCGACGTCTGTTGCGGCATCGGCGACTTTGCCGTTCTCGTCCAGAAGGAGTTTCAGCCGGCGCGGATCGTTGCCCTCGACCACTCCAAGGCGAGCCTCGCCTATGCTCGGGAGGTGGCGACCAACTTCGGCATCACCGATATCGAATACACCTACGGCGATGCGTCGGAAATGCTGCTGGAGGACAATCAGTTCGACTTCGTCAGCTGCCGCCACTCGCTGCAGATCTTCAACGAACCCGAGCTGCTGCTGAAGGAACTCTACCGGATCTGCAAACCGGGCGGACGCGTCTACATCACCAATGAAAAGAACTCGCACTGCCTCGGCGAACCGCGCGCCCAGAGCATCCAGTGGACCTATAACGAGGTCGCCAAGCTGTTCAGCCATTTCGATATGGACGTCGAACTCGGGCCCAAAAGCCGCCGCTATCTCGCTGATGCGGGCTTCGACGACATCCTGGTGGAGTCGTTCATGGTGACGAACCTCGACGGCGACCCGCAGGACTTCGCCGATGTGATCACCGCCTGGGAAAACGTCTATGCCGGAGAAATGGCGGTGCGACGTGGCGACACGCCCGAGTTCATCGAGCGCTTCCGGCAGGGCTTCCGCGATCATATCTTTGCCGCCCTTCATCCCAAGGGCTATGCGGGCTGGCCGATCTGGGTCGCATCGGGGCGCAAGCCGACATGAATGAACCGAGTGCATCAAGTTCCCGCCTCGGCTTGAGGTCTTTCCGCGCCAAGTTCGTGCTCGTTGTCGGCGGCGCCGTGCTGTTCGATCTCTTGGTGACGGGCGGCCTTGCGCTTTGGAATGTGCAAAGACTGTCGCGTGATGCCGCAACAGAAGTCGGCCAGGGCCTACAGAAGGCCAACCAGGACTATATGCGGTCCTACGCGGAATCGACCGCCGCCCGCGTCAACCTGCTTCTCGGCCAGGTTCACACCGACGTCGGAACACTGGCCGGCGTTCTGCAGTCGCAGATTGATCGGCCGGTGCGCAAGTTCCAGGTCGGCGAGGCTCTTGCCCGCGGCGCGCCAGGTTCTGTCACCGTTGTCTACGATGAGAAGGGCGGATGGGCGCAGAACCTGCCCGGCCCACCCTCGGTCGTCAGCGTCTGGGGCTATCTTCTCGGGCCGGACCGTCGCCCTCTTCCGGACGTCCAGACCGAGATCGAGAACAGCGCGGTGCTCGACCTGGTTGCGCCGAGCCTGCTCGAAAGCGGCCGGTCCAAGTTGCAGATGTACTACATCGGCCCCAAGGAACGGCCTATCTTCAGGACCGCGCCCTACACGGACCAGGCGCAGACCTTCGACCGTCTTTATCCCGGCCATAACGAGGCGGAATTCTGGACGTTCTTCTTTCCCGGCATCTACGAATCCTGGGAGCGATGGGCGAAGGACCCGAGCGTCAGGCCGGTGCCCAACGATGTGACGCAGACGGCGCCCTATACCGACGCAATCACCGGCAAGCTCATCGTCAGCTTCTTCCAGCCGCTGTGGTCGCGCGACCGAAAGGCCGTGGCAGGTGCTGCCGGCGCCGATATCACGCTCGACCAGCTGGCCGAGGTGGTGCAGAACGTCAAGGTCGCCGAGAGCGGCTTCGGTTTCCTGGCGATGTCCGATGGCAATGTGCTCGCCATCAACCCGGCCGGCGAAAAGACGATCGGCCTGCAGACATCAAGCGATACCAGCACGCAAGGCGTGACGGGTGCCGACCGGTCGCTGCGCAAGAGCGCCCAGGTCGCCATCGCACAATTGCCGCTCGGGCAGGACGGTGTGATCCAGCGCGTCATGCTCGACGAGGCCGGCGAGAAGGTTCCTTATCTCGTTCTTCTGAAGCAGCTGCAGCCGGAGAACTTCTGGATGTCGGGCCCGGTGCGCAAGGAAACGATGTCGCTTGGCATCGTGGTTCCCGAACGGGAAATCTATGCGTCGCTGTTTGCCGCGCAAGCCGGCATCTCGCAGGCGACGAACCGCATCCTCGCCTACCAGATCCTGGCGCTGCTTGCGTCGTTGCTGTTCGTGACGGCGGCCGTGTTCGGCATTTCCAAGCGCGTGACCGCCGGCATCAGTGCGCTTGCCGGCGCCGCCAAGCGCATCCAGGCGAAGGACTATTCGGTCCGGGTGCCGATCTCCACCCGCGACGAAGTGGGCGAAGCCGGCACGGCCTTCAACCGGATGGCGGAGGAAATCAGTTTCCACACCGAAAACCTCGAGCATCTCGTCGAGGAGCGAACGAAGCAGATCGAGGAAGCCAACCAGCAGATCTCCGCCCTCAACACGCAGCTGCGCAGCGAAAACCTAAGGCTGGGCGCCGAGCTGGCGGTTGCCCGGCAGATCCAGATGATGGTGTTGCCGAAGGCTGGCGAGCTCGACGAGATCGCAAACCTGGAGATCGCCGCCTATATGCGGCCTGCCGACGAAGTGGGCGGGGACTACTACGATGTGCTGCGTGACGGCACGCGGCTGAAGATCGGCATCGGCGACGTCACCGGGCACGGCCTTGAGAGCGGCGTCCTGATGCTGATGGTGCAATCGGTTGCGCGCGCCTTGCAGGAAGCCGGTGATATGGATCCCAATCAGTTCCTCAACCGCCTCAACCGCGCGATCTACAAAAATATCGTGCGCACCAATACCGACAAGCATCTTTCTCTGGCGTTTCTCGACTATGATGGCGGCCGCCTGACGCTTTCGGGGCAGCACGAGGAACTGATCGTCGTTCGCAACGCCCAGGAGGTGGAGCGCATCGACACGATGGATCTCGGCCTGCCGATCGGTTTGGAGCCCGATATCTCGCGGTTCGTCGCCACGCGCGAAGTCGCTTTTGCCCAGGGTGATATGATCATCCTGCACACGGACGGGGTAACGGAAGCCGAGAACGCGGCTGGCGAACTGTTCGGCATCCAGCGGCTCTGCGACAGTGCGCGGCAGTTTTATGGACGCAGCGCCGAAGAAGCAAAATCAGGGATTCTCGAGGATCTGATGGCGCACATCGGCAAGCAGAAAATTCACGACGACATTACCCTCGTGGTCATGAGACACAGGTGAGCAGATGACGACTTTGTACGGACCGGCGGACCTGACCAGGGGCGCCAATGAAAGCGTGACGAGGCTGCGTCTTTACGACGGCCAGCTCAACCTCAGCTGGAAACATTGCGCTATCGCCTCGGACTTTGTCGCCGAGCTGATCGCGATGCGCTACCGCGGCTCGCGTAACGCCTACAAGGAAGTCCGGCACAATATCGGTTACCTGACCAACGAACTGGTCGAAAACGCGGTGAAGTTCCGCGCAGCCGGCGGCATCGTGGTCGAGGCATCGATCGACGACAGCAACTTCCACGCAAAGGTGTCGAACTTCGTCGATGGCGAGACTGCGGCACGCTTCCAGGATCTCTTGTCCGAGATCACCACCGGTGACCCGGGCGACCTTCTGATCGAACGCATCGAAGCCAATGCAATCGGCACCGGCAAAAGCGGATCTGGACTTGGTCTTTTAACACTCATGAGCGATTATGGCGTCCGCTTCGCCTGGGTTTTCGGACCCAACGGCGGCAGTGGAGACGTCGCGCTTGAGACTTATGCCTCGATCCCCGTCCCCGATATCTCGAACTGATGAGCAGGTGAATATGGAAATCAAGGACGAGGACTACCGCGTTTGGTCCGAGGGCAACGACATCCACTTCGAGGGAACCATGCGGCTTCCCGGCACGGAAGCCTATGCCCCGATCTTCACCCTCGCCATGGGCGTGCTTGAGGCCGAGCCCGACCGCATGACGATCGACCTGGGGGAACTGCAGTTCCTGAACTCATCGGGGATCAACCTGCTCGCCAAGCTGACGATCGAGGCCCGCAACCGGCCGAACGTGCAATTGACGGTGCGTGGAACCTCCGAGATTCCGTGGCAGTCAAAGTCTTTGCCCAACCTCAAGAAGCTCCATCCCGGAATCGACCTCAGGCTGAACTGAGGCGACATCCGCGACAGCAGACGCGCGACAGAGTTCGGCAGTTTGCGCGTCATGCGCAAGAACAGGGGTTTGAAGCGCATCTGGAAGATTGCGACGCGGCTTACACGTCGCATATCCGCGCGGCGCTATCGCGTCTTGAAACGCTTGCATGATTTCGTCCCTGTACCGGAACCGGATCAGGGACGAACTTGTATGGCGGCGCGACTTTGGCCCATCTTGCCTGGGATAGCCGGGCGATCGGTTCGACACTTCCTTTCTACACACGGTCGCCTTCCCGAACCATGTTTTCCGCGTCAACCGCTGGAGCCGACCACGTCGGAAGGTTTCACGCCGAACCTGGGACCGATGGCGAGTGCGGCTGCCCGCGGCAGATCACAAGATTTCGATTTTACTCCTGTTCGGGGTGCCCCTAGGCTTCACCCGGTTCAAACCGTACCGGGAGGAAATGCCATGAAACGCAGGCTTGTACTTGTCGCGGCCGCTCTGGCCTGCTCCGCCGTCGGGGCCTACGCCCAGGACACATCGATGAGCTTCTTCGTCACCAGCGCAAATCCGGGCAAGGGCGGCGATCTTGGCGGCCTTGCCGGCGCCGACACCTACTGCAGCACGCTGGCCTCGGCGGGTGGCTCCACGGGCAAGACCTGGAAGGCCTACCTCTCCACCGATACGGAAAACGCCAAGGACCGTATCGGGGCCGGCCCCTGGTACAATGCCAAGGGCGAGAAGATCGCCGACGATGTCGCTTCGCTGCACAGCGACAAGAACAACCTGACGAAGCAAACCGCGCTCAACGAGAAGGGCGAAGTGATCAACGGCCGCGGCGATAAGCCGAACCGGCACGATATCCTCACCGGCTCCAAGGCCGACGGCACGGCCGCGCCGGAGACCTGCGGCAACTGGACGCTCAGCGGAACGGACGGTGCGGCGATCGTCGGCCACAGCGATCGCACGGGTCTCAACGACAGTGCCGAGGCCAAATCGTGGAACGCATCGCACGCGACGCGCGGCGGCTGCACCCAGGAAGCCTTCAAGGGCACGGGCGGCGACGGGTTGTTTTACTGCTTCGCCGCGAATTGACGGGAACACCGCGGCCCGGCCGTCGTGGCTGCGAAGTCCACGACAGCCCTGCCATGCATCGATGATCCGCCGGCACATGTCACGAGCGGAGTCGACCACCTGCGCAACTGCGACCAGCGCCATGTCTGGCGACCGGCGGCCAGATCATCCCGGCTACGTTTGATGATCGCATGGTGTCCGTTGGGTGCCCCTGCGCGGGCTGCCGGAGGCTGAGCCCACCATTGCGCGCCATCGAGAACTTCATTCGTCCAGTGCCTCCCACATCGGTTGAAACCGCCTTGATAATGGAATGAATGTTTGATCTATTCAAAAATCAGAACATACATTCTTCGAGCTTTACCTGTACGCTCGGATCAAGGGAGAGGACTGAGATGAAGAGATTTCTGATTTCCGCCGCCGTTTGCGCGCTCACGGCAACGACGGCGCACGCCGAGAACATCGGCATCGCCATTGCCCGTTCCGACAGCGCCTTTCTGACGATCCTGCGCAGCGGCATGGAGAGCCGCGCGGCCGAACTCGACAAGGTTACGGTGCAGGTAGAAGATGCACAGAACGACCCGAGCCGGCAGCTCGATCAGGTGCAGAACCTGATCTCCGCTGGCGTCGACGCCATCGTGGTCGTCGCGGTCGACGGCGACGGCACGCCGGCCATCACCAAGCTCGCCACCGAAGCCAAGATCCCGGTCGTCTATGCGAACCATCCGCCTGCCGATGTCGACAGCCTGCCGGAAACCGCCGCCTTCGTCGGTTCCAACGAACTCGACTCCGGGACGATCCAGACGAAGGAAGTCTGCAAGTTGCTCGGCGGCAAGGGCGACCTCTTCGTCCTGATGGGCCCCCTCAACAACCATTCCTCGCTGACCCGCACCAAGGATATCCACGACGTCATCGCCACTGACGATTGCAAGGGCATGAAGGTCATCGAAGAACAGAGCGCAAACTGGGATCGCCTCGAGGCTACCAACATCATGACCAATTGGCTGTCGGCGGGCACAAAGTTCGATGCCGTCATCGCCAACAACGACGAGATGGCAATCGGCGCCATCCAGGCGATGAAGTCCACAGGTGTCGACATGTCGAAGGTCGTCGTCGCCGGCATCGATGCGACGCCGGATGGCCTTGCCTCGATGTCGCAGGGCGATCTCGACGTGACGGTGTTCCAGAATGCCGTCGCTCAAGGAGCAGCCGCCATGGATGCGGCGGTGGCATTGGCACGCGGCGAAAAGACCGAGCGCCACATCTGGGTACCCTTTGAACTGGTGACGCCTGAGAACATGCAGGATTATGCAAAGGCCAACCAGTAAATCCGGGTTGAGCCCTGACGTCTCCAAGCCAGCCGAAGGCCATGGACAGGAATGTCCGTGGCCCATCTCTCCCATGACACTGGCACCTGCCGACCCTCCTCGCCGAACGACACCGCCGCGCGGGGTGGCGAGCATCATTCCATGTCAGGTCGGGGCCGTGTCCCGGTCGTTCGCGCCAACGCGCCGATCGTCGCCGCCCAGCATCTGCATGAGCGCAAGCTCGCTGCGAACGCCGCGCTGAAAGATCTGGATGAGCGAGGCGCCGAGTTGATCCGCCTCTTCGCTCTCCGGCTCCAGTTCGTTGCTGGAGCAGGCGTGTCGGAACACGCGCTGGAGCATTTTCAATTGATCTTCGTCGATTGCCAGGTCGAGGAAATACCGATCCATCTGACTCTGATCCTCCGTATCAAAGCAGGTTGAGATGACTTTTCAGATATTGGAACAGGCAGCGCAATTTTCCAGAGGCCGAGGCATCTCTCAATTTGACAGCGAGTGCCGTAAAGCTACGCCGTGAAAATGAGACCCTCGATTGAACTCAGATCGGGCTGGAGGCGGGGCCGCGCTTCCGTCGGCAGGCATCCGTTCGCAGTCCGGTCCCGGCGCCGTATCGGCAAGCCCGGATCGGTGCATGGATCTGGCAAGATCGAGATGCGCGTCGATTTGTGAAACTCTCACGGCTCCACTTGACACGCTCAATATCTCCATTAATCTGGATATATGGATAATGAAGAAGCCATCATCGCGCTTGCCGCCCTCGCCCAGTCGACCAGGCTCGACGTCTTCAGGCTGCTGGTCAAGCACGAACCCCACGGCCTTCCCGTCGGGGAGCTCGCGCGAACGGTCGAGGTGCCGCAAAACACGATGTCTGCCCATCTCGCAACGCTCTCGCGTGCGGGACTGGTGACTGGCGAGCGCCAGAGCAGATCGATCATCTATCGCGCCAATCTCGATACACTGCGGGAACTGACGGTCTTCCTGGTCAAGGATTGCTGCGGTGGCAACGCCGACCTCTGCGCCCCCTTGATTGCCGATCTCATGCCCTGCTGCAGCAGCGGGAGAGCAAGTCAGCCATGACAGCCAAACCCATCGACCAACAAACGCCTTAGACGGACGCACCATGACCGACCGCATGTTTAACGTGCTCTTCCTGTGCACGGGCAATTCCGCTCGTTCCATTCTGGCCGAGGCCATCCTCAATCAGGAGGGCAAGGGCCGATTTCGGGCCTATTCGGCCGGCAGCCAGCCAAAGGGACAGGTACACCCTCTCGCCCTTAACGAACTGCAAACGCTCGGCTACGACGCGCAAGCGGCGACATCAAAGAGCTGGGATGTCTTTGCTCAGCAGGGCGCACCGCAGATGGACTTCATCTTCACCGTCTGCGACAGCGCCGCCGGCGAAGCCTGCCCGGTATGGATCGGCCATCCGATCACGGCACATTGGGGCATCGAAGATCCTGCAGCCGTCGAGGGAACAGAAATCGAAAAGGCACGCGCGTTCGCGCAGGCAGCCCGCTTCCTCAAGAACCGCATCACTGCGTTCGTCAACCTCCCCATGCAATCAATCGACAGAATGGCGCTTGAACACCACCTGCATCAGATTGGCATGATGGAGGGAACGACCAACACTCATACAAGGCCCGCCTGACGATGTCGCTCTTCGAACGCACGCTCACCCTCTGGGTCTTTGGCTGTATTGTCGTCGGCATCGCACTGGGCCATCTCCTTCCGGATGTCTTCCAAGCGATCGGCGCAATGGAAATTGCCAAGGTCAATATCCCGGTTGCCCTCCTGATCTGGCTGATGGTCATCCCGATGCTGCTGAAGATCGACTTCCGCTCGCTTGCGAAGGTCGGCAGTTATTGGCGCGGCATCGGCGTCACCCTGTTCGTCAACTGGGCCGTGAAGCCGTTCTCCATGGCGCTGCTCGGCTGGCTGTTCATCGGCTGGTTGTTCCGCCCGCTGCTCCCGGGCGACCAGATCGACGCCTATATCGCCGGCCTGATCATCCTTGCAGCCGCGCCCTGCACGGCAATGGTGGTCCAACCGGACGAAAGGTGAGCCACACTTCACGCTGAGCCAGGTGGCACTCAACGACGCCATCATGATCGTTGCCTTTGCGCCCGTTGTCGCGCTGTTGCTCGGGCTCTCGGCAATCACTGTGCCCTGGGACACGCTGATGATCTCGGTTGCCCTGTACATCCTGATCCCGGTGGCTGTGGCCCAGATCCTGCGACGGCGGCTGACGGCCGGGGGATCGACGGCAAGGCTCGACTGGCTGCAGAGCAAGCTCCAGCCATTGTCACTGGTCGCACTGCTTTCAACGCTGATCCTGCTGTTCGGCTTCCAGGGTGAACAGATCATTGCGCAACCGGCTGTCATCGCGTTGCTGGCGGTGCCGATCCTCATCCAGGTCTACTTCAATTCAGGGCTTGCCTACCTTCTGAACCGGGCAGCGGGGGAAAAGCATTGCATAGCCGGCCCCTCGGCGCTGATCGGCGCCTCCAATTTCTTCGAACTGGCGGTTGCAGCTGCGATCTCGCTGTTCGGCTTTCATTCCGGGGCGGCGCTCGCAACGGTGGTCGGGGTCCTTATCGAGGTTCCCGTCATGCTGTCGGTGGTCTGGATCGTCAACCGCAGCAAGGACTGGTACGAGGCCAGCCCTGCCGTCGCCCGAAACACCAACCCAGAAAGGGCCTGACCATGGATGTCACCATCTACCACAACCCCATGTGCGGCACGTCGCGCAACACCCTGGCAATGATCCGCCACGCCGGCATCCAACCGACCGTCGTCGAGTATCTGCACACACCTCCGTCCAGGGAAACGCTCGAGCGGCTGATCGCGGCCGCCGGTCTCTCCGTGCGAGAAGCGGTGCGCGAGAAGGGCACACCCCATGCCGAACTCGGGCTCGACGATCCGTCTTTGTCGGATGAGCAACTGATCGACGCGATGATCGCGCATCCGGCGTTGATCAATCGACCATTCGTTGTCAGCCCGATGGGCACCCGCCTCTGCCGGCCCTCCGAAGCCGTGCTCGACATTCTGCCCGACACATTCAAGGGCGCCTTTGCCAAGGAAGACGGAGAGAAGGTGCTGGATGCGGAGGGAAAGCGCCTTGTCTGATCTGCCTGCAGCAAGCCTCGACCATCTCCGCCAGCCCGATATGGCGGCGCTCCGCCCGTCCCTTTCGACGCACAAGCCGCGCATCCTCATCCTCTACGGCTCGCTGCGGCCGGTCTCCTATAGCCGGCTGCTTGCCCATGAAGCCCGCCGCCTACTCGAACATTTCGGCGCGGAGGTCCGCATCTTCGACCCGGAAGGACTTCCGCTTCCCGATGCCGCCCCCGTCAGCCACGAAAAGGTCCAGGAACTGCGCCGTCTGTCGGAATGGTCCGAAGGCCAGGTCTGGGTCAGCCCTGAGCGGCATGGCGCCATGACCGGCATCCTGAAGGCGCAGATCGACTGGATACCCCTGTCGCTCGGCTCGGTGCGGCCGACCCAGGGCAAGACCCTTGCCGTCATGGAAGTCTCCGGCGGCAGCCAGTCGTTCAACGCTGTCAACCAGATGCGCATTCTCGGGCGCTGGATGCGCATGATCACCATCCCGAACCAGTCTTCGGTCGCAAAAGCCTGGCAGGAATTCGACGCCGACGGACGAATGAAACCTTCCTCCTATTACGACCGTGTCGTCGATGTCTGCGAAGAGCTTGTCAAATTCACCCTTTTGACCCGCGACGCCTCGGCTTATCTGACCGATCGCTACAGCGAGCGTAAGGAAGATGCCGACAAACTGGAGCAACGCGTCTCGCTCAAGGCGATCTGAGATCATGGGAAGAGCCGGATGACCGAGATGCGCTTCCCGCTCCCGGCCCTCTTAGGGCTGGGCCTCACCCAGATCATCGGCTACGGAACGCTTTTCTACAGCTTCAGCGTTCTCGTCCCGGCGATCGCCAGCGATTTCGGCTGGACCGAACAATGGGTGTTTGCAACGCTGTCCGGCGCGCTTCTCGTCGGGGGTCTCTTTGCGCCGATGGCCGGCCGATGGGCGGACCGGTTCGGCGCCGGGCGCGTTCTGTCTTTCGGATCGATTGCCGCGGCCGCCGCCTTGCTCGCCTCAGCGATGGCGAGCGAACGCCTGACCTTTGCCATCGCGCTCGTGGCAATGCAGGTGGCATCGACCTTCGTGCTCTACAGCACCGCATTCGTCGCGATCGTCCAGTTTGGCGGTTGCAATCCGCGGCGCACGATCACCCACCTCACGCTCATCGCCGGCTTCGCCTCAACGCTGTTCTGGCCACTGACCGCGAGCCTTCACCAATCAATTTCATGGCGCGATATCTACATGCTGTTTGCGGCCATGAACCTCTTCCTTTGCTTGCCCATCCATCTGTGGCTCGCACACCTCCTCAAGGGGCCACGGCACGTCGTGGCTGTGCCGGTGGACACCCAGCCGTCGGAGCGGCCCGTCACGCCGCCCGCTCACGGGACCGCGCTTTTCACGTTGATGCTGCTCGGGTTTGCCCTTGAGGGCCTGGTTCTCTCTGCCGTTCTGATCCACATGGTACCCTTGACGGTCGAACTCGATCTGGGGTCGTCAGGTCTCCTGGTGGCCAGCCTGTTCGGCCCGGCGCAGGTGGCAAGTCGCCTCGTCAACATGCTCTTCGGCAAACAGATCACCCAGACCTCGCTTGCCGTCATCGCCGCATGCCTGTTGGTTCTCGGGCTTGTCGTCCTCACCGCTACGGCGCCATGGCTGCCGGGCGCGATCACCTTCGCCATCCTCTTCGGCATGGGATCGGGCCTGATCAGCATCGTCAGCGGCACCTTGCCGCTCGAGCTTTTCGGCAAGCACAATTACGGCGCGCGGCTTGGCTGGGTTACCGCCGCCAAGCAACTGTCGTCCGCCGCGGCACCTTTTTCGCTTGCTTCGGCCCTAGCCTGGCTCGGGGTGCTGCCTTCCCTATGGATAACCGTTGCAACAGGTGCCGCCGGAATACTCACCTTTGCTGCCATCGCCGTGTTCAACCGCCGCGACCAGCTTCGAGCGTCAGAGGCGGGCAAGGGCCTGGTCGAGGTCTAGGCGCATCCCAGTATCTATTGGACCAACCAATCGACACGGCGCGTTCACAGACGACTGTCGCAACGCGCCCGGGCTTTCGGCCGGCTGCCGTCGACTAGCACCTGACCTGAGCGGCCCCTATCAGCTGCTTCACGCTTTCCCAACCAGCAAAACCTCGCAAAATCTCCGCCGATCGCAACAAGGGAATCGACACAAGTCCGCTTGAGGGCGCATAGAAGGCGCTGGGGCCAGTCACCTAGGCTCCCTTGTTTTCGTCGCCGGTCCCGGCTGAAGCGTATGGGTCGGCGAAACCGTGATCCATTCTGAAGTGCCCCGATGATTTCGTTTCCGACAGCAATCCAGCTTTCGTCTCACGTTTTGGCTGGCAACCACATTCTTGATTGCAATGCGGGCCAGCAGTGACAGCATGACAGCGATCCCGACCGAGACGCAGGCCCAAGACGCCTCCTCCGCCCGCAATTCCCGTGTCGTCGCGCTGGTCGTTGCCATCGCCTTCTTCATGCAGATGCTCGACGGCACGATCGTCATTACCTCGCTGCCGCAGATGGCCGCGTCCTTCGGTGTACAACCGGTCGCCATGAGCATCGGCATCACCGTCTACATGCTGACGATGGCGGCCTTCATTCCGCTCTCCGGCTGGCTTGGCGACCGCTTTGGCGCGCGCAACGTCTTCCTGGTCGCAATCGGCATTTTCACGCTCGCCTCGCTTTTTTGCGGTCTGTCAGGCAGCCTCGGCGAGTTCATCGCGGCACGTGCCGTGCAAGGCATCGGCGGCGCCCTGATGACACCGGTCGGCCGGATCATCGTCTTGAAGAATGCTCGCAAATCGGAGCTTGTCGGCGCGGTCGCGCTCATCACCTGGCCGGCGCTGATCGCCCCGGTCGTCGGCCCGATCCTCGGCAGCGTGATCACCACGTGGCTGAGCTGGCACTGGAACTTTCTCATCAACATACCGATCGGCCTCATCGGCCTTGCGCTTGTGCTGCGCTTCGTGCCCGATCAGCGCGAGCAAGAGGCGCGCCGTCTCGACATCAAGGGCTTCATCCTATCGTCAACCAGCCTTACTTTGGTGCTGGCCGGGCTCGAAGCCTTCGTGCACGGGACAGTCAATGCGCCCGCAATTGTCCTGTTGCTGGCAGCGGGCACGATCATCGGCATCATGGCCACGCGTCACTTCAGGGTGATCGCCGATCCGCTTCTCGATCTCTCTGCTCTGAAAATCCAGACCTTTGCGATGTCGACGCTGTCGGCCGGCACCGCCTGCCGCATAGCCATCAACGCGACGCCGTTTCTGATCCCACTGCTCTTTCAGGTCGGCTTCGGCCTCAATCCGATCGAGACCGGGATTTATGTGCTCGCCTACTTCGCAGGAAATCTGGCGATGAAAACGGCGACCACGCCGTTGCTGCGCCGTTTCGGCTTTCGCACCATCCTCGTCGGCAACGGCCTGCTCGCCTCGCTGGCGATTGGTACCTGTGCAGCGGTATCGACAGATACGCCGCAGTTGCTGACGCTCCTGCTGCTGTTTGCCGCCGGGCTGTTCCGCTCGATGCAGTTCACGGCACTCAACACGCTCGGCTTTGCCGACATCAATGCAAGCCAACGCAGTTCAGCATCGACGCTGTCGAGCATGTTGCAGCAGGTGGCCATGCTGATGGGCGTCGCCGTTGCCGCCGCCGTTCTCAATCTGTCGCAGGCGCTTCGTGGCGCTGAAGCCGCGGCGCTCACGGACTTTCGCTGGGCGTTTCTCGCGGTCGCGACGATCGGCACCCTCTCGGCCTTGCGTTTTCTGAGCCTGCCGCACGATGCAGGCGTCGAAGTTTCAGGGCACAAATTCGAGCCGCGGAAATAATCGTTCCCGAGCGGCATCGGCCGTGGCCCGGAGGTCCCAACGATGCCGCCCGGATTTCTACACGCGCCGCTTGTTCATGCGGCGATGCCATGGCGCGTCCTTCTGCCAGTCGCCGGCCATGATGGAGCCGCAGGCGGTCTGCTCGGCCGCCCGTTCGCCGGCCTCGCGGAAGGCAGCGCCCCGATCAGTAGCCTCTGGCCGCACCCGCACCGATGCGGCTGTCGACCGCACCGTTGTAGCGCGCGCCCCCGCCCTCGGCGATCTCGGCAAGGCTTTCACCGCCGACAAGAATGCCGGTCGCCTGACCCCAGATGCTCCAGCTCTTGTCGATCTGCACGTCATGACCCATCGCCGAGAGAAGCTTTCGCGTATCAGGCGACAGCGCATAGGGCTCCATGAACACCTTGTCGGGCAACCACTGATGATGGATACGCGGTGCATCGACCGCTTCCTGGATGTTCATGCCGTGATCGATGACGTTGAGGATCGCTTCCAGCGTGATGGTGATGATGCGTGCGCCGCCGGGGCTGCCGATCACCATGAACGGCTTGCCGTCCTTGGAAACGATGGTCGGGCTCATCGACGACAACGGCGTCTTGCCCGGCGCGATCGCGTTCGCCTCGCCCTGGACAAGCCCGTAGAGATTGGGAGCGCCGGGCTTTGCGGTGAAATCGTCCATCTCGTTGTTGAGCAGAATACCGGTCCCGGGCGCGACCACGCCGGCGCCGAAAGAGCCGTTGAGCGTATAGGTCACCGCAACCGCATTACCCTCGTCGTCGATGATCGAATAGTGGGTCGTCTCCTTGCTTTCGGCAAAGCCCTCCGGCATCAGCGCCTGCGAAACGCCGGCCTTGAACGGATCGATGTTGCCGCGGATCTCAGCGGCATAGGCCTTGTCGAGCAGCTTGGCGACCGGGTTCTCGACGAAATCGGGGTCACCGAGCGTCGTGTTGCGGTCGACATAGGCATGGCGCATCGCCTCGACCATCGCATGCACGGTCTCGGCCGAGCCGTAACCGAGATAGGACAAAGGATAGCCTTCGAGCACGTTGAGGATTTCGCAGATGATGACGCCGCCGGACGACGGCGGCGGCGAGGAGACGATGTCGTAGCCACGATAGCTGCACTTGACCGGCTCCAGTTCGCGCACGGCGTATTTCTCGAAATCCGCCTTGGCGAGGATCCCACCCTTGTCGGCACTTGCCTTGACGATGGCGTCGGCGATCGCGCCCTTGTAGAAGGCGTCGGTGCCCTTTTCGGAAATGCTTGAAAGCGAGGCGGCAAGGTCCGCCTGAACCAGCGTTTCGCCCACGGCAAAGGGTTTTCCGTCAGGCTTCAGGAAGATCGCAGCGGCCGCCGGGTCTTTTGCCAACCGTTCGGTTTCGCCATCGAAGGAATCGATATCCCCTTGTTCCAGCCTGAAACCGTCCTTGGCGAGCGCAATGGCGGGCGCAATCAGTTCCTTGAGCGGTCGCGTACCATAGCGGCTGCGCGCGACCTCGAAGCCGAGCACCGGGCCCGGTACGCCGACCGCGAGATAGCCCTCTGTACTTAGGCCATCGACCAGTTGGCCCTTGTCGTCGAGATACATCGCCTTGGTCGCCGCAGTCGGCGCGCGCTCGCGAAAATCGAGGAACGTGGTCTTGCCGTCCTTGAAGCGGATCGTCATGAAGCCGCCGCCGCCGATGTTGCCGGCGGTCGGATAGACCACCGCAAGCGCGTAGCCGACGGCAACGGCGGCATCCACGGCATTGCCGCCCTTTTTCAGAACCTCGACGCCGATATCCGACGCCAGGTGCTGGGCGGTGACGACCATGCCGTGCTCGGCCTTGACCGGCTCCGGCGACGCCGCCCAAACGGCCGACGGCGAAACCGAACCGAGTGCGGCGATCAGGGTGAAGGACAGGATATTCAGGCAGGAATTGCGCATGCTTTTCTCCCGCGACAGACGTTTTCTGGTAAACGGCGCCCTCGACCGAGGGCAGCGGCATCGAAATGCGAAGGCATCAAATGGTCGGCCCGCCCATCGGGTGGACGTAGCCTCGGGTCAAGGCGTTAGCCTTGGGCAGAGTATAGTCATGCGCGGCGGGCACGGACAACCGCTGACGGCATCGGAAGGCAGCAACAGAAACGAACCGCCATGGTCGATCGGCAGGCACAGGCATTGGTCGCCGCTGTCTTGCGTCGGGCGTCTGCCCGCGGCAAGCCGCTCACGGGCCGGCAACACGATCAACGCTCGGATCTGTTTTTGCCATTGCCACGACCCGCCAGTGCTGTGACAGTCTGGACCTAGCGCTTCCCGGACCCTTCGCCATCCGTCCGGGAAATGCGGTCTGTGGAGAGGGACGCGAATGCTCGAAGGCCATTGCCATTGCAAGTCGGTTCGTCTCTCCGTCCGTGTCCGGCCCGACACGCTCGGCAGCTGCAACTGTTCGATGTGTTCACGCCTCGGCACGCTCTGGGGCTATTATGACGCCGAAGAGGTGTCGATCAGCGACCCCAAGGGCAAGCTCGTCGGTTACGTCCAGGGCGACGCCACGCTGACGATCCACCATTGTGGCACCTGCGGCTGCACCACCCACTGGTCGCCGATTTCTGCCGACACGACGCGCATGGGCGTCAACATGCGGCTGTTTGACCGGTCTGTGTGGGAGGACATTCCCCACCGCCTGATCGACGGCGCCAGCTGGTAGGTCCACCAGCCTCGGGGTTTCGCATCCCTATGGTTTCGCCGGCCCGGCGTCTCGAATGCCCCGGGGTCTCGCAACCCTCGTCCTGTTGCCGCTCGTCCTCGGGGTTCGGCCGCACGGCGAGGCGCGCCGTCCATCGTCCGGAGCGCTTGAGGTCGGCTTGTCTCTCTGCTCAAAACGGATTATATTGAATGAACGTTCAGCAAAAATGGAGACATTGAATGAACGAAATGATCCGCGACATAACCGTCCCGAACGACTGGGATCGCCGTGGATTGCCCGGCTGGTGCTACCATAGCGACGCCCTGCTCGAACTGGAACGCGAACACATCTTCCGCCGTCACTGGCAGATCGCCTGTCATATCTCAGACGTTCCCGAGGCGGGCGACTACATCACCATGGATGTGGTCGGCGAGCGCGCGCTGATCCTGCGCGACCAGCAGGGAACGATCCGTGGCTTTCACAACATCTGCCGCCATCGCGGCTCCCGTGTCGTTGCCGACGACAAGGGCAAGTGCCGCAACGCGCTCGTCTGTCCGTTTCACGGCTGGGTCTACAATCTCGACGGCACGCTCCGTGGGGCGGCACGACCGCGCTCGTTTCCGCCGCTCGACAAGCAGGAATTCGGCCTCGTGCCGCTCGAACTGGAAATATGGATGGGCTTCGTCTTCATCCGTTTTCGGCCGGGGCCACAGCCCTCTGTCGCCGAGCTGATGCAGCCCTTTGCAGAGGAGTTCGGTCACTACGGCTCCGAGCGCATGCTGCCGACCGAAGGGGTGTGGACGCAGGAAAGTGCGGTCAACTGGAAATCGGTGCGCGACGTCGACAACGAGGGCTACCATGTCGCCATGGCCCATCCGGCGCTGCAGGATCTCTATGGCTCCACCTATTACGACGAACCCTTCGTCAACGGCCTTTGCCGATCCTTCGCCACCTACAACCCGCATGCGGGCCGCCGCTGGAGTGTCCGGCAATATGTCGGCATTGCGCCGGAAGCGACGCATCTGCCCGAGCGGCTGCGCAAGGCCTGGATCTATTTCGGCCTCTTCCCCAACGCCGTCATCGCGGTGACGCCGGAGACGGTGCAGTTCTACCAGGAATTTCCGCTGTCGACCGGCAGGACGCTGCTGCGCGGCGCGATCTATCGATACCCGGAGGAAACCCGCCAGCAACGGCTTGCCCGCTACCTCGCCTTCCGTATCGACCGGGATACCCAGGCCGAGGACGTGCAACTGACGATCTGGTCGAACGAATCCATGACGTCGAAGGCGTTCAACGGGTTTTATCTCTCCGATCTGGAATATGGCGTGCGCACGCATCACGATCACATTCGCGCCGTGCTGCCCGTCGTCAATCTGGACGTGGCCCCACCCGAGGACCGGATGGCTGCGGTCAACGACGAACTCTCCAAACGATAGGCGCAAAAAGAGGGGCCGGCGCAAAACCGACCCCTTCGAAAACGGCCCCGCCGGGGAATGCTGGCGGGGCCGAGGCATTTTCAGGCGCGATCAGCAGATCGGCTCAACCCTTCCACAGCCCCTCGCGCACGAGCTCGTCCATGGTGCGGCGGATGCTGGCGTCGAGAATTGTCACCATGTCGTCGATCTGGCGTCTGGTGATCGTCAGCGGCGGCGACATCACGCACATGTTGATCAGCGGCCGCACCAGCAGGCCAAGTTCCTGGCAATGACGGTCGATGCGCTTGCCGACTTCGAGATCGAGCGTCAGCGGGTTGTTGCTGACCCGATCGGCGACGCATTCGACGCAGGCCATCAGCCCCATGCCGCGGACTTCGCCGACCAGCGGCAATGCCTCCAGGCTCTTCAACGATGTCTGGAAATAGCCCGAGATCGCCTTGACGTGGTCGAGCAGCCCATCTTCCAGAATGTCGAGATTGCGCAGGGCAACCGCGCAACCGACCGGATGGCTGGAATAGGTGAGCCCATGCGCGAACATCGCGTCGGAATGGTTGGACTGCCGCAGACTTTCCAGAAGTCGTGAGGAGATCATCACACCGCCCAGCGGGAAATAACCCGACGTCACCCCTTTGGCGAAGGTGATCATGTCGGGCTCGATCCCGAACACCGCCTTCGAGGCGAAGATCTCGCCGAGCCGGCCGAAGGCCGTCACCACCTCGTCGGCGATGAACAGGATGTCGTGCTCGCTGCAGAGCGCGCGCATGCGGCGGAGATAACCCTCCGGCGGCACGATGACGCCACCAGAGGCCATGATCGGCTCGGCGATGAAAGCGCCGATGCGATCCGCCCCCTTTGCCTCGATCAGCGCCTGGAACTCCGCAACCAGCGCATCGCAGAATTCGGCCTCGGATTGTCCGGCGGGCCGCCGGAACGGGTTGGGACAGGCAAGTTTCGCCACCTGATCTGTGGCGCTGTCCATCCAGTCGTGGTCGCGCGGACGTCCGTTCAGGGACGCAGAGAGATAGGTGGAGCCGTGATAGCCGCCCTGGCGCGAGACGATCAGCTTCTTCTCCGGCCGTCCGCGCACATTGTTGAGGAACTGCATGAAACGCAGCGCCGTCTCGACTGCCGAGGAACCGCCGGTGGTGTAAAATACATGCGAGAGATCACCGGGTGCATGGGCGGCGAGGCGCTCGGCAAGCAGGGCCGAAGGCTGATTGGTGGTGTACCAGGGCGAATTGTAGGCCAGCGCCATGGCCTGATCGTGCAGCACTTCGGCGAGTTCCGACCGGCGGTGACCGACATTGACGCACCACATGCCGGCCGGACCATCGATGAGGCGACGCCCCTCGCCATCGACGACATAAATTCCGTCGCCGCTTTCAATCGGCCCGCGCGCTTCCGCACCTATGCTGCCGGCGACAGGCCAGGGCTGGACGAGATGCTTTTCGGCAAGCGCGGACGTTTCTCCTGCGCCGCTATCGGGCACATTTGCAAGATCGAGCTTCGCGGCCATGACAAATCCCTCCAACCGTTTTAATCATAATTCTCAAAACAACCATATGATAAAATTGAACAACACGTCATTTTATTGAATGGCTGTTCAATCAATATTGCAGAAATAGCACTTGCGTTCAATGCCGAATTGAGTTTTGCTAATTCAAGGGAACCAAACGGCGAAAAATCGCCATGGGATGGATCGAATGAAGCGTTCGCTGCATTTCCACTGTCGACTCTTTCGACATGAGCCGAAGCGCGGCTGGCGCGCTGCAGAGTATCAATTGCGCAAGCCGGGGTATCGCTGATGGCGGTGCTGTCGGCCACCGAGGTGGAGCAAAGGCCCACGCATCCGCCAAAGAACCGGGTTTGCTGGACGGACAGCGAAGAAGCAAGCGGGCTGGCACTGATCTCCCCGACGCTGCTCTATGCCGTCGCCCTGTTGTTCCTGCCGATCCTGATCGTCGTCGCCTACAGCTTCTGGACCCAGGACTACCTGACGATCGACCGCACCTTCACGCTTCACAACTATAAAACAGCGCTCGGCGAACCGATCTACCAGGACCTGCTTGTGCGCTCGCTCGTCATCTCGCTCGTGGTCAGCGTCGTCACCGTCACCGTCTCCTATCCGATCGCCTGGTTCATTTCCTTCCATGGCGGCGTTCACAAGAACCTTTGGCTGTTCCTGATCACCGTTCCCTGCTGGACCAGCTATCTGTTGAGGGTGATGTCGTGGAAGGTGATCCTCGGCTATGGCGGTGTCATGAACACCGGCCTCCTGTCGATCGGCATCATCGACAAGCCGCTGACCTCGCTGCTCTACAACTCCAACGCCGTCGTCATCACGCTCGTCCATAGCTGGGCGGCCTTCGCCATCCTGCCGATCTTCGTTTCGCTCGAGAAGGTCGACCGCTCGCTGATCGAGGCGGCGCACGATCTCGGCGACAACAAGCTGATGAGCTTCCTGCGCGTCACCCTGCCACTCTCCCTTCCCGGCGTCATCTCGGCCTTCCTGATCGTGATGATCCCGACGGTCGGCGACTACGTCACGCCCAAGCTCGTCGGCGGCAAGGACGGCGTGATGATTGCGACCGCGATCCAGGCGCAGTTCGGCAAAGGTGCCAACTGGCCGCTTGGTGCTGCCCTGTCGGTGACGACGATGGTCATCGTCTCGGCGATGGCCGGCCTCGCTGTCCTTGCGCTGAAACTGCTGGTGAGGATGGCGAAATGAGCGGGCGTCACGGCATTCCGAAGTCCCGCTGGCTGCCCGCCTATGTCACGGTGTATCTGGCGTTTCTGTACTTTCCGATCCTGCTTTTGCCGATCTTCTCCTTCAACAACGCGGCGACGACCACCTTCCCGCTCGCCGGCTTCACCACCAAATGGTACGCGTCGCTCTGGCACAACACCGCGCTCCTCGAAGCGGCGCGCAACAGCATGATCGTCGGCGTCTCCGTCGCCATTCTCTCCACCGTGCTCGGCATCTGCGCGGCCCGCGCCATCACCCGCTATCGCTTTCGCGGCCAGCGGGCGGCGACCGGGTTGATCATGGCGCCGCTGTTCCTGCCGGAAATCATCTTTGCCGTTTCACTGCTGATGATCATTCTGCAGCTCGGGGTCGAGCTGTCGCTGGTGACCGTCATTCTCGGCCAGGTGATCTTCTGCCTGCCCTACGCTATGTCGGTGCTGATCTCCGGCTTCGGCGGCTTCGACCGGTCGCTGGAAGAGGCCTCTCTCGATCTCGGCGAAACCGCGATCGGGACGTTTCGCCGGGTGACGCTGCCGGTGGTCGCCCCGGCGCTCGTCTCAAGCCTACTGGTCTCCTTCACCGTCTCGCTCGACGAATTCATCCTCGCCTTCTTCCTCTCGGGCACCGAGCCGACCTTGCCGGTCTATATCTGGGGGCAGTTGCGCTTCGCCGCCAAGCTGCCCGGCGTTCTCGCCCTCGGTAGCGTGATGATCCTCATCTCGATCCTGCTTCTCACCCTTTCGGAAATCATACGCCGTCGCGCCGAACACCGGCTGAGGGCGCAGGGAGCGCTCAATGCCTGAAACACCGATGATAACGATCGAGGCGGTCAACAAGTTCTACGGCATCTACAAGGCGCTCGACGACGTCTCGCTCGATATTGCTGCCGGCGAATTCTTCTCGCTGCTCGGTCCGTCCGGCTGCGGCAAGACCACGCTGTTGCGCTCGATCGCCGGCTTCGACACACCGAGCACCGGCGATATCCGCATCGATGGGCAATCGGTGATCGGCACGCCGCCGAACCGCCGTCCGACCAACATGGTCTTCCAGAACTATGCGATCTTTCCGCATCTCGATGTCGAGGAAAACGTCGCTTATGGCCTGAAACGCTTGAAGCTTGATGCGAGCGAGGAGCGCCGGCGCGTGGGCGCCGCCCTCGACCAGGTCCGCCTCGGCCATCTCGGCAAGCGCCGGGCGCACGAGCTTTCCGGCGGTCAGCGCCAGCGCGTCGCACTTGCCCGAGCGCTCGTCATGCGCCCAAAAGTCCTGCTTCTCGATGAACCGCTTTCGGCGCTCGACAAGAAGCTGAGGGAGGAAATGCAGGTCGAGTTGCGCTCGCTGCAAAAGGCCGTCGGCATCACCTTCATCCTCGTCACGCACGATCAGTACGAGGCGCTCGCTTTGTCCGATCGGATCGCCGTGATGTTTGGCGGGCGCATCGCGCAAGTGGCGACACCAAAGGAAATCTACCAGCGCCCGACCACCCGTCAGATCGCCGATTTTCTCGGCGGCATGAATTTCATGAAGGCGCGGATCACAGGTGAGACGGCGACGCGGCTCTCGGTCGAAACCCCGCGTTTCGGCGGCGTCACGCTCGACAAGCCGCTTGGGTTCAACGCCCGCAACGGCACGGCGACGATCGGCATCCGGCCGGAACGGCTGCGCGTGCTTTGGGATGACGCCAAGGCCGACTTCGAGGTCTCCGGCAGGGTCATCGACCGCCACTATTTCGGCGAGATCACCCACCTGATCATCGACGTCCCCGGCATGGAGCAGCCGCTCTCCGTCTCGGAAACCAACAATTTCGGTGCGGATGACATTCCGGTCGGCGACGCGGTCCGCCTCGCCTATGACCCGGACGCGCTCGTAGCGCTTTCGGACTGATTGGGCCGGGCAGCCGCACCTCGCAGCTGCCCCGAATTTTTCCCCTCAGTAACCTGCTTTGATCTTCTCGAACTCGGCGATCATCTTCTGGCGCAGCTCCATCGGCATCGGCGATTGGAACAGCGTGTTGTCGAGGAACTTCGAAACGTCGGCATAGCCCTTGTCGGCCAGGATCTTCGGATCGACCTGCGCCATGCCGCGCGCATTGGCATGGCCATAGCCCCAGGATTCAACCATGTAGGAGGTGATCGCCGGATCGGTGATCGAGTTGAGGAAGTCATACTGCTGGTCCTCCGGGGCCGCAGCACCCTTGAGCCGGACATAGCCGCACACCCAGGTCGACAGGCCCTCGACGGTGTCTTTCTTGATCGCAGCCGGCACGCGGTCGGCCTGCAGCGTCGTGGCGGTTTCGTTCCAGGCCCAGGCGAGATCGACCTCGCCGCTGGCGATCGCCTGGCTGAGGTCAGTGTTGTCGGTCCAGTAGAGGCGAACGTTCTTGTGCACCTCGCGCAGGAAATCCGACGCCTGTTTGAATTGCTCGTCGGTCATCGTCGTCCAGTCCTTGAGACCGATCGCAAGGCTCGCGAGCGCATAGGCGTCATCGACATTGTCGCCGATCGATACCCTGTCCTTGAACTTCGGATCGGCAAAGGCCTTCAGTGAGGAAATCTCCTCGGGCTTCACCGTGTCGGTGCGATAGGTCAGCACCGTGTTGCCCCATTCGAACGGCAACAGCCAGGCCTTGCCATCAGGCGTGGTCATCAGCCCCTTCATGGCAACAATGCCTGGATCGGTGTCGTTCCAGTAGGTCAGCTTCGACGTATCCAGTGGCTCGATCAGGCCGGCCTCCCGCCACTTCGCTACGCTCTGCGAACAGGGGTGGGCGAGATCGGCCTTGAAGCCTGAGCGCAGCTTCTGGAAAGCCTCTTCCTCGTCGCCGAAGAAACTGAAATCGGGCTCGGAACCATGTTTGGCGGTATAGGCGGGGTGGAAGGCAGGGTCCTCGTAACCCGACCAGTCGAAGATCGTGAGATTGTCTGCGGCAAGCGCCGGCAGGGCGGTGCTCGAGACAAGCGAGGCGATGAACACGCCCCGCAAGATTTGCCTGCACACGTTCACCAATATCATGCCAACCTCCTCTATCCGGCCGTTCCGGCGTTGTTGTTCCCTATTTCGGCCCTTCCCGGGTGAAATGCGTGGGGAAGGCGACGAGCAGATATTCGACAGCCGCCGCATGCGCCTTCTCGCGCGTCAGTCCGTCGCCCATCATCAGCCGCAGCCACAGCCCTTCCATCGATGCGCAGAGCGCCAGCGTCATCCCCTCAGGCTCGTAGGCATAGCCGCCCTCGTCCTTGAGCGTCTGGCAGAGCGCCAGAAAGATCTCCTGGTACTTGACGTCGCGTGCGCCGCAGAGCGCCTGATAAGTCGGCCGCGACTTTGCCTCACCCCAGAAGGCGCACCAGGCGGCAAGCTTGCGCTTGGTGCAGATCTTTCGATCGAAATCGCAGGCAACGAGCGCCCAGAGTTGGGCCGCCGCCTTGTCGCCGGCCTTGTCCAGCGCCGCACCCCAATTGGCGGCATATTCGTCCGCCATGTATTGCAGCGTGGCGATCAGCAACTTTTCCTTGCTTTCGAAATGGAAGTTGACGATACCGCGCGAAAGACCGGCGCCATCGGCGACATCGGCCAGCGTTGTCTCGGAATAGCCGCGCTTGGCGAGCGAATCGATCGTCGCCTCGATCAACTGCTGCCGTCTGGTTTCCTTGGACGCCTTGCGCCCGCGCTTCTCGGTGTCCGTTGCGTCCTGTGCCGCAGAGGTGAGTTTCATCCGTACCGCCGTGCTGTTCTTCTTGAGGCGCAGGTGCATATCATGCTCCGCGCGGCATCGGCTTGATGCCACGCAGATGAGTGGGAGAATGCTCACCACTGTCAAGCACCTTCTGCATCGCGGTCCAGGTCCGGATGTTCTTCGCCACATAGGCCTCGCCGACCGCGGCAACGACCTCGTCGCGCAACGAACCTTCAAGCCTTGAAAGCTCGTTGCGGGCGACGTCCCGGTACCAGGCATTGCGGCTGAGCGAACCGACATCGTCGAAGCCGGCCGCCGTCATCGCTGCTATATAGGTCTTAGCCGAGGCCATGCCGAAGCTCAGACCTTCGGCCGCAAGATAGGCCTTCATGTCACTGGACGGTTCGCCATCATGCGAGATCAGCCAATCGGAGGCAGCAAAGGCCCCGCCGGGCGCAAGCACACGGAAGATCTCGCGGAAGATCGCCGCCTTGTCCGGGACATGCACCAGCGCATCCTTGGAAAAGACCACATCGAAACTGCTATCTGGGAATGGCAACCGACCGGGCGCCGACTGGATGAAGGCGACATTGGTCAAACCCGAACGCGCGGCAGCAACTCGTGCCCGCTCGATTACCGGCACCTCGACATCGAAACCTGTCACCTGCGCCGGGCCATGGGTTTCGGCAATATGCAGCGTCGCCCCGCCGGCCCCGCAGCCGAAATCGAGCACGCGTTTGCCGCCAAGCTCCAGCCCTTCGAGAACGCGATCGACCTCTCCAGCACCCCCGGGAGAAAGATACCCCTCCCCCCAGAGCACCGCGAGAAAGCGGATGGCCGCATCGTCGTATTCCGCCAGCGGCTGCACCTCTCCATCGATCGACGACATCGGACCTCCGATCCAGCGTTGCACCTCGACAGAAATCCTATCGCGTTATCAGAGGATTGCAACATATTTGCTGAACACTCATTCAAAATATATGGACAACATTCTGCTTTCCATGTCATTTTTTCATCAACGACAAGGGGAGCCACATGAAAAAATACGACGTGGTGATGATCGGAGGCGGCCATAACGGGCTGGTAACGGCCTGCTATCTCCAGCGGGCGGGACTGGATGTGATCGTCCTTGAGAAGAACGCCTGGGTCGGCGGCGCCGCCACCAGCCGGGAGCTGACCCCCGGCTTTCTCTATTCGAACTGTTCTTACGTCTGCTCTTTGTTCCGGCCCGAGATCATGCGCGACCTCGAGCTGCCCAAGCACGGGCTGCAGGTCATCTCCTATGAGGGCGGCGCGGTCTTTACGCGGGATGGCGACTACCTCGCCTCCTACCGCGATCATGACTCCCACCGCCGCGAGTTCGCCCGCTTTTCCAAGCGCGATGCCGAAGCCTATGATCGCTATGCACGGGATGTGACGCGCCAATGCCGGTTCATCCAGCCGCTGCTGATGCGCACGGCACCGGATCCGTTCAGCTTCAAGCCGCGCGATCTTCACGAGATGCTCTATCTCGCAAAGAAGTTTGGTGACTTCTCTCCCGCAAAGATGGCCGCAACCTTGCGCTTCTGGACCATGTCGATTTCGGACTTCCTCGACGAGTATTTCGAGACCGACGTGGTGAAGGCCTATCTGGCGCTCTCGGGCATCATCGGAACGGCGCTTGGGCCTATGTCGCCTGGAACGGCCTATGTGCTGTTGCATCACTATATGGGCGAGGTCGACGGGTCGGTCGGCGCCTGGGGCTATGCCCGCGGCGGCATGGGGGCGGTGACGTCGGCGCTCGCCTCCTCCTTCAAGGCATCGGGCGGCACGATCCGTACCGGCGCCGATGTCGCCAAGATCATGACCCATCGCGGCAAGGCGACAGGGGCGGTGCTTGCCGATGGCGAAGAAGTCCTCGGCAAGCTTGTCGTCTCCAATGCGGACGTCAAGCGTACCTTCCTGAAGCTCGTCGACGAGAGCGCGCTGCCGGAGCGTTTCGTCCACCGTGTCCGCCACTTCAAGATGCGCGGCTCCTCGGGCAAGCTCAACATCGCCCTCGACAGCCTGCCGGAGTTTCCGGCCTTGCCATCTGGCTCCTCCTGCATTCGCGGCGACCTGCACTTCACAGACACGACCGAACGCATGGAAAAGGGCTATGACGACTGGAAGGCCGGGCGCTGGTCGGCCGATCCCTTCGTCGACATGATGATCCCGACGACGCTCGACCCGACGATGGCCCCGCCCGGCAAGCACTTCGTCTCCTGCTTCGTGCAATACTGTCCACCGAAGGTCGAAGGCAACGACTGGACCGATGCCGACCGTGACGCCTTCGCTGAGACGGTGATCAAGCAGATCTCCGACTATTCGCCCGGCTTCCGCGAACGCATCCTGCACATGGAGGTGCGCACGCCGCGCGAGATAGAGCAGGAAGTCGGCCTCACCGAAGGCAACATCTTCCAGGGCGAACTGACCTTCGACCAGTTGCTGTTCAACCGGCCGGTCCCCGGATACGCACAATATCGAAGCCCGGTCCGCGGTCTCTACATCTGCGGCTCCTCGACCCATCCCGGCGGCGGCGTCATGGGCGCCCCCGGCCGCAACGCCGCCGCCGAGATCCTGCGCGATCTCAGGCACGCTCCCTCGCACATGAGTTCGGCCCATGACGTCATTTGATGCCATCGTCATCGGCGGCGGCCACAACGGCCTGACCGCCGCCACCCTCCTTGCCCGGTCCGGGCGCAAGGTCGTGGTGATCGAAGCAGACGACACGCTCGGCGGTGCGGCCCGCAGCTTCGAGTTTCATCCAGGCTTCGTCAGCCCTGGCCTTGCGCACATCATCAATCGCCTCGACGCAGATGTGTTGTCCGCGCTCGAAATTGATCATTCGACAACGCACGTGACCGCCCCGACCGTTGCGCTATCGCCGACGGGTGTGCACGCCGTGCTGCGTGGCGCCTATGGTAAAACGATCGACGGGGTCTCTCGGGAGGAGGCGGCGCGTTTTACCGATTTTCGCGGCAAGCTCCTGTTCCAGGCGGGCATCTTCAAACGCTTCCTCAAGCGTCGCCCGCCCGAAGTGGGCGAGATCGCCTTCGACGATCTCAAGTCCTTCGCCGCCGCCGGTCTTCATCTCCTGAGCAAGGGGCGCGAGGAAGGCCGCGATTTCCTACGCATGCTCCTGATGAATGTCGCGGATGTCGCCGATGAATATCTGACCGATGACCGGCTGAAGGGCCTTGCCGCCTTCGATGCGACGCTCGGCATTCATCTCGGGCCGCGATCGCCGACGTCGCTGCTTGGTCTCTATTATCGCCTGACCGGCGAAGTGGCTGGCGCTACCGGCGCGCAGGTCGTGGCGAAGGGCAATGGCCAGTCGATCGCCGCCCTCTTCGATGCGGCGGCGACCAAGGCGGGCGTTGCGATCCGGACCGGCACGCGCGTCGAGAAGATCGTCGCCGATCGCGGCCGCGCGACCGGGATCGTGCTGTCGACGGGCGAAACGCTTACCGCCCCGGCCATCATCTCCGCCATCCATCCGCAGGCGACGTTCATGGCCCTGACCGATGCCGCCGAGATCGGCACCGGCTTCCGCCGCGCGATCGGCAACATCCGCACCAAGGGCAATGTCGCCAAGCTCGACCTGGCGCTCGACCGTGTCCCCGATTTCCCGGGTGTGGCGCGCGCCGATCTTGCCGGCAGGCTGGTGATCGCCCGATCGATCGATCACGTAGAGCAGGCATTCAACCCGGCGAAGTATGGCCAGTTCTCGACCGATCCGGTGATGGAGATAACGCTTCCGAGCCTGACCGACCCTTCGCTCGCTCCCGAGGGTGCCTGCACACTTTCGGCGCTGGTCGAGTTTGCGCCCTATGCGCTTGCGGATGGTTGGGAAAAGGGCAAGCCCGCCTTCCTGAAGATCGTGCTCGAAACGCTCGAACGCTATTGCCCGGGGGTTGGCGCCACTATCGTCGCCACGCATTTCCTGACACCTGCCGACATGGAAGAACGCTACAACCTGCCCGGCGGTCACTGGCACCACGGCGAATTGCAGGCCGACCAATTGCTGATCAACCGTCCGGTCAATGCCGCGTCCGGTTACGCAACACCGCTGGAGGGCCTCTATCTCGCCAGTGCCGGCTCGCATCCGGGCGGCGGCATCTCCGGCCTGCCCGGCCTGCTCGCTGCCCGCCAGATCCTTTCGGAGAAACGCGCATGATGCACCTCACCGCCTTCAACCGCGCTGAACAGGGGCACATCCTGACGCCGCGTCTCGAAACGCCTTTTCACGACCGGTTGGCCGCGCTCAGCGAGACCAACGACTGGTACAGCTGGGCGGGCTACAAGGCGCCGCATTCGATCTTCGACACCGAACTCGAATATTTCGCCATCCGCTCGACATCGGCCCTTTTCGATATTTCTCCCATGGTGAAGTACCGCATTCGCGGCAGCGATGCCGCGCGCTACCTGAACCGCCTGACGGTGCGCGATGTCGCCAAGCTCGGCGTCGGGCGGGTCCATTATACCGCCTGGTGCGACGACCACGGACACGTGCTCGACGATGGTACGCTCTTCCGGCTGGCGACCGACGACTTCCGCCTCTGCTGCCAGGAGCGGCATTTGCCCTGGCTGCTCGACAGCGCCGGCGGGTTCTCGGTCGAAATCAGCGAGGAGACTGCAGAGATCGCCGCCGTCGCACTGCAGGGACCGACCGCCTTTGCAGTGCTCGAAGCCGCCGGCTTTGCTAGCATCGAGACGCTGAAGCCGTTTCAGCTGGCCGAGTTCCCGCATGCGGACGGCAGCGTGACGATCTCGCGCACCGGCTTTACCGGCGATCTCGGCTACGAACTCTTCGCCCCGGCGAAAGCGGCGCTCAGCCTCTGGGATCGGCTCTGGACAGCCGGCAGCGGATTCGGCCTGAAGGCAATCGGTTACGACGCGCTCAACCGCGCCCGCATCGAGGCGGGCTTTATCGTCGCCAACGCCGATTTCATCACCGCCGAGGCCGCTCTTCGTGCCGATCGCGAACGGCTGCCCGACGAGATCGGCCTCGACTGGCTCGTCGATCCGCAAAAGCCGTATTTCAACGGTCGCGATGCAATCCTGAAGGCGCGGACGAAAGGCACGTTCAAACATGTGCTGGTCGGCCTCGAGATCGAGGGCAACATTCCCGCCGAAGGCGCCATCGTCTATCATCGCGGCAAGAAGGAAGTGGGGCTGGTGACGGCCGCCATCTGGTCGCCGCTTGCCAAGCGCAACATCGCAATCGCCACGCTTTCGCGACCTTACGGGGCGAGCGTCACCGACAATCTCTGGGTGGAGATCTACGCCATGCGGGAACTTCAGTATCAGAAGCTGATGAAGCGCGCCCGCGTGGTGTCACGGCCGTTCGTCAAGCTCGACCGCCGCTCGGCGATGCCCCCGGGACGTTTCTAGGGGTGTCGTGATGGACGACGAAACGAAGCGGCATTGGGCGCTGATCAGAACGCTGCCCGGTATCGAATGGTCCGGACGCACGCGCTATGCGGCAGCGATGTTCTTCTACCAGCGCGGCCAGATGGATGCGGAAACGCTGGAGATTTACCGCATCTGCTCGCGGCTGGACGCCGAGGATCCCGTTTCCGTGCTCAAGAGCCATCACCTCGGGGCCGACTGGATTTCGAGGATGGAGACGGAATCGGACCGGCCGTGAGGCGGCTGGTCGCCTGGCGCACCGGGTATCGCACGAAAGCATCGCAGGCTGGCGGCGCAATCGGGGCGCTAGACATGTCGCTGGCCGCCGGGCAGTGATGGAGCGCCTGGCCGTGAAGGCGCCGCCGCCTTGAATCACTTGGATCAACGGACCGATCCTTGCCATGTCGCAAAAGCCGGCGTTCGGTCCGCCGCCGGCACGTTCTGGGTGATGGGCCGCCTGCCCGCGCGGATTGCGCCGGGCATCGACCACGCAGCGCCTACGCCGCCGAGGCGGCCTTGCCGCCTTGAGCGTTGCGGCTCTCCTGCGCAGCGTAGCGTGCCCGCTTCTGCTCGTACATGCTGAGGTCCGCGCGCTTGACCAAGGCTTCCATGGTTTCCCCGGTCTCGCTGGTCGCAGTGCCGAGCGATATGCTGAGAGGCGCGTTGGAATAGAACTGGTTGTTGATCTTCAACAATTCGCTGATGGTCTCGACCATGGTCGCCACCGCCTGGCGGTCGGCGCCTGGCATCAGGATAGCAAATTCGTCGCCGCCGATGCGGGCGGCATGGTTGGGCTGCGACACCGCGCCGTTCAGCACTTCGCCGAGACGGCGCAGGAGGGCATCGCCGGCATCGTGCCCAAGCTGGTCATTCGCCGCCTTGAGACCATCAAGGTCGACGACGATGGCCGAAACCGGGCGCAACGACTTGCGCTCCAGCCGGTTCAGCTCGTCGGAGTAGAAGGCGCGGTTGTGCAGCTTGGTCAGCACGTCGTGCTTGCCGAGATATTCGAGATAGGCCTCCGCCTTCTTGCGCGCGGTGATATCGGTCAACGCCACCTGGACCAGCGACCAGTCGCCTTCATGGCCGGGAAGTACGGAGAATTGCAGCAGGACGTGGCGCTCCGCCCCATCGAGCGCATAGTTCACCACCTCGCGGTGATGCAGAAGATTGCCGTTCCACAACTCGATCAGCTGCTCCTTGAAATGCTTCTCCATCTCGTTGCGGAAGATGTCGCCGAGATGCTGTAGCAGGGTGTTCCGGTCCGGTGCACAAAACAGGTCGAGCGTCGCCTGGTTGATGTCGATGACCCGGATCTCACTCATGCATTGGCGCACGAATTCCGGATGAACGTCGGTGAAGACGCGGAAATCGACGATGCCGCGTTCACGGACATCCTCGAGCAGCAGCTTGATGCGGCTGAAGTCCTCGACCCACAGCGACACCGGCGAATGCTCGAAGATGCCTTCCGCATACTGTCGGTTGGCCCGTTCGTTGCGCCGGGCTTCTTCGCGCGCGGTCACGTCTTCCGTCGTCAGAAGCAGCCGCCCCAGCGTATCCTCGTATCCCGGCAGTACCGAGCCGCGCAGCTGGATGTCGAGCCGGCGTCCCGTCAGCGTGTAGTTGACGGCACTGCTGCTGAACTCGGTCTTGCCCTCCCACAATTCGGCAAGCTCGTTGACATGGCTTTCGAGCATGTCGTCGCGAAAGACTTTCGAAAGGTTCGCCTGGAGATGATCGAGATCGCGCGCTTCGAACAGTTCCAGTGTCCGGCGGTTGACCTGGAGAACACGAATTTGGCCGGAGCACGCGGCGACACGCGTCAGATCCTCTCTAAGATAGGCACGGAGATCCACCACACCCTCGGCCCGCCAGCGATCGAACTGCGCCTTGACCCCACTGAAATCCTCGATCCACATCGCGATCGGCGCCAGATCAAAAATGTTGGTGTCGGAAGAACCTGTCATTATTGTTCCATCTCGGTTGGCGGAGAGAGGGCATGCAAGGCGCGGCGCCTTTGGGCAACCTAACCCTCTTTAAGTAACGATACGTAAATCCTCAACAGTGGATCAACGTTGAGCGGAACGATCCGTGCAACCTTTGAAGCGGTCGATTGATCCGACATCTGCGAGCTGCGCAACGTTTCCTGCCATTGCCATCGACCCATTTGCCCGGCATCGCGACGGCGAAACACGCCCCTTGCAGCAATCACGGCAGCCGCTATCTCATTGCGCACATCAAGTTCGGAAAAGGAAATGCCCATGGCCTTCCGCGACGATGATCTGACCTATCTCGAAAGCCACGGCATTCCGCCGCTTCCCGCGCCAGATGAGCAGGGTTTCGTCGAAAACCAGGGCGCGCGCATCTGGTATGCGAGCCACGGTTCCGGGCCGACGGTAATCCTTCTGCACGGCGGCATGGGAAACAGCGACAACTGGGGCTATCAAGTGCCGGCGATCGTCGACGCCGGCTACCGCACCGTCGTCATCGACAGCCGCGGCCACGGCCGCAGCACGCGGGATGGTCGCGACTACAGCTACCAGTTGATGGCCGCCGATACCCGCGCCGTGATGGATCGACTGCAGATCCACAAGGCTGCGATCATCGGCTGGAGCGATGGCGCCGATACCGGCCTGATCCTCGCCCAGGAAACGCCCGAGCGTGTTGCCGGTGTTTTCTTCTTCGCCTGCAATGTCGACAACTCGGGTACCAGGCCGTTCGAGTTCACGCCTGTGATCGGCCGCATCTGGCAACAGCACCAGAAGGATTATGCCGCACGCTCGGTGACACCCGGTGATTTCGAAGCGCTCTCGGCAGCGGTGGAAAAAATGCAGCGCACGCAACCGAACCTGTCGGCAGCCGAGCTTGCAGCGATCTCCGTGCCCGTGGCCGTCGTCCTTGGCGAACATGACGAATTCATCAGGCAGGAGCACATGGCCTATCTCGCCGAGACGCTGCCTGACGCAACCCTTAGCATCCTTCCCGGCCTCAGCCATTTTGCGCCGTTGCAAAGGCCCGATGTCTTCGATGATGCGGTGCTCGCCTTCTTGAGCGGCGTGCTGCGCTAACGCTGGCTGTTCGGTCGCGAGAACTCTGCCGGCCGACTATTGATTTCCGACCCGGTTTTCGGAAAGCGCGTCCTCAAACCACCGAAACCGGTGGCCGGTGTCGGTTACGTGCGATACAACCGATGGGCGATCAGGAGGAAAAAATGCAGAAGTCCGATTACCCCAGGGGTACGGTTTCCCGTCTCAGCATCGACAGCGATGTTCTCAAAAGCAACAGGCTCGGGGACCCGACACGGCGCGACGTCGATGTCTATGTTCCCGCAAACCACGATGGTACCGGCCTGCCGCTGCTCGTCGACCTCGTCGGCTTCACGGCGGGCGGGCCTTTGCATACGGCATGGAAGCCCTTCTTCGAGAACGTGCCGGAACGCTTGGACCGGCTCATTGCGACAGGTGAGATGCCGCCGGTGGCCGTCGCCTTTCCCGATTGTTTCACCTCGCTGGGCGGCAACCAATATGTCAACAGCTCGGTCGTCGGCCGCTGGGAGGATTTCCTCATCGACGAGATGCTTCCGGCCGTCGAAACGCGCTTTGGCTGCGGCGGCACCGGGCGGCGCGGCGTCTTCGGCAAAAGTTCGGGTGGCTATGGCGCCTTCTCCCATGCCTTCCGGCGGCCGGACATCTGGGCTGCGGCCGCAAGCCATTCGGGTGACGCAGGCTTCGATCTGATGGCGGCCGATTTCCCCATGGTTTTGCGCGCTCTCGCGCGGCATGGTCTGTCGATCGAAAACTGGTTTCGGGCCTACGAGAAGCGGCAGAAGCATGCCGACGAGGACATTCCCGTCCTGCTCGTTCTTGCCCAGGCGGCGAGCTACGACCCTGATCCAGACCTTGACGTCTTCAAGGGGTTGCGGCTTCCGGTCGATCTGGAAACCTGCGAGTTGATAAAGGATCGGTGGAAAAACTGGATGGCCTGCGATCCCGTCGAACTGGCGAAAACCCATGGTCACAACATCGCCAAGCTCAAGGCCTTCTACGTGGATTGCGGCACCGTGGATCAGTACAACCTGCTTTACGGCAATCGCCGCATCCACCGGACGCTGAAGGAACTCGGCGTCGAACATACCTATGAAGAGTTCGAGGACAACCACAATTCGGTCGATTACCGCATGGATGTCAGCCTGCCCTTCCTCGCCAAGGCGCTGCAGTAACAAGGATCAGGGGGCACGACCGGCAGGCGTTGCCGGTCGTGATGTCTTGCCAGATGGCAATGAGGGATGCTTGATGAAGTCATCCCTCTGCTCCAATCTCAGGCCGCACGCCGGTCGTGGCGTCCCTCTTCGATCTCCTCGACGATCTTGGCAACGAAGGCGTCGAGATCGTCGGGGGAGCGGGAGGTGATGATGCCGTGGTCGTTGACGACCTTGGCATCGACCCACTGTGCGCCGGCATTCTCGACATCCTTGCGGATCGAGGCATAGGAGGTTGCCTTGCGCCCCTTCAAAGCGTCGGCCTCCACCAGCAGCCAGGGCGCATGGCAGATCGCCGCCACCACCTTGCCCGATTGCACGAAATCGGTGACGACCCGCATGGCGTCAGCATCCTTCCGCAGGATATCGGGATTGATCTGGCCACCCGGCAGTACAAGCGCATCGAAGTCGCGAACAAACACGTCCTTCGCCGTGAGGTCGACATCGACGGTGTCGCTCCAATCGCCCTTGTCCCACCCCTTGATGGCACGTTTTTCCGGCGATGCTATGGTCACTGTGGCGCCGCGCTTCGACAGTTCGTCTCGCGGCACCCGCAACTCCGAACGCTCATAGCCGTCGGTTGCAAGAATGAGAATTCTGGCGGTGTCGATCGATGGCATGGCCAAGTCCTTTCCCGGTTTGTGAGCAAGCAGGGAGAACCGGCTGCACTTGGAATGGTTCCCTCGTCACAGTTGCGCCGCCGTAAAGCGCATCATGCGCCGGTAGCCAGCAACGACGTATTGAAGGTCCCACCTTCGACAAACGCCCTCACGGCGTCAGCAGCCAGAACACCGATCCTGAAAGAAGGATGAAAAGGGCGATAAGCCTGAAGAAGCGCTGCATGCCATGCGAGGTGTCACCTCCCAGGACCGCGTTCCACAACGCTCCGCCGGAAGCATCGACGTCGGCGGTTGCCGCCAACGCGGTCGGGCGGTTGACGGATGCCGCCGCACTGTAATCGTGAGGGCGCGGCTGCCGGCTCGTCGTTTCGGTTTCGTCATCGTCGATGCCGAAGCTGACAATCCGGCCATCGCCCGCATCGGCCACCTGAGCTTCGCGCGATACGCGATCTTCCTGCTCTGGTCGCCCCATGAGCACATCCAGCCACGCGCGGCGTGCCTGCGCCGCTGCGGCATGTCGGGGCCATTGAGCGGATGCTGAAAGGATCGCCGAAGAGCGGCTGGTTTTGGGGTGACGGAGTGACATCGCAGGCCTCCTTTAATTCACAATGCCCCTGAAGCGCGTTTGTTCCATCACCTTCATCGGACGCGCAAATAAAAAGGGCGCTCAACCCTTGACGAGGAGCGCCCTTTTTTGACCCGGACAGCTTCGAACGCGCGGCTGTCGCCGCTGCAGGAAGCCATCGATACGGGTAGTGATGCGTAGATAGTTGAGCGCGTCCGGATTTCAAGGCCTCTTTCCACTTCTTCCGTTGATTGTTCTGAGAACCGGCAGCCGCTGTGCACGCTCAGTGAAAACTGATTTCACAGCTGGACGCGACGGCGATCATGCCTCTCACCAATGAGAGGAGACATCATGCGCTTCAAGAACAAGACCGCCCTGATTACGGGTGGCGGAACCGGAATTAGTGCGGCAGTTGCGCGCCGCATCCGCGCGGACGGGGGAAATGTCGCGCTCGTCGGCCGACGGCCGGAGCCTCTGCTCGACGCGGGTGTCGACTTCGACCGTCTGTGCCGCGCGGTCCACAAGACCATCCTCGACACCGGCCTCTTCGAAATCGGCGCCATCCGCGTGCGCACGATCCGTTGCGCCGACTATGCGGTTGCCGATCTCTTGCCTGAGAACGGCTTCATCGACATGGCCTTCCGCATCGGACACGGTCGCTCGGATGCGGAAAAAAAGGCGACCGGGACAGCCATTTTCGAGGCGGTCACACAGGAGCTCGCCAGCCTTTTCGCCACGCCCCATTTCGCACTCAGCCTCGAGGTCCGTGAGATCGATCCGGACCTCAGCTGGAAGAAGAACGCGATCCATCCACGACTCCGCCCGAAGGGCAACTCACACCGACGGAAGTCGGCACAACGTTTCTGCGCCCGCTTGAACGGTAGCGCACCACGACTGGAGAATGACATGTCCAAACTCGACGAGAACCTCACGAAGGCGGAAGCATATCTCGCCCGCTTCCGCACGCACGGCGTCTTGAACCATATCAATGGCGAAGCCGTGCCGGCAATCGACGGCGACAGCTTCGAGACGATCTCGCCGGTCGATCTGAAGACGCTTGCAACCGTCTCGCGCGGCAAGGCAGCCGATATCGATCGCGCCGCCCGCGCCGCCAAGGAAGCTTTCCCGGCCTGGGCCGCAATGCCGGGCGACGCGCGCAAGAAGCTCTTGCACAAGATCGCCGACGCCATCGTTGCACGCGCAGAAGAAATCGCCTTCGTCGAGTGCATGGACACGGGACAGTCGCTGAAGTTCATGGCCAAGGCAGCCCTGCGCGGCGCGGAGAACTTTCGCTTCTTCGCCGACCGTGCGCCGGAGGCTCGTGACGGCAAGATGCTCCGCGCGACCGACCAGATCAACATGGCCACGCGCGTGCCGATCGGCCCGGTTGGCATCATCACGCCGTGGAACACGCCGTTCATGCTGTCGACATGGAAGATCGCGCCGGCGCTTGCGGCCGGCTGCACCATCGTGCACAAGCCGGCCGAATTCTCGCCGCTGACGGCGCGCCTGCTCGTCGAGATCGCCGAGGACGCTGGCCTTCCCAAGGGCGTCTGGAACCTCGTCAACGGCTTTGGCGAGGACGCAGGCAAGGCGCTGACCAAGCATCCCGCGATCAAGGCCATCGGCTTTGTCGGCGAGAGCCGCACCGGCTCGCTGATCATGAAGCAGGGCGCAGATACGCTGAAACGGGTGCATTTCGAACTCGGAGGCAAGAACCCGGTCGTCGTCTTTGCCGACGCCGATCTGGAACGGGCTGCCGACGCGGCGGTCTTCATGATCTATTCGCTGAACGGCGAGCGCTGCACCTCTTCCTCCCGCCTCTTGGTGGAACAGAGCATCTACGACCGCTTCACCGCGTTGGTGGCCGAAAAGGCCAAGCGCATCAAGATCGGCCATCCGCTCGATCCTGAGACCGTCGTCGGCCCGCTGATCCACCCGGAGCACGAAAAGAAGGTGCTGGAGTACATCGACATCGGCCAGAAGGAAGGGGCGACGGTTGCCGCCGGCGGCTCCAAATTCGAGGGTCCCGGCGGCGGATGCTACGTCCAGCCGACGCTGTTTACCAGCGCCAACAATGCCATGCGCATCGCTCAGGAGGAAATTTTTGGCCCGGTCCTGACCGCCATTCCCTTCAAGGACGAGGCCGAGGCGCTGGCCCTCGCAAACGACCTCCGACGTCACGCGTGCCTTCCGCTTCACCGACCACCTCGAAGCCGGGATGATCTGGGTCAATTCGGAGAACGTCCGTCACCTGCCGACACCCTTCGGCGGCGTCAAGAGCTCCGGCATCGGACGCGACGGCGGCGACTGGTCGTTCGACTTCTACATGGAAACCAAGAACATCGCGTTTGCCAGCTCGGCGCATGCGATCGCCAAGCTCGGCGGCTGAGCGCGAGATAGAACCGCGCCGCATCTGGAGGAGACAACAATGCCCTTACCGAAACCGAACCTTCATCCGCCCTTCAACATCGTACGGTTGAGCCACGTTGAACTCGCCGTCACCGATCTCGCCAAGTCGCGCGCCTTCTATGTCGACGTGCTCGGCCTGCAAGTGACCGACGAGACCACCGACACGATCTATCTGCGTGCGATGGAAGAACGCGGCCATCACTGCATCGTGCTGAAGAAGGCGACGACAGCCGAGGCCCGCGATCTCGGTTTCAAGGTTTTTGGCGATGAGGACCTCGACAAGGCGGCGCATTTCTTCAAGCAGAAGGCGTTGCCGGTCGAATGGATCGAACGCCCCTACCAGTCGCGCACCTTCCGCACCCGCGATCCCCAAGGCATCCCGCTCGAATTCTATTCGAAAATGGACCGCCTGCCGCCGATCCACCAGAAATATGCGCTTTATCGCGGCGTGAAGCCGTTGCGCATCGACCACTTCAACTGCTTCTCGCCCAATGTCGATGACGCCGTCGCCTTCTACAACGAAATCGGCTTCCGGGTGACCGAGTATACGGCCGACGAAGAGACCGGCCGTCTCTGGGCCGCCTGGACCCACCGCAAGGGCGGCGTGCACGACATCGCCTTTACCAACGGTCGCGGGCCGCGACTGCACCACACGGCCTTCTGGGTGCCGACGCCACTCAACATCATCGACCTGCTCGACCTGATGTCGACCTCCGGCTGGCTCGCCAATATCGAGCGCGGGCCTGGCCGCCACGGCATCTCCAATGCCTTCTTCCTCTATGTCCGCGACCCGGATGGCCATCGCATCGAGATCTATTGCTCGGATTACCAGACGGTCGATCCTGATCTCGAACCAATCAAATGGGATCTCAAGGACCCGCAGCGCCAGACGCTTTGGGGCGCGCCGGCGCCACGCTCCTGGTTTGAGGAAGGCAGCCAGTTTGCCGGCGCCGAGACGGTAGAATCGGCATTAAAGGCGCAACCTATCATCGCGCCGTAAATCGGGGCATGAAAGGCTGGGAGCGGGCGCAAAGGGAGGAACGTTATGGACGAGAAGACTTTCGGGGAATGGTCGCTGAAGGCGGCGGAGTGGGGATCGGCCTATCGGGCGTCGCTGCGCGACAGGCCGGTTCGCGCTCAGACGACGCCCGGCGCGATCGCCGCACAACTCCCGACCAAGCCGCCCCAGACCGGCGAGGACATGGCGGCGATCTTCGAGGATTTCGAGACGATCATCCTGCCGGGCATGACCCATTGGCAGCATCCGCGTTTCTTTGCCTATTTTCCTGCCAACGCCGCACCGGTTTCCGTCATCGCCGAATATCTGGTGACGGCGATGGCCGCCCAATGCATGCTGTGGCAGACCTCGCCGGCGGCAACCGAGCTTGAAACCAGGGTTCTCGATTGGCTGCGCCAGGCAATCGGCCTGCCCGACGGCTTTTCCGGCGTCATCCAGGACTCGGCCTCCTCCGCCACGCTTTCCGCAGTGCTTGTCATGCGCGAGCGCGCCTTGAACTGGAAGGGCAACAAACAAGGCCTCAGCGCGCACGCTCCCTTGCGCATCTACTCCTCGGACCAGGTACACACCTCGATCGACAGGGCCATCTGGGTGTCGGGCATCGGCGAGGAAAACCTCGTGCGCATCCCGGTTGCTGGGCCGCTGCAGTCCATGGATTGCCAGGCGCTCGAAGCGGCAATATTGAGAGACAAGGCCGCAGGGCTTCTGCCGGCCGGCGTGATCGCCTGCACCGGCGGCACCAGTACCGGCGCCTGCGACGATATCGCCGCGGTCGTGCGGATCGCCCACAAGCATGGCCTTTATGTCCATGTCGATGCGGCATGGGCAGGCTCCGCGATGATCTGCGAGGAATTCCGCTCGCTCTGGGCCGGTGTCGAAGAGGCGGATTCAGTCGTCTTCAACCCGCACAAGTGGCTCGGCGCGCAGTTCGACTGCTCCGCGCACTTCATCCGCAATCCGGATGATCTCGTCCGCACAATGGCGATCCAGCCGGAATATCTGAAGACACACGGCCGCGACGGCATCATCAACTATTCCGAATGGACGATCCCGCTCGGCCGACGCTTCCGCGCATTGAAACTGTGGTTCCTGCTGCGCTTCCACGGGCTGGACGGCTTGAAGACGATGATCCGCAACCACGTCTCATGGGCGAGCCGCCTTGCCGAGCGCCTCGGAGCGAATGACGACTTCGAAATCGTCACGGCCCCGCGCTTCTCGCTGTTTTCGTTCCGACATCGCGGTGGCGCCGACAGCGATGCTCACAACATCGCACTCGTCAACGCCATCAACGACGATGGCCGTATCTACCTGACCCAGACGCGGGTCGACGGCCGCGTCGCCATCCGCTTCCAGGCCGGCCAGTTCGACATGACGGAGGCGGATGCCGATGTCGCGTTCGATGTCATCACCGAGATCGCGGTGCGAATGTCAAACCAGTGATCCACGAGATCAAACATGCCTGCCCGTCGGCATCGCCTGACCAGGCCGGAGGATTGAAATGACCTTTGCGAAATTCGCCACCTTCGCCGCCGCTGGCGGCCAGGGATACGGCGTTGTCACCCAAGATGGCATCATCGACCTATCCCGGCGCTACGGCTCGAAGTGGCCGACGCTGCGGGAAGTCGTCGCCGACGGCGCCCTGACAAAACTGGCGGACGAGGCTTCCGCCCTCGCTCCGGATTTGTCACTCGCCGATATCCGCTTCGAGATCCCGATCCCTGCACCGGAAAAGATCATCTGCGTCGGCGTCAATTTCCCCGATCGCAACGAAGAGTATCGGGATGGGCAGGCAGCCCCCTCCTATCCGTCGCTGTTCATCCGCTTCCCACGCTCCTTCACCGGCCACGAGCAGCCACTGATCCGTCCGCCCGAAAGCCCGCAGCTCGACTACGAGGGCGAGATCGTCATTGTCATCGGCAAGGGTGGCCGACGCATCCCCGAGGCTTCGGCGCTTGACCACATCGCCGCGCTGTCGCTCTGCAACGAAGGCACGATCCGCGACTGGGTGCGTCACGCCAAGTTCAACGTGACGCAGGGCAAGAACTTCGACCGCACCGGGTCGATCGGGCCATGGATGGTTCCCTACACCAACGAGGCGCAAATCGCCGACATCAAGCTTGAGACCCGCGTCAATGGCGAGGTCCGCCAGCAGGACCGCACAAGCCGGATGATCTTCTCGTTCCGCAAGATCATCAACTACGTCTCCACCTTCACGACGCTGGCGCCCGGTGACGTCATTGTCACGGGGACGCCGACCGGCGCCGGCGCCCGTTTTGACCCACCGATCTGGCTGAAACCCGGCGATATCGTCGAGGTCGAGGCCGATGGCATCGGCGTGCTGCGCAACCCTATCGCCGACGAGACCTGATCCATGTTGAATACGACCGAAATCGCCGATGCGGCAAAGGCGCTGGATGAGGCGGAAAAAAACCGCGTCCAGACCCACCTCCTCTCCCTGAAGCATCCCGGCATGACGATGGACGACGCCTATGCCGTGCAAGCGGCCTGGGTGAAGCAGAAGATCGCGCGGGGTCGCCGGGTCATCGGCTGGAAGATCGGGCTCACGTCGAAGGCGATGCAATATGCGCTCAACATCGACATCCCCGATTCCGGCGTGCTGTTCGACGACATGATGTTCGAGGATGGCGCGATGATCCCGAAGAACCGCTTCATCCAGCCGCGCATCGAGGCAGAGATCGCCTTCGTCATGAAGGCGCCGCTCGCCGGCCCCAATGTCAGCGTCTTCGACGTGCTCAACGCCACGGACTACGTCACCCCGGCGCTTGAAATCCTCGATACGCGCATCCTGCGTGTCGATCCGGGAACGAAGAAGGCCCGCACCATCGTCGACACGATTTCCGACAACGCCGCCAATGCCGGCATCGTCATCGGCGGCCGGGCCATGCGCCCGCAGGATGTCGACATGCGCTGGATGGGCGCCATCGTCTCGCGCAATGCCGAGGTCGAAGAGACCGGGCTTGGTGCCGGCGTGCTCAACCACCCGGCCCGCGGTATCGCCTGGCTCGCCAACCGGCTTTCCAGCTATGGCGACCGCATCGACGCCGGGCAGATCGTGCTTGCCGGCTCCTTCATCCGCCCCGTCGAGGCCCGCCAGGGCGACACCATTGTCGCCGATTTCGGGCCGCAGGGAACCGTCAGCTGTTACTTCGAATAGGGTGCGCCCATGCCTGCTCCACGCAATATGTTCAAGTTGGCACTTGCCGAAGGACGGCCGCAGATCGGCCTTTGGCTGGCGCTCGCCAATCCCTACACCGCCGAGATCTGCGGTGGTGCCGGTTTCGACTGGCTGCTGATCGACGGCGAACATGCGCCCAATGACGTGCCGCTGATGATGGCGCAGTTGCAGGCGCTTGCCGGTTCGCAGAGCCATCCGATCATCCGTCCGCCGATCGGCGAGGCCTGGCTGATCAAGCAGCTCCTCGATATCGGCGCGCAGACGCTGCTGGTGCCGATGGTCGAAACCAGTGAACAGGCCCGCGCGCTGGTCCGGGCCGTGCGCTATCCGCCACACGGCATGCGCGGGGTCGGTGCAGCGCTCGCCCGTGCCGCCGCCTTCAATCGCATCGACGATTATCTCCCGACTGCGAATGCCGAAATCTGCCTGCTGCTGCAGGTGGAAAGCCGGGCGGGTCTGGCGGCCATCGACGATATAGCCTCGACCGAAGGCGTCGACGGCGTCTTTATCGGCCCCGCGGATCTGGCCGCCGACATGGGCTTTCTCGGCCGGCCCGGTGCGCCGGAAGTGCAGGAAGCCGTCGAGGCCGCACTGGCGCGGATCCAGTCGCACGGCAAGGCTGCCGGTATCCTGACCTCGGACACTGCACTTGCGAAACGTTACCTCGAACTCGGCGCGCTTTTTGTTGCGGTCGGAAACGATGTCAGCCTGCTGGTGGGGGCGACCAGTCGCCTGCGTGCAAGCTTTGCCGAGCATGCTTCTGCACCGATAGCCGGAGCGAACACACCCGCCTCTGGCTATTGAAAGGCGACGGCAGCCAATAGGTCAGTAGACTCTCGATCGCAGATGGTCGAGCGTCAGCGCCACGCCGGCCTCGAGATCGACACGCGGGGAAAGGCCATAGGAGGCCTGTAGCGCCGTATCGCCGCAACGGTAGAACACGCCCTCGGGCTTATCTGACCGGCCGCTTATCTTCGGCTCCCAGCCGATGCCTCGGCTGACCAGCCGGGCGAGTTCTATGAACGAGGTGGCGACGCCGGTGGAGATGTTGAGACAGGCGCCGTTCTGCAACCGGGTAAAGGTTCTCCAGACGAAGTCGATGCAGTCGGAGATATGGATGAAGTCGCGACACTGTCGGCCGGAGCCCCAGACGAAGACCTCCTCCGCCCCGCGCTCCTCCAGAAGCCGCCGGCAGATCGCCGGGAACGGATAGCTCAGATCCTGGTCCTCGCCGTAGCCGCTGAACGGGCGATAGGCGACCGCCCGGCCGCCATAATTCTCGACATACAGCTTCATCAGATATTCGCCGCTGAGCTTCGCCCAGCCATAGCTCAGATCTGGAACGCCTATGCTGGCCTCGAAACCGATCATGTCCTCGCTGAGCTTCCGATAGGCTTCCGGTCGTTGCAGGCTCACGGGATAGGCGGCGCTGGAGCTGAAATAGACGACCGATCCCGGCCGCGTGCGCGCCGCCCAACGCCACATGTCGGTGTCAACTGCGAGATCCTCGGCAACCAGGAGCGTCTGCGTTTCAAGCATGACGCGGCCGCCGACCATGGCGGCCAGATGAAACACCATGTCGAACCGGTCGTCGGCGCGATCGAAATAGCGGCGGCAATCCTCCTCAATCAGAGAGAAGCCGGCCTTTGGCGGGTTCGGCCATTCGGCGGGACGCATCGCGCCGGTTCCGCGCGCGAACTTGTCGACGCAAACGACATCGACACCCTCCGATATCAGCTTGCCGCAGAGATGGCGTCCTACAAATCCGGCTCCACCGGTCACCAATGCGCGCGCCATCCCCCTGCCTTTCAGATCCGGCCGGCCATTTCAAACTCTTGTCGGGCTGGCCGCCCCATTGCCTCTTTCAGCTTGTCGCGTGTCACGAATTTGAGCCGGCCTGAGTAGATATCGACGATCCGCTGGCGCCATTCGTCTCTCGAGGGGGCAACGCTCTTGCCATAGGCGAAAGCCCCCCTGCTCAGATGCCGGACCAGAGCGTCGCTCTCCATCAGTGCCATGATCTCGGCAAGAGATCGTGCATTGCCGCTCTCAAACACCAGCCCGGCCTGGTGCTGCTCGATTTCCGTGGCAATCAACGCATTGCTGCTGGCGATCACCGGTATGCCGCACATCAGTGCCTCGGCGGCCACCAGACCATAGGGTTCCGGCATCCTTGACGGCATGAAGAAATAGCGCGCCCGCGATGCGACAGCGGCAACTTCGTCGTCATCGAGCCAGCCTGGAACATAACAGTGCGGAAGCGCGCGCTGGATCTCCTCGAGCAAAGGCCCCCTTCCGATCAAGGTCGCAGCCTTGCCGGTGGCGTCGAGCGCCTCGGCGAGGGTTCGAACGCCCTTTTCCACCGACATGCGGCCGAGAAACATGGGGCGGCTGTTCTTCCAGGCCTCGACCGGGGATTGCGTGAGCGGCGTCGACGGCGTGCGCAACGTCAGGAAGTTTCGAAGCGGGCCCTCGCTCAGATAGGATTCCATGCCCTCATGGGCGAGAATGACCCCGACACGGCTCCAAAATGCCTCGCCCGTGGCAGTCTGGGTCATCGCCCGGGCGAACCGCCACAGCTTGTGCAGGTGGTTGCGCTTGTCGCAGGCACTGACGAGGCAACCGGTCGACAGTGGTTTCTGAGTGCAGACCTCGCCCTTGCCGTAGTGGACATAGGCACCGTTTGGACAGGTCAGGAAGAAGTCATGGGCGGTGACGACGACCTTGGCCTTGCTGTGCGCAAGTGCATGAAAGATCGAGGGCGACAGGATCTGCGACCAGCCGTGGACATGAACGACGGTCGGGTCGCTCCGGGCTTCGAGCAATCGCCGCAAGGCGCGGTAGGCGCGGCGGTTGAAGTTCCTGTCAAACAGGTTTGTGAAGCGGACGCCGTCACGCAAGGGGCGCTCGCCCAAAGCCTCCACCTCGACACCCGGGAAACGCGAGCGAATGCCGGCACCGTCGTCGCCGACCAGAACGGCACAATCGAGCCCCGCAGCAACGCCAGCCTCAATGCATTGGAGCGCAACCTTGGTTGCACCCCCCAGGGCCTCCGATACGTCGTTGACAACGATAAGCCGCATGAACACTCGCCTCTCGGAGACTTTAACTGCGCGACCTGGTTCCCATTCATTTCGCCGCCTGTTGCAGCAGATTTGCAAGCCATCAATTTGCGGTAGACGCCGCGCGCGAATGGCCGGATCAGCACCGCGCGAACCGCTTGAGAGGATGTCTGCTGGTACGCCGCAACGGCTGCGGGAAGTTGGCGCCTGTCTACCGGCTGATCCGTCCGAAGCGGGCAATGTGCACGCCCTTGGCTTGGCCCGGCCGCTGCTACTTTGCCAGGACGTATAGGCCGTAAAGCACAATGAGCGCTGCAGCACCGATGGCCGCGATCAAGCCCAGGCGCTTCTCGATGAAGTGCCGCACCGCTTCGCCGTGCCGGCGAAGCACCGCGGCGAGGATGAAAAAACGTGCGCCGCGGGTGATGACCGCCGATGCGATGAACATGCCAAGGCTGACATTGGCTGCACCGGACAGGATGGTGACCACCTTCATCGGGGGTACATGCGCAAGCCCCGATGTGACCAGCAGAAGCACGACCGCTTCCATGTCCACGGAAGCGCGCATGGATTCGAACGCATCGATCTTGCCGTAGAACTGCAGGATCGGACGGGCGATCGCGTCGAAAGCATAGTGGCCGAGGAACCAGCCGGCGATGCCGCCAAGCACCGAGAACAGGGTGGCAAGGAAGGCATAACGATAGGCCCTATGCGGTTTTGCCAACACCATCGGCAGGAACAGGACGTCGGCCGGAACCACGAAAACCGAACTTTCGACGAAGGCGACAAGCGCCAGCCACCAGGCCGTCGACTTTCGGCCAGCGAGGTCCATCGTCCAATTATACAAACTGCGAAGCATGGCAAATCCGGTCGTTCATGGGCGTCCCCATGGGACCCTGGCGGGAAGAGTTCCAATCCTCCGGGGCGGAGGCAGAGACTGAACACGCATCGATATGGTGCAGTCGGTTAGCAAAGGGGCGGATTTTTCTCTGCCCCAAAATCGCGCTGCGCAACTCTTATTGTCCGGCGACCCCTCCTCTCCGCAGCGGCGCGCGCTCGCGACCGAACCGGATCAGTCCGGTTGGCGCCGCTTCATTGACGCCATCACGTAATTTTTATTGCGCCATGATATTGAAAAGCGCCACTCATGTAACCTAATAAGATACGATACCCACGAAACGAGGCCCGATATGACCCATGACGTACTCATCCTCGGCGGCAGCTACGCCGGGCTTTCCGCCGGTCTTCAACTCGCACGCGCCCGCCGGAAGGTGTTGGTGATCGACACCGGGTTGCGGCGGAACCGGTTCGCCCGCACGTCGCACGGCTTCCTCACCCAGGATGGCAGCACTCCGGCAGACATTGCCGCCGAAGCCCGCGCGCAGTTGATGGAATACCGGACGGTCGAGTGGCTGCAGGCTGAGGCCACCCATGCCGAACGCATGCAGGATGGCTTCAAGGTCGCCCTGCGGCAAGGCCCGGAGGTTACCGGAAAGCGGCTTGTGCTCGCCACGGGTGTCACCGATGTCCTGCCGGAGCTTGAAGGCCTTGCCGATCGCTGGGGCAAAAGCGTCTTCCACTGCCCGTATTGCCACGGTTACGAACTCGACGAGGGTAACATCGGCGTGCTCGCGACATCGCCCCTGTCGATGCATCAGGCCATGATGCTGCCGGACTGGGGTCCAACGACGTTCTTCCTCAACGGCGCATTCGAACCCGATCACGACCAGTTGCAGCAGCTAGCACGGCGGAATGTGACGGTGGAGCGTGGCATCGTCAACAGGCTCTATGGTGAACGGGCGGACGTTGTCATGCGGGGCGGACGGGTGCTGCCAATGGATGGCCTGTTCACCACCACCAGGACGGTGGTCTCGGCGCCCTTTGCCGAACAGCTCGGCTGCGCCTTCGATGACGGCCCGCTCGGACGCTACATCCGAACCGATGCCATGAAGGCGACGACCGTTGCCGGCGTCTTTGCTTGCGGCGATGCCGCAAGGCCGACGGGATCGGTCGCGCTGTCTGTCGGAGATGGGGCGATGGCGGGTGCTGCCACTCACCGATCCCTCATGTTCGACTGAGAGGCCGATCGCGACAGGTCCCGGCAGCGCACCGCTGAACACCGGGACTGCGGGCTCCCCTGGCCTGCATGTTCCATGTTATCAAAGGAAAACAGGGAAGAATGCCATTGCGACAGGACGGACGACTCTCACGCTTGCTGCATGTATTGCTGCACATGGAAAAGCATGCGGCCCCAATGACATCCGAAACGATCGCCCGGATGCTCGGTACGAATTCCGTCGTCGTGCGCCGCACGATGGCCGGACTTCGCGACGCCGGTTACGTATCGTCCGAAAAGGGCCATGGCGGCGGCTGGACATTGTCGCGGCCGCTTTCCGATTTCACCCTCCTCGATGTCTATCGAACCATCGGCAGTCCAGGTTTCTTCGCCATGGGTGTCGCCACCGACGAACCGAGATGCCTGGTCGAACAGGCTGTCAATTCGGCGCTGGAGCGAACGCTCGATGAGGCCGAGGCCCTGCTGCTCGCGCGCCTCGGCGAAATCGCCGTTTCCGATATCGCCGCCGATTTCGAGCGGCGCTACGGCGCTGCCATGGGCAACAGGTTGCCCTCATGTGCAGACCACCCGAACAGCGCAGATTGAGTGCTGACTGCGCCATTGCACCATCCGCTCCGCCTCAGCGTCCTCAAGGGGGGCGGTCGTAAAGATTGTATTTAGTCTTTTCCGGTAAGTTTCCGTTAGCAATTTCACATCAATGGGGTCTGGCGGCACTGTTCCTCGCCGTCGACAATGTTTTGCGTACGGGTGTTCATGCGTTTCTCAGCTGTGCCAGCAATATTCCTTGCCTGTCTGGTTTTGGCAGGCTGCACGTCCAGTTCGACGCTGGACACGATCGTGCCGCAACAGCCGTCGCGCGAAACGACGAGCTCGGTCATGCCGACATCTCCCGTGCCTTCGGCCAGTGTCGGCGTCGCCCAGGCGCAAGCTGCGCCGCCGCAGGAAGTGCTCGCCTGGGCAGGGGCGGTGCCGGAACCGGAAGCCTTCCGACCGGATGCAAGGGCCGCAGCAACACCGATGCCGTTGGAGCGGCCCGTTGCCGCCATCGTGCCGGCGACACCCGCGGTTCTGACGACGCCGGGAACCCGCTCGCAAATTTACGGGCATCGCTTCCGCGACGCAAAGCCGATCAATTTCGGACGGGCATCGCCACGCAAAATGGCCGTCCATGGCGTCGACGTGTCGCGCTGGCAGGGCGAGATCGACTGGCCCAAGCTGCGCACCCAGGGTGCCAACTTCGCCTATATCAAGGCGACCGATGGCGGCGACCACCTAGACCCGATGTTCAAGAAGAACTGGCGCAAGGCCAAGGAAGCCGGACTGAAGCGCGGTGCCTATCATTTCTTCTACTGGTGCCGGACTGCCGGCGAGCAGGCCGACTGGTTCATCCGCAATGTTCCGCGTGAAGCGGGCGCTCTGCCGCCGGTGATCGACGTCGAATACAATGGCGAGTCCAGCTGCAAGCGGCGCCTGTCGCGCGCCCGCGTGCTTGAAAAGATGCAGGTCTTCATGGACAAGCTCGAGGCGCATTACGGCCAGCGCCCGATCATCTACACCGCCCCGGATTTTTATGCCGACAACCTTTCGGGCGAGCTGCTCGACTATCCGTTCTGGCTGCGCTCGGTGGCGGCTCACCCCTCAAAGAGATATCCGGGCCGCAAGTGGGTCTTCTGGCAATATTCGGGATCGGGCCTCTCGCACGGCGTCGAAGGCAAGATCGACCTCAATGTCTTTCACGGCGATGAGAACGATTGGCAGAACTGGCTCGCCCGGCGCGCAAGCTAGGCCATCGTGACCGACCGGGCGCCCGGCGCGCGCCCGGATCGACAAATTTCGATTTAAAGATGCGTCAGCCTCGGACGCAATCCCCCTGCGAAAACGTTGCAAGGCGAAACGCGCCGCCCCCTCTTTCTGGATACACCAGTCGCGCTCTCCCGCCCAAAATCCAGACTCCCCCTGAATGCCGCCAGTCTTGCGTATAGGCCGCGCCGGAAAAGAAAAAGCCTGCCGCGGGAGGAGGTGCGGCAGGCTCTTGAATGGATTGAATGGCAACTGGGAGGAGGAGTGTTGCCATTCCGGCAAGCGCTCTTTGGGAGGAGGAGAAAGCGCCTGCAACTATCGAAGCGTTGCGGGAGGAGATGCACCGCTTCGATGAGTTGACTATACAAGAAACCGGTCGGTTTCGTAGATCCGAGTTCGCAGACCAGCCATGCACTCAGCGCCGATCGGATGGCTCGCAACATCAGCCAACGACAGAAAGATCGGCCCAAACGGGCTTGAAACTGCCCTTCGCATGGACGAGCCCCCATCCTCCGCCAGCGGCAAAATTCAATGATATCAGAGGCTTGCATCGCAAGTGACACCCGCAGCCGCGGCCGTCACGCCCATGTCACGGGAACGGTCCCACAAACCGTGTTATAAAATCCCGTCATCGCGTGTCTCCGACATCCCCCGGCCAGCGGTTGTGGATGCGAGAAGCATTGAAAGCCCATGCAAAACGGAAAGGAGCGGCGGACCATGCCCCGCTACATGTACCATATCCATGCGGCCGGCGTGACGAGCCGCGATCAGGCCGGCAAACAGCACCCCAATGACGGCCGCGCAGTCGCTTACGGACAGCTCATCGCCGACGAACTCGCCGAGGAATACGAGTATCGTGGCGCGATCGTTGACGTGCTTGCGCCAAGCGGACGCCTGATTGCGCGTCTGGTTTCAAGCCGGGCTTTTCCGCCGTGGCTGCAATCCACGCCACCAGCGCAGCGCGCGCTTCACTGATACCAACGTAATTGGGAGAGCGATGGCTGCGGCCATCGTCTCTGCAACGACAGAACTGGCGGACAGGCAGCACGCCGAAACACGTTTGGCCCTGCCCGCCGGCAACCTTTCACGAGATCAGGAAGCGGCACGCGTTCCATCCATAGCCACACGGCCGAGCTATCGCCGCCGCGAGCGTGACGCAAGGACGTTGCGGATCGAAAAGCTGGAATGGATCCGCAGGACGCCTGGGAGCTTTGCGAGGATCTCCTTGTGGATGCGCTCGAAGTCGCCGGCATTTTCGACCTCGACCCGCAACAGATAATCGGAACCACCGGTCATCAGGTAACATTCCTGGATTTCCGGGTGCTTTCTGACCGCCGCCTCGAAGCGGTTGAGGTGCTCCTCCGTCTGGCGTTCCAGGGTGATGTTGATGATCACTGCAATGGCGTTGTCGCCATCGACGTTTCCCACCAGCGCGGTGTAGCCTCGGATCACGCCGCCCTGTTCCAGCAGATTGATGCGCCTCAGGCAGGCCGATGGTGACAGCCCCACTTCTGCCGCGAGCTTGGTGTTGCTCATGCGCGCATCGAGACGCAGCAGGCGAATGATGTTGCGATCGATCGCATCAAGACCGGACATGCAGATTCTTTCGTTTTTCCGCCGAATACTCCTAAAATCAGTCAATGATGGAATTTTCAAGCGCTACTTCGCATGATCGTGCTCGATTATTTCACTATGCTCTGAAGCGATTTCTGCCGGAGTGGGGGGGGCTTGGAGGGAGGCTGGCAAACGCCAAGCACCTTGTGTCGACCTCAGGCTGCCGGACGATCGATCTGTGATCCTGAGGATGCGATGAAGATTACCATATTGGGCGCCGGCGTGATCGGCGTGACCTCTGCATACTATCTCGCCAAGGCCGGCCACGAGGTGACCGTCCTCGATCGTCAGCCCGGCCCGGCGCTGGAAACGAGCTTTGCCAATGCCGGCGAAATCTCGCCGGGCTACGCCTCTCCCTGGGCGGCGCCCGGCATCCCGCAAAAGGCGCTCAAATGGCTGTTCATGAAGCATGCGCCCTTGATCATCCGCCCGATGGTGGACGCCGCCACCTGGCGCTGGATGACCGCAATGCTGCGCAATTGCACCTCAGCCCGCTACGCCATCAACAAGGGCCGGATGGTTCGCCTGGCCGAATACAGCCGCGACTGCCTGATTGCTCTGCGCGAGGAAACCGGCATCGCCTATGATCACCGCACGCAAGGCACCCTGCAACTCTTCCGGACTGCCAAACAGCTTGATGGCATCGGCAAGGACATCGAAGTGCTGAAGGCCGATGGCGTGCCGTTCGAGGTGCTCGACCCGGCCGGCTGCGTGGCCGCGGAACCCGGGCTGCAGCCGGTCCGCGACAGGATCGTCGGCGGCCTTCGGCTGCCGAATGACGAAACCGGCGACTGCTTCAAGTTCACCAACGAATTGCAGAAGCGCGCCGAAGCTCTCGGCGTCCAGTTCCGGTTCGGCGTCGACATCCGCCGGCTTCGCCAGGACGGCAACCGCATCGTCGCCGTCGAAACGGCAGAAGGCGAAATCCGTTCCGACATCTTCGTCGCAGCACTCGGCAGCTACACACCGGCGCTTCTGAAGCCGCTCGGCCTTCGCCTGCCCGTCTATCCCGTCAAGGGTTATTCCATCACCGTGCCGATCGTCGACGAGACGCGCGCGCCGGTATCGACGATCATGGACGAGACCTACAAGATCGCCATCACGCGGCTCGGTGATCGCATTCGCGTCGGCGGCATGGCGGAGATCGCCGGTTTCAGCAACGACCTTCCCCAGACGCGTCGCGCCACACTCGAACATTCGGTCGAAGACCTGTTCGGCGGCGCGGGCGACCAGAAGCAGGCAACCTTCTGGTCCGGGCTGCGGCCGATGACGCCGGATGGAACGCCGGTGATCGGCGCTACGCGCTTCGCCAACCTGTTTCTCAACTCCGGTCACGGCACGCTTGGCTGGACCATGGCCTGCGGCTCGGGCCGAGTATTGAGCGATCTCATCAGCGGTTCCAAGCCCGAGATCGAAACAGCGGACCTGGCAATCAACCGATATCATTGACGGCGCACGCAACGGGCCGGCGCCTCGGCCCGCCATTCTACAAGACGTTAAACAGTGACGGGGCCGCCGGCTCCGTCGCCCGGTTGCGGCGGCAGATCCGCCCACTTTCTTTCGCTGGCGCCGAAAGCGCTCGCGCACTCGCCCGCGCCATAGGAACAAAGAGCAGCCGGCAAAGCACCCGAGCGCATACATCCCCGGCTCAATTTCAGGAAAATCCGCTGGTCATCGCCTGTGCGCGTTCAGGATCAATGGGATTTCACCCTTTTCAGGTCGAATTGCTTGCGCCCACCATCGAGGTTCAAGCTCAGCTGCACGCCGCGGCTCAGCTTCGGCAAAGGCGCAGCCAGGTCGATACGGCCAAAAATCTGCTTGCGGCGCTCGCTGTCACGTTCTCGCTTCAGGCGGGAGTCGGCGACGGCGGCCAGTGCGCGATTGATGATTTCAGTGCGGGTCATCGTTCATCTCCACATCTGTTCTCTTTTTGTTCTATTTTTAGAAAAATGTCAAGTGAACGTCTCGCCTGCGCGCCGGCGTTGCCAAGAAGCCCCATGACATCATGGGCGCCGAGGCATCACGCCTCCCCCGGACAAACGCCCCTAGAACGTGATCTTCACCGAACTGGTGCTACGGCTGGCGGCGCCGTGATAGACGGCTTCGATGTTGTTGCCATCGGGATCGAGCAGGAACGCGGCGTAGTAGCCTGGATGATAGGGACGTTCGCCGGGTCGACCGTTGTCCTTGCCGCCATTTTCCAGACCGACTTTGTAGAAGGCGTCAACCATGGCGCGGTCCCGGGCTTGGAATGCCAGATGGTGGCGCCCGGTCAGCTTACCCTGGGCCGCTTGGCTGCCGGCCGTCGAGACGAACAGTTCGTCGGCCCAAAAATAGTCTTCGCCCACGCCTCCCAACGGCACCTCGAGAGCACGCAGTACCGCTTCGTAGAACCGCCGACTGGCGCCGAGATCCTTGATCACCAGCTGGATATGGTCGATCAATCGGCCGCGATGCAGCTCCATCCTCAAATCCTCCGTTCGCAATCGACAGGGATTTAGGTCCGGCCCGAGGCTCGTCAATGGCCGTCAGGTACAGCCTTGGTCGCCCCCCTCACGCGCAAGACTTTTGGAGAAGATTGTCGACGACCTTGTTTCCAGGGCTTGAAATGGCCGCAATCGCTCTCCATATGGGGCATAACGAATTGATCGTTGAGCATAGACAGTCTCGGTGAGACGGATGTGTTCCGGTCAGAGTTCGCGCTAAACCGCTGACCACGGATGTACTGGCAGGGCAAAGCAGCGAACGGGAAAAGGTCGGCATTGCCGGCCTTTTTTGTTTTCGAGATTTCCCGCTGCCTCATCAAAATCCGCACAGATCTGTTGCGTTCGACTGCCTTTGTCTGGCAGAAGATCCGGGAACGCGATCGCCATCAGTTTTAGGATGGGGTCGGGCGGGCGATTGACGTCTACCTCGCTGCCACGAGACCACGTGGCCGTTCACTACAGCGCCGCGCGTCCTGACGGACGCACGAAGGTCAATGTCGCACCTGAAATTGCTGGCTGTTTTTACCCTTGAACCGGATACGATTTAAAGAGACATGCAGAAGGCCTTCCACAGCATGTGCCGCCGGACTGGCAGCAGCCGGACTGCTCACCGAACTCTGCAGATATGCGAAGGAACCATGATCTCATTCAGGCCGATGCTTGAGAGCGAGTACGCTGGATATCTCGCCTATTTCATTCCCGACTATGCCGCGGAGATCGCCGCCAACTACGGGATCCCGGCTGCAGACGCGCTGGCGCAGGCAACGAGCGAGATCGCCGAGGATCTGCCGCAAGGCGTCGATACACCAGGCAGCGTCCTGCTGTGCCTGATCGAAAGCGCAAGTGCCGCGCATGTCGGCTATCTCTGGTATCGACCGGACGCAATGGGCCGCTCAGCCTTCATCAGCGACTTCCATATTCTGCCCGATCATCAGGGAAAAGGCCTTGGAAAGCTCGCCATGGCTGCGCTTGAGGTCGAACTCTCGGCAAAAGGGTTCGAGCAGATCAAGTTGCGTGTCGCCGAGAACAACCCGCGCGCCCGGCACGTCTATGAGGCAACAGGATTTCGCGTGACCGGCACCAATATGAGCAAGACACTCAAGCCATCCTAGAAGGTAGCTCCTTCGTGAACACGGCACCGTCGGTCGCCTCGTTTGCAATCCCACGCGGAACTTAAGCCGCCCTTCTTCGTTGCACCCTTGCTATAACAAACGAGGTGCAAAAATGGCCAATGACATTCAGCGATCCGTCGAAGACCAGATCTCCGAACTGCGGGCACAGGTTGCCGATCTGACCCGATCGATCTCCGCACGCGCTGGCGAGGCTGCCGAGAGCGCCGCCGATCTGGCGGAGGATGCGAGAGGGCGGGTTCGTTCGGCCGCGCGTGTCGTGCGTGCACAGGGACAGAGCGTCGTCGAAGCGGCGAAGGACAATCCAGGCACGGCGACGACGGTTGTCAGCACCGCCGGACTGATCGGCTTTGCTATCGGCGTCCTTGTCGGCGTGTCCTGCCAAAGCAATGCGCGTTGGCGATAACTGCCGGGCCCGACGTGGTTGACCGGTACGGTTGGCCACGCCAAGTGAGCTTTTCTATTGAGCCGGCATGTTCACCAGCAGCGTGCCGGCGACGCCAAGCCCGATCAGGATGAAATGGGTGATCTGCAGGGTGTCCTGGCGGATATAGTAGGCAAACCAGGCACCGCCAATCAGCATGACCAGGCTGAGGGCTATGAAGGCTGCGAAAGCGAGATTGGCCCAGATGACAGCCGTGGGACCCGCCGATATGCCGACGAGCGCGCCGAAAAACATAAACGCTGCTGCGGCCAGAAGCAGCATGGTCGCCACCTCCAGCAGCAGAACGAAGCTGAAGACCGCACGATGCCACAGGGCGCCATTGACGCGGCGCGATAGCAGCGGCGTGCGGATGGCGGGCTCCTGATCGAAGAGCTGCATGCGCATCAACAAACCAATCGAAAAGACGCCGTTGCGAAACGCGACGACGTTGTTGAGCACGACAATTGCAAGCCAGAGCGCGAGCCCGGAAAGCAGGACGGCTTTGATCAGGAGGAGCGAAGTCAACTGGGTCATTTTTCGATATCACCATGGCTTGAGACGGACGCGTTTGGCCGCGATACCCAGATGACGATTGGCAGCAGGCACATGTGACGCCGACATCGTTATTTTTTCGGGCCTGTGCTTTTCCGTCGGAATGAAGGCTGTCCACATTTTCGGGAATAAGTTGGGGATCAGCTGGCCATCGGCGCCGCCGCCGTGCGCCACATACCTGGACGCCTTATTGAGGCCACGAAATCGGTGGCACCATCGGCGTCGGCGGACCTTGGGTCTATTGCCTTGCGCAGGGATCGAACGAGGGCCTGCGCAAGGCATGATCGGCAAAGCGGTTGTCGCCCATCCCCGTCAGCAAATCACATCCATCAGCAAAATGACGACGGAGGCGGCGGTGGTTGTCCACTGACGCGGCGATAACGCTTGCCTGCGCCTGTCGCCTTTTCAACGGCGGCGTTGGGTCAGCGCCATGCCGGCAAGGATCAGCGCGACGCCGAGCACACTGGCAAGAAGCCCCGCAGAGACGCCCTGCAACACATCAAGCGCCACGCCCGAGACCATCTGCCCTCCGATCACCAGCAGCGCGGTATTGACGGCACCGATGCGCGCGATGAGCCAGCTTCCGGCAGCGACGAAGACCACACCGATCGAGCCGCCGAGATAGGCATGCCAGGGGGCGTCCGCCGCCCCTTCGGGAATGAGGCCGCCAATAGACAGGCCGAGAATGCTCAGGGCGACGAAGCCGACGATATGGTTCCAGAACGACGCGATCAGCGGCGACGTCGAAAGGCTGAGCCGGCCATTGACCTGTCGGCTGACGCCGACCAGAACTCCGGCGAGGCAGGCAAGAAGGATCGGCAGGGTCATGCGTTGCCCCTGCCGAAGAGGATAATGAGCGCACTGCCGGCAAGGATCAGGACCATGGCGGCCAGATCTCGACGATCCGGACGACGCATCGGCAGGCCGAAGAGCCCCCAGCGATCCGCCACGATGCTGAAGATCACCTGGCCCGCCAGGCCCAGGGCAAGCGTACCGGACAATGCAAGCGGCGAGTTCACCGCAAACGAGGTGAGCATGACGGTGATGGCGCCGGAAATCCCGCCAAGATAGGCCCACAGCGGCGCATGCGGCTTCGCCCCTGCATTTCGCGCGCGCCAGGGATAGAGGATAGCGAGCAGCACAAGTGCCGCCACTGTCCCCGTGCCGTGCGCTGCCCAGGACGAGAACAGTGCGTTGCCGTATCGGCCCAGTTCTCCGTTGAAATGAACCATCAGCGTCAGAAGCCCGCCCGTGCCGAAGGCGGCCAGCAGGTGCAACGGGTTCAGCCGAGGTGCGGAGGGAGTGGTCATGAATGGGTGCTCGCAACAAAATCGATCATTCGGCAGTCATCAATCGCCGTTTGCTTTTCCTAGAGGTTCGGGCCCGCGATTGACAGCGTTCGATTGCTTTCGCCGGCCAATTTCCGGCGGCTCGCCCGCGGCCAGCTTCAAACGAGCACCCTCTCCCGTGGAATCCAACAGCTAGGGGACGCGCTGACATTGGGTCTGTGACCGTCGCCAGGCAGAACCGTCCGAGCGACGCCGATGGCGAAATTCTAGCATGACAGTCGCCGTCAGGGCCGATCGACAGACCTGCCGGACAGGCCTCAGGCTGCGTCAGCGGCCGGGAATCCACGTGATGAAACGAACAAGCTTGTCCGTCAGTCCCTTGTAGGGCGGCGAGATCAAGTCACTCGGTGCGGGATCATATTTCCTCAGTACCGGCATCGACTTGGAGAAGGTCAGGAACCCTTCCCGACCGTGATAATGGCCCATGCCGCTCGCGCCGACGCCGCCGAACGGCATGTCGTTGCAGGCAAACTGGTAGAGCGTGTCGTTGATACAGACGCCGCCCGCGACGATGCGGGCGAGGATCGCCTCGATCTCGGTCGCATCCGCGCTGAAGCAATAGAGCGCCAGCGGCCGATCGCGGCCGAGCACATGGTTGATCGCCTCGTCCGTGGTGCGATAGCTGATCACCGGCAGGATCGGCCCGAAAATCTCCTCGCGCATGACCGCGCTATCTTGAGTGGGCTCGAGGACCACGGTGGGCTCCATCAGGCGAACGCGCGACGGCGAAGCCTGTTTCATTTCCAGAAGCGGAATGAGCGCATGCCCGCGCGCCCGCGCATCGCTTACAAGGCCGGCGAGACGGTCGTGCTGGGCGTCGTTGATGATCGAGGTATAATCCTGATAACCGTTGCCCGCCCCGTAGCGCTCACCGATCTGCTGCCTCAGCAGGCTGACGAAAGCATCGCGTTTGCTTTCGTGGATCAGGACATAGTCCGGCGCGATGCAGGTTTGGCCGGCGTTGAAGAACTTGCCTGTCGCGATACGGTCCGCCGCACGCCTTAAATCCGCGCTTTCCCCGACGATCACAGGGGATTTGCCGCCAAGCTCCAGTGTGACCGGGGTCAGATTCTGCGCGGCCGCCGCCATCACCTTGCGACCAACGGCGGTCGAACCGGTGAAGAACAGATGGTCGAACGGCAAAGCGGAAAAGGCCGCCGAGAGGTCGGCGCCGCCGAGCACCACCGTCGCCCGCGTCTGCGGGAAAACGTCGGCGATCAGCCTGCGCAAGAATTCCGACGTGCGCGGCGTATGCTCGGACGGCTTGAGCAGCACATGGTTGCCGGCACCGATCGCCGCGACCAGTGGCGCCAGCGCCAGATTGACCGGATAGTTCCACGGCGAAATGACGCCGACGACACCAAGAGGAACGAACCGGACGTGCGCCTTTGCCGGCCACAGCTTCCATCCGGCCGCGCGGCGCTCGGGCTTCATCCAGGCCTTGAGCCTTGCGAGCGTGTGATCGATCTCCGAAAGCACGACGCTGCCCTCACCAAGCAGCGTTTCATGGACGGAGCGATGGCCGAAATCGGCGCTGACCGCCGTCGACATCTCGTCGAGGCGTTCGCGGAAGAGACGGCGCAGGCGCTTCAGATCGTCCCGGCGCTGCTCGTAGGATGGACGTTGGTCGAGCCAGGCGGCGCGCAAGCGCTCGAAGCTCTGCTGTAGCTGAGGCGTATGACTATCGTGCATGCGCATTGCCTTCGGTCGAACGGGCGAAGAGCCATTGTGCGGCATAATAGGTGCCGAGTACCCAGACGGCATTATAGGGGATATTCCAGCGGAACCGACCGTAAGCGAGCAGCGTGTCGCTGACCATGAAGAACAGCCCACCGAGCGCCGCTGATCGCGCAGCGGATTTCTGCGGCGCGCCGATAGCAATCTGCCGGTCGCGGGAAATCGCCTGTGCTGCCATCGCCGCCAGCGCCAACGCATAGATCACGACGGGAACGCGCATGCCTGGCGGCAAGGACGACCACAATCCGGCAATGACGACAAAGCCGATGACGGTGAAGAGCGCGAACATCCTCTTGTCCGCGGCAAAGCGGCTGTCTCGCGTGAGCGCCCAGATATAGGCGCAGTGGGTCAGGAGAAAACAGACGAGGCCGGCAAGAAAATAGTCGCCCGGCAACATCAGAAAGAAATCGCCAGCCGCCGCAAAGGCTAGCCCCACGACGATCGCCTTCCCATAGGCGCCAGACGAAGGGGCGATGTTGCGAAGGACGGCGACGAGCAAAAGCAGCGTCGCCGTCGGCTTCGTGAGGTAGTGCAGCCATCGCCAACCGGATTGATCGCCACCGGCCAACAGGCTGCCGGCAATGGCGAGAACCGCGAGGAGGATAATCAGCGCATAGAGCCATGCGTTGTTTCGCGCGCCCAAAGTGATGCTTTGTTCCATGCCTGCCCCTCGTTGTTCGCGCGACTTGTCCGCCACGATCGCCCGGTGAAGACCGCCGCTATTGCTGCTCCCCGCTCATTCGAAGGACTGTAATCAAGCACCGAAGATTGTCCATAGCTGAACAAATATGGAGGGCGAGGTCTTTTCTGTAATCGCGGCTACATAAATACGGGGACGGCCTTGTGCAGGCGGTCAGACGATTTATATAAATCTGACTACAGAAAGGACTGTTCATGGCAACCCGGGGACGGCCGCGTGGTTTCGACCGCGATCTTGCGCTTCAGAAAATCATGGATGTATTTTGGGCAAAAGGGTACGAGGCCGCTCAACTCAACGACCTGACGGCGGCCATCGGCATCACGCCGCCGAGCTTCTACGCCGCATTCGGCTCGAAGGAACAGGCGTTTCGCGAGGCGGTCAGCCTCTACGTCGAGACCGCTGGATCGAGCTCGATGCGCGCGCTCAATACCGGAGAAACGGCGCAACAGGCGATACGCGCGATGCTTCTCGCCAGTATCGACGTCGCGCTCAATGCTCCGCAATCGAACGGCTGCTTGCTGATCCTCGGCGTCATGAACTGCCAAGCCGAAACAGAGCCGCTCTACGATCTGCTGAAGGGCCTGCGGAAAGAAACCGTGGAGCGCGTGCGCGCAAGGCTCGAGCGCGGCGTAGCAGACGGCGATCTCCCGCAAACCACCGACATAGCGACCTTGGCCAGCTACTACGGCGCCATCATGCAGGCCATTTCCATGCAGGCGCGTGATGGCGCGCGCCGGCCGGAGCTGGAAGCTCTTGTCGGCCCGTCCCTCACCGCCCTGCAACAATGAAGACAGATTGCCGCTGCGGCAGTCACGACGAATTGAGAGAGATGACGATGCAGACCTTTGAGACGACCGTCAACGCTGTGCCCACCCGGACCGGAAAGGTCGTAATACCGGAGGAATTTCAGGCGGATGTGGATCAGTTTCACTACGCGCCCGCCCGCCGCGCCGGTGATTTCGTCTATCTCTCCGGCATTGTCGCCGCAAACGACGACACCAGACCGATGGACGCCGAAAGGTTTCGTCTCGAACTGCGCCGCGTTTTCACGCTGATCGCACGATTGCTCGATGCGTGTGACGCGCGCCTCGAGGACGTTATCGAACTCCAGATGTTTCATGTGTTTGGAAGCGACCGCCTGGCCCTGGACAAGGCCGGCCAACTGGCCGCGATCGCCGCGGTGCGAGACGAGTTCTTTGCCGCGCCCTATCCCGCCGCGGTCGAACTTGCCGTTGCCGAACTCAATCCCGACGGCGGGCTGGTCGAGATCAAGGCGACGGCATTCGCACCTCCGGCAACGTCCGGTTGATGGGCTTCCAGGCCCGTCAAGGATATCGGGTCTCGTCGAGGACACGTGCGATTCCGTTCATGTGCCGGCCAGCGACGCCAGCCGCCCAGGCAACCGTCTCGTCGATGCCGCCGAAGGGGTAAAGATGAAGCCTGACCTTGCCGAGATCACGCCCCCTCATCCCGTCTTCGAGACGGGTCATGAAACAATCCGGCCCTACCTTGTTGACGAGATTGGCCAGCGAGAACCCATACTTCCCGACGATCGCCGCCGACGAGGCCACACCGAATTGCGTGGCGAACCGCAACAGCCGTCTGACGTCGGCAGGTCCAGGCACGCCGATGCGGATAGGTACATCGATACCCTTGCCTCTGACCTGCGCGATCCAATCGACGATTGCGTCCGCGTCGAAACCGAATTGCGTCGTGATCTCCACCGTGCAGCCACGGGCTTTCAAGAGCCCGATCTTCAGCTCGAGGGCTTCCCACAGGCGCGCTCGGTCGATCCTCGGGTGACCTTCGGGGTAGCCCGCGATCCCGACATGGACAATGTCGTGGTCTGTGATGATGCCGCCGGCAATCAGATCGAGGGAGTCTCCATAAGGACCGGCGGGTGACGACGGATCGCCGCCCACGAACATGAAACGCGTGGGACGCGCAGCAACGATCAGGCCGACGAGCAGTTCGTCCCGGTCCTCGACCGATCTCAGCCGCCGGGATGAAATGATCGGGACGGGTTCGAACCCCCATTGCCGGATCCGTGCCGCCGCGTCGATACGTTGCGCATGGGTCTCGTTTCCGAGGAAGGCGATGTTGATCGGCGTTCCGGCGGGAATAGCGGACCTCGCAGCTTCGATTTGCCCGATATCCTTGCCGGTAATCTCCAGCGAATAGTTGTGAAACAGCGCCGTCTCTGAATCGTGTCGTGTAAACGCAGTCATGGGCATCCTTTGCCGGCGCGGCGACGCATGGGCTGAGTTATCGCAACGCGCCGATCGTTTCCCTGCAATCGTCGATGATCTACCCGATGGGCGGCTGCCGCGTCGACGCGCCAAGCGTCGCAGGCTCGACGCGCTCCGAAAGCAAGTCTGGGCAAAGCACAAGCGATGCATCGAGCTGTAAACCGGAATCAAAAGCGCCCGCTTGTTTCCAAGCGGGCGCTTCGTGAATTGGTCAATTGTCTCAGGCGCGATTAGCGGCCGTAGGCACCCCGGGCAATGCTCTGGATGTCGGCGCGTTCGATGCCGAGGTCGCGCAGTTCACGCGAGGACATGCGGCCCAGTTCGGAGACCGTCTGCCGGTACTTGAGCCAGTTGTTGAAAGAGCGTGCTACGTTCATGATGATCCCCTTTCCTTGGGCTTTCGAAGCTCAGCTGCCAGTCCTTGGCGCTTCGTTCGCTTCGATGAGAGGAATATAGGCGATCACCCCCGCCGGCAGTAGCGCCAAGACCTCAGCCCACCCCTGCAAGCCGTGCATGGATCGTTGTTCCCCAGGGCACTGCGGCGGTCGGAAAGCTGAGTCAAAGAGAACGATCACGGTGATCAACCGCCCTTTGAGTTCAGTTTTACCCAGCCCGGGAAGGTTGGACCTACCGGGCTGGGTGCTGTCATGCTTGGTCTAATGTCCGATGCCTGAAACTCAGCGCATCATCGCGCCGACATTGCCGCCGTCGACCGTGAGGACCGCACCGGTGCTGGTGCGCGCCTTGGCGAGGTGGACGAAGGCGGCCGCAACATCCCGGGCCGTGACTTCACGCTTGACTAGGTTGCCGCGCATGTAGCTCTCCGGCGAAATGCCGCGGGCCTGGCTGCGCTCCTCGATCATCTGGTCAGTCATCAGGCCGGTACGGATGCGGTCCGCATTGACCGCGTTCGAGGTGATGCCGTCGGCACCGTGTTCGACGGCGTACTGGCGCATCAGCGCCATCAGCGCCGCTTTCGACGTTCCGTAGGGACCGAAGTCGGGACCGGGATTGACCGCCTGCTTCGAGACATTGAACACCAGCGCGCCGCCGGTCTTCTGGGCCTTCATGATCCTGACGGCGCTGCGGGCGATGTAATGATGCCCCCAGAAATTGAGCGCGAAGGCCTTCTGGAAGACCTCCTCCGACACATCCAGCAACGCGCCCTGGAAGGCGGCACCGGCGTTCGAGATGACGATATCGACACCGCCGAAATGCCTCGCCACGTCGGCAAGGGCGGCGTCGACCGCCTCCGGCTTGGTCACATCGCAGACGAGACCGATGCCGCCAAGACGAGCGGATTCCTTCTTCAAAGCATCCTCTGCAAGATCGAGCAGGGCGATCTCGGCGCCCTCGGCGTGGAGCGCCTCGGCAATCGCCAGTCCGAGGCCACCGGCACCACCAGTGATCACGGCGACCTGGCGGCTCAAGGGCTTCTCCGCCTGCTTCGTCAGCTTCACCTGTTCCAGCGACCAGTATTCGATGTCGAAGAGGTCCTCTTCCGAAAGCGCCTCGAAGCTCTCGATTCCCTCGGCATTGCGGATGACGGCGATCGTCGCCTCGGCGACATCGGCGCCGACACGGGCAGCCTTCTTCGACGGGCCGGCTGCAAACAGGCCGACGCCCGCCACGTAAAAGACGCGCGGCATCGGATCGAGCATGCGCTTGATACCGCCGACGCGGGCGTTGTTGCGCTCGAAGTAGGCGCGATACTCGTCATTGTAGGCCGCGACGGCTTCCCGCACCTTGTCGGCCCAGGCGGCCATGTCGCCGGCAACGGGTGCCGGCAGCGCCACGCCGAAGCGCTTGATGTGGATGACATGCTCGGGCGTCGCATTGCCGCGATGCACCAGATCGGCAACGTTCTCGGCGTTGCAGAAATCGAGAACTTCTGGACCCGAACGATGTTCGAGCACGAAGCGGCGCGGGCAGCCTTCGATGCCGCTGTCGATGGCGATAGCGCCGCGCAGGACCGGCGCGATCTCTGCCGCCGTTGCCAACGAAGCCGCCTGCTCGACGGCCTTGAACGGACGCGGGTTGCCACGGGCGATCCGGCGCTCGGCCTTGTCGATGGCGGCGATCATCTTTTCATAGGATTCACGCGGGTCTTCCGACCAGGTGAAGATGCCGTGCTTCAGGAGGATCATGCCGTCGGCGCCCGGATTGGCGCGGAATGCCTCGTCGCAGGCCTTGGCCAGATCGAAGCCGGGCATGACGTAGGGGACGATGATGGAATCCGGGAACAGTTCGCGCACCAGATCCTCACCATGCGGCTGGTTGGTCAGCGAAACGATGGCGTTGGCATGGGTATGGTCGATGTGCCGGAACGGCAGGTTGGCGTGCAGGATCGCCTCGACCGACGGGTTCGGTGCGGCGGGATCGATGAGCAGCCGGCGCTGCAGCATCACCATGTCGTCGTCGCTGAGGACAGGGAATTTGACCATGGCCTGAAGCGGCTCCAGCCTGACCGCAGGCAGGCCTGCCGGCTCGATCGTGCCCATGTCCCAACCGCTGCCCTTGACGCACAGAACAGCGACTTCGGACCCATCCATCTCCGTAAACGTGGTCTTGACCGAGGTATTGCCGCCGCCGTGCAGCACCAGCTCAGGATCCGAGCCGAGAAGCCGGGTCGTGTAGGTGCGGATCGCAAGGTCCCGGTTGACGCCGGCATTGACATAGCTGTCGACGACACGGGCGAATTCGGCTTCTGACCATCTGGATTTCATCAAAGTCTCCTGTCTTCCCGCGCTTGGCAGCGTTTCCTATGGGGTTTGAAAATCAAGTCCTGTCGCCGGCCCTCCATCGGATCGCGTGCAGGACGATCGTTCGTCCTGCACGCGCCGTGAAGACACTGGGCGGCCTATCCGCCGGCGGCCTGCAGGCGAAGCCTCGCTGCTGCGTCATCGGTCCGGGGCTGAGTGCGCCCGAAACCGCAATCGACGTCGCGAGTGAGTTGCAGCGGGTTTGCGGAGGCGAAAATGGCTGGACGCAGCGCTCGGCCGACTGGTTCGTTTCCAACCCGTTTGCACGCGCCTATAGTCGTCCATTGCATCTCGGCGTCTCCCAAAACCTTCGCCGAGACAATTGCCACCATGTAGTGTCATCTGTCAACAAGCATGGCAAATTTGTTTGACGGCGGACACTTTTTCCGCTTCAGGAGAAGCCATGACAATCCAGGGGAGCAGACGATGATGGATAGCACGCGGGCGAACCGGGGAGTGGGCGAAGGCATAGCGCTGCCCGCGGAGTTCGACGATGGCGTCGTCTGGGCCGCCTGGCTCTATTATGTCGACCAGCTCACCCAGAGCGAGATCGCCAAGATGCTCGGCGTGTCCCGGGCCACGATCGTCAACTACCTTCAGGAGGCCCGCGAGCGCGGGCTGGTCAATATTCGGCTCAACACCGAAGTCGGCTTCCGCACCGGCATTGCGCGACGCCTGAAGGACAAGTTTGGCCTCGAGGGGGCATTGGTCATTCCGGCCGTCGACAACAGCGACCTGGTGCAGCGTCTCGGTGAAGCCGGAGCGCGCCTGCTTGCCGATATGGTGCAGCCGGGCGACACGATCGGCGTTGCCTGGGGGCGCACGGTGCTGGCGGTTGCCGACAGCATCTCGCTGCCCGAGCCGGTGGAGGGATTGACGGTCGTGCAGGTCTCAGGAAGCTCGATTGCCAACCCGGACTTCGCGCCTGAATTCTGCACCTCGCTGATGTCGCGCCGCATCCATGCCCGCTGCATCAATCTGCTTGCCCCGGCCCTGCTGTCGACGCCTGAGCTAAAGCGGGCCCTTCTGGCGGAACAGGTGCTGGTCAAGCAGTTCGAGCTGATCCACTCCTCGAACATCATCCTGTTCGGCGTCGGAGACATCGGCCCCGAGACGTTGATCCGCTCGGCCAACATCACCGGCCAGGAGGACATCGACGCCTACCAGGCCGGCGGCGCGGTCGGAGTGCTGATCTGCCGCTTCATCGACGCCGAAGGACGGCCGGTGCGCGGCGATCTCGACAACCGCATGGTCGGCATCGAGCTCAACGAGTTGAGCCAGGTGCCTCGGCGCCTGTGCGTTGCCGGTGGCGCCAGCAAGCTGACGGCGATCCGGGCGACGCTGAAGGGCGGCTATCCCACCCATCTGGTCACCGACATCGCCACGGCGGAATTGCTGCTGCAGTAACAGCTCCGCTGCCCGATGTCGGATCGGGCAGCGGACGGTCTTTTCTGCGGGACCCGGCGTCAGCTGGCCTTCACGCGGGCATTGTTCATGAAGTCCCAGGTCGCCTCAAACGAGGTGATGCCGGCATCCGACCCGAGTCCGGTCGCCACGAGTGCGGCCGACGCCTGAGCAAACTTCAAGGCGGTCTCCGTCTCCATGCGGTGATGCAGCCCGGCGATGAAGCCGGCATTGAAGGCATCGCCGCAGCCGGTGGTGTCGACCACGTCGATCTCGAAAGCCGGCAGACGCAGGCTCTTGCCATCGGCATCGAGGAAGCAGACGCCGTCGCCGCCGAGCGTGAAGATGCAGTGCTTGACGCCGAGATCGGCAAAGAAGCGGCCGGCATCTTCGGCGGTCTTCTGGCCGGAAATCAGCATGGCTTCTTCGACCGAAGGCATGAAGTAATCGATAAAGGGGAAGAGCGGTCGGATCAGCGACAGCGTGTTGTCGTTGGCGCCCAGCAGATCGAACGTCGTCGTCCGACCGAAGCGCTTGGCTTCCTCCAGCAGAACGCGGCTCGGTTCGCCGTCGAGGCGATCGAGCAGCCCCGTACCGCCAAGATGGACGATCGGCGGCGCCAGCACCCGCTCGCGCGCATCGGCCGGGATCTCGAAATGGCCCGAGGCCCCGCGCACGTGCAGCGCCGGCCGTTCGCCGTTGCGGCGGATGTTGAGAATGCTCGCGGATGTCGGCACGCCGGCAATGCGCTGCATCTCCGAGCGGTCGATGCCGAAACGGTCGAGCGTGGCGAGCACGAAGTCCGCCTTCTCGTCATCCCCGACCGCGCCGACAGCCAGGCAGTTCAGCCCGAGCTTGGCAAGGTCAACCACCGTGCCGCCGGCAGTGCCGGCTACGGTCAGGCGGATCTCGTCGATAAATTCGACGTTGCCGCCGGACGGGATCCGGTCCACCGGACGGCCGAGAATATCGAGAATATACAATCCGATTACAGATACGTCGTGCGCCATGCACTTAACCTTCCCTGCTGAAATGGTAACCGCTGGATGATTGCCGAACGCCCTTAGCCTCTTGCGCGAAGCGAAAAGACGGTGCCGGCGAGAACGATGAAGACGCCGATAATGGCGAGCTGCCAGGTACTCGGAATGCCGACGAGGATGAGAACGTTGCTGACCAGCGTGATCAGCACCACGCCGAGCAGCGTTCCGATCACGCTGCCGGAGCCACCGGTAATACGCGCACCACCGAGAACGACGGCTGCGATGATCTCGAGCTCGGTACCGGCAAGATCGAACGGATTGGCAAGCCGGTTGCTGGCGACATGCATGATCCCCGCGATGCCGGCGAGCAGGCCGGCATAGGCAAAGACGAAGATGTGCACGGTGCGCAGATTGTAGCCGAGACGCTCCGCGATGCCGGGGTTACCACCGACGGCATAGACCGCTCGACCGATCAGCGTGCGCTCGAGGATCCACCAGGTGACGACTGCCGCAACGGCCAGCACCAGCACGAAGGCCGGCAACACCGAGATTGAACCATTGGCGCTTTGATGGGTGAAAAGCGCCAGTTTGCCGAACGCTTCCATCGAGCCCGGGATGTTCATAAACAGGGCGGTGCCGACGAAGGTGAGCAGGAAGCTGCGAATGACGTATTGCGTGCCGATCGTCACGATCAGTGACGGCGCGCGCAACGTGTGGACAAGCAGGCCGTTGAGCGCCCCGAAACAGGCGCCACCTGCGGCCGCCACCAGCAGGATCACCGGCATAGGCAGCCCTGGCAGCAGGTTGGTGACCAGCATGGTCACCGTGTACATGACGAAAGCGGCGATGGCGGTGAAGGAAACGTCGATGCCGCCAGATGCCAGCACCACCAGAACCCCGAGCGCAAAGAGCCCGCGAACGACGGAAGCGCGCAGGATGTCGAACAGGTTCGACATCTGCCAGAAGTCCGTATTGATCGTCCCGACCACCAGGCAGACGAGCACGATCAGCGAGAAGGTGACGACCGGCGGATGCCGCAGCAGCCAGCGCCAGGCCGAAGCAAGCGACGCCTTGCCGTTGCCTTCAGGGGTTGCCCCGTTGAATGTCGTGTCGGTCATTGCGGGGTCCTCGCAGTCGTCTCTTCTACCAGGGCGCGATAGAGCGCCTCTTCCTTGAGCGTTTCGGCCTCGAAGGCTTCGACCACCTCGCCCTTGCGCATCACCATGATCCGGTCGCAGTTCTGCAGCAGTTCGAGCAGGTCGTCGCTGATGATGATGACGCCCATGCCCTCGTCCGCGAGGCGCTGGATGATCCGATAGATCGTGTCCTTGGATCCGACATCGACGCCGACGGTCGGGCCGTGCAGCACCAGAAGCTTTGGGTTGATGGTCAGCCAACGGCCGATAAGCACGCGCTGCTGGTTGCCGCCGGAAAGTGACTGCACCGGGTTGGCGACATCGGGTGTCACGACCTGCAGATCTTCGACCGAGCGCTTCGCCAGTTCGCGGCTGCGACGACCGTCGAGGATGCCGAAGGCGCCGCGAAGGCGGTCGAGCACCGGCACGACGATGTTCTCCTCGATCGGCTTTTCAAGAAAGAGACCTTCCGAAAGCCGATCCTCGGGGACGTAGCCAATGCCGGCTTCGATGGCGTCGGCAGGCTTGCGGGGCGTCACATCCTTGCCATCGAGGCGGATGCGCCCCGCATCGGCCGGCACGACGCCGGCAATTGCCCTGGCGAGTTCATTGCGGCCCGAATCCAGAAGGCCGGTGATGCCGACGATCTCGCCCCCGCGCATGGAGAAGGAAACGTTGGCAAAAGCCCCCTTCAACGACAGCGCATCGACGGAAAGCAGATCCTCGCCAAACTTCGGTGCGGAGCGATAACGCGTTTCGTCCAGCACCTTGCCGGTCATCCAGAAGCCGAGTTCGGCCTTGGTGTGATCGGCGATGTCGCATTCGGCGACCTTCTGGCCGTCGCGCATGATGACTGCGCGGCCGCCGATCTCCTTGCACTCGTCAAGCTTGTGCGTGACGAACAAGACGGCAACGCCCTTGGCGCGCAAGCGCGTGACGATGCCGATCAGATTGTCGACCTCGTGTTTCGTCAGCGCCGTCGTCGGCTCGTCCATGATGACGAGGCGGGCATCAGACGCGATGGCGCGGGCAATCGCGATCAACTGGCGCGTCGCCATCGGCAATTCATCGGTGCGCGTCGACAGAAAGGCGCGGCTCGTCGGCAGGTTCACGGCGGCAAGCGCGCGTTCCGCCGTCTGGCGCATCTGTTTGAGATCAAGCCGCCGGGCAAGTTTGCCGGAAGCGGCGACCAATTGCTGCGTCAAGCCGACATTTTCGGCGACGGACAGGTTGGGCAGCAGCGAAAAGTCCTGGTAGACGGTCTCGATGCCGGCCGCGAGAGCCGCAACGGGCGTCAGATGGCCGACGGGCTTGCCGTCGATGAGCAGTTCGCCGGCGTCCGCCGGCTGTGCACCGGAAATGATCTTGATGAGCGTGCTCTTGCCGCAACCGTTCTCGCCCATCAGGTGATAGATCTGCCCGGGTTCGATCGACAGACTGACCCCCTTCAGCGCGCGAACGCCACCGAAGCTTTTCTGGATGTTGCGAATTTCCAGATAGGGGATTGCGGCTGTCGCGATCTCGCCGCCTTGAGGCGGCGCGCCGGCTTCGTGCTTGAGCTGCATGGCACTGTCCTGACCAAAAAGAACGAGGCCTGCTGAACGTCTCCTCACATCACAATCGATCCGTCGAGAAGATAGGCAGCAGGTTTGAAGCGTTATAGCGCCCCTGGCGCATCCGGTTTGACACGCAGCGCTATAGCGGCATTCGACTGGCGATGCCGGGCTCACGATCGAGCCCGGCATCGCCGTCATCATCTACCCGATCAGAACGGGTACTTGGCGTAGTTCAACTTGTCGACGTCGACCCAGGCCTGGCCAACGACGATCACGCCTTCGCCGGCACCCTTCTTGACGGTGACCTTCTCGTAACCGGGAACGCCGAGGTCCATGCCGTCCTTGAGCTCCTCGCCCTTCAACACCATGTCGGCGACCTTGTTCATGACGTAGCCGGCATCCTTCGGATCCCAGAAGCTGATTCCGTCGACGGCGCCCGATTCCAGATAGGAGCCGGTGTCCTTCGGCAGGCCGATGCCGAACACGCAGGTCTTGTCCTGCAGGCCGGCTTCCTCGACGGCGCGGCCGATGCCGATGACGTCGATCGCCGAACCGCCCTGGAAGCCCTTGATGTCAGGGTATTTGCGCAGGATCTCGCGCGCCTTTTCATAGGCGCGATTGGCATCATTGAAGGATTCGTTCTTTTCCGAAACCAGCTCCATCTCCGGGTACTTCTTGGCATTTTCCGAGCCGCCATCGGCCCACTGCACGTGGGTCAGGCTACCGAGCGAGCCGACGAACGAAGTCCACTTGCCGGACTTGCCCATGCACTCGGCGATCTTTTCATTGAACCGTGCGCCAAAAACCTTGTTGTCGAAGGCTTCGATGTCGACGAGCGTGTTCTTCATGTTGTCGGCTTCATGGGTGATCACCTTGATGCCGCGCTGGCTGGCGCGCTTCAGCACGCCTTCGAGAGCGGACGCGTCCATCGGCACGACGGCGATCGCGGCAACCTTCTTGGCCACCAGATCTTCGATCAGACGACCCTGCTGGGCGGCATCCGCCTTGCCCGGACCGACCTGGCTCGTGGCGACACCGGGATTTTCCTTGCCATAGGCGTCGACGCCTTCGTTCATGCGGGTGAACCAGTTTTCGCCGGTGACCTTCACCACGGTGACGATGCTGGGCTTTTCCTCGGCAATGGCGGCCGTGGTTGCAGTCAATGCTCCAAGCGCAACGGCGCAGGCAGCGAATTTACGAATGGCAAGCATGCATTCCTCCCAAAGAACCTTCGAATTTTGACAGATCGGCCGGCGTGCGAAGGCGTCTCGCCGGCCCTGGAACTTAAGGTCAGCCGCGCAACGCCTTTGCCCAGGCCTTGGCGTCGAAACCCGATGTCGCGAGAAAGACGAGCAGCAGCACGCCCCAGGCGAGGTCGCGGAAGAAGTTGGAGATGTCCATGAAGTTGAACAGGCTCGACAGGATCTGCAGCGACGTCGCCGAAAGAACGACGCAGATCACCCGACCATACCCGCCCTCCGGGCGAACGCCCGCCATGACGGCAATGAGGATGGCGATCAGCACGTAGGAATTGCCGTAGTCCCACTTCACGCTGGAGGTGCGCGCGGCAATCACGATGCCGGCGACCGAGGCGAGTACGCCGCAGGCGGTATAGGTCAGAAACAGGATGCGCTTTTCCGCAATTCCGGCATAACGCGCGGCCTTGGCGTTGTTGCCGAGCAGCAGCAGCCTCAGACCGAACGGGCTGTAGCGAAGCACGCCTCCGAGGATAAGCGCAATCAGCAGGAAGAGTGCGAAGCACAGGGGGACACCCAGAACCGGGGTGTTGCCGAACGCATCGAGCGGTTCGATGTAGCCGAGACCAAGTGCAGACCCGTTGGTGAAGGCGATCGCAAGCCCGGTAAAGAACAGCTGCGTGCCGAGCGTGGCGATGATCGGCGTCAGCCCGGCGCGCGCGATCAGGAAGCCGTTGAGCATTCCGCCGGCGAGACCGACCAGCAGCGCAATGCCGGCAAAGCTCCAGCTGAACAGGAGTGGCGCATCGTCAGGCGAAACCGTGTCGCGCAACACGAGATAGGCGACGACACCCGACAGGTTGGCAAGCGCGATGCCGGAAAGATCGATGCCGCCATTGCCGGAGATCATCGCCAGCATCACGCCGAGTGCCAGAAGGCCGAGCTCGGGGACCTGGCCGGCCATAGATTGCAGATTGTAGATATCGAGGAAGCTGGCACCGACCAAAACGCCGCCCGCCACCATCACGGCGACGTTGACGACGGCCAAAAAGGCCAACTGACGATCAACCCGAAATTCCAAAGCGCGTCCTCCGTCGTGGTCGTTCGCAAGCCAGCGCGACCACGGCTCCCAGCGCGCTTCAGGGCACGCTCCGTGACCGCGCACCGGGACCTCTTTCGAGTTCGGATGCCGCGACGGCCGACCCAACACGGCCGGCGATGACATTTGCCAAAGACTGTTGTGTATTGTCAACAGCAATCTGGCTCCACCGCTCTATTTGTCTGAAAAGTTTGGAATTTCCCCAACAGAAACACTGCTTCCATATCGCCATTTCTGAACGAAGCGGGAGTTTGGACCGACGTGGAACCGGTCCCGGCCCTTTCGGAAGGGCAAGTCTTCAAGCGTTGCCGAACGACCGACAACCTGGGCGATCCGTCCGGCGGCAGTGCTGCGTCACGGCTGCCGACGAGGAAATCCCTGCATGCGAAGTGATGCGCCCTTGTCGCCGACGGACAGGTGATAGAGAAATCCTGTTTGCAGCGTGCAGGCTCTGGTCGTGCAGCACGATAATTATGTCGTAGACAGGCTCTAGTCGCAGCGCCGCAAATCCTAAAATCCGGCTTCAGTTTCAATCAGGGTCGCAATCAATGGCAGAGTTTCCGCAAAAGGCGAAGGTCGTAATCATCGGGCTGGGTGGCATCGTTGGTGCCTCGATCGCGCATCACCTGATCGAGCGCGGCTGGGACGACATCGTCGGCATCGACAAATCCGGCATCCCGACCGATATCGGCTCGACGGCGCACGCGTCGGACTTCTGCTACACCACCAGCCACGATTATCTTTCGGTCTGGACGACGCAGTATTCGATCGATTTCTTCGAGAAGATGGGGCACTACGCCCGCATCGGCGGCCTGGAAGTCGTACGCACCGGCGACGATGTCTGGATGGAAGAAATCAAGCGCAAGCTTTCCTCGGCCAAAGCCTTCGGCACCCGCGCACACTATGTCTCACCGGCTGAAATCAAGGCGATGTTCCCGCTGATCGAGGAAGATCAGGTCATGGGCGGCATGTTCGACCCGGATGCCGGCCTCGTCATCCCGCGCTCGCAGACGGTTGCCGGCAAGCTGGTCGATGCGGCGGAGAAATCCGGCAAGCTGCAGATCTTCGGCAACACACCGGCAACGTCACTCATCGTCGAGAACGGCCGCATCAAGGGCGTCGTAACCCATCGCGGAACGATCATGGCCGACCATGTCGTCGTCTGCGCCGGTATCTGGGGCCGTCTGATCGCCGAAATGGTGGGAGAGGATCTGCCGGTCATGCCGGTCGACCATCCGCTCACCTTCTTCGGCCCGTACAATGAATTCGAAGGCACCGGCAAGGAAATCGGCTTTCCGCTTTTGCGCGACCAGGGCAACTCCGCCTATATGCGCGACACCGGCGACCCGAAGACCACCGAAGGCGGCCAGATCGAGTGGGGCTATTATGAGACCACCAATCCCCGTCTCTGCCATCCGCGTAACATTCTTGAAAAGCACGAGGCGCGCCTGTCGCCCTCGCAGCGCGACCTCGATATGGAACAGATTATCGAGCCGCTTGAGCGCGCCATGGAACTGACACCGATCCTCGGCGAACTCGGCTACAATGAAGGCCATTCCTTTAACGGCCTCTTGCAGGTTTCGGCCGCCGGCGGCCCGTCCTGCGGCGAGAGCCAGAAAGTGCGCGGCCTCTGGTACTGCGTCGCCATCTGGGTGAAGGATGGCCCCGGCTACGGCAAGCTGATTGCCGACTGGATGACGGACGGGCGCACCGAGATCGACCATAACTCGATCGACTATTCGCGCTTCTATCCGCACCAGCTTGAGGAGAAGTTTATCGAGGGTCGCTGCTTCGAGGCGGCGCAGAAGATCTACTATCCAGCTGTGCACACGCGCGAACCCTATGGGACCGGACGCAAAGTCAAGCGCTCGCCCTTTTATGAGCGCGAGAAGGAACTTGGCGGCTACTTCATGGAACTGGGCGGTTGGGAGCGCGCGCACGGCTACGCCGCCAACGAACATCTGCTCGAAAAATACGGCGACCGCGTTCCCGTGCGCGAGAACGAATGGGACAGCCGCCATTTCTGGCGCGTGTCCAACGCCGAACATCTGGCGATGAGCGACGATTGCGGTATCGTCAACCTCTCGCACTTCCACATGGTCGACATCTCAGGGCCCGACCATGTCGCGCTGCTCGAGTGGCTGTGCGCCGCCAAGATCGGCGGCGACGGCAATATCGGCAAGGGCATCTACACCCACTTCCTCGATGACGAGGGCATGGTGCGCGCCGACTTCACGGTCTTCCGCATGGAAGACCGCTGCCGTCTCGTGAACGGCGCCGATGCCGGTCCGCGCGACTTCCACTACATGCGACGCGTCGCCGAAGACCGCGGCCTCGATGTCACCATCACCGACGTCTCGGAGAAGTTCATCACCATCGGCATCTGGGGGCCCAACGCCCGCCAGACGCTGCAAAAGGTCGTTGCCGATCCCGCGGGCCTCGAACTCGAGAACTTTGCCTTCGCCGCGATCAAGCCGATCGAGATCGCCGGCAAGAAGGTCACCGCCTTCCGCATCTCCTATGTCGGTGAGCAGGGCTGGGAACTGCACATGAAGTACGAAGACGGCCTTGCCGTCTGGGACGCACTGCGCGCAACCGGCGTCATGGCCTTCGGCGTAGAAACCTATGCAAACTCACGTCGCATGGAAAAGAGCCTGCGCCTGCAGAACGCCGATCTCCTGACCCAGTACAACCTCATCGAGGCGGATCTGGCTCGCCCGAAGGTGAAGGACGTGGATTTCCGCGGCAAGGCCAAGCATCTCGAATATAAGGCCCGCGAGCACCAGCCGGCCATGCTGTGCACGCTCATTCTCACCGAAAACACCGACAAGAACGGCGTCAAGCGCTACCCGGTCGGTAGCCTGCCGGTCATGGACCCGGAAACCGGCGCGGTGCTGGTCGACGAACTAGGCCGCCGCTCCTACACCACTTCGATCGCCTTTGGGCCCACGATCGGGAAGAACATCGCGCTTGCCTATCTGCCTTGGTCCCACTGCCAGGTCGGCCGCAAGCTGAACGTCGAATACTTCGCCGAGAGCTACCCCGTCGAAGTTGCCAGCGTCGGCTACAAGCCGCTCTACGACCCGGAGAACCTGAAGCCGCGGAGCTGATCGACTGCGCGCGACGCGAAGCATCGAAAGCAAAGGGCCCGCTCACATCGAGCGGGCCTTTTGTCTTTATGGCTACGTCAAAGCAGAAATCAGGGCAGCACATGCCCCGCCGCAGTGAAGAGGCGGTACCAGTCCTCGCGCGACAGCGTGATATCCGCGCCGGGGGCGATGTCGGCCAGTCGCTCGGGGCTGGTCGTTCCGAGCACCACCTGAATGTTGGCCGGATGACGGGCAATCCAGGCATAGGCGATCGCCGATGGCGACACCGCGTACTTGCCGGAGAGTTCGTCGAGCACCCGGTTGAGTTCCGGGAAGTTCTCTTCGTCACCGAGGAAGACGCCGCCAAAGAAGCCCTGCTGGAAGGGCGACCAGGCCTGCAAGGTCATCCGGTTGATGCGCGAATAGACAACGACCTCCCCGTCGCGGTCGATCGACTGCTCCAGTCCAGCCATGTTGGCGGCCATGCCGAAGGCAACCGACGGAGCGTGCGCAATGCTGAGCTGGATCTGGTTGGCGACGAGCGGCTGACGAATGGCGGTCTTCAGCAGATCGATCTGCCGCGGCGTATGGTTCGAAACGCCGAAATGCCGGACCTTGCCCGCCGCCTGCAGCCGGTCGAAGGCGTCGGCGACTTCCTCCGGCTCCACCAGCGCATCGGGACGATGTAGCAGAAGGAGATCGAGATAGTCAGTCTTCAGCGCCGCAAGCGAGCGATCGACGGACTGGAGGATATGGTCACGGGAGAAGTCGAAATAACCGCGCCGGATCCCGCATTTGCTCTGGATGACGATCTGTTCGCGCTCAGCAGGCTTCAACTGGAGGGCATCGCCGAAGCGGCGCTCGCAGGCATGCAACTCGCCGCCGTAGATATCGGCGTGATCAAAGACGTTGATGCCGACGTCGCGCGCCTTGCCATAGAGCCGCGAAATGGCGTCATCACTGAGGTCACCGATGCGCATCAGGCCGAGAACCGCAGATGAAACCGAGAGATCGGTTGTTCCCAGGCTGAATGTTTTCATAGATTTACGCTCGCCTCATCAATGTCGTTTCGAAGGTAGATTTTCGCCCGCAGTCGCAAACAGCCTGTGATCGCGAATCTTGATCCTCAATTTCTACCAGCCGGCAGGCGCTTGGCAAACGTCGGTGTGTTGTCGACGGTCATGCAAAGCGGGTCATGCTGACGAGCAATGCACCGGTTAGCCCGCCAGCTTTGCTGCCCATCGTCGCGCGGGCCGACGGGTTTTCCGCTCCCAACTCTTTCGAGCCAGTAAAGCAGCAGGGTGACGGAGCTCAGCGGTGCAATTTGTGTTGCGCCTTTTGCCTGGTTGCGGGCCTTATGAATATCGATGTCTTCGCCGCACCTTGAGGCGCATAGCCGCAGCGATGACGTGGGCGGTGATCGGCGTGTAGCACACGAGCAGGAGGTCGGCGTCAGCCACCTCGCGCATCAGCCTCTACGCCGCGCGCACGAAGCCCGGCATCGATTTCCGGGCATTTGATTTCCTGATCCGTCCGGCCGGCTTTCACGGCATTCCTCCGACTTTATCCGAGGCACGGCGCATCAACCCACGACGATCGATTGCTCGACGAGCGTCAGCGCCTGCCGAGCCAGCCTTCAGCCCCGGATGTGCTGCAAGACGGCGGACGGCGTGACATTCGGCTTGGCCCCGGCTCCGGCAAAACTGCCGAGCCGCGCGGCGGCTTCAAAGGCCCGAAGCCGGTCCAGCGGCAGGTGAGCGGAAACCATGACACCTTAGTTTTTCAGCGAAGTGCCACTAATCCTTTTGATCCGGTGACGAGCAAAATTTATCCTGCTTTTGGCGAAATTGTCCTGCGAATAGTGAAACACTAGCGTGCTGCGACAAGTTGGCGCCTCCATCTTCTATCCGCTAGCGATCGCGCCAAGACTGATCCGCAGTGCCACAAGGGGACGGAAGGGTGATTGCGAAGGCGGCCAAGAGGGCGCTGTTCAAAAGCGGGGGGATAGATGTTTGCGGACTTCGAGATCTTTCAACAGGCGTTCGACGTGTGTGTCGGGGGCGCTGGCCCCGTCGGTATTGCCGCTGCGCTGGAATTGAGCAGGCGCGGCATGCGAACGCTGCTTATCGAAGCCGGGTCGAAACGATCGAAACGACCCCAACGAAACGATACAGGCTTCGACATAGAAGACGATATTTATCACGCTGCGGACCGACATACCTCGGCCACCGGCTTGGCGGCACGTCCGAACGATGGGGTGGGCAATGCGTTGAGCTGGATGATATAGACTTCGAAGTAAGAGATTATGTAGCACACTCCGGTTGGCCTATTGCTCACGAAAAGATTTCGCCTTTTTATCAGCGGGCGCGGGCTCTTTTGAGCAGCAATGTCGCCGGCGAGCGATCGGAGCCGGAACCGGAGACAGATTTCCCATCATCCCGGGAAAGCTGGACACGTATGCGCAACACAGCGAAGGCCAACAGCGCCGAGCTCGCTTCTTCGAAGAACCTCTTCGTCGCCCTGGACGCGAGGATCAAAGCTCTGGCGTTCGATCCGGTTGAGGCGCGAGTACATTCCATGTCGATTGCCTGCCGCGGTGGTTCGTACAAGGTGTGCGCCGACCAATATGTGCTGGCCTGTGGCGGCAGAGGTAATACCCGGCTCCTGCTGAACCTCCAGCTGGCGTTTCCGCAATTGTTCGGCGGAAGCGATGGGCCTCTCGGGCGCTTCTACATGGGACATCTCGCTGGACAGATCGCGCAGATCGAATTCGCCACCAAAGAGCAAGCAGAACGGTATCTTTTTAAACGCACATCCACCGGAACCTTCGTGTGCAACCGGTTTCAACCCGCCCCCCAATTGCAACGGGCACTCGAACTGCCGAACATCGCTTTTTGGCCGACAAATCGGAGGGCCGCTGTCGGCGAGGCCGATGCGGCCCTCTCGCTGCTATATCTCTGGAACAGTCGGAAGTCCTTCGTCCACAAGGCGACATGGGGCCAAGCCGACCGACTCCGTTACAATAATGCGCTGCATACTGCATTGCGCAATCCCCTTAGCGCGACCTCTTCGGCGCTGGGGCTGCTTCGCCAAAAATTCAGCTTGGCCGAACCATATGTTCTGCTGCGCAGGCCAGACATGAAATACGGCCTTCGCTACCATGGCGAACAAATTCCAAGCAGTTCAAGCCGCGCCTTCCTCAAGCCAGAGCAGGATGCGGACGGCCAGTTCAAGCTCGACGTCTCGTTCCGATATCTGCCTCAGGATTTTCGCGGGACGCTCCAATCACATTTCGCCTTGGATCGCTGGCTCAAGGAGCGCAAGATAGGCAAGCTGATGTTCGACGCAGCCCCCGAAAACCTCGAAGAGCATATCGCCGCGCAAGCCAAAGACGGCTACCATCAGATCGGGTTGACCAGGATGGGCGTGGACCGCAACCACGCCGTCGTCAACCACAACTGTCGCGTCATCGACATCGCTAACCTCCATATCGCCGGTAGCTCCGTTTTCGCTACGTCCGGACAAGCGAACCCCACGCTTCCCGCCGTTGCCTTGGCCATCAGACTCGCCGAACATCTCGCCAGCGAGGCCCGCCATCAAATCTGACTCCGCATGCAAGGTTCCTGTTTTCCTGGCCTTTTCCGGTTAGCGTTGTCTGGTTAGGCCCGAACGCAGAAAAGCCCGCCGACCTCTTGGTCTGACGGGCTTTTATGATTTGGTTGCGGGGGCAGGATTTGAACCTGCGGCCTTCAGGTTATGAGCCTGACGAGCTACCGGGCTGCTCCACCCCGCGCCAAGCGTAAATCCCTTTGGGATTTATGGTCTGTGCCGAGCAAATTGCGAAGCGATTTGTCTCGTGTAAGGGACGCACTTCTTGTTTTCAGCCTAACAAAACAAAAGGGCCGCTTGTGGGCGGCCCGTGTTCGGCTGGGCCGAGGCATGAAGAGAAGAAGATCGTTGTTTTCGGGTTTTATCTTGCGCTTTGCAGACCTGGCAGCGACCTACTCTCCCGCGTCTTAAGACGAAGTACCATCGGCGCTGGGGCGTTTCACGGCCGTGTTCGGAATGGGAACGGGTGCAGCCACCCCGCCAGAACCACCAGGTCGGCAAAGCGCAAGATTTGCGCCTAGCTTGGCGCAAAGCGAATGAGAAGCTGGTGAGGTGGTGATGCCACCTCTTTGATTTGAACACGTCGCTCATCTGGAAGATGAGCATGAGCAATGGGAACGATCAAGCCAATCGAACGATTAGTACTGGTAAGCTTCATGCGTTGCCGCACTTCC
>NZ_JBWKSC010000008.1:158394-315030 GCF_059419585.1 Ensifer sp. GW821-FHT05G01 | reverse complement strand
TTTGACCAGTGCGTCGAGAGGCGAGACTGTCGCATCTCTAACTGGCCCAACTGTCGCATTACTAAATAGCCACTACATACAAAGATCAGATAAGATAGATTATGGAACTATAGATGATCCAGAATGCTGGTTTTCGGGCATATTGCACCCACTCTTGGCTTGACCCAGCCGTTGCCGACTGATTAGTCGTTCATCACGAAACCTCGTTTTGCAAGGCCCTATGCGATGAGCGAATTGCGCGTTCTTTCAGATGCTTTCATTCCGGAACTGCCAAACCGCTACAATGGCAAGGTGCGTGAAAACTATGATCTTCCCGGTGGCGAGCGCATCATCATCGCAACAGACCGGCTCAGCGCCTTCGACATCATCCTGACGTCCATTCCGCACAAGGGCCATGTGCTGACGCAGACAGCACGCTACTGGTTCGAAGAAACGGCCGACATCTGCCCGAACCATGTGATCAGTTATCCTGACCCGAATGTCGTCATCGGCAAGCGGCTCGATATCCTGCCGGTCGAAATCGTCGTGCGCGGCTATCTCGCCGGAACCACCAGCACCTCCATTCTGACGAAGTACCGCAACGGCGAACGTGACATGTACGGTATCCGTCTGCCTGACGGTCTGCGCGACAATCAGAAACTTCCGCAGGCGATCATAACGCCGACCAGCAAGGCTTTCGACGGCGGCCATGACGAGCCGCTTTCCACAGACGAGATTCTCGAGCAAGGCCTGCTGACGAGAGAGCAACTCGATACCGTATGGAGCTACGCGCTCTCGCTGTTTGCCCGCGGCCAGGCGCGTGCCGCCGAGCGCGGCCTCATCCTGGTCGACACAAAGTATGAATTCGGCACCGACAAGGATGGCACCATCATCCTCGCCGACGAGATCCATACGCCCGACAGTAGCCGGTACTGGATCGCCGACAGCTATCAGCAGAGCTTTGAAGCCGGCGAACGGCCGAAGAGCTTCGACAAGGATTTCGTACGCGCCTGGGTGACCGAGCGCTGCGACCCCTACAAGGATCCCGTTCCGGCAATCCCCCAGGAACTCGTCGAGCAGACATCCGCCGTCTACATCGAAGCCTACGAGAAGATCACCGGACGGACGTTCGTTCCGAACCTATCGGGCGGCACGGTACTGGAGCGCATTCGCAAGAACCTGACGCCCTATTTTTCGAAGTAAGTCGATATATTAGAAATTTCGAACGCAGCGAAATTCAGGCGTCGCCGAGTACCGTGACGTCAACCTCAAACTCGAGCCGCATCAAGTCATATGCCGGCTCCACATGGTCAGGCGTTTCGCCATGGACGGTGTCGTAATCGAGCGGCACATGCATATGCGTCAGCACGGCGCGCTTCGGGCGAAGCCGCTCGATCCAGCCGAGCGACTGCACCAGCGACAGGTGGCTCGGGTGAAACTTGTACTGCAGCGTATCGAGCACCAGAAGGTCCAGGTCGCCCAGCCGGCCGACCGTTTCCGGCGGAAAGTCGCTGACGTCGCTGCAATAGGCAAAATCGCCGACACGAAATCCGAGCGAATGAGTATTGCCGTGAAACTGCATCAGCGGCTGAAAGGCGATCGGCCCGCCGGCTCCGCTGATGACGACCGGCGACAGATCGTCAGCGATAATGTGGCCGTCTACGATCGGCGGGTAGCCGCTTCCAGGCGGCGATTCCAGGCAATAATGAAACCCTTCGCGGATCCGGCCCATCGTAAAGGCATCGGCCCAGATCGGTATGCGCTTCTTGTTTTCAATGACAAAACCGCGCAAGTCATCGATCCCGTGCAGATGATCCGCATGCGAATGCGTGTAGAGCACAGCGTCGATGTGGTGGATGTTGGTCGCAACCATCTGCGCTCGAAAATCAGGACCGGTGTCTACGACCACGGTCGTCTTGCCACCATCCGGCGCGATCTGTTCGACCAGCAAGGCGGCTCGCATGCGACGGTTCTTCGGATTGCCGGGATCGCAGGCACCCCAGTCACCGGTGATGCGCGGCACGCCGGGTGAAGAACCGCAGCCGAGAATGGTGAAGGCGCGCCTGAATGCCACCTTAGAGCCTCGGCATCTTGGAGAAGATGCGGAACGCGTTTTCGGTCGTGAGCGCCGCAACTTCGTCCTTTGACACGCCGATCGTATCGGCCAGCACCTCGGCGGTGTGCGCCACATAAGCCGGCTCGTTGCGCTTGCCGCGAAACGGCTTAGGCGCAAGGTAAGGCGCGTCGGTTTCGACGATCATCCTGTCATGCGGAACCGTCTTGGCAATCTCGCGCAACTCCTCCGATTTCGGAAACGTCAGGATACCAGAGAACGAGACATAGCCGCCGAGCTCGACGCCGATGCGCGCGAGCTCCGGACCGGACGAGAAGCAATGTAGAAGGAAGGGGAATGCGCCCTTCTCCGCCTCCTCGGTCAGGATCGCCGCCATGTCGTCATCTGCGGAGCGGCTGTGAATGACGAGCGGCAGCCCGGTTTCGCGTGCCGCCGCTATGTGCCGGCGCAGACCTTCGACTTGCGCGTCGCGCGGCGCGTTGTCGTAGAAGTAGTCGAGACCCGCCTCGCCGATCGCCACCACCTTCGGATGCGCCGAAAGCCGGACGAGATCATCCGCGGTAATATCGAGCTCCTCATCAGCATTGTGCGGGTGCGTGCCGACGGAACAGAAGACGTTCGGATAGGCTTCGGCGATCGCAAGGATCGTATCGAAGCGCTTCACGCGGGTGGAGATCGTGATCATCTGGCCGACGCCGGCCGCGCGCGCACGCCCGATGATGGCGTCGCGCTCGGCCTCGAAGTCGGGGAAATCCAGATGGCAATGGGTATCGATAAGCATGCCGATCGTGCCTTATTGCGCTTCCGGCGCGACGTAACGCGGGAAGACCGGCTTCGGCGCTTCGAGCGGCGTGCCGGAGACGAGGCGGCCCGCCTCGCCCAATGCCGCAAAATCGCGCTTGTCGGCCGGGGCCGCCACGAGATCGAGCAGCTTCCCGGAGGATTCCGGCATGAACGGCTGCAGGAGGATGGCGATCTGGCGCACAACCTCTGCGGTGACATAGAGCACGGTTGCCATCCGCGCCGGATCGGTCTTCTTCAACGCCCAGGGTTCCTGGCCGGCGAAGTAACGATCGGTCTCCGAAACCACGGCAATGATTGCCGCAAGCGCGCGGTGGATCATCTGCTTGCCCATTTCGTCACGGGTAATCTCGAGCAGAGCGTCGGCGGCCGCCAACATCGCTTTGTCTTCGTCGGTCAACGCACCGCAGACCGGAATCTGGCCATCGCAGTTCTTGACGATCATCGACAGCGAACGGCTCGCCAGGTTGCCGATGCCATTGGCAAGGTCGGAGTTGATGCGGGTGGCGATCCCCTCCTCGCTGTAGCTTCCGTCCTGGCCGAAGGAAACCTCGCGCAGGAAGAAGTAGCGGATCTGGTCGAGGCCGAAATGCTCGACGAGGTTGAAGGGATCGACGACGTTGCCGAGCGACTTCGACATCTTCTCGCCCTTGTTGAGCAGGAAGCCGTGCGCGAAAACGCGCTTGGGCAGCGGCAGGCCGGCCGACATCAGGAAAGCGGGCCAATAGACCGCGTGGAAGCGGATGATGTCCTTGCCGATGATATGAATGTTCGCGGGCCAGAATTTCGCACGCGGCCCCTGCGGGTTGTCGAGATAGCCGGTCGCGGTGATGTAGTTGGTCAGTGCGTCGACCCAGACATACATGACGTGGCTGGGATCGTTCGGCACCTTGATGCCCCAATCGAAGGTGGTGCGCGAAACCGACAGATCCTTGAGGCCTGATTTCACGAAGGAGATCACCTCGTTGCGGCGCTCGGCCGGACCGATGAAATCCGGGTTCTCTTCATAGAGCTTCAGCAGCTTGTCCTGGTATTCCGACAGCTTGAAGAAATAGCTCTGCTCCTCGACCCATTCGACCGGCGTGCCCTGCGGACCATAGCGCACGCCATCGGCGCGCAACTCTGTCTCGTTTTCCTGGTAGTAGGCTTCGTCACGCACCGAGTACCAGCCGGCATAGGAATCCTTGTAGAGGTCGCCCGCCTCCCCCATCCGGACCCATATGTCCTGCGACGCCTCGTGGTGGCGCTTCTCGGTAGTGCGGATGAAATCGTCATTCGATGCGTTGAGGAGCACCGCCATCTTCTGGAATTCCGAGGAGTTCCGATCGGCAAGCTCCTGTGGCGTCACCCCTTCGCGGCGCGCCGTCTGCTGCATCTTCTGACCGTGTTCGTCCGTGCCCGTCAGAAAGAAGACATCCCGTCCGTCCAGGCGCTGATAGCGCGCCATTGCATCCGTGGCGATCAACTCATAGGCGTGGCCGATATGCGGCTTGCCGTTCGGGTAGGAAATCGCAGTGGTGATGTAAAAGGGGGACGTGTCTCTCATAGGCGGATTCAATCTATCTCGGATGAAGCTACCGACGCTCTTAGCGCATACGCCGCAAGGAAGGAACCGGGAGATGGGAGAAAAGCCCGCATGGAAAGCAATGGCCGGACGCCACGCCTGCTTGTGCCGACGCGAACGAAACAATAGAACATAACAGAAACAAACATAAAGGAATCGCCATGCTGCGCCGTCTTGAACGTCAATTTGAAGCAGCGTCTGCCCGCTACGCCGAGGACAACGGCATCGAGCGGGATACCGACTGGTTTATCCTGAAGATGCAGGAAGAAATCGGCGAACTGACCCAGGCCTGGAACAAGCGCACCGGCCGCGGCAGACGGCATGGTAAATCAGAGGACGATTTGCAGGCAGACATGGCCGACGAAGCTGCAGATCTGCTGGGTCACGTGCTGCTTTTCGCCCATCATCACGATCTCGATCTCGTCGCGGCAATCAAACGAAAGTGGAAGTTTGAGATCGAGCTATAATGCTGCCTTGACGTCATCCAGCAACGAAAGAATGGTCTGCTTGCGATCGAGATTATAGGCGTCGCTGACGGTGAGACGTTCACCGGTCGTGGCCGAAAGCCGGGCGAAGCGTTCGGCGCGCATGATATCGCCGGCAACGGCCGCATCGCGGGCCTCGCGCATGAGCCGCCCGGTCAGCAGCGATGTGAAGAAGTCGAAAATCGTTTCGCTGTCCTTTGCCGAGAGAACGTCGGCAAGCTTGTGCATGTCCTTGCGAATTGCCGGCCCCTGCCCTTGGAGGATCCCCTCAAAGGTCGCGGCGATCTCAAGGCCACCGTAGTTGATCAGCTTCAGCGCCTCCGCAACGCTGCCGTTGGCCGAGGCCAGAATGCGGTCGGCATTCTCGCTCTGGAGATCAAAGCCAAGATGGTCGAGCGCCTGGCGCAGCGCCGGCGGCTCCAGCGGTTTCAGCCGTAGCGGCAGGCAACGCGAACGGATCGTCGGCAGCAGCTTACCTGGCGCATGCGTCAGCACCAGGAACAACGACCGACGCGGCGGCTCTTCGAGAATTTTCAGAATGGCGTTGGCGGCGTTGCGGTTTAGATCATCGGCCGGGTCTATGATGACGATGCGCCAATTGCCGGTGCCCGATGTCTGAGCGAAGAACTTGCCAGCCCTTCGCACTTCGTCAACCGTGATCGCGCCCTTCACCCTACCCGTCTTCTCGTCGACCGGCCGTGTCAGATGGAGGAGATTATGCGATGCGCCCGAGGCCAGCTGCCGGCCGACGATCGAAGCGGGGTCGGGATCCCCAAGACTTTCAGGCGCGGTCGCCGGATCCGGGTGATTGAGGATATGGCTGGCGAAGCGAAACGCAAGCGTTGCCTTACCGATCCCCTCCGGTCCTTCGATCAGGATGGCATGGTGCCCCTTGCCCGATCGGTAGCTCTGCGCCAGAAACGCTTCCGCCTGCTCATGGCCAAACAGCCGGTCGTTCTGGACCGGGGCAATCGCCCCTTCGAGCACACCGGGCGTCTCCGTCGTCATGGTGCGGACCCTGTGGATGTAGGCTCGGACATGTCGGCGTCTGCGAGCAGGTTTTCAAGGAGACCAAGCACCTCGGCGGCAATCGCCTCGGCGGATTGAGTGGCGTCGATGATGCGGCATCTGTCCGGATCGGCCTTTGCTATATCGAGGAAAGCCTCGCGGCGCTTTTCGTGCGTCTCCAGCTTTTCCTTCTCAAACCGATCCGGGCTGTCATCGCCGGCGCGGCGCTGGGCACGGTCGAGACCGATAGTCGCCGGCAGATCAAAGATAACCGTTCGATCAGGCACGACACCGTTGATCGCTACCCGCTCAAGCGTCTCGACAAAGGCCGGCTCCAGATTGCCGGTGATGCCCTGGTAGACGCGCGACGAATCCATGAAGCGGTCGCAAAGCACGATCGTTCCCCTGGAAAGCGCGGGGCGGATGACCTCTTCGACATGATCGCTGCGCGCCGCAGCAAACAGGATGGCCTCCATCCGCACGCCAAAGGCTTCGGCAGCCCCCGAAAGCAACACGTGACGCACCGCCTCGGCCCCGACAGATCCGCCCGGCTCGCGCGTTGTCAGCACTTCATGGCCCAGCGAACGCAGCGATTCGGCGAGCAGGCGCAATTGGGTCGACTTGCCAGCCCCTTCCCCGCCCTCGAATGTTACAAACAGACCTTTTGCCAGCGGCACGGTGCTTTCCTATATCGGCATGCAATTTTGCCCTGTTTAGCCGATTGGCCCAAACGATGAAACCACTGGGATCGGTTTTGTTACAGCCAGAAGAAGAGCAGTTCCTGGAGTGCGTCGAGAGCGCGGCTTGCCAAGGTGCCCTGGCCAACAGCCTCGGCGGTCTTGACGGGCACCTCGCGCAACAGTTTTTCGCCGTTCCAAAGTCGCACGACGCCGACTTCGGCCCCCGCTTCGACGGGAGCGCGCAGCGGCCACTTGTAGACGACGCGGGCCGTCAGGCGTTCCGGGTTGTTGACCGGCAGCAGCACGTCGACCGGCCCGCCGGCGACAAGCGCCACATGCGGGGCAGCACCACCGTAGATGCTGGCTTCACCGATCGCTTCGCCATCGGCAAAGATCCGCCGCTTTTCAAACGCCGTCATTGCCCAATCGAGCACCTTTCGGCTTTCCTCGGTGCGTTCCTTATCGGTCTCAAGGCCGCCCATCGCGAGGTAGACACGGCGATCGCCGCGCTGCATCGAGGCCGCCAGCGAAAAGCCGTAGCCTTCCGCAAACCCCGTCGCCACCCCGTCGACCCCGACATTAGCCGCAATCAACGGGTTCTTGTTGCGTTGAAGGATCTTGTTCCACTCGAACTCAGGCTGCGCGTAGAGCCGATAGAGATCGGGGTGCGCCTCGTGCAGATGACGGGTCAAAGCCACCAGTTCGCTCATGGTGATCTGGTTCTGCGGATCCGGTAGACCGGTTGCGTTGCGGAAGGTGGCGATCGGCATACCGAGCACGCGGGCACGGGCTGTCATCTTTTCGGCAAAGGCAGCCTCACTGCCGGCCATCCCCTCGCCAAGGATGATGCAGGCATCATTGGCAAGCTGAACGGCCACCCCTTGCAGCAGATCGGCCACGCGGATGCGTGACTTCAACGCCGCGAACATCGTCGAAGTGCCGGACGGTGCGCCGCCGGTGCGCCAGGCGTGTTCCGAAACCTCGAAGACAGTTTCGGCCGACAGTTCACCCTTGGCGATCGCCTCGGCGACGACTTCCATCGTCATCAACTTCGCAAGCGAGGCGGGTGGAACGGGGTCGTTCTCGGCGCGGGAGAACAGGACGGTGCCGGTTTCGGCATCCACCAACAGGATCTGTTTGGCCTTGGTGTCGAACGCCACCGGTGGCGTCTGAGCCGCAGCAGCGCCCGCAAGCAATGCCGCGCAACCAAACACGACCGAAAGCATCTTCAAGCGCATGGGAAACTCCGGCTTCCCATTGGGCATAGCAGCGTCATCAGAATGGCACAACGTCCCGATCTACCGGATCGCGCCGGTTCTGCCTTCACGCTTGGCATGGGCAACGATGGATTCGGGTGTAAGCGGATTGGTCTCGACCATGATCGCTTCAAACGGCGATTTGGCATCGCTCACCCGCACTTCCACGTAAGCGGCCGCATAGGCCATATTGCCGTCCGGCATCGGAATGTATTCCGGCCGCTCGCGCGGGATCGGCCCGATCTCCGGCAGCATCACGAATTCTTCCAGCGACTGCGGTGCGGAAAACTGCGGAACGGGTGCCGCAAGGGCCGTCACCGGGCTGCTTTCATCAAGAGACGATTTGGACGGAATGGTGAGCGTGCCGAGCTGATTGCGCATGGGCTCATTCGAGGCAACCATCACGCCTGTTGCAATCTGGCCTTCCGGCATGACGCCCGGGCTACGGTCGCCCTTCTTGACATAGGACGCCATGAGGTAGGGCATGTCGTTGCCTTCGAGCGGTGCGCGACCGACATATTGCACCCGAACCTTGGCACTGCCCTTTTGCTTGATGTCGAGCAGATCCGCCGTCTTCGAGGATACGTCGATGATCCGGCCATATTCATAGGGGCCGCGATCATTCACCCGAACGATGACGGAGGTGCCGTTTTCGGTGTTGGTGACACGCGCATAGCTCGGCAACGGGAATGTCGGATGGGCCGCCGAAAGATGGAGCTTGTCGTAGACCTCGCCATTGGCGGTCAGGCGTCCATGGAAAGCCGAACCATACCAGGACGCGACACCTGTCTTGTTGTAGCCGAAATCTTCCTTCGGCTGATACCACTTGCCCTTGACCTGATAGGCCTTACCAACCTGGAACCGGCCACCGCCCTTCGGGATGTTCTTGCCGGTGGCGACACGGGGGCTCGCCTTCACGCCATAAACCGACTCGGCAAAGTATTCTTTGCTCCTCGGCTTGCTCTTCTTGATACTGGACGTCGATCCGCACGCCGCAAGCGTTGCGCAAAGCACGGGAACCGCCGCAAGGCGCAGTCCCTTGATCAGATATGCCGCATTTTTACTGGATGTCATCTGTCCCACAACATCATTCGAACAAGCCGTACTCGAAACCTTCCACTCTTGCCCCCAAGCGGAAATCTCGGCGTCCCGAAACGGAACAGTCGATTAATCATGACAGCAACAAGGCAAAAATGCGAACCGGCGAACAGCCGAGCGCCCGAAATCTCCGGTTATGGTTTACGAATGATTACCAAGACAGATGGGCAAGCTGACGCGTTCAGAAAATCTTGCCGCCGACGCATGTTAAATCTTGCAAAGTGACAAGCCTTCGCGCAATAACGCCCTGCCCGGAGGAGTGGCCGAGCGGTTTAAGGCACCGGTCTTGAAAACCGGCGTGCGTGAAAGCGTACCGTGGGTTCGAATCCCACCTCCTCCGCCATCCACTGTCTCATTTCTTGCCATTCGACGTCGAGCTCGATCGAAACCGCGAGTGTTCGAGCGGTTTCCGATTGCCCCTTTGGCGCGCACATGCTGCCGTCGCGCCGGTATTCAGGCATGCATTTGGAAGGCGGGCGTCAGGTCCGCTTGCCATCCCGGAGGAATTGGGTGAAAGTCTGATTCCGGCCCTTCGAGGCCTGGGCAATCTCCCACAACTGGAGAAAACCATGCCTCTTAAATATCTGACGACAGCCGCTTTTTTTGCTGTTCTGACGCTGTCGGGCTGCGCAAGCACTGGCGACGCCAACACGACCTACGCCCAATGGCAAGGGCCTTCGCCGGAACCAGATCCATCGGCAGCCAGCCCCGGCGGCTTCCGCCTCAGCTACTGAGGCGCTGTCTTTTTTGCCACGGAGAGCGACAGCTCGTCCGTGCGACCGCCAATTATTGGGCCAAGGTGCGAAAGCGTCGCGCTGGGGCTATCGAACACGATCCGGCACCACAGCAATCTCGATAGAACGAGGGTTCTGAATCCTCTGGCCGTTTGATGCGGCTTGCTTCAAATCTGGCCGGAACGCGGCTTTCGACCGGATCGGGATACATTCGGCGAATTCGCCGTGAAACAACTTATGGCAACCGAAAACGTTGACTCCCGCTTCATTAGGGCGCCTTCATATGTGGTCATCCAACAGTTGAGGAACTGAGCGATGCCCACCTTCATCATAGAGCGCGAAGTACCCGGAGCCGACAAGCTTAGTCAGGACGACCTCTGCGCGCTGTCGGCGAAATCCAACGCAGTCGTTGCAGATCTCGGCGTCCCCTACACATGGATCACCAGCTATGTCGCCGGCGACAAGATCTACTGCGTCCACGAGGCGCCAAGCGCCGACGTTATTCGCGAACATGCCGAACGAGGCGGATTTCCGGCCAACAAGATCACCGAGGTCGCCGCCGTGATTGGGCCCACGACAGCCTCTCAGGGGCGCGGCAAATAACAGAGTCGGTGTTATAATCACGCCAGCGGAACATTGACCTCATTTCAGGCCATGGCGCCCGCCCGAACCAATGCACACCGAGCGCCGTCATTGACTTCCGGCCGTATCAATGCACGCTAGTCCGCCGGTCATTCGGCGCCCACATGGGCTCCCCGGCACGCCTTTCCAAGGAGACGAACATGGCAAAAGGTCAAGTGCGAAGCAACCGCGAGGTTAGAAAGCCCAAGAAGGACAAGACCGTCAAAGCCGCCGTTACGCCAGAAGGCTCCCAGGTGAAGCTTGCAGGCAGCAGCTTCTCTTTGGGCAAGAAAGACAAAAAGTAAGGCAGCCGCTCCAACCTCGAAAATCAAATACGCCTTTAGGTTTTATCAGTGGCCAGTCGGACCGGATGTGCACGTCTCCGCACATCAAGGGCGACTGGTCCCGCGACAACAAACCAGCAATGATGCCGGCTCCGCAGCACACCCGACCGGCGCGTGAACCTTCCCGCAGACACAGGAAACACTGCCGGCGGCGCTTGCCAGTCGTCTCCCGTCGCGACCCCCAAGGCCGATCTGCCGCCAGCCATGCCGCTCGGGGCCGATACCGGAGAAGCAACAAACGCCCCGAAACACTCGCTCTTCCAAACAATCTTCGTGTCTTCGCTGCCACAGCTTGAAGAGCGATCGTCGCCTTTCGCAAAGAACTGTTGAACACGGCATGGGTACGCGGCCTGCTTGCTGGACTCCGGAACGAAAGCACGGTTCACATCGTTAACCAATCTATCGGCACCACTTCTGACCTAGCGGACGTCCATCGTGCTTGCAGCCTTGCTTATCGCCTCGATTTTCGCATCGCCCCACATCGCCCTTAGCGCGGCCACGGTCGACGACCTGCAAACGGACTTCGAATCGGCCATCCCCTGCCAGCAGATCGACGGTCGGAATGTCTGGAAAGGCTCGATCGCCTATTATATCCAGTCATTCGTCTACCAAGGCGACACGCCGGTGGCGACCGACGCGGCAGATGCCGTGCTGCCGGAGGACAACTCTGCCGAGACCGTGAAGGAGTTCGAGGACGCCTGTTCGGCAACGCAGCCGGCTTGAAACGCCCTCTCCTCGACATGCCCGCTGTCCCAACCGCTTATCTCGGCGCTACTTCCATTCTTTACCATCGCTCGTGGCACACCCTCGTGGTGGCAATCCTTTGCCAAAGGTGAACTTTAACCGGTCACAACCCCACTGGCGGACCGGCCCCGGCATCATCGCATTCAATGCGATGCCGACTTCATCGAACGGGCTCTGCCTGTTGTCGACATATTGATACCAGCGAAACCCGAGGACGGCGGTCGCTGCGATAACGATCGTCGACAGGATCCGAATCAGCGTTTTCATTGCATCCTCATTCGGTGAAAAGCGCGAGGCATGGCAGCTCCGCATGGCATACCCAGCATCGAGGCAGCGGATAGGCGCACGATTGATACAACATTCACGGAATTTTAGGCACTTGCGGAACACATATGGAACAGATAGTGTCTGTTCTTGATTTGTTTCACGCCTCTGGAGCGACTTGCCATGCTGACCCGCAAGCAACAGGAATTGCTTCTTTTCATCCACGAACGCATGAAGGAGTCCGGTGTACCGCCATCCTTCGACGAGATGAAGGATGCACTCGACCTGGCATCGAAGTCGGGCATTCACCGGCTGATTACGGCGCTAGAGGAACGCGGTTTCATTCGACGCCTTCCCAACCGCGCCCGGGCGCTTGAGGTCATCAAGCTGCCGGAAGCTTACGCGGGAAGCGCTCAGCCGCGTCGCGGGTTTTCACCAAGCGTCATCGAAGGAAGTCTCGGCAAACCTCCCGCCCCCGCCCCGGTTGCCGCGAAAGCGCCGCCGGCGGCAGACAACAGCTCCGTCTCGGTTCCGGTCATGGGCCGCATTGCCGCCGGCGTACCGATCTCGGCAATACAGAACAACACACACGATATTACCGTGCCGCTCGATATGATCGGCAGCGGCGAGCACTACGCCCTTGAAGTGAAGGGTGATTCGATGATCGAGGCCGGCATCTTCGACGGCGACACGGTGATCATCCGCAATGCCACGACGGCAAACCCCGGCGACATCATCGTCGCACTTGTCGATGACGAGGAAGCGACGTTGAAGCGCTTCCGGCGCAAAGGCGCATCGATTGCACTCGAGGCGGCCAATCCGGCCTACGAGACGCGCATCTTCGGCCCGGACCGCGTCAAGATACAGGGCAAGCTCGTTGGCTTGATCCGTCGCTATCACTAAGCCAGATGATGATGGCTGTCTTTCTGCTGGACAGGCCTTCTTGTGCTTGAACGTCTCGCCACCCAAGAGGTAGCGAGACGGATGTGGTCAGGTTGAGCGTTTTACGCGCTCGACAATTTTCATTCGTGAATGGAGTACTCGCCCAACTCACAGAGGTCCTGCATGTCTTCGGTCGTGTCGAGACCGGAGCCTTCCTCGAATTCGAAGCGCATGTCGTATTTGCAGACATCGCGTCCGTCGGCGATGGTAATTTCCATGCTCTCGCCCGGATTAAGCACCTGCCGCCCGAAGACATCGTCTTCCCACTGATCGACGCCAACCGGCGAGGTATAGAAGTTCGTCAGAACGGCTTTCGTCTTGTTCTTCAGCTGAAAGACGAGATCCTCAGCGCTTGCGGTGGCCGTCGTTGCGGCAAAAATGGCAAGAGCAGTCAGGGCGATCTTACATTTCATTTTATGTCATTTCCTCCATTGTCGGTTTTGTTTGACGCTACCTATACGGGTCGCATCGCTGGAATATTCATTCCTGATGTCGTCTAGAGACAATAATCTTTGCACTGACAATACGGGCAGAATCACCATTTCGGGGCAGGTCGCCGGCAAGCCAGATCCGCGCATGCCTATTCGCGGCGCAAACGCGTGAAGCGCACGCGCGCGCGTCGGATCACCCATGAAGAATAACTGACATCGGCGGAGAATAAGGAACAGGCTGACATCGCCACTGCTGCGCCAGGTGTGCCCCGAATCTTGGCAGCCCGCGAAGCCGGGCATGCCTGCAAAGGCGATAGCCCACAGATGAGTGACGTCGCGGCATGAGGAGCAAATTAGAATGAGTCGGCGGCTCAATCATGCATCGCACTTGCAGCGATTGTCACTCGCCCACCGAGGGCGCGGGTCAGCGCGTCAGGCACAAAGGGTGCTAGGGAAAAGGGATACGCTGCCTACGCACGGAAACCGAATCTGATCTTCCTCAGAGCCATGGATCCCTTGAGCCCAACGCACCCGACGATCGCACCGTTGCCTTTCGACGATGGCAGCCTAGTTACCCATTCGCGTAACCAAGTGAGGAACTGCTGAATGAACCGTAATAGCCTCTATCTCGTCATCGCCGTGCTCGCTGTCGCCGTCATCGGGCTCGGCGTCTATGCTTATCGTGAGGAAACGAAACCTGCCGGTGTCGAGATCAAGATTGGCGAGGGCGGCGTTTCCGTTCAGGAGAATTGAGCAGGCCGCGCATTTTCCCAATGCGGCAACGAGCGGCTGATTTCTGATCGGCGGCAGCGCGTCGCGTTGTCACCACCTCCAGATTACTGGTTGCTCAGGTGGGGCTAGGCTAGCAACGGCTGAAATTTGCTGCACCGGCAATTTGAGACCATAGAGCCCCGCGCCATGATTGCCCAAGCCATGCATTGGGCCCACCCTCAGCGTGGAGTGGGCGCCCGATGCTCAATCAAGCGCTTTCTCTTCGCAGATAGCCTCCACCGCAAGTCGTCGACCGTCGCGCCGATGGGACGGCGGCATGTGGTGTGGAAGCTCGCGGGCTTCACAGACATTGCGACGCGCAACACGCCTGGCCGAGGTGGCCGACGCGCAGAGCCACCCGGATGGCAAGATCATCCTCAAGAATGCCTCAGCGTACGAATACGCTTGAGCATGCGCAATCCGCCCCATATTGAAGACGTGCAAATGTGCTTCAAAATCAGATGGATGGTTGCATGAATCTCGACGTTCAGGACCTCGACGGAGCCTGCCACTGCGGAACGGTTCGTTTCAATGTAAAACTGAAAAACGGTCTTCATACCGCTCGCCGCTGCACCTGCTCCTATTGTCAGCTGAAGGGTGCGGTTGCCGTCTCCGCTGCCAAGGACGGGATCACGGTTCTTTCCGGAGGCGAGGCTCTCACCAAATACCAGTTCAATACAAAGGCCGCAGAACATTACTTCTGCTCGAAATGCGGGATCTATACGTTCCACAAACCGCGCGCGAACCCGGACTTCTACGGCGTCAACGCCGCATGCCTCCAGGGCGTCAGCCCATTCGATTTCGTAGAACTGCCCGTCAACGACGGCATCAATCACCCACTGGACACCAAGGATTTGAGCGGACCAAGGCTCGCGGGAACACTGAAATTCATTCCGGCGGAATGACTGACGCGTTCAAGGCAGCAGCGGAACCATGCGGCAAGTATGCGCTAGATGATAACGACACCGTCGCGGCACCACTGTTGCCGTCCGCCCTGACAGGCGACGGTTGGCGAAGCCGAGAAATCAGTGCCGAGGCTTCGGTACGTTGACATTCTCCCAACGCCCAAGAAAGCGTGGGTTGCGACACACTCCAGCTTATGAGGCCGGCGAGATGCTCTACGCCGACTTGAAGTATGCGAAATTAACTACTTCCGCGCGTACACATTGATGCCGTTACTCCGAATGATTAAACCCAGGCGAGCAACGACCTGGAGCAACCGTGATTACTTTAGCGCGCTGGGCCACGCTCATAATCCTTCTCTTAGCCCCCGTATTATGGTGGGCAGAGCCGGGACTTGCCGTGATTCCGCCAATGGGCGCAAACAAGAACGGCTCCACCGCAATCCTAATTCGCGGCTCTGATAGCGGGGTCCATCTGCTCGACAGCCCGCGGGCATACTGCGAGAGGCTCGGAACTCCCGGCTTCTATTGTGAATGTATAGTCGCCGATCGCATGGCCAGTGCGGCGCTTATAGGTTTTCCGTTCAGCCAGTCTCTGCATGAAGCGACACTGACCGAGCCCTACCAAAACGAGACGTAACCACGCCCCCTACTGCATAGACGACGATCATCAAGTGTTGCTGGCTTAAGTGCTTTCGTGGTCAAAGGCCGTGGAGGCCCGGCACGGAAGAGCGTGGCCCGGATCAAATGCGACGGAATCGGTGATCTTCAGTTGGCTGTGGAGGAAGATACAGAAGGGGAAAACGGCAAGGAATCGCCATGCCAATGTGGAAATCCTGGCATCCCGTGACGATGAATTTCGTCGCGAAATCAATTCGTTATGTGGAATTTTGGAGGCCTCGCCCGGAATTGAACCGGGGTACAAGGATTTGCAGTCCTCTGCGTCACCACTCCGCCACGAGGCCTCACCGACTGAGATTATCAAGTCGTGGCGAGCGTTTAGAATGAATATAGAAAGAGTGCAAGAGGGTTCATTCTGAATGCGATCCTTTTTTCATTTTGAACGAGCGTTTCCATTCCGTTCTGTGGATGGATGCTGCATGCCCCTGCGCTGTCGTCGCCTTCAGGACCAACGGGAAGACCCCGCCGACATCCCCCTAGCGGAGCAACACGGCGGACGATCGGCAGTTCAACCGGGCGGACACTCGTGATCAAGGGCGGACCTCAAAAGGGTGCGCGACGCTCACATCGGGGGAAATGCCGCCTCAACGGCGTTTATCGACAAGATGAAGCGACAGTCTTGGCTGCCGGGCGTCGACGGCGCGCCCTCGCGTGACGCGTTTTGCCTGTCAGGTCGCCGCGGTTTGAGGTCTAGTGCCGCCCCACGTAGTTACATCCGCGGATTTTTCCATCCACCTAGCACCAAGGCGTCGATCGTCCCTTCCATGGCCGCACAAGCCCTTCCGAGACGAGAATGCTTCCGAGCGAACGGCCGTCACGCATCACGACGCGCAGCTTCTCGCTGGCCTTGTCGTCATCCCTGCCGATCGCCTCGATCAGCCTGAAATCTCCGGCGTTCAACAGTTCGCGCAATCTCTGCTTGGCGTAGAAGCCACGCGCGCGTTCGCCATCGCAAGCTGCCTGCTTGGTTCTCGGCGCGTCGATATCGGCGACTCGGACTAGTTCGCCGTGATAACGGAAGGTCGCGCCGTCGATGACGCAGTTGTCGTTGCGGATACCGCAGAAATAAAACTGATTCGCCTGAGGCTGGAGCGCGGCCGGCTGCACCACAGGCCGTTCGACCGGGGTTGGCGCGGCCAATCCGACGTTGACCGCGGGGATTGGACCATCGACGGCCTTCGTCCTGTTTGCAGCGGGCGGTACGGCCGCACGCACTGCCACCTTCGGCCGATCCTCAACCCTGGATGTCGATGTGGCCTTGGGGGCCGATGCGAACATATCCGAAATGGCCGGCAGGTCGCGCAACTCTCCGCGGTGATCGTAGGCAACCACGCCACCGACCGTCAGCACAGCGGCGAGATACCACGGCAGCATGCCGCCCTGCTTCTTTGTCCGGCTGGCGCGGCGACGCCCACGGCTTGTTGTGGCTTTACCCATTCCGCCTCATCCTTGATCCGGCCGGCATTATGCTGGCGATCCGTTGCCGAATGGTTTTCAGCGGCCACTTGATTGCGGAGGTTCACCAGCAATGGGCCTGGGATTCATCGGCGGCATGCGCGACCTCGCCTGCCCCGCTCGCCGCAACCGGATACCGCGCCCAGTTCGGACAGAGGCAGACATTGCTGGCGGAAGATTTTCAGAATCAGTCGACCAGATATCTCACCTGCCGCCAAAGCCCTAGGAATCGGTCATGCAGGATTTTTGCACTGGCTCGAACTTTCAGCGGTAGCCTCGAAGGCTCACGACTCCCTTGAAGAGCCCGCACGGCCGCGGCGGCGTGCCCACCAGACGGCGAACCGGCGACGGCGACGGCGAACCGCGGGAATGTCATGTGAGAGGATGAGCAACCCCAGCGGCACCATCCAGAAGCCGAGCACCGGCAGGAAGCCGAGAAAGCCACCGAAAATCAGCAAGCCGCCGACGAGCATGCGCAGCAACGGTGATTCCGGAAGCGCCAGGCGCCACTTGCCCAGAATGATCTGCCGGGTGTGGGGGTCGATGCCGAAATGCGTCTGTTTTCTGTTTTTATTCATCATTCCCTATCCGCCTGCGTTTCCCACAATTGGGGACTTCTCCACAGGCTCGCAACAAATCTTCTCACTTTTTTTGAAAAAACCGCTTGGCAAATCGGAAAAGCATTTGTATTAGCAGCCTCACTTCTGCAGGACACAAACCGCGCAGAACTTCTGCAGAAAAAACTGCAGATGATCCCTGGTAGCTCAGCGGTAGAGCATTCGACTGTTAATCGACAGGTCGCCGGTTCGAATCCGGCCCGGGGAGCCAGTTTCTAAAGGGTCGTTCCGAAAGGAACGGCCCTTTTCATTTAGGGATATCAGAGGCTTCTCCAGACATATGGGTGCACCGCCCTTTGCCGTTCGCCCTCCCACCTCGCTTCTTTGGTTACATTTTGGCTACTTTTCGGACCACAGGCGCCGGAGTGGCTCTTTTTCATTTTGCGGCTATGGTGGCGAGTAAACCACCTTACCCTCACCCCGGGATGTCATGCGCGTGAAATCGTCGTCGCCCATTCTAGTCTGGTTTCGCAAAGACCTCAGGCTTGGCGACCACCATGCGCTTGCAGCCGCTGCGGCCGATGGCGCAGCGGTGATTCCTCTCTACATTCGTGAGCCGGCCGACAGCGGCAACGGGCCGCTCGGCGATGCGCAGCGATGGTGGCTGCAGTACTCACTGTCGGCGTTTCGGGAATCGCTGCAACAGATCGGATCGGATCTTGTTTTTCGCTCCGGCGATCCGCTCGATGTCATCGCCGATGTTTCGCGAGAAGCCGGCAGCGCCACCATCTTCTGGAATCGGCGCTATGATCCGAACGGAACGGCGACGGATGCGCCGTTGAAGAAGGCGCTCGTGGATCGCGGCTTTACCGTCAACAGCTTTGCCGGCCAGTTGCTTCACGAACCAACCCGCCTGTTCAACAAGACCGGTGGCCCCTATCGCGTGTTTACGCCATTCTGGCGCGCGCTCGAAGCAAGCGGCGAGCCGCCGGCACCGATCGATCCGCCCGAAAGACTTGTCGCGCCTGAGCGCTGGCCTGCGTCCGAAGACCCTGATCGGTGGAACCTGCTGCCGACGCAACCGAACTGGGCATCGCGCTTCACCGAAATCTGGACACCGGGTGAGGTCGGGGCGGCGGACCGCTTGCAGACATTCATCGAAGACACGCTCGACGGCTACAAGACCGCCAGAGATGTCCCGGCCGATGCGGGCACATCCCTGCTCTCGCCGCACCTTGCCTTCGGCGAGATCTCGCCGACGCAGATCTGGCACGCCACGCGCGGCCTGACGGAGACTCCGGTCGACGATATCGTCACATTCCGCAAGGAACTCGCGTGGCGCGAATTTTCCTACAATCTCCTGTTTCACAATCCCGACCTGGGGCGTCGGAATCTCGATCGTCGCTTTGACGGTTTTCGCTGGCTCGACAACGACGACCACTTCGAGCGCTGGACAATGGGCCACACAGGCTACCCGATCGTCGACGCCGGCATGCGGCAACTCTGGCGCCACGGCTATATGCACAATCGCGTCAGGATGATCGCCGCCTCCTTCCTGATCAAGGACCTGCTGATCGACTGGCGCCGCGGAGAGGCGTGGTTTCGGGACACGCTGGTGGATGCTGACCCAGCTTCGAACGCCGCCAGCTGGCAGTGGGTGGCCGGCTCCGGCGCCGACGCTTCGCCATTCTTCCGTATCTTCAATCCCGTGCTTCAGGGGGAGAAATTCGATCCGAACGGGGACTATGTGAAGCGCTTCGTTCCCGAACTGGCCGATCTCGACGCACGCTACATTCATCGCCCGTTCTCGGCGCCCCAACCCGCACTTGCTGCTGCCGGCATTACGCTGGGGGTGACCTACCCTGCCCCTGTCATCGATCATGCCTTTGCGCGCGACCGCGCGCTGGCCGCGTTTCAGGAAATCAGAAACGCCAGTTAAAAATCGCTACAACTGCACCACCACCGGTACAAATCCGTGGTTGGCCTCTGACAGGATTGTCGCTAGGCTCACGTTACGGATGCAACGATTGCCGGAGGGTGGTTTATGCATGATACTGAAGCCTGCTTTGCCGATTTCGACAACGCCGAGCTGCTTTCGAATGACAATCTCTCACGGGTGCTGAAGGACTTTCCGCTCAAGGCCCAGATGGTCCTTCGCGGCCTCGTTCACCTTGAGGCGGGCGCACTGGCACTCGCTCTGCCCAATGGCCGCCGACTGGTGGTCAAGGGAAAGGTGGCGGGGCCATGCGCCACTGTGACCCTGCACAATTGGAACCTCCCGCACCGGGCCATTACCGGCGGCACGATCGGCGCTGCGGAAAGCTATATCGACGGTGACTGGGACAGCCCAGATGTCGGCGCCTTTCTCGAGCTATTCCTTGTGAATGCCGATATCGGCAACCGCTTCCCGAATCGCGCGCGCGGCCTGATGCGGCTGGTCGAAAAGTTCCTCCATTGGCGCAATGCCAACACCAAGACGGGTGCCGAGCGCAACATCTCCGCCCATTACGACCTCGGCAACGCCTTCTACCGTGAATGGCTCGACCCGAGCATGACCTATTCGTCGGCGCTTTACGCCGGTGGCGCAAACGATCTGCAGGCCGCTCAGGTCGCCAAATACCGAGCCTTGGCCGAAGCCACCAATCTGCGCCCGGGCGACCACGTGCTCGAGATCGGGTGCGGCTGGGGCGGTTTTGCAGAATTTGCCGCAACCGAGATCGGCTGCAAGGTCACCGGCCTGACCATCAGCCGCGAACAGCTCGCCTTTGCCCGCGAGCGCATGCACAAGGCCGGAATTGCCGATCGGGTCGAGCTGAAGTTCCAGGACTATCGGGAGGAAACCGGACGATACGACCGGATCGTGTCGATCGAGATGTTCGAGGCAGTCGGGGAAAAATTCTGGTCGACCTATTTTTCTCAACTGAAGCGGTGCCTGAAACCTGGCGGCAAAGCGGGACTTCAGATCATCACGATCAAGCCCGAAGCCTATGAGGAATACCGATCCAATCCGGACTTCATTCAGAAATACGTGTTCCCAGGGGGGATGCTGCCGACACGCGACCATCTGGTCGACCTCGGGCGCAATGTCGGCCTGCGCATGATCAACGATTTCGGGTTCGGTAGCGACTATGCCCGCACGCTCAGTGAATGGCGGCAACGCTTCTGGTCTGTCTGGGGCAAGATCGAGCCGCTGGGCTTCGATCTGCGCTTCAAGCGGCTGTGGGAATTCTACTTCTACTACTGCGAAGCGGGCTTCCGCGCGCGAAACATCGATGTCCGGCAGATCGTCTTCGAGTAAACCGGTCCACCTGCAGGCTTTACCGTTCGCGCGACAACGCCTATGAGGCAACCGATCCAGATCTCTTCTTGAAGGTTCCTCATGCGTCTTGCATGGTTTTTCCTGGCGCTCGCCATCGCAACCGAAGTGGCGGGCCTGACGGCGATGAAGGCCGCATCGGCCAGTGGCTCCTACGTCGGCCACGTGGTGATGTACGTCTCCATCGCGCTTTCCTACGTCTTCCTGGCGAAGGCCGTGAAGACCATCTCCGTCGGTGTCGCCTATGCCATCTGGGAGGGATCAGGTGTCGCGATCATCACGCTCGTTTCGGTGTTCGTATTCGGCCACGTTCTGACCGGCCGGGAAATGCTGGGCCTTTCGATGGCGGTCGCCGGCATCCTGCTCGTCAACGCCGGCGAACACCGAGAAGAGGAAGTACCGGCCACCGAAGGAGCCGTCGATGAGCGCGCCTAGCATCTACTTCATCTTTGCCGTCATCGCGGGCATTCTCGACATCGCCGCCAATCTGGCCTCGACTAAATCCGATGGCTTTGCGCGCCGAGGCTGGGGAGCACTTTCCATCATTCTCGTGCTTGCCGCCTTTGCCTTCCTTGCAGAAGCCGTTAAGGGCATGGAACTGGCCATTGCCTATGCCGTTCTCGGCGCAACCGGGATTTTCGGCACAGCCATTTGCGGTCGCCTGCTTTTCGGCCAGAAGCTCAAGCCGATCGGCTGGGTCGGCCTCGCGCTCATCTTCGGCGCAGTGCTGGTGCTTCACACGGCCTGATGCGGCTGATTCTCGGCACTGGCGTGTTTCGTTGTCGCCATCGCCGGCGCCGAACCTTGCCGAGTCAACCGGTCGACCAGCGCGAAGTATGCACTGTAGGGCAGCCATCGTGACAGTCTTGCCACGGCGTTCGCGCGTTTCGACACGTTGATTTCGAAATGTGTCGACTTCAAGCCTGCAACGATATGCTCGGCGGCCTCGTCAGCGCTGGCCACGTCGGAGGCTGCAAGCCCAGGACGAGGCGATCCGCTCGCCTCGACAAGCCCCAGGCTGATGACTTGCAGGCGAATACCGATCCGGTCCAGGTCCAACTTCAGGCTCTCCGCCATGTTGATGAGAGCCGCCTTCGTCGCACCATAGGCTGCGTTGCCCGGCAGGCCGCCGTAACCGGCCGCTCCCGACATGATGGCGATTTGGCCATGCCCCCTCGCCTTCATGTGGGCCACGGCCGGCAACAGACAGTTGACGACACCGTTGACGTTGACCGCGAAGCTACGCTCGAATGCCTCGCGATGCAGGTCGTCGCCTCGCACGGGCAGCGTCACATCCGCAGTAAATACAGCCAGCGACAGATCGCCGTGGTCGTATTCGATCGATGCGAGCACACGCTCCATGTCCTGCGGGTCGGTGACATCGCCGTCGAGAACGATGATGCGACCGTCAGGAGCAGCCTCCTGTTGCAAGGCAACCAATTTGGCGTGATTTCTTGATGTGACGACCACCGAATAGCCGCCGCGAACCAGGCGCAGAGCCAGCGCCCGGCCTATTCCCGAACTCGCGCCCGTTACCCAGGCCAACCCATGCTCGGAATTCATCTTGTGCATACTCATTGCCCAAACCTCGGCACGCACCCACCCGGTGCACGCTCAACTCAAGGGGCCGAGAAACCTGACACCCCGGCCCAGACCAACCCCCTCCGATATCCGGCGCGCACCCAGAGCTGCCTCAACCCTAAGCTTTCCCCTTGAAGACGTTTTTTGTTCGGGACAGGGCAGCGGTGAAACGCTATTTCTTGCCTGGGAAGCAGGCTGAGCCGAAAACACGCCAATATTTCGGCGATCCGGCGTCGTTCTCAATGTTCGCCGGCCACTCGGCGTTTTTCTTCGGTAACGCGGCCCGCTTCGGCGGCCGTTCTCAAGCACGAGGTTCTGCAAATGGCCATTCTTCCGTCCGTTCTTGAAGCAATCGGCAATACGCCCCTGATCCGGCTGAAGACCGTTTCCGACGCGACCGGCTGCACCATCCTCGGCAAGGCGGAGTTTCTCAACCCGGGACAGTCGGTGAAGGATCGCGCTGCACTCTGGATCATCCGTGAGGCGGAGAAGGCAGGGCAATTGAAGCCGGGCGGCGTCATCGTCGAAGGCACAGCTGGCAATACCGGCATCGGCCTGGCGCTCGTCGCCCAGGCGCTCGGCTACCGGACCGTCATCGTCATTCCGGAAACTCAGAGCCAGGAGAAGAAGGATGCCTTGCGCCTTCTTGGTGCCGAACTCGTCGAAGTGCCGGCAGTGCCCTACAAGAATCCGAACAATTACGTGAAGATCTCCGGGCGCCTCGCCGCCGAGCTCGCCAAGACCGAGCCGAACGGCGCGATCTGGGCCAACCAGTTCGACAATGTCGCCAACCGTGACGCGCACATAGCGACGACTGCACCCGAAATCTGGCGGGATACGGACGGTAAGGTCGACGGTTTCATCTGCGCGGTCGGTTCCGGCGGCACGCTTGCCGGCGTGGCGCAGGGGCTGCGGGCGAAAAACCCCGCCATCAAGATCGGCCTTGCCGATCCGGATGGTGCCGCGCTCTACAATTACTACGCACATGGCGAGTTGAAGGCGAGCGGAAGCTCCATCACCGAAGGTATCGGCCAGGGCCGCATTACCGCCAATCTTGAAGGCTTTACGCCCGATTTCTCCTATCAGATCCCCGATTCCGAAGCCGTGCCTCTCGTATTCGACCTCATTGAACGCGAGGGCATCTGCGTCGGGGGATCGACCGGCATCAACATTGCGGGTGCCGTCCGGCTCGCCAAGGAGCTCGGTCCGGGACATACGATCGTGACGATCCTTTGCGACTATGGTAACCGCTATCAATCGAAACTCTTCAACCCGGACTTCCTGGCCTCGAAGGGCCTGCCTGTCCCGGCCTGGTTGAAGGGATCTTCAAGCATCACCGTTCCATACGAATCAGTCGGATAAGATTTGCGATGACCAAGACCGTGACTGCCCTCTTCCGCGAAGATTTCTATCTCTCGACTTGCGAAGCAAGTGTCACCGGAATTCTGGAGGATGGCGGGATCGAGCTTGATCAGACCTGCTTTTACGCCACATCGGGCGGGCAGCCGGGCGATAGCGGCTTTCTGGAGCGCAGCGACGGCAGCCGCATCGACATTGCGGTCGCCCGCCATGGCGCCACCAAGGACGTCATCATCCACATGCCGGCGGAAGGGCAGCCGGCGCCTGTTGTCGGCGAAAAGCTCGTCCTGCATATCGACTGGCCACGCCGTTACCGGCTGATGCGCATGCACACGGCCTGCCATCTGCTTTCCGTCGTCTGCCCCTTCCCGATCACCGGCGCTGCGGTCGGCGAAGATGAGAGCCGCGTCGATTTCGACATGAGCGAAACAATCGACAAGGACGAGGTGACGGCGGCGCTGAAGAAGCTCATCGACGAGAACCATCCGGTCTATCTGCAGTGGATCACCGACGAGGAGCTTGCTTCCAACCCCGGTATCGTCAAATCGAAGAACGTGCGCCCACCCATCGGCCTCGGCCGCGTCAGTCTTGTCTGCATCGGCGAAAATTCGGCGGTCGACAGCCAGCCCTGCGGCGGAACGCATGTGTCCGAAACCCAGGAAGTTGGCACAATCCACATCGCCAAGATCGAGAAGAAGGGCAAGGAAAACCGCCGCTTTCGCATCCGCTTCGGCACACCAGACGACCGCCAGGCAATCTGAACAGGAGATACGACCATGACCAACACCAAAAGCGCCTTCGTCGTTTCTCCGGACTGGCTGCAACAGCGCCTCGAGGCCCCCTCCGTCCGCATCCTTGATGCCGCCTGGTATCTGCCGGCGCAGAACAGAAACCCGAAAGCGGAATACGACGCGGGCCATATCCCCGGTGCCGTATTCTTCGACCAGGATGCGATCGCCGATCATACAAGCGGCCTGCCCCACACGCTGCCGACGCCGGAAGCCTTCGCCAAGGCGGTCGGTGCCCTTGGTGTCAGCGAGACCGATACGGTCGTCGTCTATGACGGCCCCGGCATCATGACCGCGCCGCGCGTGTGGTGGATGCTGCGCATCATGGGTGCAAAGGACGTCTACGTGCTCGATGGTGGCATGGACGGCTGGAAGAAGGACGGGCGCCCGGTCACGACAGACGTTCCCTCGCCTAGGCCCGTCACGTTCAACGTCACCTTCACCCCTTCGGCAGTCACCTCATTCGAACGCATGCAGGACATCGTCAAGTCCGGCACGATCCAGATTGCCGATGCGAGAGGCGCCGGACGCTTCCTTGGCGTCGAGGCCGAGCCGCGCGCGGGAATGCGCTCGGGGCACATGCCGGGCGCCCGCAGCCTGCCGTCCACCACGTTCTCCGAGAACGGCAAGTTCAAGGATCTCGACACACTGCGCAAGACATTTGCCGAGGCGGGCGTCGATCTTTCCAGGCCCGTGGTGACGACCTGCGGTTCGGGTGTCACCGCGGCGATCATCACGCTGGCGTTACAATCCCTTGGTCATACCGACAACACCCTCTACGACGGCTCCTGGTCCGAATGGGGCGGACGTGCGGATACAACAGTAGTGACCGGCAGCGAGTGATATCATGCGCCCTCCCAAGCTCGCTTCATTGACCGCCCATGTCACCGAACTGGAGATGTCCGCACCGCCCAAGCAGAGCTTGCCGATGCCGGTCAACATCCAGACGGCGATCCTTCGCGTGTCGGACATCCCGCTCAATTACTATCGGTTCCTCTACCTGCGCGTCGGCAAACGCTGGCACTGGGCCGACCGCATCCGCATGAGCGACGACAAGCTGGCGGCACTGCTTGCCGACAAACGCACGAGTGTCACCGTGCTCTATGTCAACGGCGCGCCTGCCGGCTTCTTCGAGCTTCACCAGGCCGAGGACGACGTCGTCGAGCTTACCCATTTCGGGCTGATGGAGCACGCACTTGGTCTTGGCCTCGGCAAATGGTTTCTGCTGCAGACGCTGTTTGCCGCCTGGACCTTGAATCCGAGCAAAGTGACGGTGACGACGAACAATCTCGATCACCCGCGCGCGCTCCAGCTCTATCAGCAATTCGGCTTCTCGCCTGTCGCGACCCGCGAAGCGACCATTGAGCCACTGACGGATGAAGAGTTGCTGGCTTTCGCCAAGAACCTTTGAAGTCCATCCAACCGCAAGTTTCGGGTGTCGCCGCCGCCTCGGTCGGAGCACTCTGTGCATCGAATGATCCCAATCGATCTGGAGATGCACCATGTCCCTGCGCTATATTTCAATGCCAACCGATCAGGCCGAAAGCCTGAGACAAGGCGGAACGGATGCCTATGGCAACCTGCCGGAACGGCAGATATCCGATGGCGATGGTGTTCCTTGTCGGCATTGCCTTCGCAACGTGGAGGCGGGCGACGCCTATCTGATCTTTGCGCTGCGGCCTTTCACGTCGTTGCAACCCTACGCGGAGACCGGTCCGGTTTTCATGCACGCCGACGCATGCCCCGCCTATCACGACCGGGCACAACCGCCTATCCTGACAACGAGCAAGGACTATCTGCTGCGCGGCTATGGCAGCAACGAGCGTATCATCTATGGCACTGGCGGAGTGGTTCCTACTGAGCAGCTCGAATCCCGCGCCCACGCGCTGCTCGCCATGCCTGAGGTCGCGAGCGTACACGTGCGATCGGCGAGGAACAATTGTTATCAGTGCAGGATCGAAAGCGCCTGAAGCGTCGGTCCGACCGAAGCCGGACCGACGCCGTGAAGGCTATCAGGCGACGTTGAGCACCGCTTCCGGCGCGTAGGCGTCGTAGCCGAGCGCCTCGGCAACGGGCGCGTTGGTCACCCGCCCGCGGTGGATGTTGAGGCCCGCACGCAGGTGGCGATCTTCTGCAATGGCCTTCAGGCCGCGATCTGCCAATTGCAGGCCGTAATACAGCGTTGCATTGTTGAGCGCATGCGCCGATGTGACCGGGACAGCGCCGGGCATGTTGGCCACGCAGTAGTGCACGATCCCTTCGACCTCGTAAGTCGGATCGGAATGGGTAGTTGCGTGCGATGTCTCGAAGCAGCCGCCCTGGTCGATCGCGACATCGACGATGACCGCGCCCTTCTTCATGCCGGTGAGCATTTCACGCGTCACGAGTTTCGGTGCGGCAGCGCCCGGAATGAGGACGGCACCGATGACCAGATCGGCAGAAAACACTTCATCCTCAAGTGCATCGATCGTGGAAAAGCGCGTATGAACGCGGCCGCCAAAGATATCGTCGAGCTGCCGCAGGCGCGGGATGGAGCGATCGAGAATGCTGACATCGGCACCAAGCCCTGCCGCCATTCTGGCTGCGTGCAGGCCAACGACGCCGCCGCCGATGATCGCGACCTTGGCAGGAAGCACGCCGGGCACGCCGCCCAGCAGAATGCCGCGGCCGCCATTGGCTTTTTGTAGCGATGTTGCACCGGCCTGAATGGCGAGGCGCCCGGCGACTTCCGACATCGGCGCCAGAAGCGGCAAACCACCGCGCTCGTCCGTGACGGTTTCATAGGCGATCGCGGTGACGCCGGAATTGATCAGACCCTTGGTCTGTTCCGGATCAGGAGCGAGGTGCAGATAGGTGTAAAGAATTTGGCCGTCGCGCAGCTGCGCCCATTCGGATGGCTGCGGCTCCTTGACCTTGACAATCATGTCCGATTTTTCGAACACGTCCTTTGCCGTCGCGACGATCTTCGCGCCAGCGGCGCGGTAGGTATCGTCATCCGCGCCGATCCCCGCACCTGCCTTGGTTTCAACGATAACCTCGTGGCCGTGAGCGACATATTCACGTACCGACCCGGGGGTCAGGCCGACTCGGTATTCATGGTTTTTGATTTCCTTCGGGCAACCGACACGCATCGAGCGTTCCTCTCCTGTTGTGGGCAATTTCGCCTCATTGACGCCCACTCAGCAAAACACGCAGCGGAACGAATGTCCTTGCAAAGATGCCTCCGCGAAGGCATCAATTTCGAAGAAGATTGCGTTTGCTCGTGGGATAGTGATGGAAAACGCGAATGAGTGAACTTGATACCATCGATCATGCGATTCTGCGCATTCTTCAGCAGAACGGCCGGATTTCGAACGCCGATCTCGCCGCAAAGGTCGGGTTGTCGCCATCGGCATGCTCGCGCCGGGTCGATATCCTGGAAAAATCCGGCACCATCAGCGGCTATCATGCCCGCCTCGCTCACAAGGCGCTCGACTACCAGATCATGGTCATCGTGCACATTTCGCTATCAGGACAATTTGCCAAGACGTTGACCGAATTCGAGGCGGCGGTAAAACTCTGTCCCAATGTGCTCGTCTGTTACCTGATGTCGGGCGAATACGACTATATTCTCCGGGTCGCGGCCAAGGATCTACAGGACTACGAGCGCATCCATCGGGACTGGCTCTCCGCCCTGCCCCACGTGGTCAAGATCAATTCCAGCTTCTCCCTGCGGGAAGTCATCGACCGGCCGAATGTCGGCATATAGCCGACGAAGGTTGTGCTAGCGGCCGACGACACAATCGCGGCCACGTCCCTTCGCCGCATAGAGCCGGAGATCGGCCTCGGACAAAAGGTGCGCGATAGCTGCGCCATCGTCTGGGGTTGAGGACAAGCCAATGCTGGCAGTCACAGGTTCATTGTCGGGAGTGAACACACCGGCGGATACGGCCAGCCGGATGGTCTCGGCATGCCTCAGCGCGTCGGCATGCGACAGTCCCGGACACAAGACGACGAACTCCTCGCCGCCGTAGCGAAACAGCCGGTCGCCCTCGCGCAGGTTCGCCTTCATCACCTCCACAAGTTTCTGCAGGATACGGTCGCCTTCCTGGTGGCCGAAGCGGTCGTTGACACCTTTGAAGTGATCGACGTCGATGATCAACAGGCTGACCGGAGCCTTTGAGGCCACAGCGGCGCGCAGCATTTGCGGTCCTTCGATATCGAAACGGCTGCGATCGAGACATCCCGTCAGTGTGTCCTGGCCAGACCGGGAGAGCAGGTCTTCGTAGCGCTCGCGGAAGGTCAGATCGTTGAAGATGTCGCCGAGCGGCCGGTCCGACATTGCCAGGAAAGGATGGCGCGACACATTGAGGTACACGCCGATCACGATGGCGTAGAAAGTGGCGGCCAGCATCTTGGCGATCCATCCGCCCCAAAGCACTTCGGTGGGCGCATCGTTCAGCCAGTGCAGGGCAGCAAAGAACGCCAGTTGATCGAAACTGAGGATCACAAGGCCGCAGATCAGGAAACGGACGGTTACGAAGCGGCGCAACCATTTGCCGAGACGCTCGTAGAGCAGGATAATCAGCAGGGTGTCGAGGTACAGGATCAGCGTCCCCCACACCATCAGCACGCCCATTTCGTCGATGAAGCCGATGTCGGCCGAGCGGCCGGAGACGATCGAAACCGTTTCGTGCTGGCGTAGCAGAAGGCTGAGCGCAACCGTGAGGAAGTTGCCGGCAAGCAGGCCGTAGATCGGCTGGCGGACGGTCGCCGCATCCTCCTTCACATACAGCAGCAGGATGATCATGAGCTTTCCGGAGAAAAGCACGACTGATCCCGGCGAGACAATCCCGAAGGGCAACTGCACGTAAAACACCGCTGCCAGATAGGTCTCGATGAAATGCATCACACCCAGTGCAGCGACGAAGACTCCGAGACCCAGCCGGGCACGAAGCTGCAACAGCCAGATCATCGCCGTGACGTAGACCAGTGCTTCGCCGACGAAAAGAATGAGATTGGCGTTGGGCATGCTCGTGAGGAAAATTTCCGGTTTCGCCACGCGAACCGTTAGGCGGAAAGCTTAAAGAAAACTTTACCTTGGCGGCCGGCGGCACGGAATTGGCATGCGAGAATCAACTGCTTTGCGAAGTGTTGCCTTTGCGGCATAGTCGCGACCAACCCACCGTGGTTCGCCTTCAAATGACGAAACCGCGGATTGCAATCAACCGAACTGCAATGACATCCTATCAATGGAGGGCAAGCATGCAATCGACGACATCTCCGCTCCACCTCTCGCGCCGCTCGCTTCTGTCGGGCGTCGTGGCCTCCTCGGCCCTCGTGATGCTTCATCCCTTCTCGGCGCGCGCAGCCGCCAACCAGGCGCACCTGCGCATCATGGAAACGACGGACCTCCACGTTCACGTTTTCCCCTACGACTACTACGGCGATAAGCCGAACGACACGCTGGGGCTTGCACGCACGGCTTCCATCGTCGACGCCATCCGGGCCGAAGCAACCAACTCCATCCTCGTCGATAACGGTGACTTCCTGCAGGGAAATCCGATGGGCGACTACATTGCCTATCAGCGTGGCATGAAGGATGGCGACATCCATCCCGTGATCGCGGCGATGAACGTGCTCGGCTATGACTGCGGCACGCTCGGCAACCACGAATTCAATTATGGCCTCGACTTCATGTTCAAGGTGCTGAACGGCGCCAACTTCCCGCTCGTGTGCGCCAACCTGACGAAGGGCGCACTCGCAGCCGATGCCCGCCAGGATGAACTGTTCCTCAAACCCTATGTCATTCTCGACCGCAAGGTGAAGGACGGCGCAGGCACTGAACATGCGATCCGGGTCGGGCTCATCGGTTTCGTGCCGCCGCAGATCATGAGCTGGGATGCCAAGCACCTCGAGGGCAAGGCCAATGCCCGCGATATCGTCAAGGCAGCACAAGCCTGGGTTCCGCAGATGCGCGAGGAAGGTGCCGATATCGTCATCGCGCTTTCCCACTCCGGCATCGGCCAGCAGGACTACGCCGAGAATCTCGAAAACGCCTCCGTACCGCTCGCTGCGGTCGCGGGCATCGACGCGATCGTGACCGGCCATAGCCATCTCGACTTCCCCGGTCCGAAGTTCGACAAGATTGCCGGCGTCGACAATGCCAAGGGATTGATCTCGGGCAAGCCCGGCGTCATGGGCGGATTCTGGGGCTCGCATCTCGGGCTGATCGATCTGCTCATCGAGCGCGAAGGCGGCGCCTGGCGCGTCGTCAGTTCCACCAGTGAAGCGCGCCCGATCTATCGGCGCGAAGACAAGAAAGTGATCGCCGAGGTCGCCGACAAGCCTGAAGTTCTGGCGGCGGCGCAAAAGGAGCATGAGGCAACACTTGCCTATGTCCGCACCCCCGTCGGCAAAAGTTCAGTGCCGCTCTATTCCTACTTCGCCCTGGTCGCTGACGACCCGTCGGTCCAGGTCGTCAGTCAGGCGCAGACCTGGTACATCAAGGACATGCTGAAGGACACGGAGCATAAGGACCTGCCCGTGCTTTCGGCGGCAGCGCCGTTCAAGGCCGGTGGCCGCGGCGGTGCCGACTACTACACCGACGTTCCGGCGGGCGACATTGCCATCAAGAACGTGGCCGACCTCTATCTTTATCCCAACACGGTCCAGGCCGTCGTCATCACCGGCGAGCAGGTGCGCAACTGGCTGGAAATGTCCGCAGGCATCTTCAACCAGGTCAAGGCCGGGGCCTCCGATGTCGCCCTGATCAACGGCGACTTCCCATCCTATAACTTCGATGTCATCGACGGCGTCACCTATCAGATCGACCTTTCCGAGCCGCCGAAATTCGACAAGGACGGCAATGCGATCAACCCGTCAGCAAATCGCATCAAGAACCTGAGCTTCAACGGGCAACCAATTGACCCAGCCCAGAAATTTGTCGTTGCGACAAACAACTACCGTGCGGGTGGCGGCGGCCATTTCCCCGACATCGCAACCGACAAGGTGATCTTCGTGGCCCCGGACACCAACCGCGACGTCGTGGTGCGCTACATCATAGACCAGGGAACCATCAATCCGGCGGCAGATGCCAACTGGACCTTCGTCCCGCTCGCCAATACCAGCGTCACCTTCGACAGTGGTCCGAAGGCACGGCAGTTCCTGTCGGAGGTCAAGGGCGTGACGATCGAGGATGCCGGCGAAGCCGCCGACGGGTTTGCCCGTTTCCGCATCAAGCTCTGATCCATCGTGCCCCCGCAAGACGGGGGCACATTCTCACCAGCGCGAAATGGGCGTTTCGCTGTTGGCGGAACGCGTCAACAGGCGAGCCGGAGCGGCGAACGGCCATCCGGCGCCAATGAGCCCGCCACGCTGACGATCAACATGATCTATCAGCGACAACAGACTGTATTGTCTTCAATTCTCAGGAAGCAAGGCCAACGTGCGACAGCTTGGAATCAGACCTGTCGCGAAGAGGCGTCGTCGGCGAAAAGCGACGGTCCGGTCTGGTCGATGATCTGGCGCCCCTTGCGGAACGTCGCGTCAATCGCATCCTGCTCGGAGGTGAACAGGTCAGCGCGGATGAAGCTGCGTACGCGCACGCCGTCTTCGCCGACAGTCTTCTCGATGCTGCCTGCCAGGCGGAACTGCGAGCCTTCGCGCATCGGCGTCGCACGGATCGTGCACTCCGCATAGGCTTCGGATTTTCCCGACGCGCCTTGAGCTTCGTTTTCGGTAGAGCCGGAGCGGCCGAACAGTTTTGAGAAAAATGATGCCATGAGCAAGACTTAGACGCGACGGCGAAAGCTGTCAAAGCCAAAGTGTCGAGTTGGCACTCCGGCTTTGCCTTCCAGCTCGGCAACTGTCAGATGATCAGGTTGGACAGGATCTCGTTCTCGGTGATGTCCTGATAACGCAGGCCGGCGGCGTCGAACCGCGACTTCAGGATCGGGAAATTCTCCGCATGCCTGGTCTCGATGCCGATGAGGATCGAACCGAAGTTGCGGGCCGACTTCTTCAGATACTCGAAGCGAGAGATATCGTCCTCGTCGCCGAGCAGGTTGAGGAAGTCGCGCAAGGCGCCCGGACGCTGCGCCATGCGCAGGATGAAATACTTCTTGAGGCCTGCGTGCCGCATAGCCCGCTCCTTGACGTCGGGCAGCCGCTCGAAGTCGAAATTTCCACCGGACACGACCGCTACCACCGTCTTGCCTTCAAGCTTGTCGCGCCCGATTGCCTCCAGCGCCGTGATCGACAGCGCGCCTGCGGGCTCGAGCACGACGCCTTCGACATTCAACATGTCGATGATCGTCATGCAGATTGCGTTTTCCGGCAGAAGCATGACCTGGTCGGCTGAGAAGCGCCGCAACGCTGCGAAATTCAGATCGCCGATCCGCCCGACCGCCGCGCCATCGACAAAGTTATCGACCTGTTCAAGCGTGACGAGACTGCCGGTTTCAAGACTCTGCCTGAGGCTCGGTGCACCGGACGGTTCGCAGAAGACGAAATGGTCGGCGGCGACCTCATCCTTCAGATAGCCGGTGACACCGGCCGACAGACCGCCGCCGCCCACGGGAAGCACGACAAGATCCGGCCTGACGCCTTCGGGCAGTTGTTCAGCAATTTCAGCGGCAACGGTTGCCTGTCCCTCGATGATGTCGAGGTGGTCGAACGGCGGCACCATGACGCCGTCGATCGTTTCGACATGGTCGCGGGCTGCCTTGTAGCATTGGTCGAAAATGTCGCCGACGAGACGGATCGTGATGAACTCGCCGCCGAACATGCGGGTCTTGTCGATCTTCTGCTGCGGCGTGGTCACCGGCATGAACACGACACCGGGAACACCGAAGTGCCTGCAGACGAAGGCAAAGCCCTGGGCGTGGTTGCCGGCCGAGGCACAAACGAAGGTCTTGCCTGCGGCACCGGCGCCAAGAACCTTGCGGAAGAAATTGAAAGCGCCCCTGATCTTGTAGGAACGAACCGGCGAAAGGTCCTCGCGTTTAAGGTAGATATTGGCGCCATAGCGGCCGCTCAGATGTTCGTTCAATTGCAGCGGCGTGGCCGGGAAAATATCGCGCATCGCCGCGGTCGCGTTGTCAACATCCTGCTTCGTCACGTGAGGTCATCCATTGAGTTTGCCGATGGCAGCCGCTATTGCACATTGCAGCGCCTGAGGCCATCGCTTTGACACGAATCGCCCGGCGGTGGACAATGTTGCCGCCTCGCGCCTCGCCAGATCACGATGTTTCATTCCAGGAATTCGAACGCTTGAACGCAACCCTGATCCGGCACGCCGTGCATATCGCGGCGATACTCGGCCTGTACCTTTCGCTGGCGATGCTCGTGCCCGCGATGGTCGATCTCTATTTTGGCCATCCGGACTGGCAGATCTTTGCCGTCTCCGCCTTCATGGTAGGCGGCCTGTCGGCAGCGACGTTCATGGCAACGCGGATGGGACCGCCGCCATTCTCGAAGAAGTTCGGGTTCGTGCTGGTCAATCTTCTCTGGGCGGTGTTTTCGGTCGTCGGCGCCATCCCGCTGTGGCTGTCTTCGCTGAAGCTCGACTTCGCGCAGGCTCTGTTCGAGTCCGTCTCCGCCATCACCACCACCGGATCGACCGTCATCGTCGGGCTCGACGATGCGCCGCCCGGGTTGCTCGTCTGGCGCTCGCTGCTGTGTTGGCTCGGCGGCATCGGCATCGTCGTGCTTGGCCTGTTCATCATCCCCTATCTCCGGGTGGGTGGCATGTCGTTCTTCAAGATGGAATCCTCCGATACCAGCGACAAACCGTTCGCGCGGCTTGCAAGCTTCAGCCGCGCCTTCCTCCTGATCTATGTCTCGATCACCGTGCTCTGCACGGTCGCTTACAACATGGCGGGCATGAACCGGTTCGATGCCATCAATCACGCGATGTCGACAGTAGCGACGGGCGGGTTTTCCACCCATGACGCGTCCTTCGCCTATTTCGGCAGCATCCCGCTCCTGTGGACCGCGACGTTCTTCATGGCGCTCTGCAGCCTGCCTTTCTCGATCCTGATCGTGCTCGTCGTGCGTGGCCGCCTCGACGCACTGCGCGATCCGCAGATCATCGTCTTTCTCGGATACCTCTCGGCTTTCTCGATCGCAGTGGCGATCTACCATCGCCTCACCAATGGCGTCGAATTTCACCTGGCGCTTGCCCATTCCTTCTTCAACATCACCTCGATCCTGTCGACCAGCGGCTTTGCAAGCGAGGACTATAGTCTGTGGGGACCGTTCGTCGTGATGGTGGCCTTCATCGCCACCTTCATGGGCGGCTGCTCGGGATCGACCGCAGGCGGAATCAAGGCCTATCGCTTCGTCGTGCTTTTCAACGCCATTCGCTCCGGCCTCAACAAGCTCATCTATCCCAATGCGATCTATGCAGTGCGCTATGGCAACAACACTGTCGATGCCGACACGCAGCGCGCTATCTTCCTGTTCTTCACCACCTATATCCTGCTGTGGGTGCTGGGCAGTCTCGGCATGGGTGCGCTCGGCTACGATTTCATCACTGCGACCTCGGCGGTAATCACCTGCCTTTCCAATGTCGGCCCTGGCCTTGGCAGCCTGATCGGCCCGGCCGGCAATTTTTCGACGCTCCAGGATCCCGAGCTTTACCTTCTTTCGCTCATGATGCTGCTTGGTCGTCTGGAAGTGCTGACAGTGCTCGTTATTCTGACGCCGATCTTCTGGAAACATTGACCATCGCCGCGCCGGCCCTATCGTCTTGACTCGATGCGGCAAATGCCGACAGTCGGATCAACCGGACAAAGGGGGGCGTCATGGCGATATATCGGTCACTGCTGGCGGTGCTGACCGCCGCAAGCATGCTCAGCATAAGCATCGAGGCAATGGCCGGACCGCTCGTCGAGGCTGCCACCAAGGCCGAACAACTGGCAACCTCCGGCGACCCGGCCAAGGCGCGAGAGCTGCTGCGACAGGCGGTCGGCGACTTTTCGCAGACCCTGCCCTTTTCCATCGGCAAAGCCGTCTTCATCAGCAAGGAACCTGCCGGCTACGCGATGTATGAGCCCAAGGACGGCACTGTCTTCAAGACAGGGGAAGCCATCGTTTCCTATGTCGAGCCAGTCGGACTGACCTGGAAGCAAGCGGCTGTGAAGGACAAGCTGGAAACACGCTTCACCGTCGATTTCGATATCCTCAATCCCGCCGGAAAAGTCCTCGCCGGCCAGAAGGCATTCGGCGATTTCACCTTCACCGGCTACCTCAAGAACCAGGAAATCTATTCGACCCTGACAATCGACGTTTCCGGAGCGCCGGCAGGCGACTACGTGCTGCGCTTCCACTTCAACGATATCAACAGCGGCAAGACGGCGACGATCGATCAGCCGTTCAAGATCGCCGGACCGTGAGACAATGCCCGACATGATTACGACAATCGGCTTCGATGCCGACGACACGCTTTGGCAAAACGAACAGTTCTTTCGCCTAACCGAGGCGCGCTTCACTGACTTGCTCAGGCAGCATGCCGACACGGAAAACCTGCCCGCAAGGCTTCTGGCCGCGGAAAAGCGCAACCTCGGCCTCTACGGTTTCGGCATCAAGGGGTTCGTGTTGTCGATGATCGAGACGGCCGTCGAGGTCACGGACGGCCGGGTGCCGTCATCGGTGATTGCAGAGATTCTCGCCGCAGGGCGCGAAATGCTTGTCCACCCGGTCGAGCCGTTGCCCCATGTCAAAGAAACACTGGAGGCTCTTCATGGCACATTCCGGCTGGTGATGATTACCAAGGGTGACCTTTTCGATCAGGAGCGCAAGCTCGCCGCCTCAGGGCTCGGCGACTATTTCAACGCGGTCGAGATCGTCAGCGACAAAACCGTCGCCACCTATGATCGCATTTTCACGCATCACGGCGACGGCCCATCAAAAAGCCTGATGGTCGGCAACTCGCTGAAATCCGATATTGTGCCCGCACTCGACGCCGGCAGCTGGGGAATCTACGTACCGCATGCCCTCACCTGGGCGTTCGAACATCACGACAAGCCGGACAGCCATCCGCGTTTTCGTGAGATTGTCGATCTCGGTGGACTGCCGGATGTGCTGCAGACGCTGGACAAATAGCGCGCCACAGCCGAAGTGAGCGCGACCAATTGAACTGGTGGCAACCCGGTACCAGCCGACGCGTCAACGCAACCATCAATTGTTGACCGGAAGAGCGATTGGTCTTTTGCAAACCGGAGAAATGTGCGGAAGTCCTGAGGAAACCTTGATGGAGGACCAGCATGGCGCAGCTCATCGGAGCCAGCATAGTGATGACATTCACCAGCATCTTGATCGGGTGGATAATCAAGAAACGCTCGGACATGAGCATCTTTGCTTCTCGCCTTATCGGTTTGACAGTCATGATGTTCGTTGCGCCAGCGATCTATTTTCTGACGTCAGACACTCCATACTTTCAGGCATTTTTCACCTACGGCCTTGGCGCGTTGATCGCGGGCACAATCTTCTATTTCTCGCGATCGAAGCGTCAGCCATCGTAGGGGACCAAAAAGGGCCGCACCGATGTCCGGGTAGCGTTCGCCGATGCGGTTGCTTGACGGAAATTACGGCGCGGATGGCTCGACTTCGGCGCAACATAAGTATCGATCGCATTGCTCGCGGAATCGCCCGGATCTGTGCTAAGGGCCGCCACCAGCTGAAATTGAGGTAACCGACATGGCCGAAAATTGGGACAAGCCCGTAACCCTGGCCCTGGAGGGGCCGGGCAAATTTACGACCATCTCGAATACGACCGAAGCATCCTGGGCAATGATCGAGGACTGGCCGATCGAAGACAGTGCGCTCCTGACGCGCGCGCTTGATACATGCGCGGCGGTGATCGAGGGCAAGCAATCGGCCGAAACCGCCCGTCAAGCCTTCATTGATGCCGCGCGTGAGGCAGGGATTGCCATAGAGGAGTAATCCTTCGTCTGCCGGCACCGACAAGCGACTGCATGCTTTACGTGTCGTAAGACGCACGGCGCTGTCGGGCACCGTGGCGCCGGCGGCAGCGGCCAGTGTTGTGTTGAGGTGAACGATACAGGTCGCCGAACGCCGAGTTGGAACAACGAGCCTCCACCGGAGTTGCTAGACAGAGCAACGAACCGGAAAAACAAGAATGCGGATCATCCTGCTGGTCATAGTCGCCTCCGTCATGAGCATACTTGCCTTCAAGTACGCAGATGGCGCCTTGGGGAATTCAGCAATCGTTTCAACGCCCGAAGAGCTTACGGACGGCTAGTGGGGCTTTCCAGTATCACCGAACCAACGGACCGCTCCCCGCGATCATAGCCAGACTTTTCGCACTCCTTTAAAGGCAAATACGACGAGCGCTCCGCATGGTCTGTTCGCCACGGGTTTTCGAGATGTCGTTCCATATTCAGCCGCCAGTGCGCCGAATCTTAATCGACATCGAAGCTGAAAATTGGTCGCGCCCACTCTAAAGCGACACCTAAAACATGGCGAACGGGGGGCGAACATCCGCAGTACGAACCCGGTCTATTCTGGCCCTGCTCACCCATTTGAGGGAAGAACAATTGGTGAAAGCGGCGACGCTGCGGCATCTGCGGACGTTGTCGCGATCATTCTGGATCTCAACGGGGAAACGTCTCTGCCCGCCAAGATTCTTCCTTCCGGATTTCGTGTTCAGGACGCGACAACGACCCGATCACCGATGAAAAATGACAACGGTGCCGCTATTTCATCGGCACGTCGGCGGCTATTTCCGCTTTTCGACAGCATTTCGACAGGCTTCATTCAGCTTCAATTAAGCCTAATTCCCGAATAATGGGGACAATCATAAATCGGGGAAATCTCTGGTGGCACTTCCTGGACCGGCTTTCATTCTCGCACTCGTTGCATTCATTGTCGTGGTGCCCCTTGCCGCCAAGAAGGCGGAACAGAGCCGGATATATAACCACAGCATCACCACCAACTTCTGATCTAGACCCTTCGAGCATGGAGCAGGCGATGGGAGACATCGCCTCAAGCTTTCATAATTATTTCCGGATCTCGCCACGTCGACCCGAGCGAAGTACAGCATCTGCCGTATGTCTCTGAAACATCGGCCGTTCTACGCCAAGGTTCCCCGCTTGCTCACCGTTGTGCGCCGGGTCCGAACCAAGGAGACTACCGAAGAAGATTGTCATTGCCGCCGTGCTATCGCTCGCATTTGCGAACGGCGCCTATACCGCCGTGCCTTCGGCACCGGTCGGAAAGCAGACCCTCGTTAAAGCAACGAACGAGGGTGAACTGGCCGCCGGCCGAATTCGCGACCATCGAACCAGCACTTCGGGCAACCAGAACAACGCCCCAAGCCCGCCAAGCAAAAACGATCTTCTAGTAGACAGAAGGGCGGCGCGGGCCGCCCGTACGTCTTCCCGATCCCTTTCCAATGCACGCGTCTGCCGCCGTCGGCGAAGGCCCTGCCCCACCTCTTTGCGGGTGCGCGCCGTGACCAGGGCATATCAACGATCCACTGTGTCCGAAGCTGCCCCCCACACTGCCGGCAGCCCAACCCACATGAACCCGACACCGAAAATTCCGTTGTTCGGGCCTTCCAAAACCGAAGAGCGCAAGGTACTGAAAACACTCAGTGCGGGCGTGGCGAAACTGGTAGACGCAAGAGACTTAAAATCTCTCGGCTTCGGCTGTGCGGGTTCGATCCCCGCCGCCCGCACCAGATAATGCTCGTTGGAGACTTTCCGCGCGCGAACGCCCGTTCAACGAACGGGTCGCGCAACGTCGCTTGGGATCGATTTGCCGCTCAGTGGTAGTAGAAGCAGTCGCATTCGGCCATGTGGGTATCGTCGTGCCACACCCTGACCGCCAGTTTCGTGCAGGCTCCCTTATCCTCCAACCGCAGGCCCAGCAGCGAGACGGCTGCAGCCTTCGGATTGAGGGCATCGACTTCGATTGCTGATCCGACCTGTTGCACGCCGTTGCGGGCGGTCCAGGTGAAGATCTGAACGCTGTAATGCTGCATTGAAAATCCTCCGCTAATGCCGACGCAGTGGACGCAATACTCTCGCAGATGCTGATATGGAACGGACCGCTCAAATCGTCCGAAAAGTCTGTCAACCGTCTTCGACGGTTGCCTCAGGTCGATCACCGCCGTCGGTGTGTTCGAAGTGCCAGTTCCCTTTTTCGTCCTGGAAGCTGATATCCTCGTCGTCGCCGCCGACCTGTTGTTCGGCTGCGGCGGCCTTGGCGGCCGCCAGCGCCATTTCTCGGCTGGGAAAGGGTTCCGAAAAAGCGTCGGCTGCCTTGTAGGCCCAACCGCCGTCATGGGGAACGATGGAGTACGTAATGCGCGCCATGCTTCTCTCCCTGCACTCCGAAAGGCAATTCCGCCTTCCGCGGACCGTTGCCGCACGGCCCAATATTCCTCCTCGTCAATGGCATTCTCATGCCGAACGCGGCGGATATTAACACAGGTACAGGCCAGTAGGCCACTTTCGCGAATCAGAATGTGACAGGCCGTCCCGAAACGAGAAAGCGGCCCTTTGCGAGAGCCGCTTTCCCGTCGATCTTTCAAGACTTTTCCGTGGCTTAGGCCGACAGCTTCGCTGCGATCTTGGCGACGTGCGCACCCTGATAGCGAGCGGCGTCGAGTTCGATCGCCGAAGGTTGGCGCGCACCGTCACCGCCAGTGATGGTCGAAGCGCCGTAGGGCGAGCCACCCTTGATCTCCTCAAGACCCATCTGACCCTGGAAGGCATAGGGAAGGCCGACGACGACCATGCCGTGGTGCATCAAGGTTGGGATAAAGCCGAGAATGGTTGTTTCCTGGCCGCCGTGCTGTGTCGCCGATGAGGTGAACACCGAGCCCACCTTGCCGACCAGCTTGCCCTGGGCCCAAAGCGCGCCTGTCTGGTCGATGAAGTTGCGCATCTGCGAGGCGACCGTGCCGTAGCGTGTGCCAGCGCCAAAAATGATGGCGTCGTAATTCTCCAGTTCGTCGACCGTAGCGATCGGCGCAGCCTGATCCACCTTGTAGTACGATGCCTTGGCAACGTCTTCCGGCACCAGTTCGGGAACGCGCTTGACGACGACGTCAGCACCGGCTGACTTGGCGCCTTCCGCCACTGCGTAAGCCATCGTCTCGATGTGCCCGTATGCCGAATAATAGAGAACGAGAACCTTGGCCATAAATGCTCCTTTGGATTCAGGCAATTCCGCTTGATTACCGTCACGTGCAAGATTTATCAAAATGCGTCCGGTTGCCAGAAGCCACACGGTCAACAGAGCGTTCTCAATTCTCGAACAATCACGAGATGCTACTGAACAATCGCCTCACATAAGCAGGATCGCCAATGAGCAGCCCCAAGATCGTTACTGCCGCCATGGTCGCCATCGGCGACGAACTGTTGTCCGGCAGAACCAAGGACAAGAACATCGGCCATCTCGCCGACATGATGACGATGGTCGGCATCGACCTTCGGGAGGTGCGTATCGTGCCTGACGAGGAGGCGTCGATCGTCGAAGCCATCAACGCGCTGCGCACGCGCTACGACTACATCTTCACCTCAGGCGGGATCGGCCCGACCCATGACGACATAACGGCCGACGCTGTGTCGAAAGCCTTTGCTGTCGATTGCATTTATGATGAGCGAGCCATGGCGTTGCTTGCCGCGATGTACGAACGCCGCGGCATGGAATTTTCGGACGCGCGCAAGCGGATGGCGCGCATGCCTCAGGGATCGCGGTTGATCCCAAATCCGGTCTCCACCGCACCGGGCTTTGCGATTGGCAATGTGCATGTGATGGCCGGCGTGCCGCAGGTGTTTCAGGCGATGCTCGATGCGATCATGCCGGACTTGCAGGCCGGCACGCCGCTGCTCTCGCAATCGGTACGCTCTCCCTATGGCGAAGGCGATATCGGCACGCCGCTCACCGAAGTGCAGAAGAACCACCCGGAAACCAGCATCGGATCCTACCCCAAATTCGACGGCAAGGTTTTCTCGACCGATATCGTCGTCAGGGCGCGCGATCCGCAGGCTCTGTCGGCCGCAGCCGCGGATGTGCAGGCGATGATCGATGCGATTACCGCTTCGCGCGTTCAAACCTGACAGCAGAGCCTACGGAGAGCACGGCAAGGATGCGTAGCTCTTGCGCATCGGCCGTCATTGCCGCTATTGCATGTCGGCAAATCAGGATGAAGCGTCTGCACATGCCCGATCTGCCGGATGCTTCGCCATTACCTCGTCCAGACAAGCCGGAGCCCATCAATGTCCCTGCCCGATAAAGCCTTCCCCGTTTCCTGGGATCAGTTCCACCGCGACGCGCGTGCGCTTGCCTGGCGGTTGGCAGATCAGGGGCAGGAATGGCGCGCCATGGTGTGCATTACCCGCGGCGGCCTCGTGCCGGCGGCAATCATCTGCCGCGAGCTCAACATCCGCATGATCGAGACGGTCTGCATCGCCTCCTACCACGATTATGACACGCAGGGTCAGATGAAGGTGCTGAAAGGCATCGCGCCTGAGATCGCCAAGGATGGCGGCGAAGGCGTACTGATCATCGACGACCTGACAGATACCGGCAAGACGGCGGCCGAAGTTCGCGCCATGCTGCCGAAGGCGCATTTTGCCGCCGTCTACGCCAAGCCCAAGGGCCGGCCCATGGTCGACACATTCGTCACCGAAGTGAGCCAGGATACCTGGATCTACTTCCCGTGGGATCTGGGCTTCACCTATCAGGAGCCGATCGCCAAGGGCACGCGCGGCTGATCCGATCGGGTCATGTACGCCTTCGTCACGCGCCAGCGTGTCGAAGGCGTTTTCTTTTCACGCTCGAATGACGATGTAGGCTTCAGCCAAGCGGCGGTATGGATGCCACCAAAGTTTCGGCCGTCAACCCAGGACCGGCCTGCGCTCCGGCGGCCCCATGGCGCCAGACTCCGGCGGCAGCAGCCTCGAACGCTAGCATGCCTTGCGCCAAGTGCGCGCCGATAATGCCTGCAAGCACGTCTCCGGATCCGGCTGTCGCCAGTGACGGCGGAGCGTTGGCATTGACGGCAACCTTCCCGTCCGGGCTGGCGATCACCGTATCGGCTCCTTTGTAGACGATCGTCGCACGGCTGATATGTGCCGCGGCTTGCGCCTTTTCGATCTTCGACTGGTTTTTGTCTCGGGCAATCTCGGGAAACAGCCTGGCAAACTCGCCCTCATGCGGTGTCATCACCGCCCTGCCCGTTGCCGCCGCCAGACGGGCGAACAATTGCGACCGGTGCTCCTGAAAAGACGTAATGCCATCGGCATCGAGAACCAGCGCGCGATCGCAGAGCGCTAGCGCAAAGGCGCGCGCGCGCTCACCAACTCCAAATCCCGGACCAAGCACAAACGCCCCGAGCCTGGTGTCTTCCAGCCAGCGCGCGAGCTCCGGCGGATCGTCTATCGCTTTCAGCATGACGGCGGTCAGTTGCCCGGCATTGATGTCGAGCGCCGCCGTCGGTGATGCCACCGTCACCAGACCGGCCCCGGCAGCGAGACCGGCGGCCGCCGCCAGTCGCGCGGCACCCGTCGCCTGCGCCCCGCCCGAGAAGACGACGAGATGACCGCGACGGAATTTATGGCTCGATGCATCGAGCCTTGCCGCATGGTCGGACCAGAGAGCCGGTGTGTTGACGCGCAATGCGTTCCCCCCCGCGAGCACGATCCGGGCCGGAATACCGATGTCGAAGACCTCGAGAGCGCCGCACAGCGAACGGCCGGGAAGCAGCAGATGGCCCGGCTTCCTCGCCATGAAGGTGACCGTATGGTTCGCAGCGAATGCCGCGCCGCGGATCTGCCCTGTCCGCCCGTCAACGCCGGTCGGCAGGTCGACGGCAATAATGGGCAAGTTCCGCCCGTTGATCCGCTTGATCGCTTCCACCACCGGTCCCGGTAGATCGCGCGAAAGGCCTGCGCCGAAGAGTGCATCGACGACGACATCTGCGGGCTGCGGCAAGTAGGAGGCAAGTGGATCTATGGTGCCATTCCACAGTTGCCGTGCACGGCCGGCGTCGCCGGAAAGTGCGGCTGGATCACCGAAGGCAAAAACAGCAACGTTCGCACCGCTCTCGACAAGCGCCGAGGCCGCGACATAGCCGTCACCACCATTGTTGCCGGGTCCGCACAGAACGACATAGCGTTGTGCCTGCGGAAAGCGCCCGAGCGCAGCCGCAGCGACAGCAAACCCGGCGCTGCGCATCAACAGGAAGCTGTCGATCCCCGATCGCGCAGCTGCCAGGTCTATTGCGGCCATTTCGGCCGGGGTAATCAACAGATCACGAAGAAAAGAGTGCATGGTCCAGACTTACCCCCGTCCATCAGCCCGCGGCAAGTGGTGTCCACGGATTCCGGATTGCTCACCAATGATGCATTTGCACATATTTGTTGCTCAAATAACGTGCTTTCCCGGTGCAGATGCCACGACCTTCGACCCAAACCGAACAAGCTGGGCAGAAACCTTACAAAAAATAGGCAGATCGACCGAAGCCAAAGGCATGGAATGCAGTCACCATCGCTCAATCCCAAGAAATTTTGCTCCTCGGCAATCATTTTGCAGAAAAACTGGCATGCAACGTGCATATTGACGGGTGAGCGGGCATGATCCTGCTTTAAAGGGAGAAGCGGAGAGACATTTTCTCATGAAAAAGATCGAAGCGATCATAAAGCCCTTCAAGCTCGACGAAGTGAAGGAAGCCCTTCAGGAAGTCGGTCTGCAGGGCATTACCGTCACGGAAGCAAAGGGCTTCGGTCGACAGAAGGGTCACACGGAGCTGTATCGCGGCGCTGAATACGTCGTGGACTTCCTGCCCAAGGTAAAGGTCGAAGTGGTGCTGGCGGACGAAAACGCGGAGGCCGTCATCGAGGCGATCCGCAATGCTGCCCAAACCGGCCGGATTGGCGACGGAAAGATTTTCGTTTCCAACGTGGAGGAAGTCATCCGAATTCGTACCGGCGAAACGGGCCTCGACGCCATCTGATCCTCAAGGGCCGCCCGGCCCTTTCACCTTAAAACCTCGTCATCTCACACAGGGAATTACGGAAAATGACGACTGCAAGCGATATTCTGAAGCAGATCAAGGACAACGACGTCAAGTTCGTCGACCTGCGCTTTACCGACCCCAAGGGCAAGCTGCAGCACGTAACGATGGATGTCGTCTGTGTCGACGAAGACATGTTCGCCGATGGCGTCATGTTCGACGGCTCCTCGATTGGCGGCTGGAAGGCCATCAACGAGTCCGACATGGTGCTGATGCCCGACCCGGAAACAGCGCATATGGACCCGTTCTTCGCGCAGTCGACGATGGTCATCATCTGCGACATTCTCGATCCGGTTTCAGGCGAAGCCTACAACCGCGACCCGCGCGGCACGGCGAAAAAGGCCGAAGCCTACCTCAAGGCATCGGGCATCGGCGACACCGTCTTCGTCGGCCCGGAAGCCGAATTCTTCGTCTTCGACGACGTCAAGTACAAGGCTGATCCTTATAACACCGGCTTCAAGCTCGACTCCTCGGAACTGCCGTCCAACGACGACACCGACTATGAGACCGGCAACCTCGGCCACCGTCCGCGCGTCAAGGGCGGTTACTTCCCGGTTCCGCCGATCGACAGCTGCCAGGACATGCGCTCCGAGATGCTGACGGTCCTGTCCGAAATGGGCGTCACGGTCGAAAAGCATCACCATGAAGTCGCCGCTGCCCAGCACGAACTCGGCGTCAAGTTCGACGCTCTGGTTCGCAACGCCGACAAGATGCAGATCTACAAGTACGTTGTGCACCAGGTCGCCAACGCCTACGGCAAGACGGCAACCTTCATGCCGAAGCCGATCTTCGGCGACAACGGCTCGGGCATGCACGTGCACCTGTCGATCTGGAAGGACGGCAAGCCGACCTTCGCCGGCGACGAATATGCCGGCCTGTCGGAATCGTGCCTCTACTTCATCGGCGGCATCATCAAGCACGCCAAGTCGCTGAACGCGTTTACCAACCCGTCGACGAACTCCTACAAGCGTCTCGTCCCGGGCTACGAAGCTCCGGTTCTGCTCGCCTACTCCGCCCGCAACCGTTCGGCCTCGTGCCGCATTCCGTTCGGTACCAACCCGAAGGCAAAGCGCGTCGAAGTCCGCTTCCCGGACCCGACAGCCAACCCCTACCTCGCCTTCGCAGCAATGCTGATGGCCGGCTTGGACGGCATCAAGAACAAGCTGCACCCGGGCAAGGCCATGGACAAGGACCTCTATGACCTGCCGCCGAAGGAACTGAAGAAGATCCCGACGGTCTGCGGCTCGCTGCGCGAAGCGCTCGAAAGCCTCGACAAGGATCGCAAGTACCTGACCGCTGGCGGCGTCTTCGATGACGATCAGATCGATTCCTTCATCGAGCTGAAGATGCAGGAAGTCATGCGTTACGAAATGACCCCGCACCCGGTCGAGTACGACATGTACTACTCGGTCTAAGACCGATGGGCCGGGCGGCGGATGCCGCACCGGTCCGCAAGCGACGCGGCAAGCCGGCGGGGTTCAAGGGACCCTCGCCGGCTTGTTTTTTTCAACCACGCTGCAGCGGGAAACAGGAAGGCCAGGAAGGCGTACACGAAGCCGTGCATGACACCCTATTGATGTTTTGGGTTTGGCAACCCAGATAATCCCTTGAAAGGATGTGTTGCGTCATGAAACAGAGAAACGCGAAATTCGAGATCGGACAGGTGGTTCGCCATCGGGTTTTCCCGTTCCGCGGCGTCGTCTTCGACGTTGACCCGGAATACGCAAACACCGAGGAGTGGTGGAATGCCATTCCGCAGGAGATCCGCCCAAGCAAGGATCAACCCTTCTACCACCTGTTCGCCGAGAACGACGACAGCGAGTATGTCGCCTACGTGTCCGAGCAGAACCTGGTTTCCGACGAGAGCGATCGGCCGATCCGCCACGCTCAGGTCGACGCCCTGTTCGAAAAGGACGATATCGGGCACTACAAGCCCAAGGTCACGTTCCGCCACTAAGGGCCGTGCGTTCGGATAAACGCACTGGGGATACTCTGGAAACCGCGCCGTCGGCACTCGCTCAAATGAAAAACGCCCGGACATCGTCCGGGCGTTTCTTTTATTCTCGAAAGAGCCGAAGCGCTTAGTTCTGCTTGGCGGCCTTCTGGGCCTCTTCAAGCTTCTTGCGCGCGTCTTCAGCCTTCTTCTGCATTTCTTCCTGCAGCAAGCGCTGACGCTCTTCAAGCTGCGACTGCTCGATCGGCTCGCCGTCGAAAATACCGGTAAAGCCTTCAAGACCCATCTTGATCGGGTTCGGTGCGCGCTGGAAGTTGACGGAGGTGAAGACCACCTCATTGCCCTTCTTCAGGCTTGCGATCAGCTGGTCAGACAGCGGAGCTTCAGCAACGCACTTGTCCGGCATGCAGATGGCGTAGTCGAGCTTCACGGGCTTGCCGCCGTCGATCTGCATCTGGACGCCGGTCGGGATCAGTCGCGCGGACGGCACGGAAACCTGCAGAACCTTGCGGTTGACCTTGCCCGATACGGTGATGAGACCAACTGCGGTCAGGAGCTGACCGTTGTTTGCCGTCAAGAGGTTCTGAACGATGCAGACATCGTTGTCTTCCTGCTTGGTGCAGACCTTGAACCAACCCTGCGGAGGCTTGCCACCAGCCTGCTGGGCAGATGCGACGCCCGGGACGCCCGCAGCTGCTACCGAGAGCGCCAGCGTTGCCAGACCCGCACGTTTGGTGAAGTTCGACTTGAAGAACATTGTGATTCCGTCTCCTGAAATCCGGTAACGGAACAATTCGTTCCGCAGGTGAGTATCGTCAGCCGCCGTTGTCCTGTTGGCCAAATAAGGCAAATGCATGACCCCGTTTCCGGAAACACCTGTTACATTGGCTCGTGCGGTTTATCCAGTGTTTCTTGCTTTTTTTTGACCTCTTGCCCGCCGGAATTTGGGTATAGCGTCGGTTGGAATTGTCGACCGGCATTGGTAACGTGCCGGGAATCGGCCATTTGCCACTTCACTGGAGATAACGTTGCGCACAATTCTTTCCGGTCTGGCCATCCTGTTGGCCGCAACCGCATTTGGCGATGCCGCGATGGCCGCTCCCGTACACGCCATTTCCATGCATGGCGAGCCCGCGCTGCCGGCGGACTACAAGCATTTCCCCTACGTCAATCCCGATGTGAAGAAGGGCGGCAAGATCTCGTACGGCGTGGTCGGGACCTTCGACAGCCTCAATCCGTTCATCCTGAAGAGCATGCGCACGACGGCGCGCGGTATGTGGGATCCGGAATACGGCAATCTCGTCTACGAATCACTGATGCAGCGCTCCCGCGACGAACCCTTCACCATGTACGGTCTGCTGGCCCAGTCGGTGGAATGGGACGACGACCGGACGTTCATTCAGTTCAATATCAATCCGGCCGCGCGCTGGGCTGACGGGCAGCCGGTAACCGCAGACGATGTCATCTTCACCTTTGAACTGATGCGCGACAAGGGGCGCGTGCCCTTTGCCAACCGCATGGCGAAGGTGGCCAAGCTCGAGAAGTTCGGCGACCTCAGCGTCCGTTTCACCTTCACCGAAGACGCCGATCGCGAACTGCCGCTGCTGCTTGGGCTCTCTCCGGTCCTGCCGAAACACGCGACCGATGTGGCGACGTTTGACCAGACAACACTTAAAGCCCCGCTTGGTTCAGGCCCTTATCGCGTTGCCGAGGTAAAGCCCGGCGAACGCATCGTCTACCGCCGCAACCCGGACTATTGGGCAAAGACCCTTCCTTCCAAAGTCGGCTTCGACAATTACGACGAGATCTCCGTCGAGTACTTCCTGCAGGAGAACTCCCTGTTCGAGGCGTTCAAGAAGGGCGAGATCGACATCTACCCCGAAGGCAGCGCCACCAAATGGGCCCGCGGCTACGACTTTCCTGCGGTTCGCTCCGGAGACGTCGTCAAGGAAACATTCACCCCGAAGACGCCCTCCGGCATGCTCGGCATCGTCTTCAACACACGCAAACCGATGTTCGACAACCTCAAGCTCCGCCAGGGCTTGGCGCTGGTCTTCGACTTCGAGTGGGTCAACAAGAACCTGTTCGACAGCGCCTACACCCGCACCCAGAGCTACTGGCAGAACTCGACGCTTTCGTTTCTGGGTGCCGCTGCCGACGACCGTGAACTCGGTTTGATCGGCGATGCACGCGAGCACATCAACCCGGCAATCCTCGACGGCACCTATCGCCTGCCGGTGACGGATGCATCGGGGCGCGACCGCAACGTGCTGCGCGTGGCCGTCTCCCTGCTGCGCGAGGCCGGCTATCAGATCAAGGACGGCAAGATGGTCGACGCCAACGGCGCGCCGCTTGCCTTCGAGATCATGAGCCAGAATGCCGGGCAGGAGAAAATCGCCCTCGCCTACCAGCGCTTCCTGGCGCCGCTCGGCATCAAGGCCTCGGTGCGCACCGTCGACGATTCGCAGTATCAGCAACGCAGCCAATCGTTTGACTACGATGTCATCATCAAGTCGTTCCCGTCCACGCTCTCGCCTGGCATCGAACAGGTCGGCCGCTGGACCTCGCAGTCGCGCGATCGCCAGGGAAGCGACAACTTCGCCGGCGTTGCGGACAAGGAAGTCGACCGCATGGTCGAAAACATCCTGCAGGCCAGAACGACAGAGGACTTCACCGCAGCCGTTCGTGCGCACGACCGGTTGCTGGTCAACAATTCCTACCTTGTGCCGCTCTACCACCTGGATGCGCAATGGGTCGCCCGGCGCAAGCATATCGGACGGCCGGAGGCGGTTCCGCTCTATGGCTACCAGCTGCCCGCCTGGTGGGACGAGAACGTACAGTAAAGGGATGGTTCCCTTTTGGTAACGCATTGAAAGCCGGATCGAACCGGCTTATCTCGCAGCTTTATCCAACAGGAAAGGCACCCCACATCATGCAAACCGTCAGCATCGATATCGTCTCCGACGTCGTCTGCCCGTGGTGCTATCTGGGAAAGGCGAGGCTCGACCAGGCGATCGCCAATGTCGGCGCTGAGCTGCAGGTCGCGGTGCAGTGGCGCCCCTATCAGCTCAACCCCGACCTGCCGCCTGAAGGCGTGGACCACAAGCAGCATCTCGCCGCCAAGCTCGGCGGTCAGGCAGCCGTCGACCGGGCGCATGAAACGCTCAACGCCCTCGGCCATGCCGATGGCATCGCATTCGATTTCGATGCTGTGAAGATCAGCCCGAATACGCTCGACGCGCACCGCCTCATCCGCTGGGCGGCGACCCATGGCGATGCGGCACAGTCGGCCGTCGTCAGCCTGCTCTTCAAGGCCAACTTCGAGGAAGGCCGCAATGTCGGCGATCACGCGGTGCTGCTCGACATCGCAGCGGAGGCCGGCCTCGACCGGCCCGTTATCGCAGCGCTCCTCAACTCGGATGCCGACAAGGATGCTGTCAAAGAAGAGATCGGAATGGCCCGCGAAATGGGCGTGACCGGCGTGCCCTGTTTCATCATCGACGGGCAATATGCCGTGATGGGGGCGCAGTCGGTCGACGTGCTCAGCAATGCACTGCGCGAAATCGCGCAGATGAAAGCCACGGCATAATCTCTGCATCGATACGCGCGCCGCCACCTGGAGCGGCGGCGCGGAGGCGATCAAGCCTGCTTCGCCAGCCCTGCGAGTTGCGTCATCACCATCGCCGCGCCCGAGAGGCGCTTTTCCGGCGTCACCAGTTCGCGCTGGAAGAAGATGCTGTGATCGGCCCTGATCTTCGCCTGCGTGCCCTGCTTGGCGATGTAACCGACCAGCGCTGCCGGGTTTGGGAATTCCTTGTTGCGAAGCTGCACGACCACACCCTTCGGCCCGGCATCGAGCTTTTCGACATTGGCCGTGCGGCAGAGCGACTTGATGTAGACGATCTTCAGCAGATGCTGCACCTCGATCGGGAGCGGGCCGAACCGGTCGATCATCTCGGCGCCGAAGCCGTCGATTTCCTTGAGGTCGGTCAGCTCGCCCAGGCGGCGGTAAAGGCCAAGTCGCAGATGCAGATCCGGTACGTAGTGTTCCGGGATCATCACCGGGGTACCTACGGAGATCTGCGGTGACCAGCCGGTGTCGTGAACCTCTTCCTCGCCCTTGAGCTCAGCGACGGCCTCTTCGAGCATCTGCTGGTAGAGCTCGAATCCGACCTCCTTGATGTGGCCGGACTGTTCCTCGCCGAGCAGGTTGCCGGCCCCGCGGATGTCGAGATCATGGCTTGCCAGCTGGAAACCGGCGCCGAGTGTGTCGAGCGACTGCAGGACTTTCAGCCGCCGCTCGGCCGTTGCCGTCAGCGTCTTGTTGACGGGCAGCGTGAACAGCGCGAAGGCGCGCACCTTCGAGCGGCCAACACGGCCGCGCAGCTGATAGAGCTGTGCCAGGCCGAACATGTCGGCGCGATGCACGATCAGGGTATTGGCCGTCGGCACGTCAAGACCGGATTCGACGATAGTCGTCGACAGCAACACGTCGTAACGCCCTTCATAGAAGGCGTTCATGATGTCTTCCAGTTCCGTTGCCGGCATCTGGCCGTGCGCCACGGCCACCTTCAGCTCCGGCACATCGGACTTCAGGAAATCGTGGATTTCGGAGAGATCGCTGAGGCGCGGGCAGACATAGAAGCTCTGGCCGCCGCGATAATGCTCGCGCATCAGGGTCTCGCGGATCACCAGCGCATCGAAAGGTGAGATGAAGGTGCGCACCGCCATGCGGTCGACAGGCGGCGTCGTGATCAACGACAGTTCGCGCACGCCCGTCAACGCCAGCTGCAGCGTCCGCGGGATTGGCGTTGCCGACAGCGTCAGCACATGCACGTCCGACTTCAGGTCCTTCAGCCGTTCCTTGTGCTTGACGCCGAAGTGCTGCTCCTCGTCGATGATGAGCAGGCCGAGATTGGCGAAGTTGACCGACGTTCCGAGCAGGGCGTGGGTTCCGACGACGACGTCGGTCTTGCCTTCGGCCACTTCCTTCTTGGTCAGCGCCAACTCCTTGGAGCCGACGAGCCGAGACGCTTGCTGGATGCGGATCGGCAGGCCACGGAAGCGCTCCGTGAATGTCTTGAAATGCTGCCGAGCCAGTAGCGTCGTCGGCACGACAACGGCAACCTGGACCCCGTTCATAGCGGCGATGAAGGCCGCACGCAGCGCAACCTCCGTCTTGCCGAAACCGACGTCGCCGCAGACGAGCCGGTCCATCGGCCGACCGCTACCGAGATCTTCCCGGACGGCATCGATCGAGTTCAACTGATCCTCGGTTTCGTCATAAGGGAAGCGGGCGACGAATTCGTCGTAGACACCATCCTGCGCCACAAGCACGTGCGCATGTCGGGTGTGGCGCTCGGCGGCGATGCGGATGAGGCCACCGGCCATGTCGAGCAGGCGCTTCTTGAGCTTGGCCTTGCGGGCCTGCCAAGCGACGCCGCCGAGCTTGTCGAGGATCGCATCCGTCCCCTCCGAGCCGTAGCGCGACAGGAGCTCGATGTTTTCGACCGGAAGGAAGAGCTTGGCGTTGTCGGCATAGACGAGCTCAAGGCAATCGTGCGGCGCCCCGACTGCTTCGATCGTGCGCAGTCCGACGAAACGGCCAATGCCGTGTTCGGCATGGACGACGTAACTGCCTTCATCGAGACCCGCGACCTCGGCAATGAAATCGGCGCCGCGCTTGCGCCGCTTGGAGCGGCGCACCATGCGGTCGCCGAGAATGTCCTGCTCGCCAATGACGACGAGATCGCCCGTCTCGAAACCCGCTTCAAGGCTGAGGACCGCGGACGCAGCCTCGCCCGGCTTCAGCGTCTTGACGTCTGCGAGCGCCTTGATCTGGCGGATGTTGCCGAGCCCATGCTCGACCAGCACCTGCAGCAGGCGGTCGAGAGACCCCTCGCTCCAGCCAGAGACGATGACCTTCGAGCCTTGCGAGCGCTTTTCGGCGATGTATTTCACCGCCTGGTCGAAGACGTTGACGCGATCGCCCTCCGCCTCGCCTTCACCGGCTGCCTTTGCCCAGCGCACGCCCTGACGCGCATCGACGGTCACGACTTGTCGGGCTTCTCCCTCCTGCTCGCTGAACGGTGTGAGGCGCACGGCGCTACGCTCAGCGAGTGCAGCCGCGAAACCTTCGGCATTCAGATACAGGAATTCCGGCGGCACGGGCTTATAGGGCGTGCCCTGTGTCGCCAGCGACTTGCCCGGCGATGCCGCCGTGTGGCGGGCGTCATAATAATCGAGAATAAGCTTCGACCGTTCGGCGGCGGCTTCCCGTGCCACGTGGTCGGTAACGATGCGAAAGCCCTGGAGGTAGTCGAAGACGGTCTCGAGGCGATCGTAGAACAGCGGCAGCCAATGCTCCATGCCGGCATAGCGACGCCCCTCCGAGACGGCCTGATAGAGCGCGTCATCGCGGGTCGTCGCACCGAACAGCGAGAGATAACGCGTGCGGAAGTGGCTGATCGTTTCCGGCGTCAGCGACACTTCGCTCATCGGATTGAGGTCGAGGGAACGGACCTGACCGGTCGTGCGCTGGCTCGCCGGATCGAAGGAGCGGATGGTCTCGAGCGTATCGCCGAAGAAGTCGAGCCGCAGAGGATCGCCGCTGCCCGGAACGAAGACGTCGAGAATGCCGCCGCGCACGGCGTATTCGCCGACTTCACGGACTGTCGCCACACGCTCGAAACCGTTGCGCTCCAGCCGCGCGGCCACATCGTCCATGCGCACCTGGTTGCCTGGGCGCGCGGAGAAGGCAAGGCTCTCGATCACATCCTGCGGCGAAATCTTCTGCAAGGCAGCATTGACCGTCACCAGCACGATTGCCGCATGCGGCTTCTTGCGGTGGGCGATCAGGGCGCTCAGCGCCGCAAGCCGACGTGCCGAGGTATCGGCGCTCGGCGAGACACGGTCATAGGGAAGGCAGTCCCATCCGGGCAGTGTCAGAACCGGGATATCGGGGGCGACGAAGCCGAGGACCTGCTCCAGATCGGCGATACGCTGGCCGTCTGAGAGAATGTAGGCAACTGGTGTGCCGGCCCGGGCGAGATCGGCCAGCACCAGCGCCTCGGCGCCTGAAGGAACCGGGCCAATCGTGACTTCACGCGTTGCCGCTACAATCTTCTTCGGGTCAAGGCCAGCCAGCATCGGTCTACTTCATCTCTTCGGGGAGCCGCTCGAAATCGGGGCGGTAAGCGGCGATGCGCGTAAACATCGGCGTCTGGTAACGCTCGGGCACCGGCTGTTCGCCGATGATCCACTTGACGAGATCGTTGTCTTCCTCGGCCATAATGATCTCAAGCTCGTCCAGTTCGACCTCGGAGAGGCCGGGAAGCTCGGCTTCAGCGAACTGTCCGAGGACGAGGTCCATTTCGCGGATGCCGCGATGCCAGGCGCGAAACAGGATCCGGCGGCGACGCGGATCGAGATCGGCGCTGGTGCGTGAGATGCCAGTCATGGGAGTTCCTTCCTGCCGTCCGCGGGGGTACGGTTTTTCGTCACTGCGCTCTATAAACGCTGAATAGATGATTGTCAGCCTTGCCAAACTCCGAATTGTCGTCGCAATTTCATCGCCATGCGCCCTGCCCTGCTCGACCCGCTCTTTTCACCGCTGAACACTTTGCCCGGTATCGGTCCGAAGATCGGCGAGCTGTATGCCCGACTTCTTGGCCGGGAAACCATCGAAGACTGCCGTGTCGTCGACCTGGTTTTCCACGCCCCGCATTCGCTGATCGATCGACGGCAGCAGCCTGGTATCGCCAATGCGCCGCAAGGCGTCGTGGTGACAATCACTGGCCGCGTCGATCGCCACCAGCCGCCGCCGCCCGGCAAGCAGAACCTGCCCTACCGCATCTTCCTGCATGACGACACCGGTGAACTGGCGCTCACCTTCTTCCGCGTCAAAGGCAACTGGCTGGAAAAATCGCTGCCGGTCGACGAAACGGTGATCGTCAGCGGCAAGGTCGACTGGTTCAACGGCCGGCCATCGATGGTTCACCCCGATTATATGGTCAAGGCAAGCGAGGCGGACAACTTGCCGCTCGTCGAACCCGTCTACGGGCTGACGGCCGGGCTTTCGGCTCGCATCCTGCGCAAATCGATCGAGGCGGCGGTTGCCCGCGTCCCTGAGATGCCCGAGTGGATCGACGACACACTCGCTTCCAAGCAGGGTTTTCAAAGTGCGGCCGACAGCTTTCGTGCCCTGCACGAGCCGCGCGACGCCACGGATATCGACCCGCAGGCGCCGGCGCGTCGGCGTCTCGCCTATGACGAATTCCTGGCCGGCCAGCTCTCTCTCGCCCTCGTTCGCCAGCGCCTCCGAAAGGTTGCCGGCACGCCGGTGCATGCGACAGGCAAGCTCTCGGGCCCTGTTATCGCCGCACTGCCCTTCTCGCTGACAGCGAGCCAGTCGACCGCGATTGCCGACATCCTCAAGGACATGGCCGGAGACGAGCGGATGCTTCGTCTGCTGCAGGGCGACGTCGGTTCCGGCAAGACCATGGTCGCGCTGATGGCAATGCTGGCGGCGGTCGAATCGGGCGGCCAGGCCGTGCTGATGGCCCCGACGGAAATCCTCGCGCGGCAACATTTCGCAACGCTGTCGAAAATGGCGGCTCCCGCTGGTATCACCATGGATGTGTTGACCGGGCGCACCAAGGGCAAGGAGCGCGATGCAATCCTGGAACGCATCGCGTCCGGCGAAACCCGGATCGTTGTCGGCACTCATGCCCTGTTCCAAGACACCGTGAACTATCGGGAACTCACCCTTGCGGTCGTCGACGAACAGCATCGCTTCGGTGTCCACCAGCGTCTGCGCCTCACTGCCAAGGGCATCTCACCGCATATGCTTGTCATGACCGCCACGCCGATCCCGCGCACGCTCGTGCTCGCGGCTTTCGGCGACATGGACGTTTCCAAGCTGACGGAAAAGCCGGCCGGGCGAAAGCCGATCCAGACGGTTACCATCCCGACCGAACGGACCGACGAGATCGTCGATCGTCTCGCAGCGGCCCTCAAGGAGGGCAAGAAGGCCTACTGGATCTGCCCGCTCGTGGAAGAATCCGAAGCGATCGACGTCATGTCGGCGGATGAGCGTTACCAGGGTCTGTCCAAACGCTTTGGCAGCGATGTCGGCCTCGTCCACGGTCGCATGAACGGCGCGGAGAAGGACGCCGTCATGCTCGCCTTCAAGAATGGCGAGATCCGCCTGCTTGTTGCCACCACCGTCGTCGAAGTCGGCGTCGACGTACCGGACGCGACCATCATGGTGATCGAACACGCGGAGCGCTTCGGGCTGGCGCAATTGCACCAGTTGCGCGGCCGCGTCGGTCGTGGCGACGAAGCATCGACCTGCATCCTGCTCTACAAGAGCCCGCTCGGCGAGACCGGTCGGGCGCGGCTTTCGATCCTGCGCGACAGCGAGGACGGATTTCTGATCGCCGAGGAAGACCTGAAGCTGCGTGGCGAGGGCGAATTGCTGGGAACGCGGCAGTCGGGCACGCCTGGCTTTCGCATCGCCAGCCTCGAAGCCCATGGCGACCTGCTCGAAATCGCCCGCAAGGACGCCGCCTACATGATCGAGCGGGATCCGGACCTGACATCACCTCGCGGTGAAGCGCTGAGGACCCTGCTCTATCTGCACCGACGCGACGAGGCGATCCGCTTTCTGCGCGCCGGCTGACGCGTCAGGCGGTTTTCTGCTGGGCGATCTTGCGCGGCGGCGCGTTGGCCAGCGGCTTGTAATCCGGTGCGACGAGGCCGCCGGAAATCAATAGCTTGGCCGCATCCTCGGCGCTCATTTCAAGCGGGATGATTTTGTCGCGCGGAACGAACAGCAGGAAGCCGGCGGTCGGGATAGGCGTCGGCGGCAGGAACACGGTCACCATGTCCATGCCGCGTTCGGAGAATTTGGCGGCGACCTCGCCTTTGACATCCGTGGCGATGAAGACGAGCGACCAGAGGCCGGGGCTCGGATATTCAATCAGCCCCGCCTTCTTGAACGAGGACGATTGCTCCTGCAGCACCGTCTGGAAGATCTGCTTCAGCGATTTGTAGATGGTGCGAACCAGCGGCGTCCGGCTGACGAGGGATTCGCCGAAGGCAACGATCGAGCGCCCGACCAGATTGGCGGTGAGGAAGCCGACCAGGGTGATGACAATGAGCGCGACCAGCAGGCCGAAGCCGGGAATGGCCACCGGCGAATAGGTGTCCGGGTTATAGAAATTCGGCAGATAGGGCTTCACCCATCCATCGGCCCATTCGATGAAGGTGCGGACCAGCCAGACAGTGATCGCCAGCGGCGCGCAGATGATCAGCCCTGTCAGGAAATAGTTGCGCAACCGGGTCGCAATATAGCCGCTCTTCGAATTTTCGCTCATGCCTCTTCCGTTTAAACCTCACTCGGCGCCGAATGCCGGATGGTAGGCAACCGTGCCTTCAGGCACCGCGCCGGAGAAGGCCAGCGCCATGAAATATTGCGGCGCACAACCCGGGAATACAAGCGAAGATTCGTGTCCGAATCTGAACTTTTGGTAATAGTCGGGGTCCCCCATGACCACGCAGCCAGCGGCGCCGTCGCCGGCAAGCATTGCGAGCCCCTCGCGGATCAGCCGGCTGCCGACGCCCTTGGTCTGGCGATCAGGTAAAACGGCGACAGGACCGAGCCCGAACCAGCCGGCGACCGGCGGGGTGAGCGTCACTGGCGAGAAGGCGACATGGCCGACGATGTGGCCTTCGTCTTCGGCCACGAGCGAGAGTGTCAGAGCGCCCTGATCCCGAAGGCGCTCGATGATGAAAGGCTCGCTCTGGTCGCTGTGCGGGTGATCCTTGAAGGCGGCGGCCGTCACGTCGTGGATCGCCTGCTCGTCGCCCGCACTTTCCGACCGGATGGTGATCATTCGACCGTGACCGACTTTGCGAGGTTACGGGGCTGGTCGACATCGGTGCCCATGAACACGGCGGTGTGGTAGGCGAGCAGCTGGATCGGCAGCGAGAAGATCATCGGCGCGATGATCTCGTCGACATTCGGCAGCACGATTGTCGCCATCGTCTCGAGCTTCGAAGCGGCTGCGCCCTTCTCGTCCGTGATCAGGATGATCCGTCCGCCGCGTGCCGCCACTTCCTGCATGTTCGACACGGTCTTTTCGTAGAAGCGGTCGTGCGGGGCGATGACGATGACGGGCATGTTTTCGTCGATCAACGCGATCGGCCCGTGCTTCAGCTCGCCGGCGGCATAACCTTCGGCGTGGATGTAGGAGATTTCCTTGAGCTTCAGCGCGCCTTCCATCGCCAGCGGGAAGCTGGTGCCACGACCGAGGTAAAGCACGTCCCGGCACTTCGACAGCTCGCGCGACAGCATCTCGATCTTCGGCTGGATGCCGTTCAGAACCTGGCCCATGATGCGCGGCATTTCCGTCAGATGACGAACGAGTGCCTGTTCCTCGTCGGCAGACACCGTGCCGCGGGCGCGGCCGGCGCCGATCGACAAGGCCGCCAGTACCGCCAGCTGGCAGGTGAACGCCTTGGTCGAGGCGACCCCGATCTCAGGCCCGGCAAGAATCGGAAACACGGCGTCGGATTCGCGCGCGATGGTCGATTCGCGGGTGTTGACGACGGCACCGATCTTCAGTCCGTGATCCTTGCAGTAGCGAAGCGAAGCCAGCGTGTCAGCGGTTTCGCCCGACTGCGAGATGAACAAGGCGGCTGACTGCGGCGACAGCGGGATTTCGCGGTAGCGGAACTCGGAGGCGACGTCGATCTCGACCGGCAGGCGGGCGTAACGCTCGAACCAGTACTTGCCGACAAGACCAGCGAGATAGGCAGTGCCGCAGGCGGAGATCGCGAGGCTCGGCACGCCGGCAAAATCGATCGCATCCGTGGGCGCCTTCACCCGGTTTTCGGCAAAGTCGATGTAGTGGCCGAGCGCATGCGAGATCACCTCCGGCTGCTCGTAGATTTCCTTCTCCATGAAGTGCCGGTGATTGCCCTTGTCGATCATGTAGGCGGCCGCCATCGAGATCTGTCGCGGGCGATCGACGGCATTGCCGGCGAGATCGAAGATATGGGCGCCATTGGCGCCGATCACCGCCCAGTCGCCATCGACCAGATAGGTGATCTCGTTGGTAAAGGGCGACAGAGCGATTGCGTCTGAGCCTAAGAACATCTCGCCCTTGCCGTGGCCGATCGCCAGCGGCGGGCCGTTGCGGGCAGCCATGATCGTAGAGGGATCGTCCTGGAAGAGGACAGCCAGCGCGTATGCCCCGGTCACCCGTTTCAGCATCGCGTGCATGGCCTCGCGCCGGCCAAGGCCGTCGCGACGAAACTTCGCCAGGAGATGCGCCACGACTTCGGTGTCGGTCTGCGTCTCGAACTTAGCCCCACTGGCGATCAGTTCGTCCTTCAGCTCGGAAAAATTTTCGATGATGCCGTTGTGGACCACGGCAACGCCGTCGGTAAAATGCGGATGGGCGTTGCGCTCGGTCGGTGCACCATGCGTCGCCCAGCGTGTGTGGGCAATGCCGATCGTGCCGGCCAGCGGCTCTTCGCGCAGGCGGCTCTCCAGATTGACCAGCTTGCCCTCCGCCCGGCGCCGCTCAAGCGCACCGGCGTGGATGGTCGCAACACCGGCCGAATCGTAGCCGCGGTATTCCAGGCGCTTCAACGCATCGACCAACCGCTCCGAGACCGGCTGGTTCCCAACGATGCCAACAATTCCGCACATAGTCGTCTCCGAATTCGTCCCGCGCCGTTTCGACGCCCCAATCGACAGGGCGGAAGTCCCGCCCGGCGCGCTGCCTTGGTAACGCATTTGCCGGGCGAGGCAATCCGCCCCGATTTCACTTTCGGTTTCAGTATTTAACGCGGCCTCTATCCAGCAGCCTTGGCCGCCTTTTTGGCGGCCTTCACTGCTTCGTAGCGCTCGCGCAAGACACGCGCCCTGCCCGGCTTGATCTCCTGGCGCGCGCGGCCGAAGGCAACGGCATCGGCCGGCACATCCTCGGTGATGACGCTGCCGGAGGCGACCAATGCGCCATCGCCAATCGTCACCGGCGCCACCAGCGAGGAATTCGAGCCGACGAAGGCATTCTCGCCGATGCGGGTCTCGTGCTTGTTCACACCATCATAGTTGCAGGTGATCGTGCCGGCACCAATGTTGGATCCGGCACCGACGAAGGCATCGCCGATATAGGTCAAGTGATTGACCTTGGCACCGGCCCCGATTTCCGCCTTCTTGACTTCGCAGAAATTACCGACCTTCGACTTCTCGCCAAGGTCGGCGCCGGGCCGCAGCCGCGCATAGGGTCCGACCGTCGCGCCAGAGCGCACGGTCGCTCCCTCCAGATGCGAGAACGCATGGATGATGGCGCCACTCTCGACCCGAACGCCCGGGCCGAAGACGACGTTCGGCTCGATCAGCACGTCCTGTTGCAGCTCTGTGTCCCAGGCAAGGAAAACGGTCTCCGGCGCAATCATCGACACGCCTGATAGCATCAGCTCGTGACGGCGGCGCTCCTGCCAGAGCCGCTCGATAAAGGCGAGTTCGGCGCGAGTGTTGCAGCCGGTCAGCTCTTCTTCCGGCGCCTCGACCGCAATGGCGCGACCGCCGATCGCCCGCACGATTTCAACCAGGTCGGTCAGGTAGTATTCGCCCTTGACGTTGTCGTTGCCGATGCGGTCGAGCAAATCGATCGCCTTGCGACCATCGATCGCCATAAGCCCGCCGTTGCAATAGGTGATGCGGCGCTCTTCCTCGGTTGCATCCTTGTGCTCACGGATCGCGATCAGCGCGCCATCTTCCACGATCAGCCGGCCATAACCGGAAGGGTCGGCAGCCTCAAAACCGATAACGACCACATCGTTGCCGGCGGCCAGGCCATCGCGCGCTGCCTTGAGAGGCCCGGGCGTGATCAGCGGCGTATCGCCGAAGATGACCAGGATGTCATCATATCCCCTCGCGATCGCTTCGCGCGCCGCCAGAACCGCGTGTCCCGTGCCGAGGCGCTCCTTCTGGAGGAACGAGGCGATCGATACGCCACCGATCGCGGCGGCGCTCGAAACGGCATCGGCGTCACGACCGACTACGAGAGCCACGTCGGAGATCGCGGCACTCGAAAGCGCCGCAACCACATGGGCGATCATCGGCCGACCGGCCACCGGATGCAGCACCTTCGACATCGACGACTTCATCCGCGTGCTTTCACCCGCAGCCAGTACAATCGCCAGGCAACTCCGTTCCATCCAATGATCTCCTTGGTCTTTTTCTTGAAGGGCCAAACGGGTCGCCCGATTCGACCCTCGTTTATCAGCAACATATTGCGGGAAGCATAACTCGCACAATCACGTCACGTTAACCCGCTTAAAACCCGATGATGGCATAAGGAGAAGCGGAGCCTGCCTCGACAACCCATGCGCGTGCATCGCTCCCCCGGGGAGAGAAGCCGCAATGCATGCCAGCACCGATCTCGACGCAGCGGCAAAGCCGGCCAATAGCATTCTAGCCGCCGTTTGCTCGCCACTCGCGGCACTCGCTCTGGCGCTCGTCCTGCTCTCGTTGCTTCTGACGGTCACGATCCCGCAGCCGATAGGGCCAATGTTCTGGGATCACTATCTCTATCTCGACGCCGCCAACCGGCTTGGCGACGGCCAGATCCCATCGGTCGACTTCTTCGCGCCGGTTGGTGCACTGGGTTACTATCTCTTTGCCGCCTTGCAGTCTGCCTTCCCGAGCGGCCACCCCCTGTTGCTGGCCAGCTGGTGCCTCCTCGTCGTCACCGGGCCGTTGATCGGCCTTGTCACGTTCGACCTCCAGAAGCGTTCACGAACGCTGGCCTACGCCATACTGTTGCCGTTCCTTCTCTTTTCCGTACTCCCGTTCAACACCGGCGACTTCTACCCCTATCCGGGTTCGGATGGGTTTGGCATCTACAACCGCCAGGTCTGCCAATTGCTCTATGTGTTGGCCGCAGCGCTCATCTACGTCCGCAACCCACGCATCCTCATCGCAGTTGCAGCCGGCGCGATGATCGCGCTTTTCTTTGTAAAGGTCACCGGAGCCGTCGCCGGCGTCATTCTATGCCTGATGGCGTTTGCCGCCGGACGGCTCAGCCTGCGCTCAGCGGTCGTGGCAGCTCTGATCTTCTTTGGCATCCTTGCCGTTATCGAACTGTCCATCGGCGCAGTATCGGCCTATGTCGGCGACATTCTGGCGTTGCTCGACGTTAATGACGGGATCCTTCTCACGCGCCTGCTACAGGCCGTATCGCTGAATGCCGGTCTGTTGGTGCCGGCAAGCGTTCTCTGCCTGACCCTGTTCTTTGCCGACCGGCCTACTTTCGTCTCGTTGTTGGAGGATGCGTACCGACGGCCTTCGATCGCCGCCCTCGGCAGGGTTTTCGATCAGGATTTCTTCTGGCTTGGCACCTTTGTCGTGGCAGGCATCCTGTTCGAAAGCCAGAACACCGGCAGCCAGGCCTTCATCTTCCTCTACCCGCTGCTTCTCCGGATCGCTCTCGACTACGCCACGAAGGGCAAAGGCAAACGGCTGACGATCGCGGTTTGGCTGCTCGCCATCGCTGCGGCACTGCCACCGATGACTGTCGTCGTCCAGAAGAGTGCACGCGCCTGGGTCGGCGCCGCCAACAATATCAGGATCGAAAGCCGCAACCTGAAAACCATGGGGGCCGTCAACGTCCGCCCGATCGTCGCCGCGCGAGCCGAGCGAATGCGCAACACCTACATCACCGAACCGGGCGCCTTCAAAGCCCTGGCAGATCAAGGCGAGTTGCCGTCATTCCTGTTCTATAGCGACTTCGACTTTCAAGCGGGCTGGCTGACGAATGTCGACAATGCGATCGATGCATTGCGCGCCTATGAGGATGCCAATGGCGTTCGCTTCGACACGATCTTCAACATCGACTTCGCCAATCCGTTTCCCTGGCTGATGGATCGCCACGCGCCGAAGCATGTCGCCATCGGCGCAGATCCATTCCGCGCGATCCCGGAGCCGGATCAAGACGTCCGCATCGCGGTCGCCGCCGTCGACATCGCCCTCGTGCCAACCTGCCCGACGACGAATGTCAACAGGACGCTCCTGGCGCTTTACCTGCCAAGCCTCGAGGCCGGCCACACACGCATCAAGCTCACGCCATGTTACGACGCGTTCGTGCGGAACGGCCTTAACGCCGGCAGCTCCGGCGCAGCGGCCACCGGTTCTTGACGATCACGCCGGCGGTCGCAATCTGCTCTCTGTCAGGAGCCCATTCTCCTCAAGGATCGGATAGGCGACGGAGGCGATGTGGGCGTTGATGCGCTTCAAGTCGCGCAGCATGTCGAGATGCAGCGAACTGGTCTGCAGGCTTTCGAGCCGTCCGTCGCGCAACCGCTCGATATGACGTTCGGCTGATCGCTTTTCCATATGCCGAACATTGACTTTCACCTCGATCAATTGCCGGGCGAGATCGGCGTTGCGGGTGACGAAAATTGTCTGGGCGACGCGCAGATTGTCGATCGTCAGGTTGAAGAGACTTTTGAGCTCCTGATAGCCGTCCTCGGAGAATTTCAGGCCGTTGTTGACCTTTTTGCCGATCTGTTCGCACAACCCCTTCTCGATGATGTCGCCCATGTGCTCGAGGTTGATCGCATAGTCGATGATCACGATCGAGCGGCGCCCATCTTCCGGGCTCAGGCCATCACGACCTAGGCGTGACAGGAAGATCTTCACTTCCTGCTGCAGCAGATCGACCTGCTTCTCGAACTTGCCGACATCGCGGATCTCGGAGAGTTCGTTGTTGTTGAAGGCCGTCTGGGCGCGGATCAGCATCATCTCGATCAGGTCGCCGACACGCAGCACTTCGCGCGTGGCGCCCGAAAGGGCCATGACCGGTGTGTGCAGAACGTTCTCGTCGAGATAGCGCGGACCGGTTTCGTCGGTCTCGCTGTCGGGAATGAAGCGGGCCATCAGCCGCGACAGGAGGCCGGCAAACGGCCAGGCAAGGACGGCGACGGCAAGATTGAACGCCAGATGGATGTCCACTGGCAGGTTCTGCTTCGGCAAAGGCAAGCTTTGGAGAAACTCGACGCTGACGCCGGTCAGAGGCAGCGCGATCAGGCAGCCGATGCCGCGAACCACCAGGTTGCCGAGCGTCACGCGTCGGGCCGGCGGCGCCGAAGACAGTGTCGCCATAACAGGCGGGATCGCGCCGCCGAGATTGGCACCGAGCACCAGCGCCACCGTCAGCCCGACGGAGAGAACGCCTGCTGTGGAAAGCGAGAGCACCAGCATCACCACCGCGAGGCTGGATGAAGACGCAAAGGCAAGGCCCGCCGATATGATCAAGGCCACCGGCCAGGCACTGTCGAGCATGCCGAGGAATGCGGCCAGCGCCGCCGATTCGCGCATCGGCTCGGTCGCAAGGCCAAGCAGATGCAGCGACAGCAACATCAGGCCAATGCCGACGAAAGCCGCACCGAGGCCCTGTCGTGCGTTTGACCGGCTGACGCGATGCAGCACCACACCGACCAGAATGATCATCGGCGACAGCCATTCGATACCCATCGCCACGATCCATGCTGTAACGGCCGTGCCGACATTGGCGCCGAGCAGGACGATCTGTGCCATGCGTGAGCGGATCAGCCCCTTTTCCACAAAGGACGCGGTCATCAAGGCCGTCGCAGTCGAACTCTGCAGGGCAAGGGTGGCGAACAGCCCCGTCAGGAACGACCGCGTCGGCCCGCTCGTGCCCCGAGCAAGGCCGGCCCGCAGCTTCGCCCCGAAGGCGCGCGTGACCCCTTCCTTGACCAGGGAAAGGCCGAACAGCAGCAGCGCCACCGCCCCAAACAGATTGACCATAACGATTGTCGATTGCATGGCATGTCTTTCCACGGAGGCCGCATGAATCGCCCCGCCTGATACACACAACCATAGTTCCGAAGTGTTTTCGATCTCAATCCAGCGACGGCGAATTCCTCAGTATGACGGCCAAATTTCTGTTGCCGGCTAATAAATCCGACGCCAATTTTGTCATTAGCGCCGTCGCATCGATAGCGATCGGCATCGCAAAGAGTTCGCCCGGGCCTCCCGGCTGCCGATGGGCCCGAAGTCCCGACGAATCACTTGAATTGCCGTGATCTGCGGGTGGCGCGCAATTTGCGCCATTGCGCCCTTCATTTCCTGTTTCGTTTGTTTTAAGGAACGAACTCGTTTGGCCAACAGCCACCGCACTGCAACGAGGTTTCTGCCCCCATGCTCGAATTCCTGAGAAAAGCCGCCCAGACCTGGGTCGTCAAAGGCCTGCTCGTCATTCTCGTGCTGTCATTCATGGTGTGGGGCGCATCGACATCGATGATCGCGAACCAGTCGGATGCCGTGGTCGTCGTCGGTGACGTCAAGGTCAAGGCGCCGGACTTCCGGCTTGCCTACGAGCGGCAGCTCGCACTCGTTTCCCGGCAGCTCGGCACCCGCCTGACGCCGCAGCAGGCAAAGGCTTTCGGCATCGAGCAGCAGGTCTATTCCCAGCTCGTCGCGGGTGCAGCCCTCGACCAGCTCGCCGGCGACATGAACCTCGGACTTTCGGAAGACCGGCTGGCCAAGCTCATCGCCGAAGATCCGGCCTTCCACAGCGTCAACGGCCAGTTCGATCGCATGACGTTCTCCAGCGTTCTGCGCAACGCCGGCCTTCGCGAGCAGGACTACATCAACAACCGCAGCCAGGTTGCCGTGCGCTCGCAGATCGTCGATGCCCTGTCCGACGGCTATATCGCACCGAAGGTGCTGAGCGACGCGATCGCGTCCTACCGTCACGAAAAGCGCACGATCGACTACGTCCTGCTGTCGAACGCCAACATCGACCCGGTAAAGGCGCCGGGCGATGACGTTCTTGCCCCCTGGTATGACAGCCGCAAGGCGAACTACCGTGCGCCGGAATACCGCAAGGTCACCTACCTGAAGCTGGCGCCCGAAGATCTTGCCGACGTGACGACCGTCGTCGATGCGGACGTCCGCGCCGACTACGACAAGCGCAAGGACAACTTCCGCACCGAAGCGTTGCGTACGATCGAACAGCTCGCCTTCCCCTCGCGTGAGGCAGCGGACGCTGCAGCAGCCAAACTCACGGCTGGCACATCCTTCGACGACCTTGTGAAGGCCGAAGGCAAGACGCCGGCCGACGTTCTGCTCGGCGAGTTCACCCCTGCAAATGTTCCGGACGCCAAGATCGGCGAAGCCGCCTTTGCGATCGCCGCCAATGGTGGCACCTCGCCGGTCGTCGATGGCGCCTTCGGCCCCGTGATCCTGCGCGTGACGAACATCCGTCCGGAAACGGTGCGCAGCTTCGATGAAGTGAAGGAAGAACTGCGTAAGGAAATTGCGCTGGCAAACGCGCAGGGCGAAATTGTCGGCCTTCACGACAAGATCGAGGACGAGCGCGCTTCCGGCGCCTCGCTCAAGGATCTGGCTGAGACCCTCAAGTTGAAGGTTGCGACCATTGATGGCATCGACGCAACCGGCAAGGACATGAACGGCGATGATGTCGCTGGTCTGCCCGAGCCGAACGCTCTGCTGCAGGAAGTCTTCAAGGCCCAGATGGGCGACGAGACGCTGCCGGTGAACATCGGCCGTGACGGCTACGTCTGGTTCGACCTCGACGAAGTGGTTCCGGCACGGGATCGCACGCTCGACGAAGCACGTGACGAAGTGGCAGCGGACTGGACAGCAGAACAGCAGCGCACGGCTCTCGCAACCAAGGCCACGGAGCTGAGGCAGCGCATCGAAAAGGGCGCGACGCTCGCCGATATCGCGACGGAACTGGGTCTTGCCGTCGAAACGAAGGCCGGATTGACCCGGTCGACGTCGGACGCGGCCCTGAGCCCGGCCGCCGTTGCTGCCGCCTTCAGCGGTCCGGATGGTCACGTTGCCAACGCCGCCGGTATCGGTGGCGACGGTCAGATCCTGTTGCGTGTCACCTCGATCGAGAACAACGGCCCAACCGACGCGCTCGAGGACGACAGCCGCCAGATCCAGGCCATGGCCCGCGCCAGCGGCGACGACATTCTCGACCAGATGGTCTCGACGCTGCAGTCGGCCTACGGTGTTTCGATCAATCAGACGCTTGCCGAAACGGCTTTGGCACAGAGATAAGCGGCAAGGAAAACAACCGATGAGTGATCTGAAACCGTTTGTCGCCAAAGTCGCCGCCGGCGAGGCACTCAACCGCGAAGACGCACGAGCGGCTTTCGAGATCATCATGTCGGGTGCGGCGACGCCATCGCAGATTGGCGGCTTCCTTATGGCACTGCGCGTCCGCGGTGAAACCGTGGATGAAATCGTCGGCGCGGTTGCCGCCATGCGCGCCCGCATGTTGCCGGTCGATGCTCCGGCCAATGCCGTCGATATCGTCGGCACTGGCGGCGACGGCGCCGGCACCTACAATATCTCGACCTTGGCCTCGCTGATCGTCGCGGGTGCGGGCGTCCCGGTCGCCAAGCATGGCAATCGCGCGCTGAGCTCCAAGTCCGGTACGGCCGACGCGCTGTCCTGCCTCGGCGTCAAGCTCGATATCGGCCCGGAAGCGATTTCACGCTGCATCCGCGAAGCTGGCGTCGGATTCATGTTTGCCCAACAGCATCATTCCGCCATGCGTCATGTCGGCCCGACGCGCGTCGAGCTCGGAACCCGCACGATCTTCAACCTGCTCGGACCGCTCTCCAATCCCGCCGGCGTCAAGCGGCAGCTCGTCGGCGTCTACGGGCCGCAGTGGGTCCAGCCACTGGCGGAGGTGCTTCGCGACCTCGGATCCGAAAATGTCTGGGTCGTGCATGGCGAAGGTCTCGACGAGATCACCACCACCGGCACGACGCAGGTCGCAGCTCTCGAGAATGGCAAGATCAGCACCTTCAACCTCACGCCGGGCGATTTCGGCCTGCAGACGGTCACTCTCGACGCCTTGAAGGGCGGCGACGGCGCGCATAACGCCGTTGCGCTCCAGGCTGTGCTCGATGGTGCTGAAAACGCCTACAGGGACATTTCGCTTGCCAATGCGGCCGCATCGCTGATGATTGCCGGCAAGGCTACAAATCTTAGTGAAGGCATGACGCTCGCCCGCCAATCGCTTGCAAGCGGTGGCGCCAAAGCGGCGCTGCAGCGCCTGATCAGCGTTTCGAACGCTGCGTGAGATAGGAAAGCAACATGACCGATATCCTGCGCAAGATCGAAGCCTATAAGCGCGACGAGATCGCCGCGGCCAAATCGCAAACCTCGATCGAGGACCTGAAGGCCCGCATCGCCGAACAGTCCGCTCCGCGCGGGTTCCATGCGGCATTGTCCGCACGCCAAAATGAGGGCCGATTCGGCCTGATCGCGGAAATCAAGAAGGCGAGCCCGTCGAAAGGCCTGATCCGCCCTGATTTCGATCCGCCGGCCCTGGCGAAGGCCTATGAGGCTGGCGGCGCAGCCTGTCTTTCTGTGCTGACCGACGGACCGAGCTTCCAGGGGGCTCCGGCATTCCTTGAGGCTGCGCGTGCAGCCTGCGCCCTTCCAGCGTTGCGCAAGGACTTCATGTTCGACACCTACCAGGTGCTGGAAGCCCGCGCCTGGGGTGCGGATTGCATTTTGCTCATCATGGCTTCGCTGAGCGACGACGACGCCCGCCGCCTGGAGGATTCTGCCTTTTCTCTCGGGATGGATGTCCTCATCGAAGTGCACGACGCCGAAGAGATGGAGCGGGCGCTCAAGCTTGCCTCGCCGCTGGTCGGCATCAACAATCGCAATCTGAGAACATTCGACGTCGACCTCGCAGTATCAGAGCAATTGGCATCCATGGTTCCGTCCGATCGGCTGCTCGTCGGCGAAAGCGGCATCTTTACCCATGACGATTGCAAGCGACTGGAATTGAGTGGCATCACCACATTCCTGGTTGGCGAAAGCCTGATGCGCAAGAGCGATGTCGAGACAGCAACACGCGCACTCCTGACCGGCTCCGAAAGCGTCCTGGCGGCGGAATGATGAGCAAGACCACGCTCACACACCTCGACAGCAGCGGCGAAGCGAACATGGTCGACGTCGGCGACAAGGCCGAGACAGTCCGCACCGCCACTGCCGAGGGCCACGTGCGCATGCGCCCCGAGACGCTTGCGCTGATCCTAGAGGGTGATGCCAAAAAGGGCGATGTCATCGGCACGGCGCGGCTGGCCGGCATCATGGCCGCCAAGCAGACGTCCAGTCTCATTCCGCTCTGCCACCCGCTGATGCTGACCAAGGTGTCAGTGGACATTGTGCCCGACCCGGCCCTACCGGGCTTGCGGGTCGAGGCACTTGCCAAGCTGACCGGCAAGACCGGCGTCGAGATGGAGGCGCTGACCGCCGTCAGCATCGCCTGCCTGACCATCTACGACATGGCGAAGGCTGCCGACCGGGAGATGGAAATCGGTGGCATCCAGCTTGTGAGCAAATCCGGCGGACGGTCGGGCGATTACCAGCGTCGAGGAGACTGACGGACGATGTCGCTGCTTTCCGTCGAAGATGCGCTTGACAGGATCCTCGGCAGCGCCAGCCCGCGGCAGGCGATCGAAGAGATCGGCCTGCATGACGGCCTCGGTCGTGTCCTGGCGCAGGATGTCGCTGCGCGCGTGACCCACCCCGCCTTCGACAATTCCGCGATGGATGGTTATGCCGTGCGCCACGACGATGTCAGCACCGTCGGCGCCGAACTCGGCGTCATCGGCCAATCCGCTGCAGGCCATGGCTTCGGTGGCGAAGTAAACGCCGGGCAAGCCGTTCGCATTTTTACCGGAGCGCCGCTTCCTGCGGGCGCCGATACCGTCATTATCCAGGAAGACACCGAGCAGCTTGCGGATAGCAGAATTCGCACCTCGTTTGCACCCGGCAAGGGGCGGCATATCAGGCTGTCCGGCCAGGATTTTACAGCCGGCGAGACGGTGTTGCATGCGGGCGACGTGCTGGATGCCGGCCGACTGACTGTCGCCGCCGGCATGAACCATGCGACCTTGCCGGTCTTCAAGAAGCCTTTGATCGCGATCCTTGCCACCGGTGACGAGTTGCTGACACCCGGTAGCATACCTGGCGCCGATCAGATCATAGCCTCCAATACCTTTGGTGTTGCCGCCATTGCGCGCGACAATGGAGCCGATGTCCTCGACCTGGGTATCGTCCCGGACAACAGCCGGGCGATTTCAGCGGCCGTAGAGCAGGCAAGTCTCGCGCGAGCCGACGTACTCGTCACCCTTGGCGGCGCCTCGGTCGGCGATCATGACCTCGTGCAGTCGACATTGCTTGCAAACGGGATGACGCTCGATTTTTGGCGCATTGCCATGAGGCCCGGAAAGCCCCTGATGGTCGGCCAGCTCGGCGGCATGGCGGTACTCGGCCTGCCGGGCAATCCCGTCTCCAGCCTCGTTTGCGCGCTCCTATTTCTCGAGCCCCTGATCCGAAAGCTGGCGAGCCTGGCGGCGCGCGACCGTCTTACCACCGCGCGCCTCGCCTCGCCCTTGCCTGCCAACGACAAGCGCCAGGACTATGTGCGTGCGCGGCTTTCGAAAGATGCGCACGGTTCCCTTTTGGCCCATCCCTTCCAGCGGCAGGATTCGTCGATGATGAAGGTGTTCGCACAGTCCGATTGCCTGATCGTTCGCGCGCCGAACGCCGAAGAGGCGCCGGTGGGCTCGCGCTGCCAGGTCCTCCAGCTCAGATAGCCCCGTATGCGCGGTCGCGCGACATGTTGCGCGCACTCGAGGCGCCGGACATCGCATCCATTGCAGCGCATCGGACACAAAGAATATTTGCGGTGGCATTGTCATATGCCCGACACAGCAACCCTTTAATAACGCAATTATTCAATCATCGCTTGAGGCGAATGACTACGGATGTACTAGCAGGCGCCGTGATGATTTGAGGGAAAGGTCGGGTATTGCCCGACCTTTTGCTTTTCTAAGCTATCCGCTTTTCCCGAACGACGACTGCGTCTGTCAAAGCGCCTTTGGCCAGCGGCCGGTCCGCGACGCCCAGGAGGGGCGCCGCGTCCTCATCAGGACGTCAGGCAGCGGTGTTCTCGCAGCGGCTGACGAGGATCTTATCGATACGGCGGGAATCCATATCGATCACTTCGAAACGATATCCATGGGCAATCGCGATATCGCCCTCTTCGGGCGTCTTGCGCAGCTGCTGAACCAGAAAGCCCGCGATCGTTTCGAAGTTTCCATCGGCATCGATGCCTTCGATGCCGATGGTCAGATGGATTTCATCGATCGGCGTTCGTCCATCGACAAGGTAGGTCCCATCCTCGCGCTGGCGGATCAGGGCGTGCTCGAGATCGTCATAGTTCGACGGCAGCACACCGACGATCGCCTCGAGAATATCGGCGATGGTGATGATGCCTTCGGTGCTGCCGTATTCGTCGACGATCATAGCCATGTTGATGCTTGACGACTTGAAGGCATCGAGCGCCTTCAGGCAGGACGCGGTTTCCGGCAGTGTGTGGATCTCGCGCACATATTTGCGAACATCGAGCGGAACAGATGTCGGCGCATTCAAGATTTCCTTCGCCAGAACGGCACCAATAACGTCGCCGCTTGGTCCATCAACAACGGGATAACGGGAGTGGCCATACTGGCGGATCTTCTCGCCAATGGTCTCCAGGCTGTCGTTGATGTCGATGAAGCTCATCTCGGTGCGATGCGTCATGATCGACTTCACGTTGCGGTCGCCGAGACGGATGATACGGCGGAGCATCTCGTGCTCCGACTTTTCGATCGCGCCGCTCTCTACGCCTTCCGCCATGATCGCGTGAACTTCCTCTTCGGTCACATGGTCCGGATCATCCGGACGGATGCCGAGCAGGCGCATCATCAGCGCTGCCGAGGTTTCGAAGAGATAGACGATCGGTGCGACGATGCGTGACAGAAGCGTCATCGGCCGGGCGACGAACATCGCGAAGCCCTCCGAATTCTTCAGTGCCAGCTGCTTGGGGATCAACTCACCGATAACGACGGAGAGGAACGTGATGAGCGTGACCACGATCGCGACGGCCACCGGATGGCCGTAGGGGTTGATCCAGGCGATGCTGTCGAAGAACGGCGCGAACTTGGCTGCGATGGTCGCGCCACCGTAGGCGCCGGCGAGCGTGCCAACCAATGTGATGCCCACCTGGACGGTGGAAAGAAACTTGCCGGGGTCTTCCGCCAGCTTCAATGCCGCTTCGGCGCGGAGATTTCCCTGTTTTGCCATCTGGCGAAGCAAGGGCTTGCTTGCCGAGACGATTGCCATTTCCGAGAGAGCAAAAAATGCGTTGATCAAAAGCAGGACGAAAATGACAAAAAATTCGGACATGGTCTCCAAGTCACCGTTGACGAAAAGTCGCCCAATCGAGAGCGACCGTTCACCAAATAAGGCCAGCGGGCGATCCGGGCAAGCGCAAGTCTCGAAATCCGTGTCACCAAATGCACTTCACCCGTATTTCGCGAGGAAATACCTGCCCAAAATGGGAAACTTTGGAGAAGCTGGCTTAACGTTCGCCCGAGCGAAGGGCGCCGCGCACCCGCTCGCGCCCGATCTTGATGACATTTTCCATCGCGGCGCGCGCGCCTGCCTCGTCGCGACGGCCGATCTCCTCGACGATCCGGATGTGATTGCGGGCGACTTCGTCGACGCCGCCCTTTTCCTCGACCGGGGAACTCAGCTTAAAAATGCCGACCAGCGCCGCCTCGATCAGTCCGCCGACCGTGCGCATGAACGGATTTCCCGAAGCCTCGGCAATCGACAGATGGAACTTCAGGTCGGCATAGGCGAGACTCTCGGCCGTGTGGCCGGCTTCGCCCATGGCGACTGCGAGACGCATCATCCGGCTGATCTCGGCATCCGACGCGTTCCTTGCCGCAAGCGCGGCCGCATGCGGCTCGAAGGCCAGGCGCACTTCGCTCAGGTGGTGAAGGAAAGCCTCATCCACGCCGCATTCGAAATGCCAAGTCAGGATATCGTTGTCGAACAGGTTCCAGTCGTTTCTCGGCGTGACGCGCGTGCCGATGCGGGCGCGCGGAACCACCAAGCCTTTGGCAGCAAGCGTCTTCATCGCTTCGCGAAGAACCGTGCGCGACACCTTGAAACGCGCCGCCAGTTCCGGATCGCCAGGCAAGATCGACCCGATCGGGAACTCGCCTGAAACGATCGCCTTGCCGAGCTGGTCGACCACATGCGCATGACTGGTGCGCTTCCGCGTCCCGGAAAGGACCGTCTCCAGCAAACTCCTGTTCAACCCACCTCCTCCAGGCACTCCCTTGCCTGACAGCGCCGATTGCGGCGCCTCAACATGCGGTTTGCCACCGAACCCCTCTCCCCACGAACGGGACAGGCGAACGTCGAAGTGATCAACCGATTCCTCAGAGCATTACACGAAATACGGCCATGCTGCACTAGTGTCGAAACCGGCGCGCACGACCATTGATTGCAACGACTTCCGCGAGGAGAACAACACCATTTCACAGTTGCAAACGAGCCGCCGTGGCGTCACGAGCACCCGTCTAGAACGACAAACCCCGCCGTAGCGGCGGGGTTTGCATATTAGCCAATCTCTTCAGCCAAGCTCACTTCGGCAGCTGGTCGTCAACGCCTTCGACGTAGAAGTTCATGCCGAGCAGCGTACCGTCATCCGACGACGCGCCTGCTGCCAGCCACTCGCTGCCATCCTGCTTCTTCAGCGGGCCGGTGAACGGCTTCAGCTCGCCCGACTTGATCTTGGCTTCCGTATCCTCGGCCAGCTTCTTCACGTCGTCAGGCATGTTGGTGTAGGGCGCCATCGTCAGGATGCCGTCCTTCAGGCCGTCCCAGCTCGACGTGGTTTCCCACTTGCCGTCGAGGAAGGCCTGGGTGCGCTTGATGTAGTAGGCGCCCCAGGTGTCGACGATCGCGGTCAACTGGGTCTTCGGGCCGGCGGCGATCATGTCCGATGCCTGGCCGAAAGCCTTGATGCCGCGCTCTGCGGCAACCTGCATCGGAGCGGTCGTGTCGGTGTGCTGCGTCAGGATGTCGACGCCCTGGTCAACCAGCGCCTTGGCGGCATCGGCTTCCTTGCCCGGGTCGAACCAAGTGTTGGCCCATACAACCTTGATCTTGAAGTCCGGGTTGATCGAACGCGCGCCGATAACGAAGGAATTGATGCCCATCACCACTTCCGGGATCGGGAACGAGGCGATGTAGCCGGCGACGCCCTTTTCAGACATCTTGGCTGCGATCACGCCCTGGATGTAGCGGCCTTCATAAAAGCGGCTGTTGTAGGTCGCCACGTTCGGCGCAGTCTTGTAGCCGGTGGCATGTTCGAACTTCACGTCCGGGAACTTCTGGGCGATCTTGATCGTCGCGTCCATGAAACCGAAGGACGTCGTGAAGATCAGGCCGCAGCCGGAGCGAGCCAGGCGCTCGATGGCGCGCTCGGCATCCGGGCCTTCCGGAACGCTTTCAAGGAACTGCGTCTCGATCTTGTCACCGAGCGCCTTTTCCAGCTCCAGACGGCCGATATCGTGGGCCTGCGTCCAGCCGCCATCGGTCTTGGAACCGACATAGACGAAGCAGACCTTGGCCTTTTCCTGGGCGGCAGCGGCACTGGCAAAGCCGATGACAGCAGCGGTACTTGCGAGAGCGAGCAGTAGTTTTTTCATTTTCTTGACCTCTGTCGGTTTGAGAAACGTCCGTCTGGATTGTTATGTCACCGATCTGGCACAAACGGCTTACCGAGCGATGCCGGCGTATTGATCAAGGTCGTGCGCCGGTTATGTGAAATGAGAATGAGGACGATGATCGTCGCGAGGTAGGGAAGCGACGACAGGAGCTGCGAGGGTATGCCGAGGCCGAAGGCCTGCGCGTGCAGCTGGCTGATGGATACGGCGCCGAACAGATAACCACCGGCGACGAGGCGCCACGGGCGCCAGGACGAAAACACCACCAGCGCAAGCGCGATCCAGCCGCGCCCGGCAGACATGTTCTCCACCCATTGCGGGGTGTAGACCAATGATAGCTGAGCACCGGCCAAGCCTGCGCAGGCGCCGCCGAACATCACCGCGAGATAGCGCGTCCTGATGACGTTGACGCCAAGGGCATGGGCCGACGCGTGGCTGTCGCCGACTGCGCGCAGCTTCAGACCCGCGCGGCTTTTGAACAGGAACCAGTGAACACCCGCTACCAAAGCGATGGACAGATAGAAAATGATATCCTGCCGGAACAGCAACGGCCCGATAACGGGGATATCCGACAGCAGCGGAATGGCGATCGGCTGCAATTTGATCCCCTGCATGCCGAGAAAGCCCTCGCCGAGCATGCCGGAGACGCCAAGACCAAGCAGCGTCAGCGCCAGGCCGGTTGCCACCTGGTTGGCAACCAACGTCAGGGTCAGGAATGCAAAGAGCTGCGAGAACACGGCGCCGCAGACGATGCCCGCCAGAATGCCCAGGTAAGGCGACCCGGTGATCTGGGTGGCAGCAAAGGCGCAGACGGCGCCCATGACCATCATACCCTCGACACCGAGATTGAGCACGCCGGAACGTTCCGTCACGAGCTCACCCAAAGCGGCAAGGACAAGCGGTGTCGCGGCAGTGATGACGCTCAGCAATATGGCTTCGACGATCCCCATCAGCGGCTCCCGTCCAGATCTGACGCAGTAAACCGGTACCAGACCAGCCGGATGCGATAATGAATGAGCGTGTCGCAGGAGAGCACGAAGAACAGGAGCAGGCCCTGGAAGACGCGCGTCACCTTGTCGGACACGCCGAGCGACAGCTGTGCCGCCTCGCCGCCGAGATAGGTCAGCGCCAGCACCAGACCGGCAGCGATGATGCCGAGCGGATTGAGCCGGCCGAGAAACGCCACGATGATCGCCGTGAAGCCATAGCCGGGCGAAATCACCGGCCGCAGCTGCTGGATCGCGCCACTGACCTCCGAAATACCGGCAAGACCGGCAAGCGCGCCCGACAGCAGCATCGAGAACCAGATCATCCGCCGCGACGAGAAGCCGGCAAAGCGCCCTGCACGTTCGGACTGTCCGAGAACCGAAATCTCGAAGCCCTTCAGCGTGTAGCGCATCATGAACCAGACGAGGATCGCCGCTATGATGGCGAATGCAAAGCCCCAGTGGGTGCGCCCCGATGCGATCATTTCCGGCAGGATTGCATCGGCGGCAAAGGTGCGCGTCTCCGGAAAATTCATCCCGCCCGGATTTCGCCAGGGGCCGCGCACGAGCCAATCGAGAAACAGCTGGGCGACGTAGACCAGCATGAGGCTCGTCAGGATCTCGTTGGTGTTCATGTGCGCCTTGAGGAAGGCGGGAATGGCAGCAAACAACGCACCGCCGAGCATGCCCATCAGCATCATCAGAGGCAGCACCAGCGGCGACTGCCAATCATAAAATACCACTGGCAGGATCGAGCCGGCGATCGCCCCCATGATGAACTGCCCTTCGGCGCCGATGTTCCAGTTGTTCGACCGGAAACAGACGGAAAGGCCGACGGCGATCAGGATCAGCGGTGCAGCCTTGATCGCCAGCTCATGCAGCGACCAGACCTCGCTCAGGGGCTCGACGAAAAAGCTGTAGAGCGCCGTGACCGGGTTCTTGCCGAGCAGAGCAAACATGATGCCGCCGAAGACGATCATCAGCAGGAAGGCGATGAAGGGAGAGAGAATCGAGAACAGCGTCGATATCTTGGCGCGCTTTTCCAGTTCAATGCGCATGCACTGCCCCCGTACCTTCGGTCTTGCCGTACATGCCGCCCATCAGCAGGCCGATCTTTTCGCGAGAAAGCTCGCGCGCCGGATAGGGATCGGACAGCCGCCCCTCGCTGATCACCGCGATTTCGGTCGCCACTTCGAAGATCTCGTCGAGGTCCTGGCTGATCACCAGCACCGCGGACCCGGCCTTGGCGAGATCGACAAGCGCTTGCCGGATACGGCTTGCAGCACCCGCGTCGACGCCCCAGGTCGGCTGATTGACGACCAGGACGGCCGGCTGACGGTCGAGTTCTCGACCGACGATGAATTTCTGCAGGTTGCCGCCCGAAAGCGATCCCGCCGGCGGGTCTTCCCCGCTCTTGCGCACGTCCATCGCCTCAGAGATGCGTCTGGTCGCCGTGGCGACCGCGTCTCGGCGGATGACGTTGAGGAATCCGCCGCCGAGAAATGCCTTGGCATCTGAGCGGCTTCTGGCCAGCACGAGATTGTCCGAAAGCGGCATGGCCGATACCGCAGCGTGGCCGTGGCGTTCTTCGGGAACAAAGCCGGCGCCCATCAGTCGTCGCGCGTTGATGTTTCTGGTGCCGACCGGCTTTTGCCTGATCTGCACGGCCGCGTCATCGGCAACCGGATATTCACCGGAAAGCGCATCGAAAAGCTCGCCCTGGCCGTTGCCTGCCACCCCGGCAATCGCCAGCACTTCGCCGGCGCGCACCTTGAGACAGATGTTCTTTAGGGAGACGGCGAACGGAGTGCGTGCGGAAACGGACAGATGCCGCGCCTCCAGCTGCACGTCGCCCTTGGTGCTGGTGCCCTCGGCAGTCACCGCCGCGACGTCGCTTCCCACCATCATGCGTGCCAGCGACGCCGGCGTTTCGACCCTGGGGTCGCAGGCGCCTGTGACTTTGCCGTGGCGAAGCACCGTGGCGCGATCGCAGATGCGCTGCACTTCCTCGAGCCGATGGCTGATATAGAGAACCGAACGTCCTTCCGCCTTGAGCTTATTCAACGTCTCGAACAGCCGGTCGGCTTCCTGTGGCGTCAGCACCGATGTGGGCTCGTCGAGGATGATGAGGCGCGGGTTCTGCAAGAGCGCACGGACGATCTCGATACGCTGGCGCTCGCCGACGGAGAGATCGGCCACATGCGCCTTCGGATCAAGCGGCAGGCCATAGGCGTGCGACAGGCGCGACGCTTCTTCGGCGACCTTGGCGAGCGAAACGTTGCCGTCCATCGACAACGCGATGTTTTCGGCGACGGTCAGCGCCTCGAACAGCGAAAAATGCTGGAAAACCATGCCGATGCCGAGCTTGCGCGCCGCAGCCGGGCTGGCGATGCGCACGTTGCGCCCCTGCCACACGATCTCGCCCGCCGTCGGTGCGAGGACGCCGAACAGCATCTTCACCAACGTCGATTTCCCGGCACCGTTTTCGCCGAGAAGGGCGTGGATTTCGCCCTGGTCTATCTGCAGGTTGATGTCATTGCAGGCCGCAAATGAGCCAAACAATTTCGTCAGGTTGCTCACAGTCAACAATGGACCGTTCGCAGTTGCTCCCTCAACAGGCACGCTGCCCTCTTTTCCCCTCTGTCGATTCCCGTCCGCCTTAAGGCTTCGATCAAGGAATCAGCAGTGTTGTTCCGCTCGTTTTTCTTGTCTCAAGATCCGTATGCGCGCGACCGGCGTCGGCAAGCGGATAAGTCTGATTTATATTGATACGCACTTTGTTGCTTTGCACAATATCAAAGAGGGAATTTGCACACGCTTCAAGCGCAGGCCGCGTCGACACATAACCGAAGAGTGTCGGACGCGTCGCAAACAGCGACCCCTTCTGCGCCAAGATGCCGATGCTGAAGGCATCGACCGGACCGGACGAGTTGCCGAAGCTCACCCAGAGGCCGCGCGATTTCAGGCAATCGAGCGAGGCAGGATAGGTGTCCTTCCCGACCGAATCATAAACGACATCGACACCCCTGCCGTCGGTCAATTCCTTCACCCGGGCGACGAAATCGTCCGTGCGATAGTTGATGACATGGTCGTAACCATGGGCAAGCGCCAGATCGATCTTGTCCTGCGATCCTGCAGTACCAATGACGGTTGCGCCGAGGGCTTTTGCCCACTGGCCGGCAATCAAGCCGACGCCGCCGGCGGCCGCATGGAAAAGCAGCGTCGTTTCCGGGCCGACCTTGAATGTCTGGTTGAGCAGGTACTGCGCGGTCATGCCCTTCAGCATCATCGCCGCTGCCGTCTCGAGCGATATGTCGTCGGGAACCTTGACCAGTTGCGAGGCTTCGACGTTGCGTTCGCTGGCATAGGCACCGTCCGACGAAGCATAGGCCACCCGGTCGCCAATGCCAAAGAGGCTGACGCCATCGCCGACGGCTGTGACGATCCCGGCCCCTTCCTTGCCCGGAACGAAAGGCAGGCCCGAGGCGGATTTGTAGAGACCGGTTCGGAAATAGACGTCGATGAAATTCAAGCCGACAGCAACCTGGCGGATCTGCACTTCGCCCGGCCCCGGCGGCGAGAGCGTAACACCCTCCAGCTTCAGGACCTCGGGTCCGCCGAGTTCGCGTACGACAATTGCCTGTGCCATCGAAGAGCTCCTAGGTCCGGCCGAGCCTGGGGAAAATCTGCAGGACGAAACCAATCACGTAGAGATAGATGCCTGTTGCTAGAACACCGGTCACCACCCAGGCCGGCGTCACGAAATGCAGAAGCAGCGCGTACATGCTGAGCGCCGACCAGACGAAAAAGACGCCGAGGTTGAGCACCCGCAGCCGTTGAACGCGCACCGGGTGCAGGAAGTTGATCGGCAGGAAGGTCAGTACCACCGACACGAAGACGACGATCGATGCGGTCAGTTCGCTGGCCTGGATGACGAACAGCGTAAAGACCACCATGTTCCAGACGACGGGAAAGCCCGAGAAGAAGTACTCGTCGGTCTTCATGCCCATGTCAGCGTAATAGATCGCGCTCGAGACGACGATCGCACCGGCTGCCACGAAGGACCACGGCTCGCCGATCATGCCGCTCTGATAGAGCGCAAAAGCCGGCAAGAGCACGTAAGTCACATAGTCGATGACGTTGTCGAGCGTGTCGCCCGACCAGTTGGGCAGCACTTCCTTGACCCTGACCTTGCGGGCGATCGGGCCGTCGATGCCATCGACCAGTAGGGCCAGACCCAGCCACCAGAACATGTCGACGAAGCGGTGTTCAGCCGCCGCAACGACACCGAGAAAAGCAAGGAAAGACCCGGAAGCGGTCAATATGTGCACGGAGAAGGCGCGGATCTCGGCGTAGGGGACTCTTTTGTAGTTGAAAAACTTCATCTGCGGACGCCGCCTATCCCCTTGTGCACTTCGCCAGACGGGGCTGTAACCCCACCCCAACCGCTTTGGCGGCGCATTGCGCGTAATATGCACCCTTTGCAACGCATCGCCAGCAAAATTCAAGCAAGACTTTGTCCGACTGAGATTGATCTGTGGACATTTTCAAATTGCTTCTGCGCTGATTCAACCCATTTATTTCGCACTTGCCGAAGACTAGAAGTAAGATCGAACTGAAAGCAGCAGGCGCTTGATGGCGCGAGCGAAGGGGTTCTTTCCATCATGGATCATTACGACATTGCCGTCGTCGGCGCCGGTCTGGCGGGCTCCTTGGCAGCGATCGCGCTTGCCGAGGCGGGCTACCGCGTTGCGCTGATCGGGCCGGAACCGGCATCGTCCGACGGACGGACGACCGCACTGATGGACCAGTCGATCGAATATCTGAAAAAACTGAACCTCTGGGACAAGGTTCAGCCGGTGACGGCGCCGCTGTCGACGATGCGCATTCTTGACGGCACCAACCGCCTGCTGCGGGCGCCGACCGTGAACTTCCGCGCCTCGGAAGTTGGACTTGCGGCTTTCGGCTACAACATTCCGAATGCCCCCTTCCTCGATATCCTGCGCCAGCGCGCCTCCGAAACAGCAACGCTCGACCGCCTGACGATGTCGGCGGTCGATTTCGACCTCTCCGACGACAAGGCGCGGATTTCGCTGGATGACGGACGCGATATCACGGCCGATCTGCTCGTCGGCGCCGATGGTCGCCGTTCGCCTGTGCGCGAAGCGGCCAAGATCGCTGTCAGCACCTGGTCCTATCCGCAAACCGCCGTCGTCCTCAACTTTGCGCACGAGCTTCCCCACCAGGACACGTCGACCGAATTTCACACCGAGAGCGGCCCCTTCACCCAGGTGCCCCTGCCCGGCAATCACTCGAGCCTCGTGTGGGTGCGCAAACCCGAAGATGCGGCTGCCACGCTGGCGCTCGACCTCGCGACATTGTCGCGTGCCGTCGAAGATCGGATGCAGTCGATCCTCGGCAAGGTCACCGTCGAGGCTGCCCCGCAGTCCTTCCCGCTCTCCGGCATGAGCGCTCATCGCTTCGGCAAGGGCCGGGTCGCGCTCGTCGGCGAAGCTGCGCACGCGTTCCCGCCAATCGGCGCCCAGGGCCTCAACTTGAGTCTTCGCGATGCAATGACGCTCGTCGATCTGATCGGCGCAAAAGCGGACGACAATCTGCAAGGTGATATCGGCGACCGATTCGACAGCCGTCGCCGCCCGGACATCGTCAGCCGCACGGCAAGCGTCGATCTCCTGAACCGATCGCTTCTGTCGAGTTTTCTGCCGGTTCAGGCGCTGCGCGCCGTCGGCCTGCACATTCTCTCTGCCGCGGGACCGCTACGCAGCCTTTTGATGCGTGAAGGCGTGCACCCCGGCAGCGCGTTCCACGCGCTGAAGGACGGATTACGGGAAAAGATCGGCCGGAAGAGCGCCTGAGCGGATCAGGTAGAGCAGCCCGGTCACTGTTGCGACCGAAAGCAGCGTGGTGATCAGGATCGTCGCCGAGGCACGCTCCTGCCAGACGCCATATTGGTGTCCGATGACAAAGACGTTCGTCGCGGTCGGCAAGGCGGCGAGCAACACAGCCGTCTGCACCCAGACAGGATCATAGTTGCCTGTCAGGCTGAGCGCCGTAAACACCAGGAGCGGGTGCAGGATCAACTTGGCCGGCACGATGTACCCGATCTCGACCGGGATGCGTTTGATCGGCCGCAGCGCCAGCGTCACACCCATGGCAAACAGGGCACAAGGGGCTGCCGCCTGCGCCAGATAGTCGATCAGGCGTTGCACCGGCAACGGCGGCTGGACGGCAAAGAAGGCAGCGACCACTCCGGCAAGGGTCGACAAGATGAATGGGTGCAGGATGATCTTGCGGGCGATACCGAAGGCCAGCACCACAGGCTTTTCCTTTCGCCCGCCTGACAGCGCCATCATCGCTGGCGCCACGGTAAAATGCGCAGCATTCTCAAAGCAGAAGATCAGCGCCACCGGCACCGCCGCGGCGTCGCCCAGTGCCAGCAAGGCAAGCCCAGGCCCCATGTAACCGATATTGCCATATGCGGCGGCAAAGCCCTGGATGGTAGCCTCGCCCACGGTGTTGCGCCGCGCGTACAGGCCGACGATGAAGATCAGCGAAAAGACGACGTAGGTCGCCCCGACACTCGTCAGGATGAAATCGGCGCGCGTCAGCTGTTCGATCGGTGTTCGCGACACCAGCTTGAAGAACAGCGCCGGCAAAGCGAGGTAGATGATGAAGGTGTTCAACCATCCCATCGCCTCGCCCGGATGCTCGACAAAGCGGGCGGTCAGATAACCGAGAAAAATCAGCCCGAAGAATGGCAGTACCAGGCCAGCAATTTCCGTCATGCCACTCCCCGACCATGCGCATGCGATCCGCTGAGCGGGAACAGAACCCCACCCGACGCCCAGTCGTCGGTTAGTCGCAAAGTTCGCGCTGTCGTTCAATTGGGCCTGTTCAACCCAATAGCATCAACCCGATCGATTCCAATAGGTTGAGCCGCAATCGGCGAACGCGCCCCTGTCCTCGGTCGACTTAGCCGATCTTCATCAGAATCGGGAAGGTCTGTTGGAACCAGATGGCGACGGAACTGATGAAGCCGAAGAGGAAGGCCAGGCCCGCCAGCACCAGAAGCGCGCCCATCAGCTTTTCGACGAGGCCGAGATGGCGGCGGAACCGCAGGAGAAAGCGCATGAACGCACCGGAGAAACCGGCTGCAATCCAGAACGGGATTGCAAGTCCGAGCGAATAGACGGCCAGGAGCATGGCGCCGTCCGTGACCGTGTCGCGTGCTGCCGCAACCCCGAGGATCGTTCCAAGCACCGGGCCGATGCAAGGCGTCCAGCCAAAGGCGAAGGCAAGGCCCATGATATAGGCGCCCGACAGCGTCGCCGGCTTGCCTCCACCTTGGAACCGCGCCTCACGTGCAAGCAGGCCGATCTTGAACACGCCGAGGAAATGCAGACCCATGATGATGATCACCACGCCGCCGATGCGCGACAGGAGATCCATGTGCTGGCGCAAGAGCAGGCCGATCGAGGATGCACCGGCACCGAGCGACACAAACACGGTCGCAAAACCGAGCGTGAACAGAAGGGCCGCCGGCAAAACGGCGCGCCTTGTGCTGCGCGCCGAAACCGCCTCACCGCTTCGAAACTGATCGACCGAAACACCCGCCATATAGCAGAGATAGGGCGGCACAAGCGGCAGAACACAGGGCGAAAGGAAGGACAGGGCACCAGCGAGAATGGCGGTCCAGATCGAAATATCGGCAATCGACAACGGCAAGAACTCCGGCATGCGGTATTTGGGCCATTCCATAGCCGCATGATCCCGATGATACCAATCACCTTTTGGCGATCATTGCGCCATGCACCATTTCTTCACGAAAGCCGAAATTTTTGGGTTGACCGGCGGGAAGCTCAAGTGCATATGTCCGCCCACTTCCGCCGGGCTTCACGGCCGCGGCTAGGGAGCGCGTAGCTCAGCCGGTAGAGCAACTGACTTTTAATCAGTAGGTCCAGGGTTCGAATCCCTGCGCGCTCACCATTTTTCTCTTTCTTTGACGCCACTTCCAGACCTGTGCGCTTTGAGTAATTGCTGCACGTTTCGTATCGATCCGTAGCAAATCCAGCGTCCGCTTGGCGCGGCAGCGCATCCTGCTAGAAATTGAAGTAGATGGTCACACCCGAACGCCGGTGGTAACGGTATCGGTCACGGTAACCATAACCGTCACGGTAGCCGTTGTACCCGTAATAGCGTGGGTAACACCTGCCGTAGTAGCCGCAGGAACGCCAGGCGTGCCGCCTATCCCAGCGGCGATCCCACCGACGGTCAGCCCGCCAATGGCGGTTTCGCCAGTGGTTGACCTGTTCGGCGGTAGTGATGGCCTGCACTTCTACAGGTTTCGGCACGAAAATCGGAGCGGCGCTTAGCGGTAACGCGAAAGACGCAGCCAAGCTGATCGCTGCGAGGGCGGATAAGAGCTTTTTCATAGCAAACTCCTCCTAACTGGTTATCACATTGAGCTAATCACCCTGAACTGCCGATGAACGACAGTGCACTGCTTTCAAACGGCTGCGCGTGTCAAAAAAGCCCCTCGGGCGGACGGAACGATGGGTCTGGCGCCAGCGGAGCCGTCGGGGTGAGCGCGTTGATCCGGTGGTGTCCGGCAGCCGGGCGGCTGCGGTGGTGGCAAGCAACGCTATACGGGGATAATTCAGTAGCGGGCACTAACGTCTGTGAACATCACCACCCGCCCGGCTCGGCGGAGCATTGATGTCTCCACTTCGAGCCAATGGCTTACGGCTGCGACATACCAAGTCGCCCGCAATCCGCCACCAGCGGGGCACTTTCGTCATCGGCATGCGTGCCAGCGGTTACTGTCGTCGTTCTTTGCGGGCTACCATGAACACCGCTACTCTGGATGCGATCCAAGAAACGGGCACGGCTCTGAACGAAGCAGAGAAACGCTCGGAACGCCGATCGCGAAACGAAGCCTAACGCCGCCGGGTTGCCCGGATGAGAGGCCAATCAGCGCGCCGAATCCCTTCACGAATCGCCACTATCGACAATTACGCGCATTACGTAGATGCTGCGTTACGTAGCGTGAATGCAAAGACTCCCATCGAGATAGTCCAGATTAACATCGAGCAAAGGGATGAAAGCATGAAAAACCTTATCATTGCAGTTGGAATGATTGCGACCCTCGCGTCCTGCACTCAGACAGAGAAAGGGACCGTAATCGGCGCGGGTACCGGCGCCCTTATCGGGGGTGTCGTCAGCGACAGCTGGGGCGGTGCGGCTATCGGCGCTGTGGCCGGGGGGCTCATGGGTAACCTGATTGGGCGTTCCCAGGACCGCCAAGGCTATTGTATCTATCGTGATCGCTATGGCCGCCGGTACGAAGCCCGCTGCCAATGACAGCAGACCAGGCGTCCGATTGCGCGACCTCCAAGCATAGCAATCGCTAGCGAAGGATCAGGCGCACTCACCATCTTCAGATCCCCTCGCCGCGCTGCGGTATCGCAGCCGCGCCGCGATGCCTGCCGCGCATTTTCAACGGGCTCGTTCCGTATTCGCGGCTGTAGGCGCGAGAAAACGCCGAGAGGCTGTCGAAGCCGCAGCGCAGCGCGATCTCGCGGATCGGGCTTCCCGAATCGCGCACAAGCCGATGGGCGACCTGAAGGCGCAGGCGCAGGTAATAGGCGCCGGGGCTGGTCGAAAGGCCCTTTGAAAATAGAGACTCCAGCTTTCGCTGCGACACGGAAAGGCGACGTGCGAGCGCAGAAACTGTGAGAGGCCGTTCGAGCGTGCGCTCCATGAGACGGATCGCCCCCGCCAAACCGGGATCAAGGGTCTCTATCCGCCCGAGGGAGACCACCGGCTGGACGTCCGTCGCGCTGTGGGTCTGGTCGTAGACAAAGATGCTGGCGACATCGAGCGCCAAGGCAGAGCCGAGGCGCTGGCTGATGAGATGCAGCATCATGTCGAAAGTCGGCGATGCGCCGCCGGAGGTCCAGAATTTTCCATCGGTGACGAAGCGATCACCCAGCACCGTCAATGCGGGGAATGCCTGGCTGAAATCCTCCAGCTCTTCCCAGTGGGCTGTCGCCTTGCGGCCGTTGAGCAGACCCGAGCGGCCGAGCAGCCAGCAGCCCGATTCGATACCGGCCACAACGTCAAAATGGCGGGCGCACTCCTGAAGCGTCGCGATGAACCTGCTTCCGACATGCCTGTCGAGATTGAAGCCACCGATCGCCAGCAAGACATCGCCTTCGAGCGGCAAGGCGAATTTGCCGTCGACGGCGATCGGAATGCCACACGTCAGGATGATTGGCTGACCGTCCGCCGACAACAACTGCCAACGAAAGACCTGGCGACCCGAGACCCGATTGGCAGCGCGCATCGGATCGAGCACCGAAGCCAGAGACATGATTGACGATTCCGGCAGGACGACAACCACGACATCGATCACAGATTGTATTTTCCCTGTGGCGTCCATGCGATAAATGTCAAATTTTCAGCGCGAAATGTCAATTGGGCAAGGCGCATTCAGGCATTATCAGGTGGCAATCGATCTCCCTTCGCGCGGCGCTGCAGCCCCGCGCAGAGACGTTCCCCTTTCCGCGAGATTGCCGGAACGGGCCGGCTGGATGCATTTCCGCCGGCCCGTTTTTTTATCCACGACCTTGAACGAGGCCGGGATCGAGAGCGGTACAGCCACGCGGCGCAGCAGCCCTGGCGCTCACAGGCTGGCAGATCGACGCCGCCCCAATATATTCAACCTACACGTGCTCCTGATATGTTCCTCGCAAATGACGCCGGTGGCGGGGCATAGGCGACGACGCAGTTACGGCCGGCATCCTTCGCCTGGTAGAGCGCGGCATCGGCCATGCTGAACAGTTCCTCCCAGCTACGTTGCACGCCGCGGCCGTTGACAACGCCGATGCTGACGCTGAGAGCAACGCGACGGTCGTCAAATCGGATATCCAATTGCTCGATGGCAAGGCGGAGCCGTTCGACTACGGCCTGGGCTTGCACTTCGCTCGTTTTCGGGAAGTAGAGCCCGAACTCTTCGCCTCCGAGCTGGGCGAAACAATCACTCGAACGCAGGTTAGCGCGCACCGTTTCGGCAAAGGCGATCAGCGCTTTGTCACCTGCCTGGTGGCCAAATCGGTCATTGATGCGCTTGAAGAAGTCGAGGTCCATGATCGCAAGGGCATCGCCCTCGAAGCCGAAGCGTGGCAGTTGCGACAGGAACCATCGGCGATTCCCAACGCCCGTCAGCATGTCCGTATCGGCCGTCCGCCGCAATGCCGCCTCCGCACGCTCCTTGACGAGCACCAGCGCAAAGAGTGCGATGGCGAAGTGGCTGATGATCAGCAGGAAGAAGGCGTAGGTCGTGGTAACCGGCAGAAATTCCGGCTTGAGCAGGCCAACCACGACAGCAAGGCAAAGAGCGGCCGCGACCGCCAGAGACGCCGCAAAGATTGCCCGTACCGGCAGCGGCTCTTCTCGCCGGTCCGAGACGACTTTGACGGCGGAGGCGGCGAGAACGGCAAAAGCACCGGTGTTGAAGGCGGTTGCACGCATGTAGTTGACGACATGGAAATGTGTGACCAAGCCGACAACCGCCCCGGTCAAGGGAATAGCAAGTGCCAGCCAATCGGCCCGTTGCCGCCTTTGACCACTGAGGCGGCACAGCCCGATCCAGAAGAGAGCGTAGCCGGTAAGGCCGAGCGTAAAACTCGAAAGCGTCCATAAAAATGCCGGCAGCAGCTTCTGCTCGCCGTATCCTGCAAGCGTGGATGCCAAGGCGAGAAAAAGAAAGCCGATTGCGAGAATCCCAAGCCCTTCATTCCGGGGCGATTGCCACCGGAGATAAAGAAAGCACAGCGCGCCAACCAGAAACGACGATTTGTGGAGCAGCAGCACAGTTGCGAGGTCAAGTTGGGCGGTCATCGATCCGGCTCGGACTGGTTGTTCGTCGCCGCGCCTCTACCGCATGGAGTTTAGGGATTACTAAATGAAAATGAGAAATCGGGCGCGAAAGCCTGAATTTCCGGCATATTGGCCACGTGGGCATCCCATAAGCGCATGACATTTTCCCCGGAAGCTCGCCCGGCATGAAATTACATGTTGCAGGGCGTGGGTGAAGCGTGTATCTCCGGCGCCGTTGGCACGGAGTGTAGCGCAGTCTGGTAGCGCATCTGGTTTGGGACCAGAGGGTCGGGAGTTCGAATCTCTCCACTCCGACCATCATCTTCCCATTGATTTGGTTAGATAATTGATCTTGTTGAGTTTTGCGCCGCTTGTCTTGGTACACAAAGGTGGCGCACATGGCCCTCATCATGCCTTCTCCTGTCTTGATTGGTAACACCTACTATCTCCGCGTTCGGGTTCCGTCTGACCTGCCTACAACTACGAAAGGGCAGTCTGTCACGATTCCTGTTGGTGACAGCTTCAAGAGGGTCACGATGACGAACTTCGTGAAGGTGTCTCTGGAAACACGGGAGCCACGTATAGCGAAGGAACGATTCGCCCAGGCATACTCCGCCCTTCAATCGACGTGGCAGGCGATGAAGGACGGGCCAAAGCCGCTCAGCCACAAGCAATCAGTTGCTCTTGCTGGTGAGATCAGGGCGGCGTTCATCGAGGCGTTTGACGATGACCCCGGCACTCCTGAGACATGGCAACGTGTGTTGGAAGAGAACGCCGCAGCCAAATCCGCACGCCATAATCCTCTGACGATACCGACCGTGAAGCAGCAAGCCAAAGACATGGAGACGCGGTTCGGTAAACTTGCCGACGCCCGCTTGGCGATACGCGGCATCATCCTTGCACCTCAGTACAGGCAAAGGCTGCTGATGCAGGTGGCTGAAGGGCTGGACGAGATGGCCCGTGTCAATCTGGCGAAGGCTGAAGGTGACTATTCCGATAGCGGAGAGACGAAGCGCTACCCGACATTCGAAGGTACTCAGGCTTCACCTAAGCTGTCAGCCGCGACCGGTTCGAAGACCTTCAAGTCTGTCATCGATGACCGTGTCAGACTTCGTTCGGCGGGTACGGATGCTGTACCGCTGCGCGAGGAGACCGTTGATAAGTACCGGCTGGCGACGGACGAGTTCACCACCTTCCGTAAGAGCGATGACCTGACCACGGTCACACCTGAAGAAGCCGACGCTTGGAAGCTGGTGATGATGGAGGGCGGTAAGCTCAGCAACAACACCATCGGCCAGCGCCTTCAGAACGTGCGGACTGTTATCGAGTGGGCACGTAAGCATAGCCATAACAAGCTCTTCCCACTTGGCAATCCGCTCGCTACGGTCGAGAGACCCAACTACCAGACGGTAGCCAGCGACACCCGGACGTACACGATGGACGAGGCGAAGCAGGTTCTCGCAGCCGCTCGCAAGGAGACACGTTATGACCTACGATGGCTGCCTTGGATGTGTGCATATTCAGGAGCGCGTATCGAGGAGGTTGCACAGCTCTCCAAGGGCAACTTCTTCAAGGTTGGTGATGACTGGTTCTACCGCTTAACAACATCGGGAGGTAAGACCCTCAAGACGAGAAGCAGTGAGCGACGTGTCCCGGTCCATCCGGAACTGATCAAGGAAGGGCTGATGGACTTCATCAACGGCCTCAAATTGGCTGACGATCAGCGCATCTTCTCAACCCGATCACAGCAGAAGATTGGCGAGTGGCTACGCGATACGGTTAAGATCACTCGGCCTGAGCTTGCTCCCAGTCATGGCTGGCGTCACCTGTTCGAGGATGTCTGCCTTGTCGGTGGTGTACTGGACGCGGCAAGGTACTACATCACTGGCCGATCCACCGGGAAGTCTGGCGAGGGCTACGGCAAAAGCGATGTCACGCTGCCAGGGCTGGCGCAGGAAATGAAGAAGGTCGGGGCGATATTGTAGGCCCATCCAGACCCATACCTCACGCTGGAGACATGGCCGGGGGCTGAAGAAGTTCCCGCGCTATGAGATGCCTGAAGCTCAGCAGTAGTCGTCGAAAGCGTCTTCGTAGCTTTGGCCTGTCAGTTCGCAGAACCGCTTTAGGGCGCCTTGCAATTCGAAGAAAGAGGACTCGCTACGATGATAAAAGAGTTCGCCTCGGACTGAGACATGCGCCACCGCCCAGTTCTTGATTGAATTGTCGGGCAAATGGGTCAGCACCACAAGGCTGTCATACGCGAGGCCACACTGTACGACGACGCTCTTGTAGTGTTTGTTTTGGACAAAGACGCTACCGAACGACAACCGCGCAGCGTAGTCTTTTAAGGCATTTTCAGTCACGAATTCGGGGCATTCCGGGAACTCACTGGGCACCCGCCAGCGAACTTGAACAGCAGATGGTGTGAGAGACTCGAACTCCTCTGGATCAGGTTCCGAGACTACTCTATCGACGGTGCCATACAGCCACTCTCCAAGAGCGCCACCGCTTGGCACCGCTCCGATCTGTGCCCATTTCTCCAACCGCTCGCGAGTGGCTGAGGCCTCGTCTTTAGACACCGTTCGCATCCAAGATATGTCTGGAAACGGTATGTCCTCGCTGACCCTCTGAGGGTTGTTGAGAAACTCCTGAATGGAGCCGTAAACCAGTTCAATTCGGCGCGCGGAAATGGGATTGAGAAGCACATTTTCCAGCCTCGACAACCATCGCAGGTTCTCCGCGCGATTGTTGGCACGATTGGTGTCTATATGATCCACTACATGGGTCTTGAACGGCGGCGCTCCAGCGAAGGCGCTACAGACGATACGGTGTACCGGAACACCCGCAATGTGAATGTACCCAGTCGTCAAGGATTGCCGCCCGAAGGTCCACACATTGTCCAGAGGGCGGGCTTTTCTTCTGTACGGATTTCTCCGATAGATCGCACCGTTATCACGGACAAGATATCGCTCGTCACCGTACTCTACTTCACGTTCCTCGACGAAGGTCGAGAGCAACTGATCAGAGTGACTCGGTTCATCTCCCAACAGCGTCATAAGCGCCCTCAAATCAGTTCATTCATCAGATGCAGATGTTTGTTGCCGAATTGCCGGGAGGTAAAGGCCGACCAAGAAAATAGTTGGCCGTGGTGTCACTGATCGCACTAAGCTTCTGTTGCGGATTTACATCACATTGAATGACGCTGGCCGTCTGAAGCTGGAGGTGTTGCCTGCGAATCGCGCTTACCCCTGAACACTCTTCCACCCTCACCATGTCCAGCCGCGAGATCGCTGAACTGACGGGGAAGAACTATGCAGACGTTCTCCGTGATGTCCGCGTCATGCTCGATCAGCTTAGTGAAGTAGGCAGCAGATTTGCTGGCTATTACACCGCGTCAAATGGCAAGCAGAACTTCTGCTTCAATCTCCCCAAGTGTGAGACCCTCGTCCTCGTCTCGGGCTATTCGGTCGAACTCCGCGCCCGAATCATGGACCGCCGGATGGAAGTTGGAGGTTCAGGCTCGGTTCACCATCCCGGCTCTTCCTGACTTGTCGAACCCCGTCCTTGCTGCCCGTGCGTGGCATCTCGCAGGACAGCTGAAGATGACCACCGAAGTCACCCTCCACACCGTCAACGAAGAACCTCGCGTACTGGACACCGATCTGGCCGAGCGGCTGGGCTACGCACGTCCCCGGAAAATCCGCGACCTCATCTTCAAGCATTCCACTGAGCTTTTGACGTATGGCTCAATCGCCCCCACTCGAGGCGCTTACCGTGGGAAGGAGTTCACCACCTACTAGCTCAATGAGGAACAGGCTCTCCTGATCTGCATGTACTCCGAGACCGAGAACGCAGCGCTCGTCCGCAAGCAGGTGATCTCCACCTTCATGGCCTATCGCCGTGGCCAGTTGGTTCCCGTTCAGCAGGCCCGACAACGACACACGAACGCCTTCCGCTAAGATGTTGAAAGTGATTCCGTCCCTCTGACTGCTATCCACCAATGCATACCAAGATGTTGATAATACACGAATTTTGTGATTGACGCGCGACTCGCTCTGGAGTCTAAGCGCGCTCGCAGTTCGCATTCAGGGAGTTTTCAGATGCGCTTTTCAGTCACCGCCTTTGGTCGCTCGGTCACCGTCGAGGCCTGCGGCCTGTCCTATCTCTATATCGAGACCGACAGCCGCGAGTTCACGTATGAACGCCATCAGTGGCTCGAGCTTCCCGCAGCGGAGCGAGGCCTCTCGACAGGTGAGTTTCGTCATTGGCTGCTGGAGAAGAAGCGGCTCTATCAGCCACCGATGACCCGGAACGATCAGCTCCCGAACGCGGCCTGACCCATTCCACATCAAACACATTCACCGCCCCCGTCGAGTGATCTGCGGGGGCTTTGCTTTTCTGATGCCGTTTCCCGTTCCGGGGTACGACCGTGGAGAGGCGTTTGGGGGCCGGTCGGTATCATCGGCCATTTCGGAGAGAACGCGCGTCCTCGGTCAGCCCCCACCATATGCATAACCAGAAACGCGCCGCGAGCAGGGCCTTGCCTACCACTCCCGTAACGGCCTCACGACGCACATCTCGACAAGCTCCACCGCCATCAGATTACCACCCTGTCAGAACTGGGGGTGACGGCGTCATGGCGAAAAGCCCTGCTGTTGCCCTCGGTTTGATGATCACGGCCTTCGAAGCCGCCTGAAGGAGACCGGCCCTAGATTACCCCTTACTTAAAGAAAGACCGGGAATGAGATTGCCCCCACTATATGGATAGAGAGGCAGCAGATCGGCCCCGACCAAATACCCCACCCATACGGAGAGGACCGGCTCTCGATTGCCCTGCACATAAGGAATGAGATCACCCGAAGGCGTGGCCCTGATAACCAGCTCTGACGGGCTGGTCGATTGCCACTACCATACGGATAAATTGGAAATCGTGACGAGCGTTCTTAGGCACCCTACGGGAACGTCACGTAGCTGTAGCATTCGTCTCATTGAAGGTTGATTAGGTCCGTTTCCTCCTTACCGGGGGGCGTTCTTTATCGACCGCTGATGAGCTGCGCCGACGGCCAAAGCAAACCCCATCGACAACGACCCGCGCCCTCTGTGCGCACTGCCTCGCAGAGCGTCGTTTATCTTCGCTCATCTAAAAGAGACGGAAGCGCCAGTGACCGGAGTAGCTACCGGCTGCTGACCTTCGCCTCCTCGTCTCCTCAGATCGCGCTTGCTGCTCAATTCCGAGCAACCCATCAGCCAGAATGAAAGAGACGACAATGACCAATTATCGTGAGTGGCTTGATGGCCACAAAGCAGCCTCCCGAGCCGGTGGAGGTCGCCCGATCAATCCCCCGAGCAGGGTCGATGAAGGCAGCTTCTTACGGGCTGAGCGGGAAGGCTGGAGCCACATCAGGAACTATCGTGGCTGGAAACGTGGCGAGATCGTCAACCCCCTCACGGGCGAAGTCGTTACCAACTGCCTCACGATTGCCAAGCTCGCCGAGAGGCTCAACATGACATCGACCAAAGTCATCGACCTGATGGAGACGCTGGGATGGGTGAACCGTGTCCTATCGATGGAGAGCGTCTCGATGATCTGTGACCCTGGCCTTCGAAAGCCACAATACTCTCATCGACCAGAGGCCACCACGGGGGCTGTCGAGGATGGCTACTGCATCCCAATCACCGTGAGCCGCTCTATCGGCTTCGAGGAGCGGCGCATCAAGATGATCCTGATCACCCCCGATGGGCAGAAGCTGCTTTCCACACAGCTCTGCCACGTTCGTCGTGAAGGCAAGGCCAAAAACATCGTCAAGCATCTGCTCCAAGACGGGCGCTCGCAGGCCGAGATTGTGGCGCTGACGGGCTACTCGCAACAGTCCGTGAGCTACCACGTAAGGCGGCTTCAGTCCGCTGCATAGATACATTAGGCGGCGCTAAGACAAAGAAATCGTAGAGATGCATAGGTGATTACACAAAATTTCTTCTCAAAGACTGCGGCCAAATGACTATCGAAGGCGTGCGGGCCGACCTAGACACTGCACAGCGCAAGTTTGATCTGGAGCGGTTGTTTGTGCCCTTGATGACTGCTCCTGTTCCGCCGGAGATACCGGTGAACGATCCAGAGCGGCAGGAAAAGCTTCAAAGGTGGCAAGAGGAAAATGCTTCCGCGGTGCCCTTTGGGGAAACTTTTAAAGCGAACAAAAGACTCGCCCTCCTTGCGCTCCCAGGAGGAGGGAAGACGCTATTGTTGAAGAGGCTTGCTGTTGCATATGGTGACCCGTCTAGGCGAAGCGCAAGCGAGGATGACCTCCCAGATTTGAATTTGTATCCGGTGCTGGTGCGCTGTAGAGAATGGCGAGAGTACATAGATAAGCCCCTTCCAACCATATTTGAGAACTTGGCGCAGATAACGGGCCAATTTGATCTCAGTGGCTTCTGGACTGCACTACGCCCTAAACTTCGGTCCGGTGAAGTGCTGCTGCTAGTGGACGGCCTCGACGAGATACACAACGATGCCCACCGATCTATGTTCGTTGAGCATCTGGAGCGATTTCTGGAGGATTACCCTGAAACGAGGGTGATTGTGACAAGCCGAGAAGCCGGCTTTAGCTTAGTAGCTCCTACATTGGCCAGATTTTGTGAACGATGGAAACTTGCACCACTCAGCAAGAAAGCCATCGAGGCACTATGTGGGCACTGGCATAAGTTGATGGTCGGAGATACGCCCGAGGGCAAAAGTGAAGCTTCAGAGCTTTCGCATAAACTGCTAAAAACACCGGCGTTACGACGGCTTGCTGAAAATCCGCTGCTTTTGACCATGCTTCTCGTGGTCAAGCATGGTCATGGACGCCTTCCACCTGACCGTGTCAGCCTTTACGAACGGGCTGTAGAAGTCCTCCTTGATACATGGAACATAAAGGGGCACGAAGCCCTAAACGTAAAGGAAGCAGTGCCACAGCTCGCGTACGTGGCTTTTGAGCTAATGCGGCAGGGGCGTCAGACGGCAACGGAGAACGAGCTACTAGGGCTATTAGAAGAGGCACGCGAGAACGTACCTCAGATTAGACGTTATGCGAAAGATAGCACTCACGACTTTCTCAAGCGCGTCGAATTACGATCAAGCTTGCTCATCGAAGCTGGACATCAGCCTGAGGGACGCACAACCGTACCTTTTTATCAGTTTCGCCATCTGACGTTCCAGGAATACCTCGCCGCCGTCGCATCAGCCGAAGGGCATTATAGAGGTTACGCACGGGACCAATCGCTTCTTACCCCATTGGGTGATTTTCTTACTGCTGACGAGTGGAAAGAAGTAATCCCTATGGCGGCTGTACTTGCAAAAAAGCAAGCTGAACCGTTGATAAAGGGCCTTTTCGCGGAGGCTGAGAAAGATTATAAGGTATCAAACCACGACCTAGAGACAGATGACAGGTCATTTTCCGGCTACACAATGCCTAAATCCATGGAAAATCTCTTGCAATGTCTATCAGAAGAAGCTGAAGTTAGCTCTGAAACACTTGGTCCTGCTTTAACGTTACTTGCCTTGCATGCGCGCGGATGCCGAGAAAACGACAACTGGGAAGCCCTTCTTAATGGACCTTATGGCATCGATTTCTTCAATTGCGCATGGGAAGAGTATCGGAAGGGAGATGCGCCAAAAGTACTCTGGCTAAGAAATACTGTCGCGGTATCTCTTGCAATTCAACTTATTGCACGAGAAGAATCAATTGCCCTCCAAGAATATATTACTTCTCAGCTGCTGAGCGTCGATAAGGAGGAAATCCATAAGGCACTACTAACAATTTCGGGCTTTCAATGGGGAAGAGCCGGTGCGCGCTTGGAGAGGCATTTAACGAACGAACTCGGCTTCGCTGAATTCCTGCCCTACATTGAGAGACATTTGTCTGACGCTGATAATCAAATTGCTGAAGCTGCGACCTGGGCGTGGGGCCTTTCTTGTAGAGAAGCCGAGAGCGAGCCAAGTAAAGAAATCTTGGATCGATTACTGGAACTGTACTTTTTCCGAGAAGGCCCTTTGGGGCCAGTGGCAGCGTTCGCGCTGGGTAGAGCAATCGGCTTCCCCCGGAAGAATTGGACACCTTTACTGACACCAAAGCAAAAGCAGCGGCTAAAAAGTGATCTTGTCGAGCGCAAACATTCTGCGAACCCATATTTAAGGGGGGCAGTCATGTTGTTGTACTACGCGAAAGGCGTTGTGGATGATCGCAGGCTTGTTCGGCTCCTTAAAAACCTACCCGATCGCGAGCGTGTAGGCGTGAGAGCCGCACTAAAGGAGTTGCCATCATCTGGCGATGGTGGAGGCGACCATCAAGAATCACCTCAGTTATCAAAAGGGCCTCGAAAGCGACGGAAAACAGCGCCCATTTGACACCATGTTGCCCAAACTAACATAAAGATCTGACGTGCGATAAGTAGCACGCTGTCGAAGAACAGATGGCAAAATGACCGAGTGGGGTGGCGCTGTGACTTAGAATTACCGTAGCACACCAGCAGAGCATCTACTGCGACTAGCAATCTGGCCAGTCAAGTCGTTTATCTGCAACTCACTGCAATAGCGCTGTCGTGGGACGCCTTCGGGATCGATCCGTGGTGCCATCCTGTGGCCTCAGTCATGCTAATGATTGCCTTGGGCGGACACTCTGCAACTATCCACATGCGTTGTGTTGTTGGCTCTCCTGACGATGCTACCAGAGGTTGAGGGTCACCCTACGAAAGTTATCGAGTCTCTGCATTCACCATCAATTTGCTATCCGACCTTGTCGGTCTCTGTAAGTGAAACCCATCGGCCAACCGAACGTCACCCCCCAAAAAAGAGCAGAAAGGTGGTTAGGGATAAAAACGTCTAGATCAATCCGCAAGGTTTAAGGTCAACCACGCATTGACGCTAGGGCACCTGACTGGTACACACGCCTCAAATTCGCGGCGCTCGAGCCCCAGCAAATCCGGGGTTTTTGGTGAGATCAGCTAGACTTCGAATCTCTCCACTCCGACCAACGAAATCCCTGAAAATATTGATTTATTGGTCGACTGCAACATTGGCATGCGTCGATCTGTGAGTGCTTTCGGCGTTTGTTGTCCGACGATCGTGTCTGACGGTGATTGCGTGGCCGCCCCCTTGGCCAGCGTCCCATCTCATGCCGCTGACAGAATCCGGGCGAAAAGCCAGATTTATCCGTCTGAAAGTCATTCCGTTTTAAATCATTCTGCGCTATGGGATGACGCGTGTTGCGGCGAGAAAACGCTTCAGCAGCGAAATAACGGAGCCGTTCGAAACCATGTCCGCAAAGATCTATCGTCCAGCAAAGACCGCCATGCAGTCTGGCAAAGCCAAGACGAATCTGTGGCTGCTGGAGTTTGATCAGGAAAAGCCGCGCACCATCGACCCGGTCATGGGCTATACCAGCTCGGGTGATACGCTGCAGCAGCTGCGACTGACCTTCGAAAGCGCGGAGCAGGCCATCGCCTATGCCGAGCGCAACGGCATCGAGTACCGCGTCATCGCCCCGAAGGAGGCGACCCGCAAGACTGTGTCCTACCCGGACAATTTCCGTTTCAGCCGGATGCAGCCCTGGACCCATTGAGGTCCTTGAGCCGTTTTCGACGGGCCCTGCCCGCAACGGCCCCTTAGCTCAGTTGGATAGAGCACCTGCCTTCTAAGCAGGTTGTCGCAGGTTCGAATCCTGCAGGGGTCGCCAACTACCTCTTTGAAATAGAACGATTTTTTGCGAATCGGCAAAACGTGCAAAACACCCGAAACCGGAACGTTTTGGCACCAGACTCCCGAGAATCACCCCAATAGTCCCGGAAAAATCCCGTAAAGTGTTCTTGTTCGGTTCTCGGTCCGCGACGAACCAAGAAGGGGGCATTTTTGTGCCTAGCGTGAGGTCGCCTTAAGCGCATAGCCTCTCCTCAAGAGGAGACACCCATGGATGAAATTCCTTCAATTACCGACCTTGCCGATAACGAGCTGCGTGAGGTCTGCCTAGTGGCAGTCTTTCTTTGCGCCCAAGCGACTTGGGCCGAAGGTTCTGACGATGAGATGTGGCGGGAGGTTCTCGACGAAGCTTATCGACGCGGCTGGACGGACCGACGCGTCACGATCGAGACAGGCGCCTTGAATTAGCGTCATCTTGCCGGTTGCCGCGCGCGCCCTACCCTCCTTTGCAGGAGGAAGCGCCATGCCGAAGATTCCCTCACCGAAGCATCCTAAATGCCATCCCGATCGTAGTCTTCATTGCCAGGAAGCCCTCGAGGCCGAGTTCCAGCATCTCGCCGCAAAAGCTGAAGCGGCCGGTTGGTCAAGGGATGAGGTGGCAGAGGCTTTGATCGAGTTGGCGGAAAACAACTATCTGACGATGAATGCGGAAACAGAGACGTTTGAGCTCGGAGCCGGCATCGTCCTGATCGCACCTAAATACCATTGACCCTCCCGCTAAACCTGGGTGTTGACTCTTGGCCTCAATGAGAACATTTGTAGAACACAGCATCCAGAGGGCCTGCGGCATGAGTGACGAAGTCGGCGCGACCAAGAAAACGGAAAGCGGCCCATACGTCCATTTGTGCGAGCATCCCGGTTGCACGAAGTGGGGTAGCCTTGGCTTTGCCCACGGACGCGCAACGCCTAACTGGTACTGTTTCGAGCACAAGATCGAATGGCCACCGGCCAAGAGGTCCTGAAGTCACCGGCGATGCGGCCGCCAACTTAAAACCGAACAAACGAAAACTCCGGGAAGGCACCCCGGACGAGGAGAAACCATGCCCGCCGCCCAGCAAATCGCTCCAATCGACAATGCAGATCAAACCATCGACGATTTCGCCGCAGCGCTGGCCTGGCACGACGGCGACGCCGAGGCCACCATTCGGACCTTGCTTGCCGACTGCCGGCATCTGCGTGAGCAGCTCGCACTGGCTGAGATTTCGATGAGCTTGGGGTTTACCCGTGGGTGGCGCCCGTGCAACGAGCCGGCCGCGGCCATCGGAAGTGCAAACGCTTCAGGTTGACGCTATGCCGGAACAGAATGGCCTAACCCGCAAGCAGCGCATGCACACCCTGTCCAAGGCCGAGGGAACCCGTCAAATTGTCAAGATCGAATGCATGTACTGCCGCATCACACACCGGTACCGTTGTCGCGATTTGCTGCAACTCTGCGGTGATGTTCCGGTTGATGAGATCGCGCCGCAATTTTACTGCGAGAAATGCAAGAAAAAGGATTACTTGCGGGCAGAGTTTGAGTTGCCATGGCCCGCCGACACTGGGAAGCTCCGCATCCGAAAACTGGTGAGGATCAAAACAGTTCTGAAGCCAGTGTGGAAAGACGACTTCTACTGAAGGTGAGCGAGGACGATGTGCAATCTCTACAATTTGACCACGAACCAACAGGCGATCAGAGACTTCGTCTCCGTCACGAGCGACCTGATGGGCAACCTCGAGCCGTCAATTGACGTCTATCCGGATCGCTTTGCTCCCATAGTTCGAAACAACGAGGGTCGGCGGGAATTGGCCGCCGTGCGCTGGGGCATGCCTTCGTCGAGTAAGGCGCAATTGGACGCAGCCACGAAGCGCGCGGATAAGCTTCGCGCCAAGGGCAAGGATGTCGACTTTGACGAACTATTGAAGATGGAGCCCGATGGCGGGACCACGAACGTTCGCAACACGTCAAGCAAGCACTGGAAGCGTTGGCTTGGGGTGGAGAATCGATGCGTCGTGCCCGTGACCCGTTTCGCGGAGCCAGACCCTGCGAGCAAAGTCGAAGGTGGCCGCACGCCAAACGCCTGGTTCGCGAGCACCGCGGACGAGCCACTGATGTTCTTTGCCGGCATCTGGGTGAAGGACTGGGCCAGTGTTCGGAAGGTCAAGGAAGGCCTGATAACGATCGATCTCTTCGCATTCCTGACGACAGAGCCAAACGGGATTGTTGCACCAATCCATCAAAAGGCGATGCCGGTACTCCTGACGACGAGGGACGAGGTACAGACGTGGCTGACAGCTCCCTGGTCAGAAGCCCATGCCCTGCAGCGTCCCCTACCCGACGACAAGCTCGAGATCGTTCAGGTGGCGGAAAAGCCGTCATCAGATGCACAGCAGGCCCTTCTGCTTTGAAAAAATGGTTTGCCGCGCTTCTCGCAGTGTCCCTATCTGGTCTTCCGGTAAGCGCCGCAGAACCGCTTGCCGGACGCGCCTCAGTAGTGGACGGCGACACAATCGACATCGGGAAGGTACGGGTTCGGTTACATGGCGTCGACGCACCCGAACGCCGGCAGCTATGCGCTGACAGAAACGGCAACACGTACCGATGCGGACGGGAAGCCGCCTTTGCCCTTGACCGGTTCCTGGCAGCAGCCAGACCCACCCGCTGTGAGCTCGTAGACCGGGACCGATATGGGCGGGTTGTCGGCGTGTGCTTCCGCGCCGACGGCGTCAACGTCAACCGGTGGCTTGTGGAGAACGGACACGCCTTGGACTGGCCCCGCTACAGCAAAGGCGCATATGCCGGTGCACAGCGCGCGGCGCAAGTGAGTGGCTTCGGGATTTGGCAGGGAGCGTTTCAGAAGCCGTGCGAGGTGCGAGCGGAACGGACAGGACAACGCGTCGCGTGCTGACATTCTAAAGACGTTTTGCTCTAGTGTGAAACCTCAGCGCTGCCGCCTGCTTTCGACCTAATCACGGCAGCCAGGGCGGCTCGGCGCCAATCGGGCAGCTTCAGAATGAAAGTGTCCATATCCCGACCGAAGTTCGACCAAGCCTTGTCGCCCGCCTGCCCTGGATCAATGACACCGGCCGCCTCAAGGTCCGATCGATCCATATTCACCCGAGCGCGGGAAATTTGGAGTAGGTCTGTTCCAGTGATCATCGCGCTACCCCCTGCTGGCGAAAATTGAGCGTCCCGTGGCTGGCTTGCCGCGGCACGTCATGCGGCTCGGCCGCTTCCTCTTCTTCGACGAGCTTTTGGTAACAGGCCTCGATGTCCTGGGCGATGCCTTCGGCGTCGTAGAGGTAACCATCCGTGCCACCGTCTGTCTCGATGATCTCGGCAAGGGAGTTCATCACGGCCCGGCCGAGCCGCTGCAACGCGTCTCTATGTCGGTCGGCGCCGCCACTCTCAAAAGCCTGGTTGGCCTCTTCCAGCGCTTGATGCATGGCCTGAAACGATCCGTCGATATGGAGCTTCGTGTTCACAGCACCGCCCTCCTTACGCTCGGCTTGGTGCAACAGACTCCTCTAACGCAGTACTCGTGGATAGGTTCATACTGCTATCGACAGCCTACTAAACGCCACAATTGATTCGCGTATTAGCGGGAACAAACGTAATCTGCCTCCGTTGAATCCGGGTTCATCGGGAGAATCGATTTGGCCGGACGCGCTCTTTGGAAGGGCTTTCTGAAGTTTGCCGAGATCAGTTGCCCAGTGGCGCTGTATAGCGCCGCGTCAACTTCGGAGCGCGTGAGCTTCAATACCCTCAACCGAAAAACCGGCAACCGCGTGAAGCGCGAGTACGTCGATATCGACACCTGGAAGGTGGTCGAACGCGAGGACCAGATCAAAGGCTATGAGGTCGACGACGGCCGATATGTCCTGTTTGAACCGGACGAGCTCGCCGCTGCGGTGCCTCAAAGCGACAAGACGCTGCGCATCCAGTCTTATGTCCCCTTCACCGAAATCGATGACCTCTATTTCGACAAACCCTATTACCTGCTGCCCGATCGGTTGGGCGAAGAGACGTTCGTCCTGATCCGGGATGCAATACGGGAATCCAAAGTTGGCGCCCTCGCCCAGGCCGTGCTGTTTCGCCGGCTTCGAACGGTGCTTATCCGCGCCCACGGCGACGGGCTGATCGCGACCACCTTAAACTTCGACTACCAGGTTCGTTCCGCCAAAGAGGCTTTCGCCGACATCCCGAAGCTGAAGATCGAAGGCGAAATGCTCGATCTGGCAAAGCACATCATCAAGACCAAGGCTGGGCTGTTCGACCCACGCACTTTCGACGATCGTTACGACGCCGCCCTGGCCGAGCTTGTGAAGGCAAAGATGGAAGGCCGCACGGTCAAGGTTAAGAAGCAGGCCAGGGTCGAACCATCGACCAACCTCATGGAAGCGCTGCGCATGAGCGCCGGCTTCGGGTCGGCCCGGGCGTCCAAGCCGCGCACCGCTGCAGCGTCCGCGCGAGCCGCGCCGGCGCCACGGCCCGCCGCTGCTCGCAAGAAGGCAGGTTAAGCCATGGCAGCCGTCAAACCATACTGGAAGGGCTATCTGAAACTTTCGCTGGTCACCTGCCCAGTCGCCCTCTCCCCCGCCACAAGCGATACCGAGAAGGTGCGCTTTCACACCATGAACCGCGCGACCGGCAATCGCATAGCATCTCGCTTCGTCGACAATGTCACCGGCAAGGAGGTTGACCCGGACGACCAGGTCAAAGGTTACGAGCGTGCCGAAGGCGATTTCATTATGCTCGAGCAAGAGGAACTGGACGCCGTAGCCCTCGAAAGTGTCCGGACAATCGAGATAGACATGTTCACGCCCCGCGATTCCATCGAATGGATCTGGCTTGAAAAGCCGCACTACCTGGTACCGAACGACAAGGTCGGCGAAGACGCCTTCGCTGTCATCCGCGACGCCATGCGCGCAGAGAACGTGGTTGGGATTTCCCGCCTCGTATTCGGTCAGAGAGAACGAGCCGTGATGCTTGAGCCCCGCGGTGAAGGCATCGTACTCTGGACGCTCCGCTATGGTGACGAGGTAAGGCCCGAGGAGGAATACTTCTCCAACATCAAGGCAAAACCAGAGGGTGGACTCGCGCCCCTTATGAAGCAGCTGATCAAGGCGCAGACCAAGAAATGGGAGCCGATCACCGATCCCATTCAGGATCGCATGCTGGAACTGATCGCCGAGAAGAAAAAGACGCTCAAGCCCAAGGGCAAGCGCAAGATTGAGCCGAGGAAGGATAACGTGGTCGACATCATGACTGCGCTGAAGAAGAGCCTCGAAGGCCAAAAGGGAAGCCGAGGTTGATGATGCAGAACCCGCGCCCCACCAAGGAAGAAGTGCGCGACGTGATGGCCGAAGTCGGCGCACTTGATCTCCCGACGGCGCCCACTGGGCGCTAGTCCATGAAAGGCTCGACCTCGAGTATGGAGATGTCTTCGATTATATCGTCGATGATCCGGAATTTTTCGGCGTAGAGAAGGAAACAGCCCTCCCGTCCACGCGTATGACCCCGCACAATTTCCAGTGTAATCCCCGCAACAAAAGCGCATACTCTATGCTGGGCAAACGTCGGCCTATCCCCCAGGCCGGCTGGGATTAGGGCTATGAGCAATGCGGTTGGATCTCGCAGAGAGATTATTACGCCTGACGACTTCAAACAGATAGAATGTATCTTCCGGGAAATGGTCCAGGAAAGAAACCTCGCCGTCGATAGCGAGGAAGCCGTCGAACTCGCGGCGCGGCTGATCAGCCTATTCCAAAGCGGGATTCACGATGAAAATGCGCTGAAGCTGATGGCTAGTTGAGAGGGGATGGCTGGTCCACAAAAAAGCGGCCTCCGCAATGGAGGCCGCAATCGCAATGTGTACCCGGCAGCTAAATTTACGGCCGATTCACTGCTCGTCAATCCGTCTTTGTCGCCGCGGGCAAAACCCACGATCCGTCGAGGATTGATGGGTTTCCTTCCTTCGGCCAGTACAGCCGCATCATCAGGATAAACTTACCTTTGGGGGCAGGCAGCCAGTTCGACTCTTTGTCTGCGCCGGGAGACTCGTGCTGGATGTAGATATCGGTCGACCCGTCAGCATTGGCTTTCAGGGCCTGACGGGCACTGATTGAATAGCGGTTCAGCGGGTTATCCACGAAGAAGTATCCCGCGTCATACATCGTGATCGACCAGAATCCGTTTACCGGGGGCAGATGTCCCTTGGCAAAGTTGATCACATAGTTTTCGGAGCCGTTATAGTCGCGAGCAAGAAGACCACTGCCAGACTTTGTACTCGTAGGATAAATTGCATCCTGCGGACGATTGGCGCCAAGTCCGATGGCCGTGATTAGAGCGCGTTGCACATAATCCGTACCGTAGAGACCGGTTTTCGTCGTGTATGCCCATCCATTGATATCCTCGACGTCGCCACCACTATCTTTGAAGTGCAACATAATTCGCGCGTACGCGATCTGTGGGAGTCGCTTCTGGAGCACGACATCGAGTTTGCTCTCGTCGAAATCCTTGCCGGGAACGATCCCTATGGTGGCCAACCGCTCCAACAATGGGGCATCGGCCGCAGCCGGAGGATTGGTCTTTAGCAGTTCGCAGAACAGCTTGAAGTAGGCGACTGCATCCAGCGCATTGACCTGCTCACGAACTGCGGTCTTCATATCGATCGCTGGATCGGTCTTGCCGGCAGGTGGTGTGTAGTCGGTCCCGAAGCCACTCAAGGGAACGAGCTTCACCTCATCCTGGAGCTTGTGGACTTCGGCATAGTCCTCAGGCGTTCCGGTGCAATAGATACGGCCGAGCAGCCACACCATGCTGGTGGGTGATTTGAACTCGGTCACGCCTTCAGGCAGCGTCCCCGTCCATCCCGGACCGGTGATCGCATATAACTGCGCACCCGTTCCCGTTGTTCTCTTTCCGGGTACTTCAAAGACATTGGTCCAGCCGTCAAGCATCGGGAAAAGCGCGTAGCGATCCCCCAGATTTGGAAGACTCAAGACATAGGGTTCCTTGGCGACATCGAAGAACGCATAGGTGTAGAGAGTATCTGCGTTGGGAGCTGTCACGTCGCGGAAAGAGGCATCGGGGTAGGCACGCAGGCGACCAATTTGGCCCATCGGCGCCTTCGTGCCTTTGGGTTCGGCAACGTTCGTGATCACTCGCCGGGTGTACTCCATGGTGACTAACGGATAGGCATAAATGTAGGCTTCAAGGGCTGTCCAGAAGTCTGTCCGTCCCAGCAACTCGTCGCCAATCGATCCGTCCTGCGCAACAGCGGGTCCCGCTATCATCCCCATGGCTAGTCCCGCACAGGTCGATGTCGTAAATGCCCGACGCGAAATATTCATGTTCCCCTCCGAACAGGATGTGTATTAGCGACGAGATGCTAACTCATGGCGGGAGAGAAATCGAATCCGAAACTTAGCGTGGTAAACGGCCTGGTTCGAACAGAGAAATCCTATCAAAGCGTGCATGGACGAGCCCGATAGAGACGTGCGCTAACTTGTGAATCGATTTTAGGAAGGCTTTTCCGTTTGGGGAAATCAGCCCACTATCCGCCGCCCGAGAGGAGGGCATGATGTACGACTGGGAAGGTGCACGCAGGAGGCGGTTCCGACACGCGAGGATATGGCTGTTGCTAGCGCTTTGCGCGTGGATCGCGGCGATCGCGCTGACATCCTGAGACGAAAAAGCGGCCTCCCATTGACGATGAGTGTGCGTAAGGAAGGCCGCAATTAAGGTCATCGAACATCCATTATATGCCGGAGTCGGCTGGATGTCACATTACACCTTGCCGACGATGACAAACACGATGCGTCGTATCGCTTCGGCGAAGCTCCGCCCCGCGCCGTCGCTGCGCGTTTTTCGGGAACCCCGCGGACGGCAGGCAGTCTCCGATAGACCACTGTCAACACTTCGGCCCCCGCGCGGTATTTCGCTGCCACCACCGGCAGTCCTACCATTAAATCTCTCTACTTTTGCTCACTTGGAGCCAAGTGGAAGACACGCTATCTTTGTCCCTTCGGTGAAGGCGGTAGCTCGAAAGAGGGAGGTCTTTATGGCTATTCACTTTGACCAGTCAGGCTTTGAATTTGCACCCGAACAGATCGAAACTCTACAAAGGATCTTCGATCGCATCTGCTTCGAAGCGAGGATCCCGCGCATTGATAATCGCGCTGGCAGGCTCGCAAAGTTCCTGATGGATGAATTCAGGTTGGGCAACACCGATGAAGTCGCTTTAACCGAGTGCGGACGCTGGTTCTGCAGGCGGACCTGCCCAACTAGTCCATCTCGAGGGCCGCAGCCGCGAACCGGAACAAATGCACTGAACTAGTTGCATCTGAAGCGTGAAAAAGGCGACCTTCTTCATTCTGTGGGGGAAGGCCGCCGAACAGCAATACCTCTAGTATATACACTCACCCAATATTTGGCGAGCGTATTCAAACCTTGCCGACGACGACGAAAACTATGCCGCGGAGCTTTTCGGCGAACTGCCCCCTAGCAATTCTGCATCTGGCGCGAGGCAAGCGCGAGGCCTATTATGACGTTCCTGGTTGAGGACCGATCATGGATACTCCAGAGGAAACTGCTGCAACCCTCAGCGACGAAGAAATACTCGAAATCTTCGTTATGGCCATCGACAACATGCTCAAAAGTGAACGGCTTACTGAAAATATGGCTGCAATGTAACGAGCCGCTTTTAATGAGGCCCAGCGTCGAAGACTAATTGTGAGCGCCTTGCATTAAAGGGCTCTTGCGAACTGCAAACCGCCCACCTTCGATCGATTGGCCTCCTTAAAGTGGTTCCCGGCAAACCCGATCACACCTTGCCGATGATGGCGAGCACGATGCGCCGGATAGCCTCGGCGAAGCTAACACCCAATGCCATCGCCGCAATCCCGGTCACGCCGAGGGCGCCGATGCCCATCAGCTTCCACCGCTTCACGTCATCCGTGACCGGCTTCATTTCGGCGACGTCCGCGACAATCGTTGCTGTGGAGGTTTCGAGGTGACCGACGCGACCGACAAGCTCATCCATGCGACGGTGGACAGCAGCACGGCTTTCAGTCGCCTTGTCCTCCGCACGGTCGGCGCCCTCTTCGATCCGACGCAAGGTGTCCTGCAAGGCGCGCATTCCCGCCGTCAGTTCGCCAAGTTGGCGATGGACTGTAGCCGTTGTCTCTGTAGCCGCCATCTAGCGCCCTTCCCCATGCCTCGTGCATTCCGCCTTCGTCCAGACGCCCCCGGCGCAGAGACCGACGACCGTCCTGTCTATCTGCCGCTGATCTGCCGGTGTCGCCCCGCGCGCGCCGACCAGGTCAGTTCCGACGACTCGCCGCAGGCCGCCGACATTTGCTGGCGCTGAAGTCCCACAACCCGTCAGGACAAGTGTCATAGTCAGAGCGAGCATCGCCCGCGGAATGTGCCGCCGCATTGTTTTGCCTTTCGATTGCACGGGTGACGGAGCGGGCGCCGTTCGCACGGAGCTCGAGGATGGTCCAGGTGATGGCTGCGAGCACAAGCGCGCCGCCGAGGATCTTCGGCCAGGCGATCATGCCGGGTCGAACCGCTTGCGGATGAAGAGGAATGCGCCGATCGCGAAGGCTGCGACGAGGATCCCGGCCAACGCCCACTGCAGCGGTCCATTGCCGGTGAAGGCAAAGGCGATCGTCGATAGGATGCCGGCGGCCCAACTGACGTTCTCCTTCGTCACCACATCGGGGGCCTTTGGGGCGGCCGGCACGGTGTTGCTGGAAACAAACTCGCCCTTGGCCCAAAAACCAGCCTCGGCCGCGCGACGATTGACAAGACCCTTCACCCGCCTGCCGCCGGCATTGACCCACTTCATCAGTTCCAGCGGCACGGCGTCGTAATCGCCGGCGTTCAGCTTCTTCAGCAGAGTCGACGAGTGGAGCTTGCCGGTGTTGAAGTCGAAGGACACGAGCACGGCGTGCTGGTTGTCAGTCAGCGGCACCTTGACGAGGCGAGCGACCCGCTCCTCAAACTTGGCGAGATCGTCGCGCAGGATCTCCTCGGCGCGGGCCTCAGTGATCACCATGTTCGGCTTCACCACCGGCGCGCCAGCAGCGCTGGTGTGGCCATAACCAATCGTCCAGACGTCGGCCACGTCTTGATAGGCCTTCGTCTTCAGGCCTTCCCATTGTTTGACGAGCGCAAGGCCCGCCGCGTTGATGCGTCGTTCATTCATGGTTGGAACCTTTTTGCTAAATTAGGGTTGGAAACGCCAAACTTTCGTCGCGGCGATCACGTCGCGACGACTGGGGTTAGAGGTGGAAGATGGATTACGAAAGGATCGGTCGCGCTCGAATGATGGTCCGGCTGCCAAATCATCGGCGGCAATTGGCCCACCTTAAACTCGCCCTTTTATGCGATCTCTTGGAAAATTACGGTCGCGCAGTGGTCAAACGTGACGAGTTGCGCGCGCGGAGAATTCGGAGAGATTTGATCGCTCAGTACGATGAACTGTGCCAAGGGATGGAAGACGACGCCATTCAGCTCATCGAGCGCGTCGGTCCGCGACTGGTTCAATGAAGTGCTGATGCGCAAATCCATCAAATTTGATCGGGATGGCGTGCGAGCGCCGGATGAATACAGCGAGATTCGGAACCGCCGTCGCCTTGGCGGGTCTACTTGTCGCGGTCGCAACGCAGATCGTTACCAGGGCGCTTTAGTTGCGTGGGGCGCCAGCGCCGCGACGCGTCTGATGAGATTGTTTATCAGACGCATTGATGCTTGCAATCATGACTTTGCCTTGTTGGCCTAATGGCGAGATCTCTCGCAATTGAATATTCGGCTTAACTCATCCTTGGCGGCACCATCTTAGCCTGCACTCAGAGGGAGAGAAAAATGCAAAAACTCAGGGAACTAGGACGTCGGCGTCTGCGGGTAAGACTGCCGAAGTTTCGAAACGCGCTTGAAGCAGGGATCTGTTCGGCGGAGCTGAATGACCTTTTCGAGGCCTACGCACTCGCAGCTGAACGGTTGGAAGAACTACGAGAGCCAGAACAGCCGGACCAGAGGCTTCTATTCGAGTACGAGGTGGCAAGCAGAGCGATTGAAGAAGAGGTAATCCTGCTCCTGGATTCGACTCACAGCATTCCGATCACCAATGTCTGGCCTGCCGTCTCCGCACGAAAGTGGCCCGATCCAAGGCCGTGCAAGTAGGCAAACACTGAGAAATCTTCAAAGTACGCGGCGGTCACAACGTCAGGCCTTTCCACTGTTTGACGAGCAAGGCCCGCCGGGTTGATGCGTCGGTTCATGTTCATGTTGCAACTTTCATTTTGGAGAGGGACAATCTTCTCAGTCGACAGACTGAGGATCGGGTGATGGACTTCGAGAAGGTCGGGCGAGCACGGATGATGATGCGCCTGCCGGCACATCGGAAGAAGATTTCCGACGCCAACTTCGAGGCAATCAATGAGTTGATGGAAGCCTACGGTGTCGCAGTACTGAGCCGAGATGAACTGCGCGAGCAACGGACACCGGATCCCGAAACGCTAGAGGAATATGAAGTACTCTGTCAGCAACTGGAGGACGACATCGTCAGGATGCTGGCTAGCGTAAGCCCGCGAACGGTTCGCTGACCACCAGTAGATTTTCAGTAGTGAAAAGGTGCGCCCGGTTCGCAATGTTCACTTAACGTGTGAGCGGCATGCTCTCGTCAGTTGCCGCCGCCCCTGACCCCCGCCGGCAACTCAGAACCGCAATCCAGCTCTCAGGATTGCGGTTCTTTCCGTGACGGAGCGAGCGATGGGCTATGACTGGAATGGCGCGCGCTGGCGCCGGATGAAGGTGGCGAGATACGGAACCGCCGTCGCCTTGGCGGGTATACTGGTCGCGGTCGCGACTCAGGTTGTGACAAGAGCGCTTTAGGCGACAATGGGCCAGACGAACTCAGGCAGTTCAGCGATGAACGCTTCGACACTAGGCTGCTCGCGCTCGCCGGCCATCACCTTTTTCAGCTCGGCTGTTGAATAAGTCCACACAGCCGATCGCCACGCGAACAGCGCTTCGCCCTCGGCCGCAAACAGCGGATTCGGATCGTCGCGATAGGTGATGGCCGTCTGGATGCCGTCATATTGCCGTTCGCGTGCCGTAGCGTCGAGGTGCGCCTGAATGGCAAGGGTGTAGTCATCCTGCGTGACCGGAACCGGCGGCGGTTCGTAGCGGACAACCGCTCCACCGATCAACCTGCGAAGCCCCTGATACTCCATCAACTCGCACCACTGTTCCTCGGTAATTGCCACAGCGGCATCAGGGATAGTGCAATCCGGATTTGGTTCGGTTCCGGCGACCACCTCTTCACCGTCGACATCCTCGACGACATCCCTCATGCGCCCGCCGTGCACCTGGGTGTTGAAAAAAGCGAGCGGCTTGCCGTCATTGTCGGTCAATACGAAGTACGCCATGATCACCTCCCGAATGCCATAAATTCAACGCGCGCGGCCGAGTTCGCATGCGGAAGGCCACTTGGCCGGATGACAACGACGTTAAATGATCCGGGCGATTTAGCTCCGTGAAGTGATGGCTCGGCTTGAATGTTGGCGTCCCCGTTACACACGATGACGACGTACTGGTTCTGAGTGAAGGAAACCGGCATCGATATGGTTGCGAAGCCATTGGGGTCCGTGTTTATGACAGCCGTTGCCGTTTGATGGATGAAGAAGTTGGGCGCAGGGTATCGCACCCAAAGCGCGTTTGAGCTTGATCCACTCGCTATGTCGCTGCCCATCCAAAACTTGCCGAGCGGCGAAGAGTCAACTTGCCCCGTCAGTCCCAACACGGGATCCCAACCCATGTTTACCGTGTTGCCGCCTTGGCCGCTGCCGCCGCCTTGCCGGACCGGCGTGAAGCCGAGGGCCGCCTGTGCTTGGAGCACTGCACGCACTGCCGCCGCGTCAGCCTTATCGAGGAACGTCTTGGTGAAGTCGGAGACGGAGAACATCTCCATAACGGTGGCGCTCAACCCGCGCGGGACTTTACCCGCGCCGAGCTGCGCAGAAATAGAGGCAAGAGCCGCCACGGCCGGGTTGCGCAGGTCGTTGATGATGGCCGCCAGTGCGTTGGCATTCGCGACGGACTGCTGCCCATAAGCCGTGTCGCGCATGATCCAGTAACCCTGCCCGGCAGCGGTCGTTCCGCGCCACGGTTTGGCGAGGGTGAGCTGTGTGTCGCTGTCGATCGAGAGGATCGGAACTGGGTTTCCATTGGCGCTATCGAGGCCGAACATTCCACCTGTGACGAGGCCGGTCTGCCAACCTGTTCCAACACCGGTGACCACGGCGTTGCCGGCGGTCACCGAAACGGTGCCCGATACATAAGGGATGGTCATGTCTGGGGTTTCCTAAGCTGGAATGCCGAAGATGTAGTAGCGGATACCGATCGGCGCATAGGCGCCAGATGTTCGCCAGGTTCCGGGGCTATCACCGCGATTGTAGTAGTCGCCGACATTGCCGGCGAAGGTGTAGAACCGCGCGTTGTTCGAAGTCAGTTCGCAATAGGTGCTTTCACCCGCATGGGCTTGGCCGCTGTAGAAGTATTTAAGGCGCTTCACGAACGGCAGGCGCCACAGCGCAGTCCACGACATGGGCAGGTTACTCTGTCCAATGCTTGAACCATCGCCGGCGCCGTGATGAGTGAGGTATTTCACCATCGGGAACATACCTGTCCCATCGAATGGGATATCCGTGATCACGCCGTTGCCGGCCGGCACGCTGAAGTACCCTTGCGCGAGGATCTGGACCTGAGGCCAGCGGCTGTCGATGACAATATCGGCCCAACCAGGTGGGTCGGCAGAGCCGGGGCGCAGAAGTTGAACCACCTGTCCGCCGTCGGTGAACTGCCGCAGCACCTTGTTCGATCCACCCGTCGGCGGGCTCGTGTCTTCCAGATAAAGCATGAAGCGGGCGCGCATTGCCTTCGTCGCCTCAAACCCGATCAAGCTACCGTCGAACCAATACTCCGCGCCGAAGTCGAGATCTTGCGGATTGGACGGATAGGCCACCGTGGCGCTGTCGTAGAAATGAACGTCAAGCGCGACGGTGTCTGGCAGGGGCATGCCGATCTCGTAGTAACTCACCCCCGCCGGAAGAAGGATGTCACCCGCTGCGATCACCTTCACAGGCAGCCGATTGGCGTCAAAGGACATCTGCTGCACTGTAGCGGTATCAACAGAGTAGCCTGGCTTTGCGATCCTTAGCTCCGAGGAGCTGATCTTGATCGTCTTCGTCCCGTTCGGCGCCAGAATGGGGGCGTCATCCGGCGCGACGTTGTTGCCTGGCAAGTTCCAGACGTTCAGTCGCTTGTCGCGCGACCGAAACCTGTTGAAGGCATCGCCGCCGTCATTCGGCGTGATGATGATCGGGGTGCCGTATGCAAAATTCCCGAGGTTGTTGTTGAGAACCATGTTCTCCATCCAGCCAAGCTGGGCGTAATTTCCTACGACGTAGAAACCACCTTGGCCACGGTAATACGCACCGCTGTCGTTCCAGGCGACCATCTGTTGGTTGTAGCGGTTGCTGCCGCCGCCCTTTTTCACCTTCACATCGAACAGCGGGACATTGTAGCGGAGCGTGGGGAATGCACTGTTTCGAAAACCCCAAAGCGTCCCTTGGGCAACCGTGACGGACATGTAGGTGAATGTGGCCGCATTGCTGCCGGCAGGGTAGTATGTGACCCCACTACCGGGCTGGAACGTGTTCACCACCCATATGTCGCACAAGTTCGCCTGAATGCCGAGTTTGCTGTTGTAGAGGAACTTCCATCGCTCACTGTCAGGCGTGGTGCGCGGATCATCGGCGCTGTTCTTCATGATCTTGATGCAGCCGGCGCCAGTGCTGTCGACGCCAATCATTGTGCGAACCATCAGCTATAGATCTCGATCGTGCCGTTGTTGAGATTGATGTCCATCTTGCCGTTCTGGGCGAGCAGCCGCCCGGAGCGAACCAGGCCGATGTTTGCAATGTTGAGCTTCAATTCGCCGTTCTCGATCACGATCGGCAGGAAGGCATTCGATCCGCCATTCCAGACGACGAACTGATCGGCCTTTACGGCGAAGCGTGATTTGAGCACACCGGCCTCGGTGTAAAGCTCGATGTAAAAGCCGCTGTCCTTGAACTGCGCGCCAAGGTTGGCGCGCAGCATGACCGAGAACCGCAGGTTCACACCCGACTGATCGGCTGCTGCCTCAAACTTCACCAGGCCATTGGCAAACCGGCCGTTCAGATCGGCGCTGACGCCGGTAATACTCGATGCGAGAGCGCTGTCGCCGTTGGCTCTGGCTGTCTCTTCCGTGAAAAGACGCGCCTGATTGGTGGCGACGGTAGCCGACAGGCCGGTGTATTGCTGCGCCAACGCTTCGTCCTGCGTCGCCCGCACTCTTCGTTCTTCAACGATCTGTGCCAGCGAGCCGCCGATCTCGGCCCTAAGCTCCTGCCGCTTGATCTCGCCGACCCCACCTTCGAGCGAGAACGCCGTCAGCGCCTCTTCGACGCGCCGCCAGACATCACCCACTTCCGTCTGCAGCTCCTCGAAGCGATTCTTGACGTCCTGCCCGAGGCGGCTAAGGCCTATCTCCAGATCCGCATTACCGCCATCGAGCGACTTCACCGTGATCGGCGCGGTCCAGTTGGTCGGCCGAGCTGCTGCGAGTTTGTAACGAAAATCATAGTCGGTAAGGCTAAGCACGCCCTCCTGAATAAAGGTCACGGTCCCGTCGGCGGCCGAAGCCTGCTTGGAAAACTTGTTCGCCGGCTCCGTCTTGATCCAGTATTCGAACGTGACGCCAGTAACCGTCAGGTCGGCGATCGGCGCCCACGAGATCCGGAAGGCAGGATAAGACCGGCCATCAGCGCCAACACCCTTGACCGCGATCACCGCGAAATCCTGCAGCTCGTTCAGATAGACCGGCTCACCAGGCGGCAACGGAACAGTCGGGGCGATCACACCAACGCCGTCATAGATCGCGCCGTTGCGCTCCTGCAGCGAGAGGGCAACGTTACGCGGGCCATCGCTGGTCAGAGCGCGGATCGCCCGACCTTGAACCATATAGACCCGGTCACCGTAGCGAGCCGAATTCCAACGGACCCAATCACCGGCCTTGATCGTCTGGAACCGAGGGCGAAGCACGATGTCGCTCGTCGCCTCGTAGCGGTTCTCATTGAAGTAGATCGATGCGAGCTGGTTAGCCTGCGCCTTGTAAGGCACGGTCGGGAAGTCGAGCGGCACGTCGCGCGTACGGCGATCGAGCGCCACATAGGCCGGATTCGTCTGCACATCGTAGCCGGCCGGCGACCACATATTGGCAGGCTCCGGATAGGTTCCCGAAACGATGTTGACGAGATCCGCCATCGAGCGGCGGCGCTGATACCGAACCGGCTCCCCGGCAACCAGGTCGTCATCGGTGAATGTCTCGACGATCGGCTGATCGGTTCCGACCAGCGGCCACGAACCTTCGACGCTGTCGATGACGATGCCGCCGCAAGCGCGCATGACGGCCTCGATGTTGTCGCCGTGGTCGACGTCGGCATCAAACATCACCGAGCAGCGATAGCGCTTGCCATGATCCGTGCCCTCGTCGCAGATGTTAGCCGCCGTCGCATAGCGATCGAACGGCAGATCCACCGGATCCATCCCCATGCCGCAGAACATGTCGTCGTTGACCGAGAAGCCGCGCCGATAGTTGTATTCGAACAGGATGGGGTTTTCGGTGAACACATATGTCGAGTAGACGCCCCAGCGATGGGGGCCAGATCCGCCAGCCGTAGAATCCTTGCGGATGTCATAGAGACGGGCACCGCGGATCTCGAAAAAGAAGTCCGGAAATTGGCTAAGGTGCTCGCTGTCATAGGTCAAACCGACCTTGATCCAGGCAATACCCGTGCCGATGTGATCCGCCGTCCAGCGGCCCGGCGGATTAGCGTTTGCCACCATGCGGGCGTCGGCTGTCGTCTGGGTGCCGTCGTAGAAGGTAAAAACCATCCGGCCGGCATAAGTGCCGCTGACGATGCGGTAGCTTTTCGCGTGCGGGATCGAGGGCAGGATTTCCTCAAGCGGCAGCAGCGCGCCGCCAGCCCAGATCCGCGACAGCCCATCGCACGGAAAATCAGCCAACGTATAGGCCTGCTCAAGATACTTGTTCGACGCGCCATAGGTGTTGACGTAAGTGTCGTGCCCCGCCAGACCGACGAGGCCACATGCGACCTGACGGCTAACGTTCTCGCCATACTGCCGTTCGAACTCGACGCCACCGACCTGCCTCTGGTTCTTCTTGGCGCGGCGCTCCTCCATCTTCGAAACGATGAGGTTAAGGCCGACAGCAATCACCATCTTGCCGACGATGCCGATGGAGCCGATCGCGCTGACGATGCCGCCGATGATCGGAGCAAGAAAGCCCATTATTCCACCCTAAAAGCTGATGTCACGGCGCTTGCCGGAATGAACTCGACCAGGCCACCATGGGCACGTGTCATGAAACCAAGGACGGTGAAGACACCGCCGGAAAAGGCGCCGTCACGCTCGATTACGCCGATGTCGCCCCGCTGCGCCATCACTGGCGAGATCTCGGCGAACCGGCCCGCGAACGCGTCCTGCACATTGGCAAAGCCGTGTCGGCGCAGCGCCTTTGCGGCGCCCGCCTCTGTCCGGTAGCCTCGCGCCTTCGGATACATCACTGCACCCGTTAGCGCCTCGACCGCATCATCGGGAATGACGAAGCAATCGGAGATCCCCCAATCAGAGGGCAACGCCTGGTGCTTCGCCACAACCGCGTTGAGGCGCTTTTCCCATCCGGATTGTCTGGACATTCAAAGCCCCTTGAAGCCTAAGGCTCGCGCCGCGCCGGCGGCGACATTCTTGGCTGCGTTCACGGCCGAGCCAACGACCCGCCCCCATGCGATATCAACGCGGCCGGCGGTGGCCGCGTGTTCGAAGAACCGATCGCCGGGATCTCGGCGCTGTTGGTCGACGAGCGTGCGCTTTCGACCGTTGCGACGGCTGTAGTCGAGCTGCCGCCCCTCGCATTTCGCTTCGAGGTAATAGCCGCGCGTGTCGTCGGCATAGTGCTCGATGATATCGAGATATCCCCGCGCGACTGGCTCGATCTGGATCAGCGCAAGCGTGTCCGGATGAAAGTGGGCGTCGTAAACGACGACGGGCCGATCGCGGTAGTCTTCGTTCTCGATCTGGGTCAGAACCGCCGGCGTAAGCCCGTCATCCTTGCTCTCGGCCAGGCGCAGCGTGAACCCGCCATCGGCCGCCGTGCCGGTGCCACCCCCGATCTCCGAGACTTCCAGCAACCCAAACGGCCGATAGGTGACGCCGGCAAAGTCGAGAGGCTCCCTTCTGGCAATGAAGCCGTAGACGCCCGACCCGAGTGTCACGCGCACCATCTGCCGCGTCGAGATCCTACCCTGGTCGTAAAGGTCTTTAACCTCTTGTGACAGTGTCATTGGCTTTCCCGCAACTGGAAGGTAGCGGCGCAGAACAGCCCCTCACGCGGCGCGCTAAAGCTTCCGGGAACAGGCCGCATGACAAGTCCTGGATTGGCAAACCGAACCGTTGTTCCGGCTATAGCGACGCTGCCGAACGGCGGAGGCTCAAGTGTCATTTGGCGTGTCGTGCCAGTCCCGGAAGCCTCCGTAACTCGTCCAATGTAAAATCGGCCGGCCCTCTCGAGGCCGACCAAATCGCCCGCCGACAAAACCAGCGCGGAGTTTACGCTTGAGACCTCCAGAACGTTACCAGCGGAGACGGAGAGGAGACTGCCTGATTTATCGGCGGGAGCACGATCAAACCGATGGGCCATTGGATAGCCACGTGTCGGATGTCGAAACATCACCGAGCGCAGGCCCTCACGTAGAGACAGCCACCAGGCCTCAATCTCGGAGTACTTTTCATAGCGAACCTGGATCGTCTCCATTTCCGCTGTCCACACCGGGTCTTCCACCTGAGTATAGTTGACCAATCGGGCACCCGAGGCGCTTGCACGAACCGGATCACTCAATGCGAGGTCGCATCTTGCCCATGAGACGCTAGGCAATGTCCTAGGAAATGTGATCGTCATCAGAGCACACGCCTTTTCTGCGCATTCTTGACCGTGTCCACCACCACGCCCGGCAGCTCGGATCTCAGCTTGGCAATCTGCTGCTCGATGCGCGCAGTGCCTTCCCGATCGGCTCCTCGAGCATCAATAGAGATCTTAACCGGCGCATGGATGGTCGTTTCCCCACCAGTGTTGCCAGCATTCTGATTAGCCGGCCGCTGAATGCGATGGTTTGGAACGACTTCTTCCCCGCCCTTGAACCGGACTAGCTCTGGGCCCTTCTCACCAACCCAGGCGACACCTGGGCGCGCCGAAGATGTGCCGCTCGCGTAGCCTCGGAGACCGGCCCATGGGTCAATGGCAGTTTTGCCGCCGCCGAACAGGCCGCCGAGGAGCCCCAATAGGCCACCGCCGCCAGCACCCTTCCCGGCATTTCCAACCTGGAACACAGCATCAATGACGTCGGTCAGCAGCTTGTCGGCGATCCGGTCGAGCACGCCGAGCGCTGCATCACCGAACGATTCCCAAACCGACTTGCCACGCTCAAGCCCGGCGAAGAAGTCGTCGAAGAAGCTGTGGGTCAGCATCTTCGAGAACTCGATCGCCTCGCCCATGCGAACAGTTTCGGCCTCAACCGAGGCCATGACCTGGGCAAGGGCAGACAGTTCGCTCTTCTGAGCGTCAGTGAGCGAGATGCCGCGCTGCTGCGCCTCGTTCAAGAACTGGGTTTCGTACCGCAGCGCTGCCGCGGCTTCAGCCGTCAAGCCGAGGGAGCCCCGCTCCGCCTCGAGCGCGGCGATCTGGCGTTCTGCACCCTTGACGATGTCATCGTATTTTTCGAGGTCGCTCTTGCCTGCCCGCTTCTTCGACTTCGCGTCAACTTCTGTCAGGCCTTTTGCGAGATCCTTGATCTTACCGGCCGCCGCTGAGGCGTAGTCACCGATGGCCTCGATACCGTTGCCGGCATAGTCAATTCCTTTGGCTGCCTTCATCTCCTCAAACAACTTGCCAGCAGCCCTGCCGGCTGCCCCTGCATAAGGATTTTCCGGTTTATCGATGGAGATCGCCGAGACAAAGTCGACGTTGAGCGGAACCCCAATCTTGAGCGAAGCCATTTTCGCCTCGTTGATGAGATTGTTGATCCCACCAATCGCGCTGTTGATCATACTTTCGATTGCGCCGATTACAGCCGCAACCGTCGAATAGACAAGGTCACCAAGAACCGATGGAAGCATGCCCCAGATCGCCTTGATGCCGTTAAAGCCGCCCACAAAGGCACCTATAATGAAGTTCACGCCTGCTTTAGCGTCGGCAACGATGTCTCGGCCAAAGATCTGCGTTAGTTCGTCGCGGAAAATGTTCGCAGCAGCCACAGCCGCAGTTATACCGGCTACAAACGCGAGGACGGGGTTAGCCAGGATGAACGCGCCGGCCAGAATACCGAGTTGGACAACCAACGTACCCAGAAACGCAATCAAGGTGACGATGCCGCCGATAATCGCCGGCGCATAAATCAGCGTCAGGGCCGCCGCTGCGGCCACCGCGTAGGGTGCGATTGGTTCAAGCACGTCAGCAAGCGCGTTCAATGCGGACTGTGCGAGCTTCGACCAATTCACGAACTGCAACAGCGCTGCCACAAGCGCGATGAGGCCGATAGTTACAAGGCTCACAGGAGAAAGGACCGACAAGAAAGCCTGGCCGAGCCCCTTCACGGGATTCTCCATCGTGGCGAGCACCGCCGCAAGCTGCGTCCCCTGTTGAAGCGCGATTTGCATTGGCCCCATATCCATCTGGGCGCTGACCGCGATGTCCTGGAACTGGGCGGCAATGTTCGCGAGGTTTCCGCGACCGCCTGCGCCCTTGCCGTTCTGGTTTGCCGCGCGGTTCATCATCTCGATTTGCTTCGATGCGGAAGCTGCGGCGGATCCCTCGGTCGCATACGCCTTTGCGGCTGCCGCCGCAGCGCCGGTCGCTCCACGGTTGGCACCCGACAGGCCATTCGCTGCGGCTTCTGCACGGGCAGCCGCACCGGACAACTGATTGAGCGCCTGCGTTCCCTTTTCAACCGAGCCGCTTTCGACCTTCAGGCCAAGCGTCGCAACGTCTGCCATGGCTTTTCCTTTTCAAAGAACGTGCGCTATCGTCCCGCCGATTCAATCGGAGGACGAACTATGCGAGTTGTTGTCGGTTTCGGTTTGTGGATGGCCCTATTGGGCGGTCAGGCATTCGCAGCGTGCAATGTCAATTTGATTCGGGTCGACGACTGGTCAATCAAACCAGTGGATGAGCGGACCAACGAGCTAAAAGTGACAATCAAGTCGCACGCGTCGAAGCCTATAAGGATGCTCGATGCCCAGTACGGCTTTAAGGACGCATTAGGTGGTCATATCGCCTCTGCAGCCATCGATCGGGACCTGAAAATCGCACCCGGGGACGCGGCATCAATAGAAGGCCTATGGGGTCCGTATACCTTCGAACGTTTGTTGAATCTGAAGCGCGAAGACGTCAGCACTTATGCTTGCGTTCGCGGCGTCGTTTACGAAGACGGCACCAAGGAAGAGTTCAAGTAGGCGACTCGACTCTTCGGCAAGTCGCAGCATCTCCCCTAAAGGAAAAACGATGCTGCCGGAAACCGATGGGGGCCATGCGCCTATTCTCGCCCGGGCGGATACTAGAATCTCGACATTACCTAAAGCGCATGCTTCACTTTGACGGGAAGTAAAGCACACTATGGAGGCTAGCATTTTCTGGTTGGTCTTATTGGTCGCAGCAGGTGCTGCTGTATATCTATTTCAGAAGTCGAGACCTTCTAAAGCTCACAAAAAGCCGCAGCCTATTCTTCAGGAGTGGGGCTCCTCCGAGAAGGGAAACCCGACGCAGATTTACCACGGCAAACACGTCACTGTGTTCGAATCCGATGGCGGATGGAAGTTCACCATTGGTGACCCAAACGATCGACGCGAACCGTATTTTTCCGAGCCGTATGAGACTGTCGACATAGCAAAGACTGAAGCTCTCCGGCACATGAACCGCTTACCCTCGCTACACCAGTCGTTGCCGGAACAGCGGCGTGAAGAGCGCCGCCAAAAAGAAGAGGAGCAGCGCGAGGAGTTTGTTTCCAATGAACCGGAAATCATCGCGGCATTGGCGGCTTCCGCTGACGCAGCGGTCAACGTTACCGAACTCCGAAAAATTGAACGCAAAGCGGAGACTCAACTTCGACACGTTGACCGTGTTGTAGGTTCTATCGCCGTCTACGGCTCCGACGATGCGATTGAGAAAGCGTTGATTGTCCAGAAAGACGCACGTGAATTGCTGGAGAAGATCCGCATGCGCGTCGCCGAACTGAAAGAGAAACCTAAGACCAAAAAGGCGGGGCCATCCGCCAGTTAGTTTGCAGCTTCTCTGGCTTTAATCGCCTCACTCTCCCTCTCGATCTCAGCGCAAAACCTTGCGTCCATCGCCTTGAGGATCGCAACCTCCTCGCGAGAGACGATATTTCCCGAGATTTGGCCCCAGGCCATGAATTCGAGGTTCGAAACCGGTACTGGCCCAGAGAACCCCGGCGGCTGTGTTTGCCGGAGTTCCCAAAACCAATCCCAGATGAAGGCACCGTGGTCCGGAACGTCGGCCTCGGGGCTTTGGGTCTCAAACGCCTCGTTGCGCTCCCGCCTGGTCTCGCCATCCTTGTCGCGGACGCTGTCGTATCGAGCGATGACAGCGACCGCCTCGGCTAGGGCTTCGCCGAGCTCTTCGTAAAATTTGCCCGATCCTCCGAGGCTGTTGCGATCTGGTCATAGATCCAACCGGCCTCCTCCAGTACCTCGCGCACCTGCTCAAAGGTGCATTCGGGCTCGGCCCCCTTCCAATCGTGGTCGCCCCAATCCCAGGAGGCGACGGAGGCGGCGGCCTTGTCGAGATATTCGGCTTCCACCTTGCTCGAAGTGAGCTTCTTCTTGCGGCTGGCGAGGAACTTGTCGCTGTGCTGGCGAACGACGCGCTTTACCGCATCGCTCTCCGCCGAGCGGATCATGAAGCGGATGCCGATGAGCTCGTCCGTATCAGGGCCGGTCAGCTTCAGTTCATAGAGGTCCTCAGAATTGACGAGCTTGGAAATGTCCATGGTTCACCTTTGATTACGGGATGGCAGTGGGATTGACGCGGATCGGCAGCTGGTTGAGCCCGATCGTGAAGCGTTCAAGTTCGAAGTCATCGGAGCCGCCGCCCGGGTAGAGCGGGCCGGAGACGACACCGCGGCTGTAGAAGATGGTATTCGTCTTGCCAGCGCCGCCGTCGTTGCGCTCGATCTTGATGGCCATGTTGTCGAGGTTGAGCGGGTCGCCGAAGGTACGCAGGATCATCTGGCCGGCATCGTCGAAGACGGACGCGACCTCAATTTGCGGGTCGCCGGCATTGGCGGTGCCCTTCTGTTTCTGGGTGACCGGCTCGTCGAGCGTGTTGTACGAGTTCATGGTGCTGTCGGCGCCGAAATCACCAACGTTGCCAACCTTGCCGACCTGCACCCAGGTCAGCGCCACAAAGGCGGACTGTATGAGGTCGGTATTCTGGGCGAGCGCGCAAACATAGACTTTGCTGCCCTTCTTCGTTGCCTTGTTTGCCATGTCAGTTCTCCGGTTCGAAGGCGTGGTAGGGAATGGTGATTGGGACCTGCACCCGTTCACTCTCTTGGAGCGGTGCCGCCGCCCAAGGCTCGCTGCTGATCGTGATCCTCACGCCAGAGGCGAATAGGGTCTGGTTTTTGAAGTAGTCGATGATCTGGTCGACGACCTCGAGCGCGTCGATGATCCCCTGTCCGACCGGCCAGACGACAGAGACCTGCAACAACCCGCGCTTCTGCTGCGGATCGTCGCCCATGGTCACCTGGCGCGTCTGGTTGGGCATGAAGGCAAGGCGCAGATATTTCGGAGGCAACGGCTGCCCGGCGGCCGGGAAAACGACGTTCGGGCCGGCAATCGGCAGCACCTGAGGCATGGCCCGTAGCCGATCGGTCAGCGCCTTGAAGATGATTGCGTCGGTACCAGCAGCCATGTATCGATTGCCTATGTCTGAAAAGCCGCCTCTCAGCGACGATGAAGTGTATGAGCGCATTCATGCGGCGCTGCTGGCGTTGGGCCGGGATGCCGGCGTAACGGTGCGAGGCGACACCTCTCTCAAGGCGGCCCGAAAAGCTCTGACAATGCTTCAGCTTGGCTTGCTGGCAGCGATGGAAAACAACATCGACACCAATGCTGCGATCAAAGACCCAGACGGGCCTTCAACTCAGCAGCCTTTCGATCCACGATAATCGTCCAGTTCTGGGCGGCGAGACGGACAAAGCCGTCGGCTGGTTGGCCGTTTGAGCCATATTCACGGTGGCCGGCATAAGCAGCGGTGTAGCCGAAGTAGAGCGTATCGCCGATATCTGCGCCTGCAATGACCGCCTCGACCTGGGCGAAATCGGATGTGTAAGCCCGTCCGTCGATCGGCTGGGCAGAGGCGTTGATCGCCGGCATCGAGGTCGACGATGCAAGCAGGGAAGAACGGAGGAAGCCGGTATCGACCCGCATCCGCCCGCCCTGCCCGGTTGGCTTCTGCATCTCCTCGACAACTACCTGTGTTGCCTCTTTGAAAACGGCTTCCACCGCGCCCTCGACCTTGTCGGCCCATTGCGCAACCGCCGCGCTGAACGACAGCGTCGCCATCAGGCCACCTCTGCTCGGTAGCGGCGCACGACAGCGCCGATGTAGTCGATCTTGTATTCCAGCCGGCAACGGCAGCCGGAAATCTCACTGACCGGCGCGCGCGGGTCGCCCGGGTAGCGCAGAAGTGCGCCAGACGGGCTCTGAAACACCTCGTCGATGCCGACGGCCTGACCATTCAAAGCGCGATGCGTGTGCCGCACGCGTTTGTCCGCCGCATCTCGCCACGTCTTGGTGACGTCCTGCGCCTGGACCTTACTGCTCTCGATCTGCTGGCGGACCGCTTCGTCGCGAGCCGAGCCGAGCGCCATCATAGTTTCAGTCCGCGCCAGCATCTCGCCACGGAGAAGCAAGTTCTTGTCGCGCAGCCTACCGATAACGGTCGTGAGAGCGTCGCCGGTAATCGGCTTACCCTTGCGGATGGCGGCCGCGATGGTGCGATCGAAGCGCTTGTCGCGGGTCTTGAGCTCGAAGTACTGCTTCATCAACTGGGGATCGCCAGACGCGAGATTAACGCGAGCTCGCTCGATGAACGCGATCTGGTGGCGCGTCAGGCCGATGACGCCGCCCTCACGCTGCTTGCTTACCCTGTTGACGCGGCCGACGACGTCGAGTGCTGTCGATCGAGGGTTGGCACCGCGAGCAAGGCCACCTTCCAGCGCCTGCCGCACGCCCAGCCGTTGATCCTCGGTGATGTGCGTGACCATCGTCGACGACAGGTCGCGCAAGATGGCCTCGGCAACCGGGTTGCGGACACCAAAGCGCCAGATGACGCGGTTGCCCTGCGGGTCCATCACCTTCGGCAGTTCGCCAACGCCATTGGTGCCGCCGGCATTGAATGCCTCCTGCAGCGCGATTTCCAATGCCGAGAATGCTTCTGGCGCAAGCTGCATCGCCTCGATCGCGCCGTTCACATCGCCTCGCTCGAGACGTTCGACGACACGTGCGAGGATGATAGTCGACTTGATGTCGTCCACCGCCTCTCGAAATGCCGCGGCAAGGCGTGGTTCGTATGTGGCGAGCAATTCGTCGAATGTCATACGATTCTCGTTTTTTGGCCGGCAGGAAGGACTATGATGGTGGCTAACCACAGACCGTTAGCTGGCAATCTAAGGGCGCGTATGATCCTCTTGTTGCTCGTTTTCATTCCATTGGCTTTCTACGCGCATGGCTTGGCTCGCGCGGGCTTGGTTTTGCTGATCGTCGGCATCATGTTTCAAGCGTTTATCGGCCCGCTGGATCCAGTTACCCAAACGATCGCAAATGCCCTCGACGTGGTTGCCGACCCGATCCGGGACTTGCTTGACCGAGGCTAAGAAACCGTTCGCCCCTGGACGATAAAAACGACGTTGGTCACGCCGTCGTATTTGTTCGGGTCGCCGTTCACGATGGCGTAGTCGGTACCGTTGGCAGTGACGATGTCGCCGACGGTGGGCTCGATCGCCAGGCCGACTGACGAGATGTAGATCTGCATGTCGCCGGTCTTGATCGTGGTTCCGTCGATGTAGCGAGCCTCGTAGGCCATCGGGACGAGCGTTGCCGGGTAAGGCGTCGGAATCGGCTCACCGCCCAAGACAGGATCCGGTGGCGTGAGGCGCGTGACTACACCGGACTGGCCGAACTCCTCGATAAGCTCATGCGCCGTCGCCTGCATGTCGGCATAGTCGAACGTTGCCATCAGCAGCCAACCGACAAGAGACCGATGCAGACGAGGCTGTCGTCGCGCAGGAAAGGCGCCAACATGCCGTCTACGACGGAAATGATGGGTGTGAGGTCAGCGCCCGTCTCGCTCTCGCTTGACGTGCTCTGATATTCGACCTCGAGCTGGCCGACCTTCTTCCGCTTCACGCGGGTGGCGCCGGAGCCAACGACAGACAGGCTGCCGGGCTTCGTCGCTTCCTGGTAGGCGGCATAGAATGATGCATGGATGACCGCTGTCGGTACAACGTCAGACGGGATCAGTTGCCCGCTCACGATGGCGCTCTCGCGCGGCCACTGGCGTTCTTGATCGTAGGCCGCGATGCGACCGACAAAGCGAGAGCCATACACCGCGTCGATGTATTGGCTCCCTCGATTGCGAAGGACGGCAGGCGACGGCGCTCCACCAGGGAGCGTGTAGCCGTTCTCTGTCAGCCACGCCTGAAACATAGCGTCATCACCATAGCCTGCCATCTGAAACTCCGGAGAACAATCGGCCGAGGGGTTGGGACCGCTGCAGATCGTGAAACGCTAAATAGTAGTGTCGCCCGCAAAGCCGGGCCTAATGAAAGGAGTAATTCAATGCCAATACCAAACTACTGCGATGCCACCCTCGCCGAACAACACACCGCGGTCGCCCTATGCCTACACGTGGACGACAGCGCCCCGCCGTGGCGAGATTGGGAGTATGGCGTTCGATCTCAAGGTGACTGGTACACCCACCGCGATGAGCTCGAGGCTGAACTGACAAGGAGGGAGATACCCTTCACGCCGATTGTCTGGTGATCGCGATGGGGCGGCATTGAGCCGCCCCTCTCGGCCATTACGGCTGGGTTGCCAGGTCTTCGAGGGCGGCAACGATGTCCGCCTTGTTGGCCGGCGTCTTCTCGCCGAGCAGCTTAGTCGCTGCGGCTTTGAACGACATGAACTGGCTGCCATCGGTTGCCATCTTCAGCACGTCTGCAGCGGTCTTGACGTCGCCGTCACCATTGCCGGCGCCTGTCACGGCTTCCTTGTCCTTGCCACCGCCGGAAATGACCTCATACCGGCCAACCCAGCCCTTCGGCTCTTCCTTGACGTCAAGCTCGGTACCAACGGCAATCTCGCCGTCCTTGCCGAAGATGCCGCCACGTGTGATGCGGATTTTCATCGGATGTTCTCCAATTGAGGGGGAAGCCCCGCGCTATGGCGGGGCTATGAGGATCAGTCGATGTCGGTCGAGTAGAACACGCCGGACTTGCCGCTGATGTCCGCCCGGATCTCGATACCCATCGCCCCCATGATGAGGAACTGATAGTTATCGGTCGGGTTGGTGCGGGTGATCGCGGTCGTGTTCACAGCCATGCCGACGAGCGGACGGATGAAATCGGCCGACGGCACGAAGCCGAAGAACGAGTTACCTGAGAGCTCGAAAGACACCTCGATCTTGTTGATGCGGCGGTTCTTGGCGACGAACTCCATGATCGTGCCCGGCTTGAAGCCGGCGGCTGCGGAGTAAGCCTTGTCCCAAGCGCGGGCGATCTCAGGCGAGATGTAGAGGTTCACCTTGCCCGTGATCAGGTTCGCGTCCAGCATGGCGCCGAACGGACCGGAGAAGAACGCATCGATCTGGTCGGCGGTAGCCGTGGTCAAATCGATGTTGGCGCCACCTACTGCCGAACCAAGGTTGATGACCTTGGAATACGGGGAAGTGCGGATGCCGTAGGCCGTGTAGCCTTCGAAGACGATCGAGGGATCGCCGTCGAGCGCATAAAGGGCCATGTCGCGACGGATCTTCGCGGTATGGGCTTCCTGGTCGTCCGACAGTGCGTCGAAGTTCTCCGACTGCAGCGTGTTCCATTCCCGCCATTCGCGGCCGTAGGCCGTGGAGAAGATCGGGACCGGAGTGCCGCGGTAGTCGTAGGTGACCTTATCCATGGTCACCGGGACCTGGCCAGACATGGACCGGACCACGCGACCGGCGTCCGAAGACACGCGGTTCAGGTGGACGAGCTTGCCGATATTCACCGCCTTTGCCAGCGGCATCAGGTCGGCCATCCAGACCTGACCTTCGTCCGCACGCATAATGCGACGGGTAATACCGTCGAGATCCAGCCACGCATCGCGCGGGAGGATCGACGCCGCGTTGCCCATGAACTCGGCTGTGAGGTTCGCCAGCACTTCTTCCGAACGGTGGAAGTGCTCACGAGCCATCGACACCTCATTCCACCACACCGAGTGCGGTCGGGAATTCGTGACGAGCTGTTCGTCAAAGTAGCGCATCTGGATTCCCCCTTACGATGCAGCAGACAGGTAGCTCTGGCTTCCGGCGGGCCGGATGCGGATGAGCTGTTCACTGCCAGAGTTGTTGTTGTAGACCTCGTCGGAATAGGCGACGACGAGATCGGAGAGAGCCGCGATGGCAAGGGTGCCGTTCGCGCCGGGCGTCAGCGCAGTGCCGACGGCCGTGATGTTGACACCGGTGGCGATGCGAGCGGCATAGAGATGGTCGTCCTGCATCTCGATACCGATAGCGGCGCTGTCCTGCGCCCAGTCCGTATCGACGGACTTCATGGCGAGGTAGTTGTCCTGGACCAGCCAGACCTTGCCGACGGTGGTAGCAGCGGCGAGCGCAAACTTGCCGGAGGTGATGACGACGATGCGGCCGGGCTTCAGGGCAGCGGCGGCAAGCAGTTCCTTGACCTGCGGCTTGGTCTTTTCGACGGGGCCGAGGAAGATTTTGTTATAGCGGGCCATGGGTTAGTCTCCCTTCGGCAGCTTGAAGGCCGGCTTTTCGCTGGCATTGCCCTTGAAGGCAGGGTTCAGCGGAGCTGCCTTGCCCGGCTCGGCCGACTTGGCGAGAGCGCGCAGCGTGTTGAGCGGGGTTGCCTTGGCCGTTTCCTCGTCGAGGACGTTGGCCTTAACGATCTTGGTGACCAGGTCGGCGTGTTCGGCCTCTTCCTTGGCCTTCTGGTTAGCGACCATCTCGGCCTGCTGATCCAGAACCGGCTTGAGGGCCGTCGTCACGGCGTTGGCGATCGTTTCACCGATCTTTCCCATGCCTTCCGAGAGGGTCTTGACCTCATCGGAAAGCGACTTGAACTGCTCGTCAGAGACAGGCATGTCGTCTTCCTTTCGATTGGTTGAGGGTGACCGCTCCGAAATGCCAAGGCCTTCCAGGATGACGGCTTTCAGTTTGTCCAGGATCCCCGCCCGCTGGCGTTTCTCCAGGGCTCGAGCGAGGGAATCCATCGCCCAATCGATGTCACGCTCGGCCTCTTGAACGGCTGAGTTGATGACTTCGATCTCTTCCTGCTCACCATTCGCGTTGACCAGCATTCCGACGCCCTGGTCAGGCGTGGCCGCGCCAACCTCGCCCAGGAGGATGGCGTCATGGTCGAACTCGATATTGCGAGCGATGTGTTTGTGGTCTGAGGCGTTGGCAACGGCCTCAAGGTTGGCAAGCAGGCCGGTGGAGGTGTGGACCGGCTCACCCTTTTCGATGGCAGCCAGAACGTCTTTCCCGCCCTGAGAGCGATTGGCGACCTCGACGTCGATTACCTTGTCGAGGAAGACGCGACCGTTCTCGCGGCGGACGTTCTCATTCCATGCGCCGATGTATCCGACGTTGATCCCCTCAGGATCGCGGGCCGAGACGAACTTGCCGTTGATCATGGGGTGGCCGAGCGGCGCCGGCGTACGGTTCAGACCGGCGAAGCTCTTCCCGATCTCGTCGGCCGGATACATGATCCCGTTCATGATGACGTTGTCGGGAAGCGTAGCGCTGGGCACGATGACGACATCACGGCCGTTGCGCTTCTCCTTCCGGACAGCCTTCGTGTTCGCAACGCTGCGAACGTTGACGCGGACGTGCTTCATTCTTCGATGTCCTCTGGTTTGGTGCCGAGAGCGTCGCGGGTTTCATCGTCCGTCGGCTCGTTCGCGAACTTGTCGGCATCCGACAACGGCTCGTAGCCAACGACGGCGCGGATCTCCTCGTCGGTGAAGACGATGATGCCGGTGCCCATCTTCTGGTTGGTTTCGGCCATCTTGCTGGCTCGATCGATCTTCTCTGACATCGAGCTTTCGGTCAGGTCGGTCCAGTCGACGAACCAATCACGCACCGGCAGGATGCCGACGCGCACCAGGCGCTGCACGAGCGCGCGGATATTCGGGATGACGTAGTTCGTCCGGCGCGACATGTTCGTCAGCGCCCATTCTTCAGCGTCTTCCTTGCTGGCCCTCTCACCGGTCTGCATGCCCACGAGGATCTTCACCGGCATGTTGATCGAGGCGGCGAAGGCCTGCAGGGCGATCGCAAAGAAATGCTCGGGCGATGGCAACGTGATGCCAAGGGTCTTGGCTTCCATGCCTTGGACCATCAGCAGCTTGTCAAAGCCCTTCTGCCAGTCCTCGACCTGGTCGTTCATCTTGTCGACCAGCTCGTCGAGCGGAACGCCCATCATGCGGGCCATCTCGGCAAGCTTGGCCTCAGGATCGACCTGAAGAACCGGGGCGGACTTAGCGTTCTTCCAGAAACCTTCACCGCCGGCGCCGCTGACCTTCTCCATCGTCAGCAGGTCATTGAAGCCCGCCTCGAGGATGGATTTGCCGTGCACCGTACCGTTCTTCGACCAGATGACGACACGGTCAGGGTGGACTGTGAAGTTCCGCGGCTGCTGCTTGTCGTCGACGGCGGATTCATTGAACTGGTACATCTTCGGATGGCCGTAACCATCTGACGTTTCGTCGGTGTCCCACTGGGAGACGGTCAGCTGGCCTTCCCATGCCGGGATGAGCTCGAACAGGCCATTGAGGCCACCGGGCACACGATCGACTGGCTGATCCAACCGCTTGCTGTCGGCAAAACGAAGGATGACGCCGGCGTATTCGCCCACCATCGACATGCCATCGGCTTCCGCCAGCTTCTGCCAGAGACGGAGATCGTCAAAGCGCTGGCGGATCTGCTGTTCGAGCGTGGTCTCCTCAGCCTCCCCGACCTCGGACCCGTCACGCTCCTTCTCAAGCAAGAAAGGATTGTCCTGCCAGGTCTTGAGCACGGTCTTGTTCACTCCCGCCGCGGCGATGCCGTTGCGGGAGTACATGCCGTAGAGCTGGTCGAACGTCAGCGCGGTCGGGTAGCCGAAATCCTTGTAATGATCGTGCTTGGCGTCCGGGAAGAAGCCCGGGAACATGGCGCCGAGCCGACGCGTGGCATTGTTCACCACCAATCGCATACGGTTCATCGGTGCCTCTTCGATAGGAACATGCCGGCGACGGGTGCGGCCGCAATATTCACGTTGTCCGCTGCGATGACCGCGTCAGCGAGGTTGTGCGATTTGACGCCCAAGTCCTTCTTGAGCTTCAGCTTCGGAACGACGCGCTTCTTGCCTTCGCTCTCGACCCACCATGGGACGCAAAGTTCGGTGAAGAGCGCGTCCAGCTTCTTGACGCCCATGGCCGAGGAGAAGGACAAGACGTCCTCTGGCTTGATCGGGTGGCCTCTGGTCACGGCGTTGAAGGTCAGCATCGCGCGGCGCGCGGTGTTGGCCCAGGCCTGCGCCTTCAGGTTCAGGTACTCGTCCTTATTGAGCGGGCTGTTGGCGTTCTGCGCATCGCTCGGCTCGTCGGGATCCATCACCGCGCCGCCGGCGTGGAAAGCGTAGTGCTCGACTTTGGCGCCGTCGGCCCTGTTCTGCTCGTCGATGTAGCCGCCGACAAAGGCGCCGACGCCGATCGTGTCATATGAGACGGTCGCGCCGGCATGCTTTGCCTTGGACCAGACCCGCTTTGCATTCTGGACAAGCTCATCCTTTCCGGATGCCCAGTCCTCGGCGTCGACGAAGACGCCCTCAATCTTGTCCGCGGTCGCGCTGTTGTCCTCGCCGTCGTCGGCAGGGTCGAAGCCGATGATGTTGCGGCCGGTCAGGCTGACCTTCAGGGCCTTGTGAGCGTCAATGCAGGCGTCGAGCCAACGGCGCTTGAAGATCGAAAGCTCGCTGTCGCCGAGCGGCACCCCGCGATAGACGTGCTCGAATAGTTCCGGGTCACGCTCCTGCATGGCCGCGATGTCGCGCAGCGCCTTGGACGATAGGAACGGGTTCGAGGTGTAGTTGATCTGCTTGACGACACAGTGTGGTGGCGTGTGGACGACGAAGTTCTTCCAGACGTAGTCCGTGACCAGCTTCGGGTTGAACAGCAGGATCGCCAGGCTGTCTTCCTTGCGGATGGTCGGCCCGATGACCGTCCATTGCTCCTCGGTCAGCTTCTCCGCTTCTTCCACCCACAGGATATCGACATCGGACGTGCCCTTGATGTCCTCAAGGTTGCGCTCGATGCCGTAAAATATGAACTCCGATCCCGACGCCTTATGGATGATCGTCGTCTTCTGGACGTCGTACCCGGCGCTGAGGCCCAGATGAGCGATCGCCCATTTCAGTTCGGTGTAGACCGAATCCTGGATGCGGTTCTGGAAGCGCCGGATACACAGCACGCGCATCTTGACGCCGACATGATCGACCAGGCGCACCAGCTGGCAGGCCGTGTCTCTGGTCTTTGAGCTTGAGCGTCCACCGTGAAGAACCGCGATGTCTGCTTGCCCGAGGAAAACTTGTTCCCAAAAATCGTGAAGCGCGGGATTGGTGAGGTATGTGGTGGCGACTAGCTCTTTTCGCTGCGCAGCACTTCCCGCCATGTTCTTGTCTCGGTCTGTATCGGGGCGCCGTCAGGTCCGGAGTGCTCGTGCCGCTCAACGAACATGCCAAGGTGCTTCCCGATATCCACGAGCGCGCCCTTCTTGTCGTGGAACTTGACCTTGATGCCGCCGGTCGAATTCTGGCTGATCTCGGATATTGCCGCGGCTGTGTCGTCGTCGATCTCGTCGCTGGAAACCAGTTGGACATTGTTGGTGACCACGTTCTTGATCACGAGGACGTCACCGCCATCCGGGTTGTCTTCCTCGGTCACCAGCGTGCCTTGCCACTTGATGGCCTTGCGGATGTCGGCGAACCCGATCTTGGCGAGCTCGGCCAGGACACGCTCTTTCGTGATGGCAAGCTTATCGATGGCCTTTTCGGTGGCTTTGCGCTCCACCGTCTGCTCCCATTCCAAAAGCTCGGTCACGCGTTGTCTGATGTTGTCTTTCTGCTGTAAGCGCGACGCATTCCCACGGTCCGGCTTGAAGCCAGCTTCCGCATATGCGTCATCTGCTGTCTTGCCTTTGGACAACGCCTGCGCGAACTTCTCATGGCGCGCGTTCTTAAGGACGGGCATGGATCAACCTTGGGAGGAATGAATGGGGTTTCCCGATAAGCCGAGGGCTTCAGCGAGCGTCAGCAAATCCGGCGACGGATGGGTGGTGACGACACTCAACGTTGGCGGGGTCGCGAAACAGGAGAGATTCTTCAACAGTCGAGCAGAAGCCGACGCCTATCTGCTGAAACAGTATGAGCTCGTCCGCAAAGAGGGCTGATGTTCCAACCTCTACCCTCTCCTGAGGGCACAAGTTGAGACATCGGGGGAACCGACGACGAATGCCGAGAACAACTAAACAGCTACTGGAAAAGCTCCGAGAGGTAGAAGCGTTCAAAGATGAGCGGCGCTATCGCCCTCCAGGGATGCTGGCGAAGCTTGGGAAGGGTCTTGCCGCCTTCTTCCGGGATTGGATCCGTATTGCTGGACATATGCTCTCGGTAGGGCCGCTTCGCCGCGTTCAGAAAATCCTCTTTGCCGTCGGTGCAGTGTCAATGGGGCCAGGGGTTCTCTATGGGGTGATTCATGCGCTCGCTACCGGCGAGGTTGCCAGGCGTGGGGTTGTCACTTTGGCCGCACGTCACGACCCGTTCGAGTTCTACGCCCTGATGCTCGTTGGTGGCGTGGTTGGCACCCTCAGCACTCTTTTTGCCTTAGCCGTACTTGTGGTGCTTCTGGAAGGGCGCGCGCCACGCTCAAAAAGTTGAGACATCGGGGAACCGGGCCTGAGGTCCGGCTCCCTATTCAGGCATGCGGGATCAGCAACGCATTCGACCGGCATCGAGACTGAGTCCGTGGGTGTCGTAGCTCTCGCGGTAGACCGGCCGGAGATCGGCGATCTTGCGATAGGCGGTGACGCCGAGGCTTCGCAGCGAGTGCCAGGTGTGGTCGGCAACATAAGGGATGGCAGCGAGGGCAAACGAGGCGATGACGGTTGCGACCGCAACGCAGATGTCGAAGACGCGATAGAGGCTGCGGGCGAAAGCGTGGGCGTAGTGGAACATGCGCATGCTGGTTCCTTTCGGAGGTTAGCGATGATCGACAAGGCAGTACGGGTCGTTGCGGTCGCGGTGATGATCATTGCCGCCGGAGTGCTGATCTGGCTGATTATGACCGTCACGTAAAAGCCTGACCTCGAATTGGTTATGGAGGCTTGCAGACCTCCGCCTCTCGTTTGCGCCCCGAGAGCTTACAGCGGGCTGGGGTGTCCTGGCGCCTCGACGTGCGGTTGGCTTCCCGATTGTCTTCCTTCCGGCTACGCAGCCTAACCGGTGAACGGCTTCTGGTGGGCGGGCCCCGAACTTATTTCGCTGTCGCTGCGGCAGCGGCCGGGCTCCCCGGCGTGTTCGTTACGGGCCCTCTGGGATCTGAAGACGACGAAAACCCCGCTGACCGGGTGACAAACCGGCGCGGGGCTTTCTGGCGCTGAAGCTGAAATGAAAAAGGGCGGTCAACGCCGCCCCTGAAATCGGTGATTCGTCAGCCATTCGGCGCAAATCATCACTATATTTTTCCTATAGCATTCTCGTGCGCACGGGGGAAGCGGTGTCTTGCTGATTTTTCCTTATTTTTCCGCCATTGTCGAAGCCCCAATGCACCGAAAGCGCGGTCAGTCCTTCCTTTAGAAATTCTGTATAGGCGCGGCGCAAAGTCGTGTTCGGGGACAGTTCCGAAATCGCCATCCCCTCGCCGGCCACCTTGACCATGACGTCGTACCCGATCCCGAGAACGCGGCGGCAATCGGCGAGGTCGATGCCAGCCTGTATCTGGCTGTCTGACAACGCCGAGCGTGGACCGCGGCCGTCAACCGGCTCGCGGCTATAGTCGAATGAGCCGGCGCCCGATCCGCCGAGCGCCTCCCAGATGCGGCGGAACTTCTCGCCGGCCCTCACCTGGGCCTCATTGATCAACCGGCGCTGCTCAAGCACAACAAGCGCGCTCTCCTTCACGTTGACGGCAACCAGGATCTTCTTCGGGTTCCATGTCTCGCCATCGTGGGCAACGAGATGGAGCGGGTTGTCGACCTGTTTCAGTTCAACATGCGCCTGCGCCGAGCCGATCGTCGGCAGTGAAATCGGGCTCGGTTTTGCCTTGCGGCCTCGTTTCGCCATTCCGTTTTTCCTTACGCTGCTTGCATTGCTTTGATGCGCTTCTGGCTTTCGAGCGATTGCCTGTTCTTCCGACGCACCCAGTTTTTCGCCTCGTCGTCACCTTCTGCGGCCTCCACCCTGCGGATGGCGTGCAGGATCGACGTGTGGTCACGACGGAAAATCGATCCGATCTGTGGGAGCGACAGCCCCCGCTGGCGGAGCTCCAAAATGATGCGGTTCCGCATGGTCGTGACCGCGCGCTTTCTCGACGGGCCGAACATCACGTTCGGCGCGATCCTCGTTTCGAGGCTGCGCATGCGGACGTAATCGGTGGGCGTGAGGTGCGGGTTCTGCTGAAGGCGATATGCCCGCCATGCCCAGACGTGATCATCTGCCGGCGCGCGAAGCTTGGGCTTCGGGACATAGACCTTCGGCGCCTTCGGCTTGCCGAGCAGCTTCCGACGGCGAACGAGGACGGCGGCGCGATAGTTCGGTTCGCTGATTGCAGCCTGTTGCGGGAGCTCAAGCAGCATGGCTTTTCTCCTCGGGCTGAACCTCGGTCATCTCGGCCTCGATTTTCCGCCGAAATGCCGCCTGCTCGGCGCCAATCTGCCACCAGTCCGGCAGTTCTTGGATCTTGGCCCAGTAATCGGCCTTCTCCGGCGACATAGGCTCGTGGACAACGACGCCCCGCTCTTTGGCCTTGGCCTCCTCGTGGTCTTGGCGGAACTGGTTCAGGCGCGCCTGAACGCGGACCATAACCTCGGGCGAACGGTCGACCTCGGGCTTGACGCCCTTCAAGGCCGATTCGGTCTCACGCTTGCGGGCCAGATCCTCGCGGGCCGCCCTCGCCTCCTGCTTCGCCAAGGCGGCGAGGATCGGCGGCTTCGGGATCATGCCGAGCAAGATATCCGGGTTGCCGGCGTAGTCGCCGCGGATCAGCTTCTGGGTCGCGATCGTCAACCCGCAATTCGGTACACCATCGAGGGCGTAGCCGTAGATCACGTCGAACTTCTGGGCGTCGACGCCTTGCGGCAAGCTCATGCCGGCGCTCTGCATGACGCCGAGGCTCCGAACTATGGCATCAGCGCGAACAGGCGCCAGGCGCTCCGTGAGCGTTGTAATCTCCCGGTTCAAGGTCGAAAGCTGGGCCGGTGCTGGCAAATTCGTCATGGCCTGGGTTCCCGTTCAGTTTCTGCTGGATGGATTCTCGGAACTCCCGCTGATGGCGGGCATGCTCGGTTTCCCGCGGCGGGGCTTGCTGGTGGGGACGATTGCGAGGCTTTGCCGCGTTGCGCAGCCAATTGCGCCAGGTCGCCGGCCAGTCGAGTTTGGTGGCGTCCTTCCCAGCTTTGGCGGTCCAGTAATCTCGAAACTTGTCGAACTCGGCCATGGCTTGGGAGCGATCGAAACCGAGCTCGACAGCGAAAACCAGATTGGGCTGAAAATCGGCAGGCAACCGCGTCCCGCGTTTGTTGTCCGAGCGAAGCGAGGATGGGGTGGGGTTAATTTCTTTAGGGGGTGTGGGGGACCTTTCTTTATCAGGGGTGGGGTAGCTGGTGGATTCCACCGGACTTCCACCCGTTTCCACCGGACATCCACCGGACACGGTGGAATTCCGCCGGTTACGCTTCCGCTCCCGATCCCATTGGCGGCGCTTCTCAGCTACGAGGTCAACCGCCGCCGCTGGCACAGCCTCGCGCTCCATTTCTGCTACAGCGGCAACAATGGCGTCGTGGTCCATTCCTGCGGCAAGCATGTGCTTCAAGGCGGTCGCGATGACGCTCATGTCACCACCTCGATTTCTAAGCCGTGGCAGGCCTTCATGAGCTTCTGCTTGATGCGGAATACCGGGGTGACCACGCCCTTCACATCGATGACGCGGCGGCGCTTCATGGTGACGTCCCAGAAGACGAAATCCGCCCTGTAGGTGCACACCAGCACGCCATTGATCGTCAGCGCATAGGAGCGCTGCATTTCGACGTGTTCGACCTCGCCCGCCCTCTGGCGTAGCTTCAGGCTGGCATAGTATGCGGCCTCAGCTTTACTATCGAAGCAGATGCCATCGAGAAGCGTGCGCTGGGCCTTGTATTTGTTCCCGCGCTTCGGCTTGGCGATGACGGCCTGGTATTGTTTCGCGGACATGTGTTCGGTCATGCCGCACCTCCGGAACGAAGGTTGCACCCCGCCGTTATCACTATAGTGAACAGGAGATGGCGATGATCGAAACTTGGAATGAGTGCGTGATCATCCTGCTTCCCGACCTTGACGGTGTGCAGATCGTGTGGACGCCCGCACGGGCATCCAATCTGCTCAGTGACCATTGGCCGGTCGACTATGGCGTCGCCTTTACGGACGCCCTTAACAAATGCACCGACGCGATGCTTGGCACGTATCCTTGGGAACAGGCTAGAGATGCATTTGTGGAGGCCATAGCAGAGGCCAAGGTCACCAAGCTGCAGTGACAGTTTGGCGTAGGCGTAGACGAAGGTCATGCCGCGTCCTTTCGCTCTGCGCCTTCAATGCGCCGGACGGCAATGTCCGCATATTCAGGATTGAGTTCGATCAGGATACTGCGCAGGCCAAGCTGCTCGGCGACGAGGCCAACCGTGCCGGCGCCACCGAACGGGTCGAAGACGGTACCGGGAACACGATCGAAGGTTTCACAGATCGGGCCGCAGCCGTGATCAACACCGCAGCAACCGCAGACGGTTTTCGGGGTACCGGCCTTGATGCATCGCTCAGCGAGCGCCGGCGGGAACGTGGCGAAATGAGCTTCACGGAAGGCCCTCGGCGCGATGCTCCACACGTTCCGAGCATTGCGTGTTTCGACGAGATCCGACGTGCCTTCAGCGAAGGATCGCTTCGCCTTGACAATCGCGTTGCCTTCGTCGGCAAACTTCCTCGATCGAGGAACGCGATCAACATTCTGTCGGCTGTTCGCGCCAGGCTTGCGAGCATGAGAACCGCCGGTCACCGGCTCGCGGATCGCTTCGTGGTCGTAGAAATACTCCTCGCCCTTGGTGAGCAGAAAAACCTTCTCGTGTGCCGTCGTCGGGCGATCGTAGACGCTTTCCGGCATAGGGTTCGGCTTGTGCCAAATGATCTCCGAGCGGACCCACCAGCCAGCCTCCTGCAGGGCAATCGCCAGCCGGTTCGGGATCATGCAAAGGTCTTTCGGCTTCAGGTAACCGCCGGCAACGATGGCACCAGGTGAACTGACGCCAGCAGCGCGGCGATGAACGTTGCCGCGAACACCTCTGTCGCCGTGACGGTCAGCCTGGTAGATCGGGCCAACGGTCGAGAACGGCTTGTCCCGGAAAGTACGATCATCCGAGCCGTCGGCCTTATAGGCTTCTGCGCTCTTTCCGTTCGGAGCTGCTGCGTAGCAATCGCCGTAATTGAGCCAGAGCGTGCCCTGAGGCTTCAGGATGCGCCAGACCTCGCCCAACACCTCGACCATCACGGCAAGGTGCTGCCCGAGCGTAGGCTCAAGACCGATCTGCCCTTCGACGCCATAATCGCGCAGGCCCCAGTAGGGCGGGCTGGTGACGACACAGTCGACCGAGCCCGAGGGCATCGAGCGCATGACGTCGAGGCAATCGCCGACGTGAATGGTGCAACGTCCGTCGAGGATGGAGCGGGTTTCGATGCTCATACCTCGCCTCCCTGCTTGCGGAACAAAAACCGCGTGGGATCAGTTGGCTTCCGAAAGAGGAGTCGATCATGAGCACGATACCGAATGAACCGATCCCAAGACCCGGCCCTGATCTGCCTGGTCTGCCACCGGACCAGCCGCTGCCACCGATCGAGGAACCCGAGCCCGACGTTCTTCCCGACGAGGTTCCGAATCCCAACCCGGACGAAAGCGACAATCCGCCGAAACACCTCGGCCCGAGAAAGCCGGTGGAAGTGCCGCCGGGCGAAACGCCCGATACGCTGCCCGAGCCAGACCGTCCCATCGAGGAGCCCGGCCCCGATGAAGTCCCGGAAGAAGCCCCAGACATCACGCCAGTACCAGGCGAGGAAATTCCGGCAAAGATGACCGGTTGAGCTGATGTTGTTGCAGCCGTGTCCCGCCCTCTTGGAACAGACTTCACTAACATACGTTTCTGGGAAGCCTGCCCAACGGAGGACGAAATGATCACCATCTGGGATGCAAACGTCGAGTTGAAGATTGATGGTCGTTTTCACGTCATCAGGAGCGCCCGAGAGGCTGTCGCGTTCCTGACGAAATCCTGGCCCGAGACGAAGAGCGTGAGTTACGCAACGGCTCGGAAGGCGTGTCTGGCAGCGGCTGAGGGCATGCTTCCTAGCGCTGAAGCGAGGGCGGCGTTCGAAGCTGCGGCGAAGGAAGCCGGCATCTTGCGATAAAATCGATGTCGCCCTACCCGAGGTGAGAAACTGAATCATGCCGCCGCCCCGCGCTTTTCGAGGGCGGCCAATGACCTGTTGCAGCGGTCAAGAAGGCGGGTGATCACCGCGAGCTTCTGCAGCTTCACGCCGTTGTCCGATTTGTTCATGCTGGACTTGAGGCGGAAGATCTGGGCTTCCAGTTCGGCTATCTCTTCGCGGAGGAGGTCGACGTCGGTCATGGATCAGTGCTCCTGCCCGTCTTTGAGCGAAGCTGCCCATTTCAGAATCAGCAGAGCATCGGCGCCGGTTGAACCGTTGAGCTTCGCCTCGATTTCGCAGGCGGCGTAAAACAAGGCATCGTCGCGGGTCTCGGCGAACTTGCCCCACTTCGCGCCGACCCGGTAACCGCCGCCGCCATTGTCGCAGTTCCACTCGGTCGACCACATCCAAAGGCCGTTCTCGTGCCGATGGATTTCGATCTCAGCGCGGTTCCAAGCCATCCGAGGGTGCGGCAGCGTATAGACAAAGTCAGGTTCTCCCCGCAGCACCGGCCCGTCTGGGTCGACGGGCGTGCGGACCGGTGGCCGGCGGAGTGTGTCGAATAGACTCAATTGCTGCATCATTCCGCCCCGTCCTTCTTCGTCTCTTCTTCGCGAAGCTCAGGCGCTATGGCGAAAGCCAAGGACCGAGCGAAACGCAGCAACGATCGAGCGAACGAGATGCGCATCCTCGCCGCCCAGGAGAGCGGTGGCCTTTGCAATTGCGTCATCATTTTTCTGCACCTCCTGGCGTGCCTCGTAGACAAGCCCGCTCACGTCTTCGACGCGGCGAAGCTCGTGTCCTCTGATTGAAATCTTGGGATCCGCGTACCAAACGTCCTTGGTGCGCGTGTATGACCAGCCTAGCGCGCGAGCCGCGATCACTATCCGGGCCTGGACTCTTCCAAGCGACGTTGGTGCAATCTCGTTCTGCAACGCGTCCTGACAAAAAGCCGCAACTGACATTTCTTTTTTCTCCGAAGCTTTTTCGGGCATTTCCGAAACTCCCTGTGCGATCTCTGAATCCGTTGAAGGAGTACCGAGATGCGCCGCACAGGCATTTCATCTGATGGAGAGGACGGCGCCGCGCCAACGGCTGCCTGTCCCTCCCAACTCATTTCGTTTCGCAGAGCCACCGCCGCATACGTCGGCTCTGCTGCCGGTGACGATCCCTCGTCGTCACCGGCCATTCCCTTGGGAACTGCTGTTCAGGCCGTGGTTTTGCGCCTGGCGAACAAGCGGATCCGGTTGAGAGTTGAGAGCCCCAGCCGGGAGGAGGAAGACTGGGGCCCTCGTTGATCGCGAGGGAGGAGGAGCCGCGATCAATCCTTTGGCGTGAAGCCGTTCCGCCGAAACTGCATTTCGCAGAAGAGAGCCACGCCGCCGAGCAACGGGAAGGCAAAGGCCATCGATGTCGCGAAGAGGACTTGAACGGCAATCATGCTGCTCTCCTGAGATTTGCTTCTGCTTCGCAAAGGTTGCGGCCGGACGCGGACTTTCCGGTCTCGGCATCGATGACGATGACCGTGCCGTCTTCGGTGTAAGTGATGGAGCGATCCCGACGTGCCTTTGTCATGCCGCAACCTCATCAAACATCGGCCGCTCAACAGCCCTGTCTTCGAAGATGGAAAAGGCGGACGCAATTTCGCAGTCGGGCTTTCCGAGCCGACGGGCGTGCTTGACGCCAGCAATGCTCCCTGCCCTGCGCAGCTGGACAGTCGTGTTCTTCCCGGTGAATTTCCGGCCGTTGCGCCGTCCGTATTCATGGATGGCGCTCACGCTTGCGCCGACATTCATGGCGATGTGCTTGGCGCTGACACCGCACTCGATGCCGCCGTCGATCTGCGCGAGCTTCTGATCCATGGACGCGCGGGACCACCACGATGACTTTGAGCCAATCATGCCATTTCCTTCTCTGCAGCTTCTGTGAGCGAGAACGCGGCCAAGATGTCGGCGGCGCGATGGGGAATTTCCTTCGCCAGCCGACTGGCGATTTGCCGTTCCTGGGTTGGCGTGAAATGGCGCGCCTCGCGCTGCCATGCGATCACGTCGAGCAACACGTCGTTGCCGCTGTATTCCACGACCGGGTATCTAGTGCCGAGGGAGCGGGCGATGTTGTATCGGTTCCAACCATCGACGATCACATCACCCATGCGGATGATGGGCTTGCTCACCCCGATCCCGATGATGCTGAATTCCAGTCGGCCGTACTCGGCCTTGGTCAGTTCCGGAAAGCAGGAGGCGTAGGGCAGCGACTTCATCGGCCTGGACGGTGTCGCCTCATAGCCGAGGCAGTCGCCGGCCTGATCACGAAGGGATGCGGCAGTGCCGACCTCCCTGCCCTCAGCATGCATGTCTGCCGAGGGAGTTTCTGCCGTGTCCGGAGAATTGGTTGCCCGTTCAGCCTCCGGGCCAGAGGGTTCGAGGTCGGGAACGCTCCCTTGAGCCATGTCGACGCTAAATTGGTTGGCGCCTCCTTCGTTCGTTGCGATCTCGGTGATTTCGCCCGTCTCCAGGTCGATATGCTCGGACGGCGACGGTTCAACGCCATCGGCGTTCGCCAGTCGGGCCTTGCCCTTCACTGCAGCGATTGCGCCGCCGTCCGGTTCCTGGCGCTCTTCGCGCTCAATCATGATGTCGACTGCGGTCAGCAAAGCCGCCCTGCCCGATTGCGTCTGCATAGCGGTCGCGACCGTGGCAACGAGCTTGGGGCTCGTCTCCGGCTCGGGCTCGTCGAACAGATCGGTCTGGATCATGCCGAGCGCCTGCAGATACGTGTCGAGGATCGCTTCCTGTTCGGCGCGCTCGTCGGCATCCTGCTTGCGGATCGAAATGACCTTGCGCAGGATCTTCGTGTCGAAGCCGGTGGACTTGGCTTCGCCGTAGACGTCCTTGATGTCGTCTGCGATGGTCTGCTTTTCGCTTTCCAAGCGCTCGATACGCTCGATGAAAGAGCGGAGCTGGTCGCGGGCTACGATGTGGGCGCTCATTGGGCAATCTCCGAAAGTGCAGCACGCTGCCTTGCCAACCAATCCAGGTTGACGCCCTTAATCGACCGCCGCTTGCATGCGGCGATCACGCGTGGCCAATGCTCAGGGGCAATGCTTCCGCGGCGGCGCATCTGCCGAGCGGCCTCATATCCGCAGCCCACATCGGAAGAGAATTCCGCGATGGTGGGCCAGAGATCGATAAGGGCGGGAATGGAGTGAGGTGTCGTGCTCATTTATTCAACGTACAAAACGTACGACACAAAATCAAGCCTAAATCGTACACCTTGGACGATGAATTTCGGCCATAACGTACGAATGACAACGCCGAAGGATCGATTGAAGCAAGCTAGGGCTGCGGCCGGGTTTGAAAGCCCGACCGATGCAGCTAACGCCTTCCCGCGCGACATCAACAAAAACACGTTGATCAGCAACGAGAACGGCAACCGAGACATCTCGCGGAAAGCTGCCGAAAAATACGCAAAGCTCTTCGGCGTCGACGCTGGCTGGCTGCTCTATGGAACCGAGGGCGCCACCCAAACAGCGGACATAGACGTCCCGCTCCTATCGCTGGTGAGCGCCGGCAATCTCCGTTCGCAGCCGAGCGTGAGCGAGCACGACGTTATCCGCCGCATTAAGGTTGGCGAGCTGCCAAAGGGTGACTGGATCGCGCTCCAGGTAGATGGCGATTCAATGGACCGCGTGGCCCCTGACGGCGCCATCATCCTGGTCGACCGGTCAGATGATCGGCTGATTGACGGACGCTTCTATATTTTCTCACTCGGCGGCGGCGAGGCCACCTTTAAGAGGTACCGGCGCAGCCCGGAGCGTCTGCAGCCTTTCTCTACGAATCCGGATCACATGGCGGTCCCGGCGACACACGATGATATTTATGTGTTCGGCCGGGTGAAACGCGTAATCCACGATATTTAGAGGCCCTGAATGAAGCGATTGCTGCCTGTCGTAATCGCGTGCACTGGCCTTTTCGGCTGCTCAGACAGCCTTGAAGATCAGCAGAAAGCTCTTGAGAAATTCACAAAAGACAACCGCGTAGGCGATGGCGCCGATGTCTGGCTCGTCAAGCACAACATGCTCGGGGAGTTCGAGAAGGTATCCCTCGTCTTCGGCTTTATTGATGATTTCGAGTTCTGTCAGGAAGTAGCGGCCATGTACAATCGCCGCTACCCAAATGCCGACCTATCCTGTCAGCTGGCTAACTAGAGGCACCGGATCAGGCAGCCAAACCTTGAGTAGATGACGGGTCGAAACGCTCGCAGGCAACCCGGATTTCTCGCATCAGCATTGCATCTGGATACTCGCACATCACGCCGCCTTCATCGCCAATCGCACCCATCATGGGAATGATCTGGAAGGCGTCGTCGTCGAACGGATAGACCGGCTGCAGCGAGAAAACACGCCCGGGGAATTCGCCGGCAAGATAAGCCTTGAAGCGCTCGGCACTGTTCACGATCGCCTCGATCTTGTGTTCAGGCGGGACGATAACGAATTCGTTGACTGCTCGGGCGCTCATCTCAATACCTCGCAACAAATGAGAACATAGCAGGAACAAAACACAAGCCTGGCGCGAAGTCGAGTCGGTATTTGCTGCCCCCTGCCCTTTCCCAAAATCACGCGCGACTTTGCCGACCGTTCTCACTCAATCGTACATCTCGTCATTGCGTCGTACATTTTGTACTTGACCTGATATCGTACATAACGTACGTTTGATCATCAGCAAGGCGCTGACTGAGAGGACGAAGGAAATGGCGATGGTCACCCGATACAGCATCCAAGACGAGGTTGGCCGGTTCCTGACTCGCATGGGCTTCTTCGCCTACGACACAGCCGATGCCGCCGAGTTCCGGGACGAAGAGGACGCCTACTTAGAGGCGGTCGCTTACCCCGGCTGCACGGTCGAGACCTACCAGCGCGTCGCCAACCGTCCCGATTCCACCGTTGCAACCTCGAACCACGAGAGGGCCGCCGCATGACCTTCGACGCGAACATTCTCAAGCGTCTCGCCTACTTCCTGTCCAACACCGACATGTCGGAACTGGTCGAGGCCGGCATCATCAACGAAGGCGACAATGACCGCTGGAGGCGTTTCAACAACGACTTCGACGTGTTCGTCATCAAGCTGTCCGAGGACCGTCGCGAGAAGCTCGCCGACCTGATCAACGACCGCCTCGGCTTCCGCTCCACCCAGCAGCTCGCGGTTCGCGAGTTCGCTCCGGTGATCGGAGCCGCGCTGTGACGCGTCCTGTCTCCTACGCCTGCGACCCGGCAGCCCGGTATTGCGAGTGCGGGCACTGCGCCCTCCCGCAGACGCGCAACATCGACCTGGACGATCTCGTGACGTTGAACCGTCCGACTTTCGCCCTCTCCGCCCTCCTGATCCTGATTGCCGGCATCCTCGCGATTTACGCGATTGGCGCTTGGCAGACGGAACGGGTTCACACCGACGTCATCAAGGGAAGGACCGTCTGACATGACGCAGCAGGACAACATTTGGACTTGGTGGCAGAACGCACTGGCTGGCAACGTCGGCCCGATGCACGAAGGCGAGCCCCAGCAGGGCTATTACCGCACGCGCTTCAAAGGTGGCCAGTGGGAGCCGGTAGCTATCTGGCTCGACGAGGGCGGCGCATGGCTGGCGATGCGTGGCGAGCGCATGGTCGACGCTGCGGACGCTTGGAACTTCTGCCGCACGCATCCTGTTAGCTACGAAGCGTATCAGAAGGCGATCGAGGGTGCCGGTTGGGACGACGAGCCGCCGGCACCTGCCATGGGCCACAACCTGCCTTCCGATCCGTTCGAAGCGTTGAAGCTCGAATATCAGGCAGAGGCTGAGCAAGCGGCCGCCTTCATGAAAACCCCTATCACGACGCAGGACCAGGCCGATAAGGCCGCGATCTGGGCAAAGCGCCTGACCGCGATCAAAACGAAGGCAGAGAGCCTGCACAAGGTCGAGAAACAGCCCCACCTCGATGGCGGCCGTGCGGTCGATGACAAGTGGCGCGACCTGAAGAGCGATCCGGACACACTTGCAAAGAAGCTCAAGGCCCACGTCACGCCGTTCCTCAGGGAGCAAGAGCGACTTGAAAACGAGCGCCTGCAGCGCGAACGCGCCGAAGCCGAGCGGAAGCGCCGTGAAGCCGAAGAGCTGGCCGCTCAGGCAGACGTGAGTGACACCGACGCGCAAGTCGAGGCAGAGCGTCTCCAGCGCGAAGCCAACGAACAGGACCAAGCCGCAAAGGCTACGAAAACGCAGGCAGGCCGCACCGGCGCCCGCGTATCCCTTCGGACGTTCGTCTCCGCCCTGATCACCGATTACGACAAGGCTCTGAAGGCCTTGGGCAACCACCCCGAAATGAAAGCGCTCGTCGAGACGCTCGCCAACCGCGCAATCCGTGCCGGCGTCGAGCTCGACGGTGTTCAACGCTTCGAAGAGCAGAGGGCCGCCTGATGACCGACACAAACACCATTTCGCTCGCCGTCGCTGCCGTCAAGTTCAAGTGGCAGAAGGACGAGAAGACCTACGACTACTTCATCCCCGAGGGCCTCGTTGTCAATGTCGGCGACAAGGTCGTCGTCGAGACGGCCCGCGGTGAAACCACCGTCGAGGTCATGGCCATCAAGGCCGAATCCGAAATGGCGCAGAAGAAGATCGTCCGCGTCGTCGAGCCGGAAGCCGAAGGAGAGAAGGCATGAACAGTCATGTCCCAACCCTCACCGGCGGCGGTAATGTCCTCGCCATCGTGCCACAGACCTTCGAAGAGACCATGCGGATCTCGCGAGCAGTGGTCGCCTCTGGCCTCGCTCCGGCGGCGCTGATCAGCAAACTTGAAGGCGATGATGCAGCGGCTGCGGTCGCGGTCGCTATCATGTCTGGCGCCGAGCTTGGCCTCAAGCCAATGGTCAGCCTTCGCAGCTTCACCGTCATCAACGGAAAGCCGGCGCTCTACGGTGACGGCCTGATCAACGTCGTCCGCATGTCGGGCAAGGTCGCGTATCTGCGCACCGGCTGCGAAGAGCGCAGCGGAAAGATGGTTGGCTTTTGTGAAGCCAAGCGTCTCGACACGGGAGAAGATAAGCGCGTCGAGTTCAGCCAGGATGACGCCGTTCGCGCTGGCCTTTGGCCGTCGAGCCCGACGGTTCGACGGAAGGTCTGGGAGAACAACCAGCAAGTCTGGAAGGACGTTCCAAACGACACGCCGTGGGCTCGTTTTCCGCAGCGCATGCTTGCGTGGCGCGCCGCCGGCTACTGCCTGCGCGAACTGTTCGGCGACGTCCTCGGCGGTATCCGAGACGAGTTCGAGGTCCGCGAGATCGACGAAGTCGAGACCATGCGCGACATCACGCCCGAAAAGCCGGCGATGCCGCCGAAGCCCCCGGCACCTCCTGCCCCGCCAACCAAGGCCGCCGAGACGGTCGAAGCCGCTCCGGCTGTCGAGCCAACCGATGCTGCCTTCGACCTCGGCGACTTCCTCGAGCAGATCGAAACCGGCCTCGCCGGCGCCAAGGACGACACCGACGTCGAGGAGATCTGGACCGACTTCGACGCGCCGGCGGTGCTCGAAACGAACGGCCACGCCGACATGATCGATACGGCCTTCGCTATCCGCGACCGTCGGCTCGCGCAGCTTGCGCCGTTGAACGGGGGCTGATCATGGGCCGCGCGCTTCTGGTTTTGGCGAACGAAACGTTCCGCCGAAAGGCAATCGACTGGATCATGCGTGCGCCAGTCGACACGCGCGTCGAGTTCAAGGGACCGAAGCGCACGACACCGCAGAACGATCGCATGTGGGCGATGCTCACCGACCTGTCGCTGCAGCTTGCCTGGCACGGCCAGCAACTCACCCCCGAGGACTGGAAACTAGTCATGCTGGACGCGCTGCGCCGCGAGAAACACGACCAGCTTCGCCTCGTGCCGAACACCGACGGGACCGGCTTTGTCCCGCTCGGCACGTCTTCATCCGACCTCTCCAAGGAAGAGATGACCGATCTCATCGAGATCATCTTCGCCTTTGGAGCCCGTCACCACGTCATTTGGTCTGAACCGAAATCGAAGGCAGCAGCATGAACGAGAAGCTTCTCCATATCCTTCAGCACTCCCTTGGCGCCGACGAATACGGACGTGGCGGCGGCTATCGCAACCACTTCGTCACAGGAGAAGGCAGCAAGGACCATGCGGACTGCATGGCGCTTGTCAGTGCCGGCCTCATGACGGTGCGATCGGGGAACGCCTTGAGCGGCGGGGACGATGTCTTCTCGGTGACCGACGCTGGCAAAGCCGCCGTTACCGAACACAGCCCCCAGCCGCCGAAGCTCACGAAGGGCCAGCAGCGATATCAGGACTATCTCGATGCGGATTGCTCGATGACCTTCATTGAGTACCTCAAGTATCGCGATGCCCGAGACAGGAGGGCCGCATGAACCGGAACGACGCACGCGCCGCTTTCGCGGCTACCGGCCTGAGGTATGCGGATCTTGGTCGCGACGATCTGCGGGCCCTCCGCAACGCCATCGACAAGGAAGTGAAGGCGTCGGGCCTCATCGAGGGGTACCGGTCCGACCGGGCGATTAGGATGGTCGATTGGCCAACGGGCTGGGCCGCGATCACTTGCCGCGCCTACTATTTCGAGAAGCGCGAGGCGGTGACCTTCAACCCGAATGGCTTCATCGGGTTCGCGGGCTGGTCTGACGACAAGAACGTCGTACCGATCATCGCCGGCTTCCTGAAGTGGCTCGACGCCCTCGTTGAACGCCGGAGGATTGCAGCATGACCGATCGCCCTATTCTTTTCTCAGCCCCGATGGTGCGCGCCCTCCTCGCAGGCACCAAGACGCAGACGCGGCGCATCATCAAGCCGCAGCCGGTCAGGCCTTATCTCGACAACGGCGACTGGTGGGATGAGACCGCACCGGGCACGGCGACGCCTATGGTTCTCAAGGCTCAGGATGGCGATCGGCTCTGGGTACGCGAGACATGGCAGGGATTGTCTTTCGGCGACTACCTGCCAACCAAGAGCAGCCAATGCGAGGTTCGATACGCGGCCACCGATCCTTGTGCTGATCTGGACGCGGAAGCGCGCGGATACCCTTGGCGCCCGTCGATCTTCATGCCTCGCTGGGCTTCTCGCCTGACGCTGATCGTCACCGACGTTCGCGTCGAGCGGCTGCAGGACATCAGCGAGGCCGACGCCGTTGCCGAAGGCGTGGAAGTGGCCTGCACCGATCCAGATTGGGCCGGCTATCGCGACTATGGCAACGACAAGGTCATGAACCCGACAGCCAAGGGCAGCTATCGCACGCTCTGGGACAGCATCAACGGCGCTGGCGCCTGGGCAGTGAACCCATGGGTTGCCGCCTACACCTTCCGCGTCATCAAGCAGAACATCGATCAGATTGAAAGGGAGGCGGCGTAATGGCATCCCGCATCGCAAATTTCATCCGCCCCGACCCGACGCCGAAGCGCAAGCCGACGAAGAGCAAAGACTATCTCGCGTTCATCCACGAACTCCCCTGCTGCGTGACCGGTCGATATGGCGTCGAAGCTGCGCACCTGTCCTTCGCCTCGCCGCGGTACGGACACTATGGCCGCGGCAAGGGCAGCAAGGTTTCCGACCGCTGGGCGTTGCCCCTGCACCAGGCCGAGCACCGACGCCAGCACGGCATGAACGAGGAGCGGTTCTGGTCGTCGATCGGGATCGACCCGCACCTTCTGGCGCTCGTCATCCACGGCATCTGGTCAGACCTCGGCGACGACGCCGTTGCGTTCGCGACCGCGATCATCAACCAGACGCTGGCAGATGCTGGCGCGCTTCGATCGAGGGACGAGGCATGAGCCCACTAGATCAATCAAGCAATCCGCTCTTGCTCAGCAGCGAACAGGCAGCCAAGGCCTTGAACGTCTCCACCAAGACCTTGCGCGAATTCGTGAAGGCTGGCGATATAGCCTTTGTGCCGAGGGGAAGAGGCACCACCAAGCCCCGCCTCGGATTTCACATGGACGATATCAACGACTTCATAAAGAGCCGGAGAGACCGCGCGTGTCCGTCTACAAGCATGCCAAAAGTCCGTTCTACCAATACGACTTCCAAATCGACGGTCGTCGCTTTCTCGGATCTACAAAGGCTCGGAATAAGCAAAAAGCCCAAGAGGTAGAACGGAAACTGAAGGCGCAGGCCCAGAAAGATCTGGCGGACGAAGCGCGGACGGGCAACGTCCCCTTGACCATCGACCTCGCCGCCGGCCGGTACTACACCGAGGTCGGGCAGTACCACGCCTGCAGCGCCGACACTTATCGAGCGCTGGAACGGCTTGTAAGCTTCTTCGGGAAAGATAAGCGCCTGTCCGACATCACCGACGGGAATGTCACCGCTCTCACCACCTGGCGGCGGCAGCAGAAGCGGTGGGGCAAGAAGGAATACAAAGACAAGCGAGAGATGCCGACCGTATCGCCGGCCACCGTCAATCGTGACACGACCGCGGTTCTCAAGAAACTATTCACGCGTGCGAAGCTCACCTGGAAATATCATTTCCCGTCCGAACCCAATTGGAAGACCCACTGGCTGAAAGAGGCCGATGAAAGGGTGCGCGAGCTCCACTTGGAGGAAGGTCATAAGCTGGACGAGGCAGTCAGGGCCGACTACGAGCCATGGCTAGAGTTTGCCCGCATCACCGGTCTAAGGCGCCGAGAAACCCTGATCAAATGGTCCGAAGTGAACTGGTTCGCAAAGCGCATCACCAAGATGGGCAAAGGAAGCCGCAAGGTTACGACACCGATCACGCCTGAAGTTTGGGCCATCCTCGAGCCATTAAAGGGCCACCACGGCGAATGGGTTTTCACCTACGTGGCCAAACGCAACAGCAAGGGAAAGACCAAGGGCCAACGCTATCCAATCACATATTCCGGATCGAAGTCCGAATGGCAGCGGACCCGCAAGCGTTCCGGGATCGAGGATTTCCGCTTTCACGACATCCGCCATGATGTCGCGACGAAGGTCCTTCGGGCGACTGGCAACCTCAAGCTAACGCAGAAGGTGCTGAACCACGCGAGCATGAAGACTACGGCTCGTTACGCACACGTGCTGGACGAAGAAGTTGCGGACGCATTGGAGAAGGTCGCAAAGTCCCGGAAAAAGTCCCGGACCAGCGGAACAGATGTCGCGTAACTCTCTGTAAAATAAGCCAGAAATCGGAAAGCGCATCCATTCCTTCTAAGCAGGTTGTCGCAGGTTCGAATCCTGCAGGGGTCGCCACCTACCTCCATGGCATGACACATTTTTTCTGGACCTGGTTGGTTTGGCGACAATGGTCATCCCTGTGCGGTGCCGAACACGTCGCAAAATTCGGCATTGGCGATTTTTGGGCGTTTCACACCGCACCAACTTCGTAGCTACACCTGCTTGGCACCATGTTGCATCCACCCCAACCGCCAATCTGAGTGTCGGCCGTCGCCTATGGCGATACCCTTCCAGCTCTACGAAACGGGCCGGCATTTACATCGAAGATTTTTTCGGATGGCGGCAACTGTACGCCACAAGCAATCATTGTTGCGGCGAGAAGAGCAGCTATAAATGGCGGCGCGTGATGCCACTGGGAGGCTTCGTCAATGTCGAAAGTGTTCGAGGTTCTGAGGCGGCTGGATGATGCGAAAGTCCATTATTTTATCGGCAGATATCGTCCCAATACGATAGATATCACGGCTACAGTGGTCGGTGAGCGTGTTGAGATTTCGATCTTTGAGGACGGCCATGTTGAAGTGTCCCGGTTCGTGGGCAACGAGGACGTGTTAGATGAAGAGGTATTGGACGAAATCCTGAAAGAGGAACGGTGACGGCTTTGGAGCCGAAGCCGACAAGAGCCTGGCCCGTCGTCGCAAACTGCGCCGACCGCGAGGCACGCTTCGGCGGGCTCCCGAGAATCACCCGAACAGTCCCGGAAAAATCCCGTACAGGTTCCCGGTAGATTTGCTGAGGCGCGCTGCGCAATCAGTTCAAGAGCCGTTAGTCGCCTCGGCGCTCCGGCAGAGTGGCCGTCCGAGACTGGTTGGGCGTCGACTACAACGCACAAGACCGTCGACCTTGCATCACCATTGCCGGCTCTCGGCTGGAGGTAGATCGCAACTCTCGTTTGCTGGTGCTGAACGATCGGGCGCTCAGGGAACTGAAGGTGGATGTGCGATCCCCTGATAGTAATCGCCTTCACCACCCCCCATGTACTCGTTCGTGTAGCGTTCCCGTTCGTCACCCAAGGTCAGCGCCGGGGGACGATAGTAACCGTATGCACCGTAGAGCGGCACCGGCTCCACGTACACACTGCCCATCGGCATGGGATCAACATAGACGCCGCCGGGTACCGGCTCATAATAGTCGTTCTCGGCAAAAGCCGGCACCGTGGTCCCAGCAAGGGTGATGACAAATGCGACCCATGACATCTTCGTGGAAATTTTCATGGCGTTGCTCCCATCTCCGGCGGGTTTTCAGCCCCGCCTTACGAGATACAAGCAGCCTCTGCCCGCGGGCTTACGCTGCCTGGCAAGAGTAACGCCTGATCGCTGAAACCGTTCCACAAATCAGTGCGGTTCAATGTGGCAAATTTGATGCTCTTTTGCCTTGGTCCCAGCGGCTGGCTGGGCGCCCGAGCAGCCCGCGGAAGCCCTGATCGAGTTGGCGCATAACAATTGGCTCGCAGCTGACGCCGACGTCTCAGTTTCAAGGCCAAAGCCGCGCAATGATTCCATGCGCTGCAGCGGTCGTCGGCGCCTGAAGGAACGCGTGGCGATGCCCGGCTTGAGGGGGCAACAAGCCTTCCGAAGCTCAACGCGGCACCGCCGGCTCAGCCGTCCGGCGAGCGCCCAGCGCCTGGAGCGAGCCTGGCACCATCTCAATTCGGTTGCAATTGGTCGGGTACAACTGGGTCCATAGACTGTTTCCCCTTCAGAGAAAGGACCTTTCATGACCTCAAGATTGCGTGTCGGCGTGCTCTTCGGCGGCCAATCCTCAGAGCATGACGTTTCCATTCTTTCGGCGCGTAACGTTGTGAAGGCCATAGACCCGAACACATACGAGGTCGTGCCGATCCTCATCGACCGGACCGGTCAATGGCTGTTGATAGAAACGGTACAAGGCACCCTGCCCGCCGCCATCGCCTATTCGGGCACCAAGGTCTGCCTGGTTCCCGGCGGGCGCGGTCGCCTGCTCGCATTCGACGCGCCTGCGCAGGCTGCTCATCCGTCGGCAATCGATATCCTGTTTCCCGTCCTGCACGGATTGCATGGCGAGGATGGGTCGATGCAGGGTCTCGCGCAGGCTTGCAACATTCCATTGGTCGGCTGCGGCATCCTGGGATCGGCGAACGCCATCGACAAGGACATGACCAAGCGACTGCTGCGCGAAGCGGGACTGCCGGTTGCCCGCTCTGTCACCCGCAAGCCCGACCAACGCCCAGACTATGAGGACATAGCGGCCGCGCTCGGACAGACGGTGTTTGTCAAACCTGCGCGGCAGGGGTCGTCTGTCGGGGTCAGCAAAGCGCGCTCGGCCGAAGAATTGCGACACGCGCTCGACGAAGGCTTCAAGTTCGACACCAAGGTACTGATCGAGGAGTTCGTAAAGGCTCGGGAAATCGAGTGTGCCGTGCTCGAAAGGCCGGACGGAGCCTTGATGGTTTCCGTTCCGGGCGAGATCGCAGCCAATGCCAGCCACGGTTTTTACACCTACGAGGCAAAATACATCGACGAAGATGGCGCCGCAATCAGCGTGCCGGCAGTTTTGCCAGATGAGGTCACGCAACGCTTGCAGGATATGGCCGAAAAAGCGTTCATCGCGCTTGGCTGCGAAGGGCTCGCTCGCGTCGACTTTTTTGTTCGTGCCGATATGAGCGCGGTGATCAACGAGGTCAACACCATGCCGGGCTTTACCGATATCAGCATGTACCCGAAGGCGATGGCCGCAAGCGGCATCCCCTATCCAGAGCTTGTCGGCCTGTTGATCGAGCACGGATTGGCGAGAGCCAAAGCGGCTCACTAGCCATTTTCAGGCTTCAGCATCGCGTGGCGTAACGCTTCGCGCTCATGGCCAAAATCCGAAAACGCGACCATTTTTCGCGACCGCTACTTCCCGTAGCAAAAATATTCGGCTAGGACGGTTGCGCAGCAAACCATGCTGTCTTTCCTGGAGTTCTGCTTTGCCTTTGTAAACCCCGGTCTCGCTTGTTTCACCACGCACACCCGATAGCGATCATCGCTGTCGGATCGCATTTCAATGCGTTCGTCGAGGTGACGGTTCGAGACCGGAATGGCATTGCCGACCTGTCGCTGCATGAAACTTCGTGCGGATCGAACCATCACCAAAACGCTGCCAGACCGCGTCCCCTGAACGGGTGCTCAAACCGTCGTCTTGATGGACTTCCAATCGGAAGAACCAGACGACATGTCTCACACATTCCTGGTCCAATGGACCATCACGCCGACAATCGCGCCACGTCCCTGGCTCGCCTGCAATCGCTGCCGAACGACGCGGCCATTCGAGACGAGCGGCAAGGCGCGCCTCAATGCCAATGGCCGGCGGTTGGACGCCTGGCTGATCTATCGCTGCAGCAGTTGCGACAGCACCTGGAACCGTCCCATCTTCGAGCGGCGACATGTCGGCGATGTCGACCAGGCGACGCTGCACGCGCTCCAGAACAACGATGACGGCTGGATCGAGAAGGTCGCCTTCGATATCGACGGATTGCGCCGGAATGCGGGGCGTGTCGAAGAATTCGCCGAGGTCCGTTTGCAAAAGACGATTCTGAAGGCGGCAGTCGAACCAGCCCTGCACCTGGAGATCGCTCTCAACCTGGAAATGAAAACAATGCTCAGAACGGAGAGGTTGCTTTCGATGGAACTCGGCCTGTCACGCAAACGGATCGCCATGCTTGAACAGACCGGGCGCATATCCACGACACCATCGGGCAAGAACGCGTTGCGACGGCCAGTGAAGGACGAAATGCGCGTCACCATCGATCTCGCAAGCGAATCTGATCGCAATGCGATCCTCAGCCGCGCTGGACCTTAGCCAGGGATTGCGTGAGGCGTCGGCGGTGGTCTGGGCGTGAATGGTGCGGATGTCCCCACCGCGAAGACGGCTCCGAAGCCATCGGAGCCTTCCTTCCCCCTGCAGCGCCGCGCGCCTTCTCAGGCGCGCAAAGGTCGCTGTCGCATTTTGAGTTGCTGCATGTTTTTATCCGTAAACCGGCTACGACTTAAGGAAACACGCAGCAGTTCTCCTCAGAACTTCACGCCGATGCCGACCGTGAATTGATGCTGGTCGAGGTCGACATTGACGCCGCCGATGTCCTTGTCGCCATAGTCGTTGTATCGGTACTCGGCCCGGCCAAACAGGCTGTCGGTGAAGGCGTAGTCGACGCCGGCGCCGATCGTCCAACCATTGAAGGTTTCCTTTTCCTTGGAAGCCCCCGGCACGTCGACGAAGCCGCGCGTAATCGCCCAGCCGCCCGTCGCATAGAGCAACGCCTTGTCGTTGACAGTGTAGCCGAGACGGCCGCGGACGGAGCCGGACACATCGGTTCCAACCTCCGGAGCAGCGCCGAAGATATCGAAGGTCTTGTCATTCCAATTGTAGCTGACATCGCCCTCGATCCCGTAGACCCAGTCGCCTTGCTGATAGTTGAAGCCCGCAAATGCGCCGAGAAGACCGCCGTTGAAATCCTGCGAAGCGCTTGCACCTGCAGCGCTGAAATCGCCATTGAGCCAACCGCCGCCACCTTGCAGACCGACATAACCGCCGGTCCACACGAAGGTGGGCGCGGCTTCCACCAGCGGCGCAGGTTCGAGGTTTTCGGTCAGATCAGCAGCCGACGCAGCCGGCGCAAAAGCGGCAGCGGCAAAGATTGCAACAAGCACATGCCTGATCATCACAGATGCTCCTGTTGGTCCGATAGAAAGATTACCAACATATGTAGGGCGCGTCTGCCGAAAAGGCTCGCGACAGGGCGAGAATAATAAGATGCGCTGCCAAATCAAATCATCGGATCAGCCGGGCGGGATGAGATCAGGGCTTTGATGCGATCGATCAATTGCCGCCGATTCGAGCGCTTTCCAGCCGGTCGCCTGGCTTGATGCCCAGCCGCTTGACGGTGCCGGCGTTGAGTTCCAGCACGAACGCCACCGGCTCGCGCGAATCGATGATCGCCTCGGAGAATGGCACCGCATTCTCATGGACCGTGCGAACGACACCTCTCTTGTCGGCAAACAGCATGTCGAGTGCCAGATGAGTGTTTTTCATCCACATCATGACACGGCGCGTTTCACCGAAATCAAACAGCATTCCGTGATCGGGCGCCATCGAGCGGCGAAACATCAGCCCCTGCTCCCGCTGATCCGCGTCGATGGCGAGTTCGACCGTCAGCTCGTGGCTCTTGCTGTCGGCTGTCACCAGCCGCATCCTTTCGGTCGTGAACGTAACGTCCGCAAGGGCGGCAACGGCACACAATACGAGCGACAAAAAAAGCGCCATGGCGGCGCTTCTTGCAGAAAAGGTTCGAACCGTCGTCATTAGTGCGAGCGGCTCGTCGGCGTTGGGCCATCTGGGTGGATCTCGGCCGCCATCAAACCCTTTTCACCGTCGCCGAAGCGCACCAGAACCACCTGTCCGGGGCGCAGCTCCGTCAGGCCGAAACGACGAAGCGTTTCCATGTGAACGAAGATATCCTCCGTACCTTCACCGCGCGTCAGGAAGCCGAAGCCTTTGGTTCGGTTGAACCACTTGACCAGCACGCGCTCAAGACCGCTCGTCGGTGTGACCTGCACGTGAGTCCTGATCGGCGGCAACTGCGAAGGATGAATGGCAGTCGACTGATCCATCGAGAGAATCCGGAAGGCCTGATAGCCACGGTCGCGCTTCTGGATGAGCGCCACGACCCGGGCACCTTCCAGCACCGTCTGATAGCCGTCGCGCCTGAGGCAGGTCACGTGCACCAGCACGTCTTGCATGCCGTTGTCAGGCACGATGAAGCCGAAGCCCTTGGCGACATCGAACCATTTGATCACGCCGGTGATTTCGACGAGGTCGAGGGCGTCGCTGCCAAAGTCGTCATCCTGCATGACGTCTTTTGAAGATGTCCTATCCGCCATTCTCTCCCAGCCCCTCGTTTACGCGCGACTACTGACTACGGTTAACTGATTCTTATTGACCAGAATAACATCGTCCCGCCGCTTATGCGCAAGACCCTCGGCGTATTTTGGCCCAGGTCAAATGTAGGGACGCAGCCTTGCCTCTGGCTTGCTGGCAGATAAGTATACGCCATCTTCTTCGAAACAGGGACATTGCAATGCGTTATCTGCACACGATGGTTCGCGTCAAAAATCTGGACGAGGCCTTGAAATTCTACTGCACGCTCTTCGGCCTCAGCGAAATCCGCCGCTATGAGAACGAAAAGGGCCGGTTTACGCTCGTCTTCCTGGCCGCTCCCGGCGATCTGGACCGGGCAAAGGGCGAATTGTCCCCCTGCCTCGAACTCACCTACAATTGGGATAGCGAGGATTATACAGGCGGGCGCAACTTCGGTCACCTGGCTTATGAGGTGGACGACATTTACGGCTTTTGCCAGCATCTGATGGACAACGGCGTGACCATCAACCGCCCACCGCGCGACGGACACATGGCCTTCGTGCGCTCGCCCGATGGCATTTCGATCGAGATCCTGCAGAAGGGTGACAACCTGCCGGCGCAGGAGCCCTGGGCCTCCATGGCCAATACCGGCGCCTGGTAAGCCTCGCACAATTCTAGCCGCCGATGATTGATGTCTGCAGCCGGCATTTCTGGCTTCGCACAGTCGAGTCGCGGATCCCAGGAAATGATGAATGATCCGAGGCCCGGCACCGACACCGGGCCTTCGCATGCTGGGCGCATGTGGGCTCAAGGTTAGCGCCAGTTTACAAATCACGTATCGTTCAGTAACTTTCCGCGCGAAACGTTGATACGGGGTCCTATCCGCGATGTCTCGTGGCGATGCCCCCTTGACTGTATTTGGCCTAATCCTTCCCGCAGCGATCCGTTTGGGCCGCTGCGCGAAATTCGTGTTTGTTTGTTCTGAGCGATGTTTCGGAACTGAGACTTAATGCATGGCCAAGGTGACGATCTCACCGATCATGCACGGAGAGCGGGGATAGGACGTTGCAACATCGGGAAACCAAGAGGGCGCTGCTGTCGTCCATCAGCCGCGCGGCCGCGATATCCGTTTCGCTGTTTGCCCTAAGCGGGTGCGTCTCTGCTGTGGCCGATAGCGAAGCGGCAAATGCACTGGCGGTCGAACAAACGCAGGAACCGGTGCAGGTCGCCGATTCGACCCAGGCTGGCGTTGCGGTTCGCGACGCGCAGGTGTCGGCCGTCGGCAGCAATCCGCAGCCAGCGCAAGGCAATGGCGCCCTCGCGCCAGGGCAAGACACCGCGCAGCAGGGCGGACCGCTGGCCATGCAGAGCACGGGCTTGCGCGCAGCCTCCTCCAGCATCTACGGCCAGGCTCCGACAGCAGCTGGTGCGCAGGCGGCAACGGTGGGTGTACAGCCGCAAGCAACTGGCTCGATTCCGGCGACAGGCACCGCCCAGCCGACCGTCAACGCGACGACGAACAGTCTTTTCGGCACCAGCCCGAAGCAGCTACAGCCACAAACACAGCCCCAACCCCAACCAATCATCCAGCCACAGCAGGGCGCCCTGAACGAAACCGACGCTACGCCTTCCGATACGGCCGTGATGGCTTATGCCGCCCCGGAAGGAGCCACCCTTCCCGCGTCGGTACCGCTACCTTTGAGCGCGCAGGCCGCCATCGGCGGCAAGACGTCGCGCGTGCTGCAGCCGGTGCAAGCCGCAGAGCAGGTACAGCCGGCAACCGACCTGGCTCAGGCCGCGACGATAGCGTCAGACAACGAGGCCAGCGAAAGCGGTAAGAAGGAGGTTCCCAAGGCCTGGACGCTTGCGAGCCTCTTCGCCGGGAAGCGCAAAGAAAAGCAGCAGCAGGAGACGGCGCGCGCAGCCCAGCCGGCCGAAAAAAAGACCATCACCACGAGCAATGCCAGCCAACCGCAGATGGCCTCGCTTGCCTACACCAGCCTGCCTGGCGTCAAGATGAGCCCGCTGTTCAGCGTCGCGCATGAAGACCATGCCGCTGATGAAGAGGACGCTCCGGTTCAGGTCGCATCGCTTTCCGGCCTTGCTCGGCTGGCGCCAAGTGGCCTTATTCTGCAGACCGAAAAGGTTGATGCGGGCTGTTTCAAGCCCGAGCTGATGCAGATGTTGAAAAACGTCGAAACGCATTACGGCAAGAAAGTCATGGTGACGTCGGGCCTGCGCCCGATCAAGGTCAACCGCGCCAAGCAATCGCTGCATACGCGCTGCGAAGCGGCCGACATTCAGGTCCAGGGCGTCAGCAAATGGGAATTGGCCGATTTCCTGCGCAGCATTCCTGGACGCGGCGGTGTCGGCACCTACTGTCACACGGAATCGGTCCATATCGACATTGGCGCCCAGCGCGACTGGAACTGGCGCTGCCGCCGCGGCAAGGGCTGAACGCAAGCCTTTGTTTCCATGAGCTAATCCACAGGCGCACTGTATTTTCCCCAACCTGTGCATTTTTTACAGAAAAATGAAAATTGCCGCTTGCGGTAATCAAAACGCCTGACTATAAGACGCCCACACAGCAAGTGCGCCCTTCGTCTATCGGTTAGGACACCAGATTTTCATTCTGGGAAGAGGGGTTCGACTCCCCT
>NZ_JBWKSC010000008.1:0-158295 GCF_059419585.1 Ensifer sp. GW821-FHT05G01 | reverse complement strand
CCCTTCGTCTATCGGTTAGGACACCAGATTTTCATTCTGGGAAGAGGGGTTCGACTCCCCTAGGGCGTGCCACTGTGATCTTTCCCTGACATCGCTACGATTTGATCTGACGGCCATTGCAGGGCACCAAACGTCCATACTCCATCCCGGCAGACAAAGTGCACCCTCGCCCGGCCATCCCGGACCCTCACGGCCACCAGGCAGAATCATGCCGGCGGAAAACAGTGCCGTTCAAGCAGCATCGCAGATCGTGAGACATCGAGGTTCGCGCGCAGGCTTGCCGGCTAGAATGCCTTGGCAGCGTCACTGACGCGCAGCTGGACGCGACGCTGGCCCTGCCAGAGATCGGCCGAAACCGAGCCGGCAACGTGGATTGATGCACCGCGGCTGGCAAACAGGAAGTCGCCGAGCGGCGTCTCCACGGCCCTAAACGCAATGCCGTCGAGGCGGCCACCATCCTGCCCCTCAAGCGTTACCTTGATATGGTTGGCCCCGACCTGTCGGCAGTCTCGCAGCCGATGCGACGGGAAGGCAAAGACCGGCTGTGGATGGGCGGAGCCATAGGGACCTGCCTGCTCCAAGAGATCGATCAGTTCCAATGTTGCGCCTGACGCACCAAGCGCACCATCGAGCTTGAGGGTCTGCACAGCAACGAGATCACGTACCGCCGCCTCGGCTTTCTCCTCGAAGAATTGCCGCAACCGGCCGAGGTTCGGCCGCTCGACCGTCAGGCCTGCCGCCATAGCGTGGCCGCCGCCCTTCACCAACAATCCGCCATCGACGGCGGCACGAACCATCTTGCCCATATCGAAGCCGGCGATCGACCGGCCGGATCCCGTGCCGCGACCATTCGGATCGAAGGCAATGGCAAAGGTGGGACGGCGGAACTTTTCTTTGATTCTCGCCGCAATCAGCCCGACGATGCCCGGGTGCCAGTTTTCCCGCGCCGTCACGATCACCGAGGCGCCCTCGCCCGTGCCGTATTCGGCCAGAACTTCCGCTTCTGCCTCGGCCAACATTGCGGCTTCCATCGCCTGCCGTTCGCGGTTGAGCTCGTCGAGCCGGGCCGCGATTGTCTCTGCGGCTGAACTGTCTTCCATGGTCAGCAGCCGGCTACCGAGAGCCGCATCGCCGATGCGTCCGCCGGCATTGATGCGCGGCCCGACCAGAAAGCCGAGATGATAGGGCGTTACCGGGCCGCCGATTGCCGCCTTGCGCAATAGCGCCGCCAGCCCGACATTGCCCATGTGTCGCGCTGCAATCAGTCCCTTGACGACATAGGCGCGATTGAGCCCCTTGAGCGGCACCACGTCACACACCGTCGCAAGCGCCACGAGATCAAGCTGCGCCAGCAGATCGAAGGATGCGACGCGTGCGTCACCGGCGGCGCGCAGCACGCGCACCGCGTTGACGAGAACGAGATAGACGACGCCGGCGGCGCAAAGATGCCCCTGGCCGGAGAGATCGTCCTCACGGTTGGGATTGACGAGCGCCTGGCACGGCGGCAGCGTCGCGCCAACCTGGTGATGGTCGATGACGAGGACGTCGATGCCGCGCTTTGCGGCAACAGCAAGCGACTCATGGCTGGTCGAGCCACAGTCGACCGTGACGATGAGCTTCGCCCCGTTGTCGATCAACTGTTCGATCGCCTGTGGGTTGGGGCCGTAGCCTTCGAATATACGGTCCGGGATGTAGATCTCGGCCTCGAGCCCGAAATGGGCGAGGAAGCGCGCCATCAATGCCGAGGAAGAGGCGCCATCGACGTCATAGTCGCCGAAGACCACCACCTTCTCGCGCCTGGAGATCGCCACGGACAGGCGCTCTGCCGCCTTGCGGCAATCAGTCAATGTGTCAGGGTCGGGCATCAGCGCGCGCAGCGTCGGGTCGAGGAAGGTTGCGGCATCGTCGAGCGAAACACCACGTCCGGCGAGAACGCGACCGATCAGATCGGAATAGCCGTGGACCTGACTGATCGCCAGCGCCCGGTTCTGGCCGGCCTGATCGAGACGCGACACCCAGCGCTGACCGCTGGCCGATCGCTCCACGCCAAGGAATGCTCGCTGTATCGGATCTACCGGTTCTTCCATGCTGCCTACCTGCCCATACTCTCTTCGTTCTTAGCGAACGTCGCGCACCAGCAAAACCCGCTATGAAAAAGGCCCCACCGACGCCTGTGGTCGATGGGGCCCTTTCTCAACAGTTTTGCGCCAGGACTTAGGCCGCCTTCGGCCGCTCGATGCGGATAACCTGTGGTTCTCCGACCAGATAGCCCTCGCTCTTGATGGCAACGATCGCATCGCGCACCGAATGCTCGGCGGTCGCGTGCGTCACGAGAATGATCGTTTGCGGCTCGTCCGATTCCTTCGGGTGCTTGGAATGCTGCATGATCGATTCCAGCGAGATGCCGTTTTCGGCCATGCGCGATGCGATGCTTGCAAACACGCCGGTGCGATCGACGACCTTCAGGCGGATGAAATAACCGCCTTCGTGGCTCTGGATCTGCGCGCGCTTGTAGGGAAGCAGCGCATTGGTCGGACGGCCGAATGCCGGCACGTGCTGTGCGCCGGGGCGGCTCTTGGCGATATCGGCGATATCACCGAGAACGGCAGATGCCGTGGCGTTGCCGCCGGCGCCGGGGCCGACCATCAGCAGCTCGCCGAGAATATCGGATTCGATCGCGACCGCATTGGTGACGCCATCGACCTGGGCAATCACCGAATCATAGGGAACCATCGTCGGGTGCACGCGCTGCTCGATGCCGCTTTCGGTGCGTTGGGCGACACCGAGAAGCTTGATGCGGTAGCCGAGATCGGCCGCAGCATTGATATCGTCGATGGAGATATTGGTTATGCCCTCGAGATAGATGTCGTCGGCAGCAATTGCCGTGCCGAAAGCAAGGCTCGTCAGGATCGACAGCTTATGCGCCGTATCGTTGCCCTCGATGTCGAAAGCCGGGTCCGCCTCGGCGTAGCCGAGCCGCTGAGCTTCCTTCAGGCAGGCCTCGAAGGACAGCCCTTCCTTTTCCATCTTCGTCAGGATGTAGTTGCAGGTGCCGTTCATGATCCCGTAGACCCGTGAGATCGTATTTCCGGTCATGGACTCGCGCAGCGCCTTGATGACGGGGATGCCGCCGGCCACCGCCGCTTCGTAGTTGAGCAGCGCGCCCTTGTTCTCCGCAATAGCTGCAAGCTCGATGCCGTGGGCTGCCAGCAGCGCCTTGTTGGCGGTGACGACATGGATGCCACGGCCAAGCGCCGTCTTCACGGCGGCATAAGCAGGGTCGCCGGAGCCGCCCATCAACTCGATGAAGACATCGATGTCTGCATTGGCCGCGAGCGAAACCGCGTCGTCGAACCACGCCGCCTTGGAAAGATCGACGCCACGATCCTTGGAGCGGTCACGCGCCGTGACGGCTGTAATCTCGATTGCCCTGCCACATGTCGTTGCCAGCATCTCGCGACGATCCTGGAGGATCCGCACGAGCGAGGCACCGACGGTACCCAAGCCCGCAATGCCAATTTTGAGGGCATCTGCCATAGCCATTTCCTAACATGTGAAGGCGCCCCGCCAGAACGGCGGGGCCGTGGTGGAAGGGGCGTGCTTGCCGCACGCCCCCGTCTTTTACCGGTGCGCGTTGAGCGAGATGACGTTGTGCATCGTCTCGTCAGCCGTGGACAGGAATTTCTTGATGTTGCGGGCCGCCTGCCTGATCCGGTGTTCGTTTTCCACGAGCGCCAGACGCACGTAGTCGTCGCCCTGCTCGCCAAAGCCGATACCAGGTGCCACGGCCACATCGGCCTTTTCGACCAGCAGCTTGGAGAACTCAAGCGATCCGAGATGACGGAACTTCTCAGGAATCTTCGCCCAGGCAAACATCGTGGCTGCCGGCGGGGGCACCTCGAAACCGGCCTTGCCAAAACTTTCGACCATCACGTCGCGGCGACGCTTGTAGATGTTGCGGACTTCGGCGATGTCGCTGCCGTCACCGTTGAGCGCCTGGGTGGCGGCAACCTGGATCGGCGTGAACGCACCATAGTCGAGATAGGACTTCACCCGCGTCAGCGCTGCGATCAGCCGTTCGTTGCCAACGGCAAAACCCATGCGCCAACCGGGCATGGAGAACGTCTTCGACATCGAGGTGAACTCGACCGTAACGTCGATCGCGCCTGGCACTTCGAGCACGGACGGCGGCGGTGCGTCGTTGAAGTAGATTTCCGAATAGGCCAGATCCGAGAGCACGATGATGTCGTGCTTCTTCGCGAACGCCACGACTTCCTTGTAGAAATCGAGCGTGGCGACCTGCGCCGTCGGGTTCGACGGATAGTTGAGGATCAGCGCCAGCGGCTTCGGGATCGAATGGCGAACGGCGCGTTCCAATGGTCCGAAGAAGGTGTCGTCGGGCTCGACCGAGATCGAGCGGATGACGCCGCCTGCCATCAGGAAGCCGAAGGCATGGATCGGATAAGTCGGATTGGGGCACAGGATGACGTCGCCAGGTGCGGTGATCGCCTGCGCCATGTTGGCGAAGCCTTCCTTGGAGCCAAGGGTGGCGACGACTTGCGTGTCCGGGTTCAGTTTGACGCCGAAGCGGCGGGCGTAATAGGCGGCCTGGGCACGACGCAGCCCGGGAATGCCCTTCGACGACGAATAACGATGCGTGCGCGGGTCCTGAACGGCCTCGCAGAGCTTGTCGACAATCGACTGTGGAGTGGGAAGATCCGGATTGCCCATGCCGAGGTCGATGATGTCAGCACCGGCCGCTCGCGCGCTTGCTTTCAAACGGTTGACCTGTTCGAAAACATAAGGCGGCAAACGCCGGACTTTGTGAAACTCTTCCATCTCCAAACCTCGTTTGGCGCACGTCTCCGCCAGCGGTTGGCCGTCGCGAAAACATGCGCTTTGGTGAACGGCCGTCACTGCGGCCATTGAACGCTTTGCGTCCAAATCACCCGAAACGCAAGTGCTAATTCGTGATCTGTTTCAGCGTGTCGGAGCCGTGGTCTTCGGCAAGCGTACGCATTTCCTTCATGCGACGCTGATACTCAGCTTCCGAGATGGAACCGGATTTGCGCGCGGCACCGAGCGAGCTCAACCGTGCCTGCATATCGGCGGCTTCCTCGTTGGTCATCTGCTGTGTCGCGGCCGGCTTCTGACCGTAGACGGAGGGATAGTTTTCGAACGGGGTCTTCTGGGTGTTGCAGCCCGCAAGCGTGCCCAGGAGAATGATCCCGGCAACCCAGGTGATGGAGCGCTGTTTTCCGACGGCGAACATACTGACAAAGACCTCTGTTATCGTGGCGCGACGATGCGCTAGCCCTTGTAATCATTTTCGGGCAGAATGTAAAAATACAAAACAAACAAGATGCTGTGGAGGAAACCGGGTGACAGCAGACAGGAATGCCGAAGGCCACGCCGGCAAGGACGGCTTTGCTGGCTTCGACCCAAAGTCCGTTGAACCCTACATCGTCAAGGATCCGGAAGGCCTCGCGGTCAACCTTGCCCGCGCGATGGAACAGCTCGGCAAGGCGGCTTCCGCCTGGCTTGCGCCGCGCGAAACCGGTGAGAAATCCGACGTCTTCGCCGAACCCGTCACCGACATGGTCAAGACTCTGTCGCGGGTTTCCGAGTATTGGCTTTCCGATCCGCGCCGCACACTCGAAGCGCAGACCCATCTCATGGGCAGCTTCTTCGAGATGTGGTCGCGCAGCATCAACCGCATGTCCGGCACCGATGGCGATCCGGCGCCCCCGCTGCGCGCCGACAAGCGCTTTACCGATGAGGACTGGGTCAAGAACCCCTTCTTCGATTTTGTCCGGCAGGCCTATTTCATCACGTCCGACTGGGCCGACAAGATGGTGCGCGACGCCGAGGGCCTCGACGATCACACCAAGCACAAGGCCGCCTTCTACGTCCGGCAGATTTCGAGCGCGCTGTCGCCGACCAATTTCATCACCACCAATCCTCAACTCTATCGGGAGACGGTCGCCACCAGCGGCGCCAATCTCGTGAAGGGCATGCAGATGTTTGCCGAGGATGTGGTGGCCGGCCGCGGCGATCTGAAGATGCGCCAGACCGATACCAGCAAGTTCGCCATCGGCGAAAACATCGCCATCACCCCCGGCAAGGTTGTCGCGCAGAGCGACGTCTGTCAGGTCATCCAGTACGAAGCGTCGACGGAAACGGTGCTCAAGCGCCCACTGTTGATCTGCCCCCCCTGGATCAACAAGTTCTACGTGCTCGATCTCAACCCGCAAAAATCCTTCATCAAATGGGCAGTAGACCAGGGACACACTGTCTTCGTCATTTCCTGGGTCAACCCGGACGAGCGGCACGCGGCCAAGGATTGGGAAGCCTATGCGCGCGAAGGCATCGGCTTTGCGCTCGACACCGTTGAACAGGCGACCGGCGAGCGGGACGTCAATGCCATCGGCTATTGCGTCGGCGGAACGCTGCTGGCCGCTACGCTTGCGCTTCATGCCGCAGAGGGTGACGAGCGCATTCGCTCGGCGACGCTCTTTACCACCCAGGTCGATTTCACCCACGCGGGCGATCTCAAGGTCTTCGTCGATGAAGATCAGATCAGCCAGATGGAATCGAACATGCAGGTCACCGGCTATCTCGACGGTTCGAAGATGGCGACCGCCTTCAACATGCTGCGCGCTTCCGAACTGATTTGGCCCTACTTCGTCAATAACTACCTCAAGGGTCAGGAGCCCCTGCCCTTTGACCTGCTCTACTGGAACTCCGATTCGACCCGAATGCCGGCGGCCAACCACTCGTTCTACCTGCGCAACTGCTACTTGGAGAACCGGCTGTCGAAGGGCGAGATGATGCTGGCCGGCAAGCAAGTGTCGCTCGGCGATGTCAAGATCCCGATCTACAACCTCGCCACGAAGGAAGACCATATCGCCCCGCCGCGCTCGGTCTTCCTCGGCTCCTCGTCGTTCGGCGGCAAGGTTACGTACGTGCTCTCCGGCTCCGGCCACATCGCCGGCGTCGTCAACCCGCCTGATAAGGGCAAGTACCAGTTCTGGACCGGCGGTCCGCCTAAGGGCGAGTACGACGATTGGGTCAAGACGGCCAAGGAAACGCCAGGGTCCTGGTGGCCGCACTGGCACCAGTGGATCGAAAAACTCGACAAGAAGCGCGTGCCGGCGCGCAAGCCCGGCGGCCAGCTTAACACGCTGGAAGAGGCACCCGGCTCCTACGTGCGCGCTCGCGCCTGACAAAAGTGTGGAATAGACTTTGATTTTCGATCGGCCACTCGTGCCCGCCACGCTCGTGCAGCGCTACAAACGCTTTCTGTTCGACGCCACTCTTATGGACGGCACGGCTTTGACGGGTTCCTGCCCCAACACCGGGTCGATGCGCGGGCTGACGACGCCGGGTTCGCGGATCTGGATGTCGGAACATGACAGCCCGACACGAAAGTACCGGCAGATGCTGGAGATCGTCGAGGCCGATAACACGCTCGTCGGCATCAACACCGGCCTGCCCAATCGCCTGGCGGAAGAAGCCATTCGCCTCGGCTTGATTTCCGATCTCCATGGTTATCCGTCGCTTTCTCGCGAGCAGAAGTACGGGCGCAACTCGCGCATCGATATCCTGCTCAGCGATCCGGTCCGCGGCTCCGCTTATGTCGAGGTCAAGAACGTGCATTTCAGTCGGATCCGCGGCGTGGCCGAGTTTCCCGACAGTCCCACCACGCGCGGCGCAAAACACCTGGAAGAACTGGGCGACATGGTTGAGGCCGGCCATCGGGCGATCATGGTCTATCTCGTGCAACGCAGCGATTGTGACAGCCTGAGGATCTGCCGCGACTATGATCCCGCATATGCCGCGGCCTTCGACCGTGCCATGGCACGCGGTGTCGAGGCCTATGCGGTGAAATGCCTGATATCGCCGACCGAGATCGCGCCTATTGGTATGATCGCCGTCGACGACGCGAATGTCGGCACACTACGCAACTCAGCCTGAGCGGTGCTGCCGGGCCAATCCTTTGTCGCCAATCCCGCGCCAACCTGCAACAATCTGCGGATAGGCGCCGGCATTGTTCCGCGGTAGGCTTGATGACGAGCCAGGCGAAGGCACGACGCGCCAAAATCTGAGCTCCGGGCCGTGTATCAGTTCCTCTTGGTGCGCGGCAGTGGACGAGACGGCCCCTGCTGCATTATGAAATCAAGCAGGAAACAACTGAAAGTTCTGGAATGGTGACTTACATCGAGGCGGGGTCTTCGCCCTACAAGAACACCGGCGTCATCCGCCTCTACGGACCGGAGGGGTTTGAGGGCATGCGCAAAGCCTGTCAGGTGACGGCGCGTTGCCTCGACGAGCTGGTATCGCGTGTGCGACCGGGTGTGACGACCGAAGAGATCGATCGCTTCGTCTTCGAATTCGGCATGGACAATGGCGCGCTTCCCGCGACGCTAAATTACCGCGGCTACACCAAATCGTCCTGCACCTCGATCAACCATGTGGTCTGCCACGGCATTCCCAACGACAAGCCGCTTCGCGACGGCGATATCGTCAACATCGACGTCACCTATGTAATCGATGGCTGGCACGGCGATTCCAGCCGCATGTATCCGGTCGGCGAGATCAAACGCGCTGCCGAACGCCTTCTTGATGTCACGCACGAGTGTCTGATGCGCGGCATTGCGGCCGTGCGCCCCGGCTCGCGCACCGGCGCGATCGGCGAAGCGATCCAGACCTATGCGGAAGCCGAACGGTGCTCGGTCGTGCGCGACTTCTGCGGACACGGCGTCGGCCGGCTGTTCCACGATGCGCCGAACATCCTGCATTACGGCCGCGCCAACGAAGGTCCGGAACTGCGCGAAGGCATGATCTTCACCATCGAGCCGATGATCAATCTCGGCCGGCCACACGTGAAGGTGCTGGCCGATGGCTGGACGGCGGTCACCCGTGACCGCTCTCTCTCGGCACAATACGAACATACCGTCGGCGTGACGGCTGACGGCTGTGAGATCTTTACCCTCTCCCCGGCCGGCCTCTTCAAGCCTGATATGGCCGCCATGGGCGCTGCATGACGAAAAACACCCGTTCGTCCGCAGGCGACGCGACGCAGCCGGCGGATGAACGATCGTTTTTTGCAGATCTCCTGCCGCAGGCTCCTGCTGCACCCGAAACGAATGCCGCGACCACCGAGGCGCACTACCTCGGTCATCGCGACCGGCTTCGCACCCGGTATCGCGAGCACGGCGATGGCGCGCTTGCCGACTACGAAATCCTGGAAATGCTCTTGTTTCGGCTGATCCCGCGCAAGGATACCAAGCCGATCGCCAAGGCGCTGCTGACGCGCTTCGGTACGCTTGCCGGCGTGTTCGGCGCGCCGCTCGCCTTGCTGCAGGAAGTCAAGGGCATCGGCGAAGCGGTGGCGCTCGACCTGAAGCTTGTCTCAACGATCGGCCACCGGACGCTGAAGAGCGATCTGCGCAAGAAGCACATTCTCTCCTCCTGGTCGGCTGTGATCGAGTATTGCCATGCGGCCATGGCCTACGAGACCAAGGAACAGTTCCGTATCCTGTTTCTCGACAAGCGCAATACATTGATCGCCGATGAGGTCCAGCAGACCGGTACCATCGACCATACCCCGGTTTATCCGCGCGAAGTGGTCAAGCGCGCGCTCGAACTATCGGCGACAGCGCTTATCCTTGTGCACAACCATCCCACTCGCTCAAATCGATCACGTTGGATCACGCACAAGCACGCAGAATCACTAGGAAATTCGCGTATTTTTGGTCTTGCGTAGTGGGGGCGGTTTTGGCAAACTGGGGGCGGTTTAAGGGGTAGGAAACGGCATTCCGCTCCCAGCAAACGATCCCCGTTTCTCCTTGACCGATCCCAGTTGCGGGACAGGAGAAACGTGATGCCAAGCCTGACCGATACCGCGATCCGACATGCGTTGAAGCGCGTCGAAGCGAGCCAGAAACAAGAAAACCTTGCCGACGGCGAAGGGCGCGGGACCGGGAGGCTTGTCCTCGTCCTGAAGCCCATGCCTAAGCGCGTAACCGCCGACTGGATGGCGCAGCAATGGCGCGACGGTAAGCGCATCAAGAAGAAGATCGGCGCCTACCCGTCCATGTCGCTCGCCGAAGCGCGCGAGATCTACAAGCGCGACTACGCCGACGTCATCCAGAAAGGCCGGAGCATCAGGATCGCGACCGATACGCGGCCCGGAACTGTCGCCGACCTGTTCGAGGGCTATGTCGCCTCGCTCAAGAGCGCAGGCAAGCCGTCGTGGAAGGAAACGGAAAAAGGCATGAACAAGATCGCCGACACGCTTGGCCGCAACCGTCTTGCGCGCGAGATCGAGCCCGATGAGATCGTCGAAGTGATCCGACCAATCTACGACCGTGGCGCGCGGGCGATGGCCGACCATGTCCGCGGCTATATTCACGCAGCCTTTGGCTGGGGCATGAAGTCCGACAACGACTATCGGAACACTTCGCCACGTCGTTTCCGGATTCCCTTCAATCCAGCCACGGGCATTCCAACCGAGCCCAAGGTCCAGGGCACTCGCTGGCTCGACGAAGACGAATTCGTGCGGCTTTATCGCTGGCTGGAATGCCCTGACACGCCTGTCACTCCTTCTTATCTGCGCGCCGTGCAGCTTCTCATGCTGACCGGGCAGCGGGTCGAGGAGATCGCTCGCTTCCATATCGACCAATGGGATACCAAGGAGCGGATCATCGACTGGTCAAAGACCAAGAACCTTCAGCCGCACGCCGTCCCGGTGCCGTCGCTCGCCGCCGAACTGATCGAATCCATCAAACCGAACGAATATGGCTGGTTCTTCCCCTCTGCGACTGACCCGTCGAAGCCTGTCAGTCACGGTACGCTTTACTCGTTCATGTGGCGCCAGCGCGATCGCGGCGTAATCCCCTATGTGACGAACCGCGATCTCCGTCGGACCTTCAAGACACTCGCCGGCAAGGCCGGTGTCTCCAAGGAAATCCGCGATCGTCTCCAGAACCACGCGCTTCAGGACGTCAGCTCCAAGAACTACGACCGCTGGAACTACATGCCCGAGAAGCGTGCCGGCATGGCGAAGTGGGACAAGTTCGTCCGCGCGATGCTGGCGAAGAAGAAAGGTGCCGACGCCTTGAAGAAGGCAGCGTGAGCGGTCGGCTTCTCGTGTTGGCCGCCGCGACCGCGACGCTCTGCTACGCCGCGCCGGCCCATGCAGATCCGTGCGAAGGCACTCTCCCCACGCGGGCCGGCGTCCAGTTCTCCGGCATCGTCCGATATGTGGGAGATGGCGACGGTCTCTGTGTCGGGCGAACGGCGGACCCCAATGAGTGGATTGAAGTCCGCCTCGCCGATTTCAACGCCCCGGAGCTACACACTCCCGGCGGTCCCGCGGCCAAGGCGGCGCTCGAACGCCTGGCCCTACAGCGCGAGGTCATATGCACATCCGAGCGCGGGCGCGGCGGCCGTGTCCGCTCCTTTGACCGCGTTATCGCGCGCTGCCGGATCAGCGGAGCCAATCTTGGCGACCTGCTGCGTCAGGCCGGCGTAGCCGAGGGCGGCAACTGATGCGATCCAGCTCACCATTGACTCCACATAGCTTGGAGGCTATATGACTTGGAACGTCAGACTGCATGATGCCTTCGAGGCGGAGTTTCTGGCTTTCGAGCGCGAGGTCCAGACCGAATTGCTGGCGGTCGCGAAGCTGCTAGGCGAATACGGCCCGCAGCTCGGTCGGCCCTATGCCGACACGCTCAAAGGCTCGAAACACGCCAACATGAAGGAGATGCGCTTCTCGGCCGCCGACGGCGAATGGCGTGCTGCCTTCGCCTTTGATCCCGAACGGAAGGCCATCCTTCTCGTCGCGGGCGACAAATCCGGCGGCAGCCAGAAGCGCTTCTATAAGCAGCTTATTGCAAAGGCGGACAGCCGGTTTTCCGCACATCTGGAAAACCTGAAGTCCGCAAAGAAGGACTGATCCGATGGGCCGGAGCCTGGACGAAATCATCGCTTCTCTACCCCGCGACCAGCAGGAGCAGATCGAAGCGCGCTACGAAGAGCTGAAGCAGGAGGTCGAGGGCCTCCGCGAGTTGCGGCAGATTGCCGGCAAAGCCCAGGCCGACATCGCGACGGCGCTGAACATCAAGCAGCCCTCGGTCTCGAAGATTGAGAAGCAGGCGGACATGTATCTCTCGACGCTTCGCAGTTATGTCGAGGCGATAGGCGGAAAGCTGGAACTAACCGTGAAGCTGCCGGCTCGTCCGGCATTCACGATCCACCATCTCGGTGATGTCGCCGCGCCGACCGGCAAGCCTACCGTCGCTCGGCGCAAGGTCGTTGGCTTGCGGTAGGAGCCCCGATGACGCGCCTGTTTGATGTCGATGGAGAGAATCTCGACCGCGGCTTCGTGAATCTCAGAGCGGCGGAATCCCGCCACGAGCAGCAGCTTCACGAGCTGATCGAATCGCTGTGGGCGACCTATGAGCCTTATGCTGATCCGGACTTCCCCCAGGGCTTCGCGCGCGATGTCGATGGCCGGTTCTGGGAAATGTACCTTGGCTGCACGCTACTCGAAGCGGGCCGCGCGCTGCTGCCTGTCGTCGAGCGTCAGCGCGCCGGCGGTCAACCGGATCTGTGCGTCGTAGAAGAGGGACGGCGCATCTGGATCGAAGCGATCACACCCGACGAGGGCGACCCCGGCCCTGATCAAATTGTGCGACCTGTCCCAATGAATGAAGGTGGTGGTCTCTCCGCCGCGCCGATCCGCCAGGCGCAATTGCGCACGACGAGCGCGTTCTGGACGAAGGCGCAGAAGATCGCACGCTACCTTGCTCAGGGCGTTATCGGCCCTGACGACGTGCGAATCATCGCCATCAGCGCAAGCCGCTTCGGTGTGTATGTCGCCGAAAGGCCCCTGCCGCTCATCATGACCTCGCTGTTCCCAATCGGCGATGCCTTCGTCACGATCGATCGGGAGACCGGCAATGTTGTCGAGGAAGGATTCCATTCAGCGCCCTTTATCGACCGCGAACGCGAGCCCATACCGCGCACGGCCTTTCTCGACGAACGGTTCGCTGACATCTCCGGCGTTCTCTGGTCGCGCGTCGGGCTCGGCAACCTTTCGCGCCAAGGCAGACCACTCACCTACGTCCATAATCCCCTCGCGCAGGTCCCGCTTCCGACGAACTGGGGCGTCTGGGATCGGGAGTTCGTCACCACGCCCCAGGGAGAGGCGTGGGAATCGTCGGACATCCTCGCACCCGAGCCATTGGCGGAAGCGTCGGCCGAGCAATGACGACGCTGATCGACGTCTGGAATCTCGACACCTTCGACGTGGCCTTGATGGAAGGGTTGCGCGATCAGCAGCAACTCCTCATCGACTATTTCGCGACGGATCGGACGAACTACCTGAAGCGCGAAGCTTCGGACCATAGGGGTCCGATCCCGTCCAACCCCTATGCCGGGGCCTATTACAGCTTCTCCGAGGACTTGATGGCGGTCATGCAAACCCGGACGATCCGGGCTTGGCATCACACGCGCATGACCGACCGCGAGGTCGAGACCGCCACGAGCAACGGGCTTTATCCGGCAACGCTCGAAACCTTGCGCGCGCGCCTAGCGGACCGCGTCGCGGATGGCGATTTCAGCTTCGATGAAGCCCGGGCGATCTTTGACGCGAGTCCCTTCCACAAAGACCAGTTCGGCTCACGAGCCGACAAGTTCTGGATGACGTCCCACCCGCACCGAATCGACGATGGCGGCGTGACCTCTCTGCTCGCCCATTGGGGCGGTGAATCCGCCTATTTCAATCACGACGACGGCGAGATCCTCGACAGGCTCTCGAACCTCGGCGCCCCGCGCGTCCTCGAAATCGCTGTCCCCCTCAATGTCACGCCCGACGCCTATTCAGCAGCCAAGGCGGTGATCGCGCTCTATGCGCGCTCGCTCGACTGTCACGCCGATTGGGGCGGGTTCGACCTATACGCTTCTTCGCACCTCGGCCCCGAAGCGCTGCTGCGCGTACATAGCGGCGGCGAGCCAGACTTCGCGACCCTCGGGCGGGGCTATCCAGCCGCCTTTCATGACCGGTTCGGTGACGATGCTTAGTTCGGCGACCCTGCGACTACCTGGATCATAGGAGCGCCTTTATCGAGCAGATCATCGAGGAAGTCTTCTCGTGAGGGGATCGGCCCGGCCTGAGTCGCCAGGATGAGCGCTTCGACGACCTGTCGCGCCAGTGAGCGCGCCAGGACACGTTCACTGGTCGAGATCGCCGCCATAGCGCGGCCGTGCAGGAATGCGCTCCTGACATTGAAAAGCGTCTCGTACTGGTCGGCATAGCCGCGATCTCCCAGCAGCCCGGCCACCCGTCCACGCATTCTTCTCGTAGGGCTCATTTTTTTGTGCCGGTCCGGGGCGACGCGAAAGCTCTTCTGATAGTCGGCCTGCAGGCCCAGAGCCGCCTCGATCGTGGTGATATGCGCCAGAAACTCATCGACACCCTCGGCCAGAAATGCGCGCACGAGGAAATGGGCGATCGGCGTTTCGAACAGGACGGTCCGCTTCGCCTGCTCCACGATCGCCCATCGATGTTGATCCCAAACGGCCACCTCTGTCCTGGCCTCGTCGGATAACCGTAATTCCAGGGGCCGCTCTACCTCCACCGTCCCGCCATAGCCGTCGTCATAAACGCGGTCTTCCCAGTTGAGCGTATCGGACGATGGCGGTGAGCTGGGGCGCACGAAGATGTCGTTGTCCACGGTATAAACCCACGGGACGCGGAAGCCGCGCCAGTCGACCTCCGGCATTGTCGACCAGCCTTCCCAGGGCGCCAGCAGGAAGAAGAACAGCGCGTCCTCGAGCGCACCCGGAAACCGCCCTTTGTGTGGTTCGATCTGGCCGAGATCCTGCCGCATGTCCATGAACAGCACGGGGACGGCACGCGCCTCCGGCTCCTTGTCGAGCGCCACCTCTTCCTCGACCACCAGCCAATGGAATTCCGAAAACCGATCGGCATCGAAATCGACGCCCTGAAACATGCGCTTCAGCCGCGTCGTGTCGACGAGCGCGCGAAGCTCGTCCGCCTTGAACTGGGCAACCCGCGCCGGCCCGAACGCAAGGGACGGAAGCTCCTCTGCCAGATCGAGCGGCGCGAGATGGACACGGCGCGCGTGGGTCGCGCGAAATGCTGTGTCGAGCCCTATCGCCGCCACCTCGACAGGAGACGCGAGATGCGCCGCGTCCGTGCGAAGCTCGCATGGCAGACCGAGCGAGCGCAGCGCCGTCGAGAGTGCGAAGGTCGGCCCCTCCTTCCCGGCATTGGGATAGCCGTCACGGCAGGCTTCACGCAGCCGCACGAACGCCGGTGCGGCGAGGAAATTGTCAGGCCCCGGCGGAGCCAGCCGCCACAGCTCCGCCATCGCGTGCAACATTGCCTCGCTCGGGCCTGGCTGTGCGTCGCTCATCAGGTGATCCGCAGTCGGCGCAAGAGCTTTGCCAGCATCGCTTCATACTCCTCGGGTTTCGAGAAATCGGCGTACATCTTGCCTTTCAGAAACTCTGGCAGCTCGCACGGCTCGTAGAGAAGCGGCAGCACGACAACCTCGCCGCTGGTGATCTCCCGATTCATTGCCACGTCGAGCTCCTTCTTCACCCAAGGGGCGTCGATCGACTTGGTCGAGAGCACGACGGCGATGTAGCGGCTGAGCTTCATGCCCTCGTCGATCTTGGCGATGAGCGAGTCACCAATGTCGATTTCGGCTTCGTCCAGCCAGACTCGCGGCACGCCATGAGCGAGCAGGTCGGTTCGCAGGCGACGCACGAACGGCTTGTCGACGCCGGTATGGCTCAGGAAAATCCCGTGATATTTCTCGTGGGCCGGGTCGGCCTTCTCCAGCGCCAGGCTATCCCGGACCAGTTGGTTCTCGGCGTCCGGCGACGTCGGCGGCGTCAACAGCCACCCGACCGTCATTCCAAGCGCCACGCGCCCGCCGAGGCTATAGCCCTCCGGCGTCGACGCGATCGAAGTTATCCCCTCGGCCGGGTCCGACAGGCACAAGGTCCAGCCCGTCTTCGACAGGACATCGAAATAGCGCACGAACGGGCTATCGTGATCGATCGCGCCCATCCGCCGCCCCTTCTTCACGAGCAGGTCCGAACGCTTCACAAGCCCGCCGACCTTCGGTGCGGCGTAGCCCAGATGGGTTTCGCGATAGCCGAAGAAGTTCATCCGCTTTGGCTCCGACAAGCACCAGACCACGGTGGCGCCGGCCGCGATCGCGGCCTCCATCTCCTTTTCCCGATCGTCAGCCAGGAAGGCGGAATCGATGTCGTAGCTGTCATTCTGGCGCTTGAGCTTCCCCAGCTCATTGGGTTCGTTCGAGAACTCCCCCTCCGCGCCGAACAGGAAATGAGAATAGCTCTGCGGATTGATGATGATCGTGTCGTACTCGTAGAGCGGAAACGCCGCGCGCGCCTTATCCACCCCAGCCTGGCACAGTCCGAGATTTTCAATCTCGACACCTTCGATCTTATCGCCGGTATATGTGACCCCGACCGTCAGCACGCGCTTCATCAACTCTCCCCTTTATTGTCTTCTGTGGTCTCGCCCGATGATGCGCCCAGCCCCACAGTCTCACCCCGAGACCGGGACCGGCCTCACGTCCTTGACCTCGCCGCGACTTCCGACCAGCGCGATCTCGATGCCGGCCAGCGCGCAACGCGGCGCCAGTCGCTCCGCCAGTCGCAAGGTGCCTTCCGTGAATGGGACGACGGCCACTTGCCGTCCTTGCGACGGCGTCGCCATCAACATGCCAACCGTCTCGCACAAACCCTTGTAGAGTCGAGACACCTGGCCCGAATGCCTCGTGTTGATGATCCCGCCCTTGCATTCGGCGGAGATGACGTGGTTGCCGACCTCTGCGACCACATCACCCAGCCCCGACTTTGGATTGACGGTGATCTGCTGGCCCGCGGCGTTCCGGTATGTGCCGCCATAGCTGGTGGTGCCGACGCTCGAGATCTTGATGAAGTCGCGCCGAAGCAACCAGGCGGCGAAGTCGAATTGCTTGCCGTGCTCTCCATCGGGGTGAACACGGACGTGCTGGGTATCCTGCGTCCGTAACAGGTGCATGGCATAGGCGATCATGACCGCGCCTTCGTAGAGATGGTGTTCGTGTTCGCCGTCGGATTTTCCGACCCGGTTTGGCGGCGGCGACAGCGCCGTAACGAGATCCTCGAAATCCATGACAATCCTCCCCGGCCGTTAGTGTAGCTGATGGGCCGAGAGTAATCGTCCTTCAACGCGGAATGGCTCAAGCTACTGGTAGCAGATTGAGCCGCCGTTCGTCCGCACTCTTTCTTCGCGCAGAACGTCCGAAACCTTAGGACCGCCCGGAGGGGAAAGCCTTCCCCTGCGTCCGAGCCTTGCGTCTCGGCCGACCCCTTCTGCGGGAGGCCCCGCAACGCCCCTTTTAGAGGAAGAGGACGGACCGGCTTTGCCGTGACGGGTTGAGGGCTGGAGAAGAGGTCTCCGGCGCCCGTCATGGAGATTGGTCCCATGACCCAGGTTTCGGTTCTAGACGCCCGCCGCGACACCAGCGGCGGCTACAAAGTGGATGTCGGCCGCGGCGAGCGAATCGGCCGCGTCTCGTCGGAATGGTTTTCCCGGCCCGCAGACGAGCGCTACCTGTCGCTGTCCGAGCTGGCGCGGGCCGTCCGTGACCGCGCAGATCGCAGCCGGACCCGCGTGGCGGAAAGCGCCCTGATCCATGTCGAAGCGAACCGCAGCGACCCGGAACGGCTGGCGTTGATCCTGCCGGGCACGGATACGCCCATCGCCCCGACCCATTGGAGCTTCGGCCAACTGGCCAGCCTGGTCGGCGCGCCGGCAGCCTATCTGCGCCAGCTTCCCGCGCCGCTCGCCGCGATCAACCTGCAATACGGCCTGACGTCCAATCGGGCAGAGCAGATCAAGACGCTGGAAACCGATACTGGCCGTGTCGAACTGCGCGCCGTCACTGGCCCGGACTACGGCCGCATCTACGATCACGAACTGGTCGAGGCCGTGCAGCGCATTGCCGGCAACGGCACGGGCGACACACGTTGGAAAGTGCCCGGCGTGCTCGACTGGTCGACCGGCATCTACAATCCGCGGGTCGACATCACCAAGGATACGACCACGCTCTATGCCTCCGACCGCGACGTCTTCCTGTTCCTGGTCGACGACCTGAATCCGATCGAAGCTGGCCGCCTGCCTGACGGCTCGCCGGATCTCTACTTCCGGGGCTTCTACTGCTGGAACTCCGAGGTCGGCGCCAAGACGCTTGGCATGGCGAGCTTCTATCTGCGCGCGGTTTGCCAGAATCGAAATCTCTGGGGCGTGGAGGATTTCGAAGAAATCACCATCCGCCACAGCAAATATGCCGCCAACCGGTTCGCGCACGAGGCGGCCCCGGCGCTGCTGAACTTCGCAAACTCCTCGCCCCTGCCATTCGTCAACGGCATCAAGGCCGCCCGCGAGCGGATCGTCGCCAGAACCGACGAGGACCGCACCGACTTCCTGCGTCGCCGCGGCTTCTCGAAGGCCGAGACCGGCAAGATTATCGACACGGTGTTGGCCGAGGAAGGACGACCGCCCCAGAGCATCTTCGATTTTGTGCAGGGCATCACCGCCGTTGCGCGCGACAAGCCCCATCAGGACGCCCGCCTCGACATGGAGGCCAAGGCGAAGAAGCTGCTCGATCGAGCCGCCTGACCTCCGCAAAGCCGGAGATGCGGTTTTCCGTGTCTCCGGCTTTGCGCTTCCGCGTGTCCCCCAATTCCGTTCCGTGGCGCTGCCCCCTTTAGAGGAAGAGGGCGGCGCTTCGCTCCGTGACGGGTTTAGGGCTGAGAGAGAGTCTCTCGGCGCCCGTCGCGGAGACTACCCGATGGCTACTGCCGTTCAGAAGATCACCCTGTCGTCCTCGCGCGACATCCCTTTCAACAAGCTGGTCCTGTCCCAGTCCAACATCCGGCGCGTGAAGGCCGGCGTCTCGATCGAGGACCTCGCCACCTCGATCGCGCGTCGCGGCCTGATCCAGAGCCTCAGCGTTCAGCCGGTCGTCGATGCCGATGGCGTCGAGACCGGCATGTTCGAGGTCCCGGCTGGCGGCCGACGCTTCCGCGCCCTCGAACTGCTCGTGAAGCAGAAGCGCCTCGCCAAGATCGCGCCGGTGCCCTGCATCGTGCGCGACCGCGACAGCGAGATCCTCGCAGAGGAAGTTTCGCTCGCTGAGAATATTGAGCGTGCCCCGCTTCATCCGCTCGATCAATTCCGCGCCTTCCAGGACATGCGCGCCAAGCACATGACCGAGGAGGAAATCGCCGCAGCGTTCTTCGTCCCGGCCAATGTCGTGAAACAGCGGCTGCGCCTTGCGGCGGTCTCACAGGCGCTCCTTGACGTCTATGCCGAGGACGGCATGACGCTGGAGCAACTCATGGCCTTCACGGTCTCCGATGACCATGTACGCCAGGAGCAGGTCTGGGACGCGATCAAGGACGCCTGGTCCAAGGAGCCCTATCAGATCAAGCGCATGCTGACCGAGAAGACGGTGCGGGCATCCGACAAGCGCGCTGTGTTCATCGGGATCGAGGCTTATGAGGCGGTGGGCGGCATCGTCATGCGCGACCTTTTCCAGTCCGACGATGGCGGCTGGCTTCACGACCCGGCGCTCCTCGATCGGCTTGTTGGCGAGAAGCTGAAGGCTGAAGCCGAGACCATCGCTGCGGAAGGCTGGAAGTGGATCGAGGTGGCGGTCAGTTTCCCTTATGACGCGGCACGCGGCCTGCAGGAGATCGCCGGCACGGCCCTCGATCTGACGGCGGCGGAGCAGGCGACCATCGACGCGCTGAACGCCGAGATGGCCAGGCTTGAAGCCGAATATCAGGACGCCGACGAGCTGCCGGACGAGGTCGATCAGCGTCTCGGTGAAATCGAGACCGCGCTCGCGAGCTTCGAGGATCGCCCGATTCACTACGAGCCGGCCGATATCGCCATCGCCGGCGTATTCGTCAGCATCGACGCCGACGGCTCGCTCACGGTCGATCGCGGCTTTGTCCGGCCCGAGGATGTCCCTGTCATCCCAGTCGACGGCGACGGAGACACCGGGTCGGGGACCGATGGCGTATCGAGCGAGCCCGAAGGCCCGACGGTGCAGCGCGCCGTCATCACCATCGGGGGCCAGCCCGCCGAACCGGAAGATGACGACGAGGACGACACCATCAAGCCGCTGCCCGAACGCCTGGTCATCGAGCTGACCGCCTACCGCACACTCGCGCTGCGTGATGCCGTCGCCAACAACCCGCACATCGCCATGACGGCGCTGCTGCACAAGCTCGTCTCGGACCGGTTCATGACCCGGATGTATGCCGGAGCCATGGAGGCGGGGGTGAAGCACATCTACTTCCCCGTCCAGGACGAGGCGCTGAAGGACAGCCCCTCAGCGCGGGCGGTGCAGGAGCGTCACGACGCCTGGGCCGCCGACATCCCGAAAGACGACGACGCACTTTGGGATTGGCTCGCCGGCCTCGACGATACAAGCCGCATGGCGCTGCTGGCGCACTGCGTCAGCTACGGCGTGAACGCGCTCTACGAGCGGCCGAATCCGCACAGCTCCAGCGGCGTGTCGCAGCATACGCTCGACATGCGACTGGCCCAGGCCGACCGCCTGACGCGGGCGACCGGGCTCGACATGGTGGAGGCTGGCTGGCGTCCGACATTCGGCAACTACCTCAATCGCGTTACGAAGCCGCGCATCCTCGAAGCGGTCCGCGAGGCGAAGGGCGAACAAGCCGCCCAGCTCATCGACCATCTGAAGAAGGGCGACATGGCCAAGGAGGCCGAGCGCCTGCTCGCCGACAGCGGCTGGCTGCCCGAACCGCTGCGCCTCGCTGATCTTGCCGATCGGCCTGACGTCGGCGAGGCCGGTGACACCGAAGCGTTGCCGGACTTCCTCGCCGGTGACGATGACGAGGTGACCGAGGCCGATGCGGACGCCTCCGACCTGATCGCCGCCGAATAGGCCCCTTGGCGGGGAGCGACGCCGATCGCTCCCCGCCGCATTTTTCAAGGAGCCTTCAGATGGATACCTCCATCATCGATGTGCCGCGCCGCGTCGTCTTCCAGTATCTCGTTCCCGTTCACGTCGAGGTCGAAGATGGCCTCGTCTGCCGCGTGACGGTGATCGACGAAACACCCGTGCGTCACCCCACCGTCGTCGAGGGCGACAGCGCCGATCTCCACGAGGCCGTCGGCGCATCCGACGACGGGCAGCCATGGCCGTCCTGGAAGTTCGGCTACTGACCCCACCACATCCTTTCATCCACCTCGAGCCCGGCCACGCGCCGGGCTCTTTTCGTTTCAGGAGACCGCCGTGGCGGAGTATTTCACACGCTTCTCATGCCTGCTGGATGTGGGCACGGTCGAGAACGCAGCGCGCGCCCTCGACATCTACAACGACCTGATAGCGCAGAACGCCGCCGAAGACCCTCCGGCCGAACCGTTCCTGCTTTCGATCGAACCGGAACATGGCCCCACGCGCCTCTGGATGCGCGATCCGGGCACCGCCGACCCCCAGCTCCTCATTACCTTCGTGACGCGCTGCGCAGAGGCGTTTGGCCTCGCCGGACGCTGGGGTTTCCAATGGGCCGGCATCGCGTCCGAGCCGCGCATCGACGGCTTTTCCGGAGGCGCCCATCTCCTCGACCTGACGACGGGGCAGACCATCGAATGGATGAGCAGCGGCGGCTGGCTCGCCGACCGCCTCGCTGCGGGAGGCGCGACATGAGCATCCCGGATCATGCGCGGGACAATTCCAGACGCTGCTCCGCGCTGCGGCCGATGGTGCCCTGGCGCTGATGGAATGCGCCGACGCCGCAACCGGAGAGACCCGCTACGTCATCTGCGCGGTCGGCCGCGATGATGGCGACTACGTGTTCACGCCGTTCGGTCACCTCGCCGACGGCGATCCCTACGAGGCGTACACGCCTCCGAATGGCGGCTCCTGCATCGCGGATTGATCCGCTACCAGACCGCCACTTCCCACTGGCCGTTCACGCGCGCGAAGCCGACCGGCCTGTTCTGCGGTGTGGCGTTGGCCCGGGTCGTATCCATCGTGAGCTGCGTCATGCATGTCACGCCAGGACCGACGCCACCTGGAGAACAATCGCCGAGCTTCAGAGTCGCATTGGCGAGCGAGGTTCCCGTGAAGAGGCGATGGCGCCGCACGGCGGCGATCGCCTCTTCCTCGGTCGGCTGCGCGACGCCGGCGACGGCGGCGGCCGACGATCCGCCCGGCGAAATCATGGGGCGCGCCATGAACCCAGCGCCAAACCCCACCACCAGGCATCCCGCCGCCACCGTGCCGATCGCGCTTGCCTTCATGTCCGTCTCTCCCTTGACCCCGCTCAGTGAAGCGCACGCGTCCTCGATCGTCGAGGCCGCCGCCCGCCATGTGTTGGATGACGGAGTGTAGCGGCGCGCGGCCGACCTCGGAAGACGAAGCGGTCAAAAGGTCATCGCGCGCGCCAGAGTGAGAGGTTGGCCGGGACGGGTTCGAGCCGGTGCGGTCGAGAGAGAGCGCCTGCCGGCTCCTCCGTTTCCGCTCTCCCGAGGTGCCCTTCATGACCATCGCTTCCGCATCCGCGGCCGCTCCCGCCGCGTCGTCTCCGCTTGCCGTGAGCCCGCCGCCCGCCGCCATCCTCGCCGCGGCCCAACACCTTCTCCCGCATCTCGAACGCGGCCAGCCCGTCGATGCCGTAACCTTGCGCGGCGCGATGGAGGCAGCCTTCGGCGCTTCCGACACGTGCGGCGCCTGGGACTGGAAGACGGCTTACGAAGCCTGCGAAGCGGCGACCGTGCTGTTTCTGCGCAAATACGGAAAGGCGGTTTTCCGCAAGTCCGGCTCTCCGACCGCCAGTCTCCCCATGCTGACCAAGATCGCGAGCCTGATGCCGACGCATACGCGGCGCTCGGAAGAGACGCAGGCCTTCCAGCAGTTCTCTACGCCGGTGCCACTCGGTCTCGCTGCGATTGCCGCCGCCGCGATCACACCCGCGGACTGCGTGCTGGAGCCCTCGGCCGGAACCGGGCTGCTCGCCATCCTCGCCGAGATCGCTGGGGCGAGGCTAATGCTCAACGAGCTGGCCGACACGCGCGCAGGCCTTCTGTCCTCCCTCTTTCCGGCCATCCCCGTCACACGCTTCGACGCAGCCCAGATCGACGATCACGTCGATGCGACAGCGGTGCCGAGCGTCGTGTTGATGAACCCGCCATTCTCGGTGATGGCGAACGTCTCCGGCCGCATGGCCGAGGCCGCCTATCGCCACGTCGCCTCGGCGCTGGCGCGTCTGGCGGATGGCGGACGGCTCGTGACGATCACGGGCGCCAGCTTCGCGCCCGACGCACCGGCCTGGCGCGACGCGTTTGCCCGGTTGCAGGAGCGCGGACGTGTCGTGTTCACCGCAGCCATCGACGGCGCAGTCTACGCCAAGCATGGCACGACCATCGAGACCCGGCTGACTGTCATCGAAAAGAAACCTGCCGACGATTGCACGGTCTTTCCGCCATCCGCCGGTATTGCGCCCGATGTCACGACGCTGCTCGGCTGGATCGAAGCCCAGCTTCCCGCACGCCTACCGGTCGCGCTGCCGAAGGTCGATTTGGCCGCTTCCGTGCCGCGCACCGTGCGCGGCTATCTCGCTCGCGCCGCATCATCGCCGGTTGCCCGTTCGATCGCCGAACCCGAGGGCGTCGAACTCGCCTATGAGATCGTCGACTGGACGCCTCCCGAGGGTGGCCGGCTAACCGATGCCATCTACGAGGAATACGGCCTTCAGGCGATCCGTATTCCCGCCGCTCAGGCGCACCCGACCAAGCTGGTCCAGTCTGCCGCGATGGCCTCGGTCGCGCCGCCGAAGCCGAGCTATCGGCCCCGGCTGCCCGCCAGTATCGTCACCGACGGCATCCTGTCCGACGCCCAGCTCGAAACCGTCATCTATGCTGGCGAAGCCCATGGCGAATTCCTCGCCGGGGCCTGGACCGTGGACGAGACCTTCGATCTCGTCTCGGCTGCGCCGGACGATGCGCAGAACGCAGTGCGCTTCCGTCGCGGCTTCATGCTCGGCGACGGCACCGGCGCCGGCAAGGGCCGCCAGGCAGCCGGCATCATCCTCGACAACTGGATGCGCGGACGGCGTAAGGCGGTCTGGATCTCCAAATCCGACAAGCTGCTGGAGGACGCGCAGCGCGACTGGTCGGCCCTCGGAATGGAACGCCTGCTGGTGACGCCGCTGTCGCGCTTCCCGCAGGGCAAGCCGATCACGCTCGGCCAAGGCGTCCTATTCACCACCTATGCCACGCTACGGTCCGACGACCGCGGCGAGAAGCTTTCTCGTGTCAAACAGATCGTCGAATGGTTGGGCTCCGATTTCGATGGAGTGATTATTTTCGACGAGAGCCACGCCATGCAGAACGCCGCTGGCGGCAAGGGCGAACGCGGCGACGTCGCTGCCTCGCAACAGGGCCGTGCGGGCTTGCGGCTCCAGCACGCGCTTCCGAATGCGCGTGTCGTCTATGTCTCCGCGACCGGCGCCACCACGGTGCACAATCTCGCCTATGCGCAACGGCTTGGCCTGTGGGGCGGCGAGGATTTCCCCTTCGCCACGCGCGCCGAATTCGTCGAAGCGATCGAGGATGGCGGCGTCGCGGCGATGGAAGTGCTCGCACGCGATCTGCGCTCGCTCGGCCTCTACACCGCCCGGTCGCTCTCCTATGACGGCGTCGAATATGAACTGGTCGAGCACCAACTCACCCCCGAGCAGACGCGCATCTACGACGCCTATGCCGGGGCGTTCGCGATCATTCACAACAATCTCGACGCCGCGATGCAGGCCGCCAACATCACGGGCGATACCGGCACGCTGAACCGGCAGGCGAAGTCCGCCGCCCGCTCGGCCTTCGAGAGCGCCAAGCAGCGCTTCTTCGGCCACCTGCTCACGAGCATGAAGACGCCGACCCTGATCCGTTCGATCGATCAGGACCTGGCCGATGGCCATGCCGCCGTCATCCAGATCGTCTCCACCGGCGAGGCTCTGATGCAACGCCGGCTGGCCGAGATCCCGACCGAGGAATGGAACGACGTCCGCGTTGACATCACGCCGAGGGAATATGTCCTCGATTACCTCGCCCATTCCTTCCCGGTGCAGCTCTACGAGCCGTTCACCGATAGCGAGGGCAACCTGTCGTCGCGGCCGGTCTATCGCGCTGGCCAGCCCGTCGAGAGCCGCGAGGCCGTCGCACGCCGGGATCGCCTGATCGAGACGCTGGCCAGCCTGCCGCCGGTCCCCGGCGCGCTCGACCAGATCGTCCAGCGCTTCGGCACCGACATCGTCGCGGAAGTCACCGGCCGATCGCGGCGGATCGTCCGCAAGTCGGGTGCCGACGGCAGGGGCGAACGCCTCGCCGTCGAGAACCGCGCCGCCTCTGCCAATTTAGCGGAAACCTCCGCCTTCATGGATGACTTGAAGCGCATCCTGATCTTCTCGGATGCTGGCGGGACCGGGCGCAGCTATCACGCCGATCTGTCGGCGCGGAACCAGCGGCTCCGCGTCCATTACCTGCTCGAACCGGGCTGGAAGGCGGATGCCGCGATCCAGGGGCTCGGCCGCACCAACCGCACCAACCAGGCGCAGCCACCACTGTTCAGGCCGATCGCCACCGATGTGAAGGCAGAGAAGCGCTTCCTGTCGACGATCGCCCGCCGGCTCGACACGCTGGGGGCGATCACGCGCGGCCAGCGCCAGACTGGCGGACAGGGCCTCTTCCGCCCCGCGGACAATCTGGAATCGCACTATGCGCGCGATGCGCTGCGCCAGCTCTATCTCCTGCTCGTGCGCGGCAAGGTCGAAGGTTGCTCGCTGCAGATGTTCGAGGACGCCACTGCCCTGAAGCTGATGGACGACAACGGCATCAAGGACGAGCTGCCGCCGATCACCACCTTCCTCAATCGGCTTCTGGCGCTGACCATCTCGCTACAGGGCATCCTGTTCACCGCCTTCGAGCAGCTCCTCAACGCCAAGATCGAGGGCGCCATCACCAGCGGCGTCTATGACCTCGGGCTGGAGACGCTCCAGGCCGAGAGCTTCATCGTCACCGACCGTCGCACCATCCATGTCCATCCAGGCACCAGCGCCGAGACGCAGTTGCTCACTGTCACCCGGCGCGAACGCAACCGTCCGACCTCGCTCGACGGCGCGTTCGATCTTCTCGCCGACCCGCGCACAAAGCTGCTGGTCAACGGCCGCTCCGGCCGAGCCGCCGTACAGGTTCCAGCATCGTCCATCATGCTCGACGATGGCGAGATCGAGCGTCGCGTCGCGCTGATCCGCCCGATGGAACAGCACCATGCCACCCTCCGCTCGATGGACGAGAGCCATTGGGAGGAAGCCGATCGGAACAGCTTCGTGGAGGCCTGGACCGCTGAGATCGCCGAGGTGCCGGAATTTTCCGATAGCACCATCCACATCGTCGCCGGCCTGCTGCTGCCGATCTGGAAGCGGCTGCCGAACGAGTCGACGCGGGTCTATCGACTCCAGACCGACGCGGGCGAGCGCATCATCGGCCGCCGCGTCTCGCCGGCGTGGGTTGCGGGCGCAATGGCAACGGGGGCGAGCACGTTGACCCCTGACGACGCCTTCACGGCGTTGATGGATGGCCGCACTATCCTCGACATCGCTGAAAGCATGCAGCTTCGCCGCGTCCGCGTCATGGGCGCCAACCGCATCGAACTGTCGGGCTTCACCGACGCGATGCGCGACCGCCTGCAGGCCTATGGCCTGTTCAGCGAGATCATCTCGTGGAAGCTGCGCTTCTTCGTACCGACCGACGCTACCGGCCCCGCGATCCTCGGCAAGGTGCTCGAGCGCTTCCCTGTCGAGCGCGTCGGCGAGCGGGAGGCGGCGTGATGGCACGGCAGGACGCCTCCGAACTAGCGATCCGTCTCGGCCGACAGGCCGATGCGGTGTGCCGTAATTATCTCTCCGCCGGTCACCGGGAGGGCCGATATTGGCTGGTCGGCGATGTGCGCAACACGCCCGGCCGCTCCATGTTCGTCCGGCTGAAGGGTGGCGACACCGGCAAGGGCGCGGCCGGCAAATGGACCGATGCCGCCACCGGCGAGCATGGCGATCTCCTCGACGTCATCCGTGAGAGCTGCGGCCTGGTCGACTTCAAGGACGTCGCCGATGAGGCCCGCACCTTCCTGTCGATGCCACATCCCGAACCGGACCGACCGCATGCTGGCGAGCGCAAAGCACCGGCTCCGACCGGATCGCCCGAAGCGGCGCGACGGCTCGTCGGGATGTCGCAGCCGATTTTGGGCACTGTCGTAGAAGCGTATCTACGGGAACGTGCGATTACGGTTTTGCACAGAACCGGATCGCTGCGTTTCCACCCCCGATGCTATTACCGGCCCGACGAGCATTCCCCGACCGAGACCTGGCCGGCGATGATCGCCTCCGTCACCGATCTGGCTGGCCGGATCACCGGCGCACACCGTACCTGGCTTGCTCCGGACGGTTCGGACAAGGCGCCGATCGATACCCCGAGGCGCGCGATGGGCGATCTTCTCGGGCACGCGGTCCGCTTTGGTGTACCGGGCGACGTAATGGCGGCCGGCGAAGGCATCGAGACGGTGCTGTCGCTGCGATGCGTCTTGCCCGACATGGCGATGGCGGCGGCGCTCTCGGCCGCCCACCTCTCCGCCATCCTGTTCCCCGAGACATTGCGCAGGCTCTACATCGCGCACGACAACGATCCGGCCGGCGACGGCGCGATGACGACGCTCATCGAACGGGCGAACGCCGCCGGGATCGAGGCGATCGTCGTGTCTCCGAGACTGGGCGACTTCAACGAGGATCTGCGAACACTGGGACTGGAGAGCCTGCGGGCAGCGGCGCGGGTGCAGATCGCACCGCAGGACGTCGCGCGCTTCATGGCACTGGCGGCATAGCCGGAAGGGAATGCTGATGACGGCAACGCCGTCGCCGGCATCGCTCGGACGCTCCCAAGTGTCGGGGAGAGCCGCAACCCGGCCTTCGAGAGGGCGATCGGCCAGCAAACGGCCCGGACCAACAACGTCGGCGCCCGACTATTTTCCGGCGGCCCTTCGGGCCTTTCCATCGCGAAGCAAAATAGCCGTCCTTCGCCGTCCTCCGCTGCGCTCCAGCCCTTCGCTTCGCTCCGGGTGCAGGTCCGGTCCGCCTGCCGGCTTTCGTCGCCAGAAGGCCGCGAGGGTCGCGGTCACACCGACGAAGGAGCATCTCGATGAGCGAGCACGACGACAGCTACGAGCCGCATCACGAATCATCCCCCACCGACCACGTCCTGTCCGAACTTCAGCTTTATGGCTACCGTCCCTTTGCGGACGAACCCGACGGGAGGCCGCTACCCGAGGGCAACCAAGTCGCCGGCGCCATCGCCGATATCTTCGACGCCCTGATCGTCACCCTGGAAGACACCCGCCTCGAGCCCGACCTCGACGATCTTCTCTGGTCGACTGTCAACGTCTTCCACCGCGCCACCGACCGGATCGAGCGCGAGCTTGACGACAACGAGCAGGCGCAGCGCCGCGGGCAACGCGAACAGGACGGCTCCGAAGTGAAGGCGGTCGAGCTGGAGCGCCTGACGGCCGAAGGGCAGACGATGATCGAGCGTCGCAACGCCTTCGAGCTGATGCGCGACCAGGCCGCCGAGCGTTACGAACGGCACACCGGCTCACCTTGGCGTCCCCGCAGCGGATCGATGGTCAACCACCGCAACCTGACCTCGGCGATGATCGACAGCCGCGACTTCCTCGCCGCAAAAAAGCGCGCCGACAACGAGGTTCTGCTGCCGGCCGGGCCGAAGATCGCCATCACTGGCGGGCTCGATTACAACGACCACCGGCTGATCTGGGCGAAGCTCGATCAGGTCCACGCCAAGCATCCCGACATGGTGCTGATCCACGGCAAATCGCCTAAGGGCGCCGAAAAGATCGCCTCCCGCTGGGCCGACCACCGCAAAGTGCCGCAAGTCGGATTTGCGCCTGACTGGACGAAACACGCCAAGGCGGCCCCGTTCAAGCGCAACGACCAGATGCTCGACGTTCTGCCGATCGGCGTCATGCACTTCCCGGGCACCGGCATTCAGGACAACCTCGCCGACAAGGCGAAGAAGCTCGGCATCCCGGTCTGGAAATTCGGCACGGGTGGCGCGTGAGCGCCATCCACTATCCCAGCATCTCGGGCCGGAATTGGGACCGCCGGCTGATGATCTTGCCGGATACCATGAACACACCGTCGCCGGTATAATGCAGCGTCTCGGGATGCTTCGGCGACGACGCGACGTGCGCCTTCACCACCTTGAAAATGAAGAAACTGTACTTCTCGACCAACGCATCGTCGTGCAACTGGCATTCGAAGCTCGCATGGCACTCACCGATCAGCGGCGCATCGACCTCGTCGGCGTTTTCGGCCGTCAGCTCAAAATGGGCGAACTTGTCGATTTCGCTTCCAGACGTATTGCCGATCCCGACCACCGTATCGGTCAATGCGGTTGTCGGCAGGTTGATCACGCATTCGCCGCTGTTGCGGATCATCTCGAAGCTGTGATTGCCGCCGGAGATCATCAGGCCGACGAGTGACGGCGAGAACTCCAGGATCGTCTGCCAGCCGAGCGTCATGATGTTGGTCTTGCCCTGCCACTTCGAGGACACCAGCACGATCGGGCCTGGCTCCAGATAGCGGCGCACCTGACCGACGGGGAAATCGCTCTTCTTCGGGATCTTCGTCATGCAGCAGCCTCGCAGACAGTTACTCGTGTCGCATCATAGCGCCCGGTGTCGGCGGTATCACGACCGGTGAGACGTTTGGCGGACCCGGCAGATGCATCGAAGTCCAATCCTCTGGCGGCTGCCCTGACCGACGGAAAGCCACCCCCGCATCCATTCGCTGATCCTTGGTCCGGCCGAGGGCCTGACGCCATCAACCCGTGAAGGGTCGGCTATGCGAGCATGCCGCCGCTTTGCTTCGCTTACGCGGTGATTGCGGCCCTTGGCCGGACACATCGGGCGCCTGTCACGCGGGGGATGGTCCCCCGCCTCCAAGACAGGAGCCGGTACAATGTCCCTCAACGACGCACATGCCTACGCCTTCAGCCTCGCCACGACCCTCATGGTCGCGATCATCATCTTCAAGGCAGGCGACGGCACCCATTCTGTCACGCCCATTACCGAGTTCGACGGCGACGCCGAGGTCGTAGCGGAGATCGATCCCTTCGCCCCCTGATAGGGGCGTCGCCAGTCGAGGATGCAGAAATCGAACCGATTTCCGCTCCCGTCGACGGACATCTTCGGCTATACTTCAGATCGCGCCGTGGTGGTGGTGGAAGGCGCGACCGTCAGACCTTTATCTCACGGAGACCACCGCCATGATCTTCATCGGTATCCTCGCCAGCATCGCCGCAATCGGCGGCCTGTGCTGGCTGTTGTTCACACTGGCTGTCTTCGCGCTGCCGTTCTTCGCGGGCGTCAGCGCCGGAACATGGGCCTATCAGACTGGCGCCGGCTGGCTCGGCGCGACCATCGTCGGCCTCGTCGCCGCCGCACTGACACTCGGCCTCGGGCAGTTCTTGCTCGCCTTCATCCGTCCGCTCTGGATACGCTTCGCGATCGCACTCGCTTTCGTCGCGCCCGCGGCGCTCGCCGGCTACCATGCGACGCATGGCATCGTGAAACACACCATGCCCTCCGACACCTGGCAGATCATCTTCTCCGTCATCGGCGCAATCGCCGTTGGCGTCACGGCGCTGATCCGCGTGGCAGCGATGGCCGCGCCCGGGCCACGCGGCCAGAACGTCGCGCGCGCCTGACATCGTTGCTGGCGACGACAGGACAGTAGCTGATGTCTTACGTCTCGCGTTCTTCGTCGGGCGGAGTGCATTCGCGATGGCGTTGGTCGGGTCGCGGCTAGCCCAAGCCAACGCGCCGTTCCCTCAGTGAGCGGTACTGGAAGCGACGCCATCACAGCACTACCGACGGTACGGGTGGCAAGAGGGTGCGATCCCGTGCGCGACTTGCGGGAACCGATAGGACATTGGGTCTCACGGAGCCGGGTGACATCGCGATGTCTGGATGTCGCCACGGTCATATCGGTCCAGGGTGGTCGCCACATTCTCCTGTGATGCGTCTCTGTCAGGTCGACCGCTCCAAAACGGCCTCTTCAATGGCCTGATCTGGCCGAAGGTCGGCTGCGCCTCGATCGCCTATGCCGCAACAGCGGCGTCGAAACTTTCTTCCCCTGCCGGCTGCGCCGTCATTCCTCGCGAGCCAAGAAAGCCCCTCCTTTGCTGTCAGGCCCCTGCGGGGTGCGCCGTCAATCGCCTCCGGCCTGTCGATCGCCATCGAGGCTGCAATGGTGCGGGCTCGGAACAGAGTTCAAGGAGAACTACCATGGCGACCATCGGCACCTTCAAGAAGACCGGCAACAACGAGTTCACCGGCGAAATCGTCACCCTCAGCCTCCAGACCAAGAACGTCCGCATCGTCCCCGAAGCCCGCGCCACCGGCGAGAACGCCCCCAGCCACCGCATCTTCGTCGGCCGCGCCGAGATCGGCGCCGCCTGGTCCAAGACCTCCAACGAGGGCCGCGCCTATCTGGGCCTGAAGCTCGACGACCCCAGCTTCAACGCCCCGATCTACGCCAACCTCTTCGACGACGAGGAAGGCGAGGGCTTCAGCCTCATCTGGTCCCGCCCGAATCGCCGCAACGGCGACTGAGGTCAGCGTGACGCCCCGCCCGGTCAGTCCGGGCGGGGCCGATCGCTTTTTGGGCGACCGAATCAGTTTGAGTTCCAGGGACTGTCAGTCCGGGCCGTAAAGGGAGTATCAGGTAGCATCGATCCGCAAGAACGACTATTATAGTCGTAGTTCTGGTGTGCGCGTCGGTCTGAGTGGGAGGTGATCATGCATGATCACCGCCCGACAATCGCGGGCCGCACGCGCGTTGCTCGGATGGAATCAGGAGACGCTCGCTGACAAGGCCCAGGTATCACTGACCGCGCTGAAGCGCCTCGAATCCGCAAGCGCGCTCGAGGTGTATGAGACCACGCGCGATCAGGTGCGTCGGGCGCTTGAAGGCCACGGCATCCTCCTCCTGACCACCGACCAAGGCGAAGGAGTGATGGTGGTTCGTGGGAAAATCGACAAGCGATAGCGTCTCCCTTGCCAACCGCATGCCTTCGGTACGCCGTTGCCATCACCGGCGCAGATTTTGCTGCGATGCAACCGACACACGGTTAACAAATGCCACCAGAATGGATAAGAATGACCTCAGGGGACCGGTGTGACCAAGACAGATTTCCTAGACCAACCGCCTGATAGCGCGGTGCTCACGCCCTATGATCGCGAGCATCTGAAAACCTATCTGCGACTGCTGGATGCCGAGGCCGACGGCGCGTGCTGGGAAGAAGCGGTCACCGTTATATTCGGCCTCGACCCTGACAAAGATGCCCAGCGGGCTGCGCGCGTCTACGCCACCCACCTGGCCCGCGCGAAATGGATGACCGAGAACGGCTTTCGCCATCTGGTCCGGTCGAGCTACCACTGATCTGACGGTGATGCGGAATCTGCATCACGTTGCGCCACCTTCGAACTTCCCAAGCCAAAGACAACTTGGAATCGTGTTCTTCGTGTCGCTCGCCCCAGAGAGGCGCGGACAGGAGAATAAAAGCATGTCTGAGGAAGGAAGTTGGAGAACTGGTTCGACCTATGACTATATTGATGATCTGAATGCGCCAGATATCGCGTGGGAGTTTCTGCGGAGAAACCACGATTACCGACGCGAATATTCAGAGCTACAGCGTTTAGGGCATCTCGCTCCGGACAAGGCGTGGGCCTTATCCGATCGCTGGGGGTTGTCTTTTCGCCACAGACCCGGCTCTCAATGCCTCTACTGTGGCTATCTCCTGGACCCTTACCGCCGATCCGTTCAAGCTTCTCCTCGCTCCGTCACCCGCATTACCCGCTGGTACAGCGGTCACTAGGAAAGAAATTCCCTCCGCGCTCTTCGCTTCCGATGGAACTGTCCGGATCGTCGTCGACGGCCAGGTGTTCGACATCGTGCTCCACGGAGACATCAGCGACAGGCCGCTCGCAGCGCTCGTCATACTGGATGACGACACGCCTGATCGGATCCTCGCGCTCGACCGTTTCTGGTCAACGACACGGGCACGGAAAGTACGGCCCGACGAACGCTTGACGCCACAACGGCGTCAACGATTGCGTGCTATGCTAAGGGCCGTTGACGCACACGATGACGGCGCGAGCTACCGCGTTATCGGCGAAACGCTCTTCCCGGACCATCAGATCGACGTGAAATCGTGGGTCGGAAACTCAGCTCGTGAAACAACGATCCGCCTCGTGCGCGACGGCCTGAAACTCGTCGAAGGCGGCTACCGCTCCCTCCTACGCCGACCCCGCCGATCATAGTCTGTCGTCGATCGCGTGCGGCGTGTCGAAATTAGATTCCTATCTTCGACATCGTCCGACCCACCGCCTTCACGCCACCGTGCTCTCGAACCGCCGCCTGACGGCAGCGGCCCCCAGTGAGACCACGGAGGCTCGACAATGGCCGAAACTACCGCCGGCATCCCGCCACGCTACCTGCGCACGCAGGAAGCCGCTCGTTTCCTCGGACTGTCCGAGCGCACGCTTGAGAAGCACCGCACCTACGGCACCGGCCCGGCCTACCGGAAGCTCGGCGGCCGAGTCGTCTACGCCATTGATGACCTTCAGACCTGGGCCGATCGCGGCCTCGTCAGCTCGACCTCCGATCCGCGCGGCACCGTGCTCCCCGCCAAGAGGCAGGAGCCCTCCGATCGCCGCTTTGCCGGCCGTCAGCCGCGCTGAGACGACCTGCCATGTCGTCCCGTCACACTCAGCATGACGAGCGTGCGCAGCTCGACCTGTTCCGAGCGCTGCCCGGCGATCTCGCGCCTCGCGACGCGCAGGACCTCATGGCGTATCCGTTCTTCTCTCTGGCCAAATCGAAGCGCCTCACGCCGATCGACTTCAAGGCGGGTTCGGTGAAGATCCGCGTCGAAGCCGTGCCCGAACACGGCATGGCGACGATCTGGGACGCGGATGTCCTGATCTGGGCGGCCTCGCAGATCGTCGAAGCCCGTGACGTCGGCTTGCGCCCGTCACGCCTCATGGCGACCACCCCCTATGAAATTCTGAACTTCATCGGCCGCGGCGTGTCGCTTCGCGACTACGACCGTCTCAAGGCCGCGCTCGACCGATTGCAGTCGACAACCATCGCGACATCGATCCGCCAGCCGACCGAGCGGCGGATGCATCGCTTCTCCTGGATCAACGAGTGGAAAGAGAAGGCCGACCATCGCGGTCGCCCGCTCGGGCTCGAACTGATCGTACCCGACTGGTTTTACGGCGCCGTCCTCGACGACGCGCTCGTGCTGACGATCGATCGCAAATACTTCGATCTCACGGGCGGGCTGGAACGCTGGCTTTACCGCCTGGTGCGCAAGCACGGCGGCAAGCAGGAGTTCGGCTGGAGCTTCGACTTCCCGCACCTCCACGCCAAGTCCGGCAGCCTCTCGCCGCTCAAGCACTTCGCCTACGACCTGCGCGACATCGTCCGCCGCCAGCCGCTGCCGGGCTACCGGCTCACCATCGAGCAATGCCTCGGCGGCCCTGAAATCCTGTCCTTCGCACCAACCGATCCTGACGCGCTCGGCATCCCGCGCCGACGCCGACGCTCGACAACTCGCCCTGGGGATAAGCTGTGAATCGTCTCGTGCTATCAGGGACCGGCACTGTCGTGCCATCGGGGACCGGACTCTCGTGCTATCGGGGACCGGAACCGCCGATTCATCGCGCTGAATCAGCAGCTTGTGAGCCCCGTAACTTATCTAACCTAGATTCCTTCGGAATCTTTCTAACGGAACCCGCTTTTTCGACCGCTGTGGACGAGTCCCCGATCGCCGGGAGACCGTCATGATCGTCGCGCTCCTCAACCAGAAGGGCGGCGTCGGCAAGACGACGCTGGCGCTGCATCTTGCCGGCGAATGGGCGCGGGACGGCAAGCGCGTCACGCTGATCGACGCCGATCCGCAGGGATCTGCGCTGGACTGGTCACAGCAACGCAGCCGGGAGGGATTGCAGCGGCTCTTCGGTGTTGTCGGCTTGGCGCGCGACACCCTGCATCGCGAAGCGCCGGAACTGGCGCGTGACACCGACCATGTCGTCATCGACGGGCCACCACGCGTCGCCAGTCTCATGCGCTCGGCGCTGCTCGCAGCCGATCTCGTGCTGATCCCGGTGCAGCCGTCACCGCTCGACGGTTGGGCGTCGGCCGAGATGCTCGCGCTGCTCAGCGAAGCGCGCATCTATCGCCCGCAGCTTGCCGCTCGCTTCGTGCTGAACCGCTGCGCGGCCCGCACCGTGCTCGCCCGCGAAACTGCCGAGACGCTTGCGGATCACGACCCGCCTTTGCTCGCGACCACCATCGGTCAGCGCATCGTCTTCGCCGATGTCGTGCAGACCGGCCGGATCGCTGCCGAACAGGACGAGAATTGTCCGGGCGCGCGGGAGATCGCCGCGCTCGCGGCCGAGGTCGCGAGGATCGGCGCATGAGCGAGCGATCCCCCAAGCGCGGTTTCGCATCCCGGCCGGGCAGTCCGGAGAACTGGATCAAAGCGCCCGATCGCCAGACGCAGCGCGCTGAGCCCGCCGACGACTTCTCGGCCAGGCTGACCATCGACGTCACCGCCGACATGCGCGGCCGGATCAAGATCGCGGCCTTCCAGCGCGGCCAGACGGTCGCCGACATGCTGCGCGCGCTCTTCGAGCGTGAATTCCCACCACCCCAGGGAGACGCCCAATGACCGGCCTTGCCGCCGCATCCGCGCGCGCCGGCCGCGCGCCAGCACTGCCACTCGATGATCTCACCCAGGTTGAACTGGTCTGGATCGAAAAGCAGATCGAGCACTGGATCCGCTTCGGCCGCGAGGCGCGCGAACAGGTCCTCGACCGCCGCCGTCGCATCCTCTTCTTTCCTCCCGGCGCGGTCTTCGCACTGGTGCGTTGGGCCGCCAACGAGCACGGCACCGTGCTCTCCCGGCTCGACATCCTGCGCGGCGTCAGGCGCAGCGAAACCTGCCAGACGATCCCGACCGTGACACCTGGCGGCGACATCCTGCTGCGCGTCGACGGCTGGCCGAAGGTGGAGCGCATGCTCCAGCTCATCGACGCGATCGAGGCCAAAGATATCGATCCGGCCGAGGTCGCGCCCGATCATTGGCGGCACGTTCACAACCGCCTTGCCGCCGGCGAGACGCCGCGCGCCTACACGATGCAGCGCCATCGCGCCTTCCTCTTGGCGCGGAGGACCGGCGCATGACCCGGCTCGGCTACGCCATCACCACGACGGGCGCGGTGTCGCTGCTTGGCATCCTGTCGCTCATTTCCTTCGCGCCGAAGCTGATCTGGAATGCGTCGACTAGCACGCCGATCGGGCTCTACGCGATCGCGCCCGACCGGTCCCCGGAAGTCACCGATCTGGTCGCCGTGCGCGCGCCCGAGCCGCTCGCGAGCTTCCTCGCCGAGGGCGGTTATCTGCCGCGCGGCGTGCCGCTGATGAAGCGCGTCGTCGCCCTTTCTGGTCAGCGGGTTTGCCGGACTGGCCTCGCCATCACCGTCGACGCCGTGCCGATGGGTGAAGCGCTGGACCGCGATCGCAGGGGCAATCCGCTGCCCGTCTGGAAAGGCTGCCGCGTCGTCGCTGAGGGCGAGCTGTTCCTGATGAACTGGCAGGTCCGCGACAGCCTGGACGGCCGCTATTTCGGACCGCTTCCGGCCTCCGCCGTCATCGGCCGGGCGATCCCCCTCTACACCGACGAGGACGGCAATGGCCGCTTCGTCTGGCGCGCGCCGACGCGGTGACGACGTGCCCATTCCCAACCTCACCGCACATCCACGGAGGCGATCATGTCCCTGATCGGTCAATTCAGCCGCACCAAGTCTGGCTATACCGGGCGCGTCAAAACACTCGGTCTCGACGCCGAGCTGGTGCTCGTGCCCGCAGAACAATCCGACACGGAGAACGCGCCCGACTATCGCGTCCATCTCGGATCGGACGAGGACGGTCCCGAAGTCGGGGCGGGCTGGAAACGCACCGGCGAGAAGGCCGGCGACTATGTTTCGCTGCAGCTCGACGATCCGACGCTTAGTCAGCCGATCCGCGCCAACCTGTTCCAGTCGGCCGACGACAAGTCCGCCTGGGGTCTACACTGGAACCGCCCGCCCAAGCGCAGCGAGCGGGACTGAGCCATGTCCGCCGTCCGTCACGTGCCTGTCGTCGGAGGGAACATTCCCCTCCGACGCACAGCCTTCCTTCTCCTTTCCGGCCTGCTTCTGGCCGCGCCGCCTTGCCAATCGGCGAACGCGCAGGCGTCGCCCGCCGAACGCCCGTCGCGGGTCGATCCCTATGCCGCCTTCGTCACCGAGGCGGCGCAACGGTTCGGCATTCCCGAAGCGTGGATTCGGGCGGTCATGCGCGTCGAAAGTCGCGCTGATGTGCGTGCCGTCTCGCCAAAGGGCGCGATGGGCCTGATGCAGATCATGCCCGACACCTGGGCCAGCCTTCGCACACGTCACGGCCTCGGCGTGAACCCTTACGATCCGCGCGACAACATTCTGGCGGGCGCGGCGTATCTGCGCGAGATGCACGACCGCTACGGTTCGCCGGGCTTCCTCGCGGCCTACAATGCTGGTCCCGGCCGCTACGAGGAGTATCTCGGCGGCCGCCCACTCCCCGCCGAAACACGCGCTTACGTCGCCATGCTCGCGCCCATTGTCGGCGGCGGCGAGATCACCGCCCCCGTCATGGTGGCTGCCGCCGATCCGCTCGCCTGGACCCGTGCGCCTCTCTTCGTCGTGCAGTCATCGAGCAACGGAAGTGTCGCTCCGGTGCATCGTGAAAGCGAGCCGGATGACGCGATAACACCAGCCCCGGCGCGCGATCAAAACGCGATTGCGCCACGCACCGATGGGCTGTTCGTCGCTCGCAATGCCTCCGGTGGCCCCCGATGACCGCGTTCGCACCTCATCGGGCAATGGCGTGCTCTTGCGGATGGATGGCGGTCCGGGGAGGAGGAGCAGGCAACACAACCGCACGATGGCGAGATAAAAGCGCGCGATGTGCGGCTTGGTGCGGTCGTGTGTTTTCAGGGACTTATGGCGCATTGGCGCGAGGTGCGCCTGATCGGTGCAGCCTGCGCTATCGCGGATTCTGCAAGGATTTCGCCAGCTTCGCGCGATGTGCGGGGCCGCGGCCATGAGCAGCGAGGACGATTTCCGCATCCGGCCAGGCCGCATCCGGTCAACCCGCGCACAACAGGCACGGCCCTTCATCGCCCAGGCCCTTGCCGCCGCCCAGCGCGCCGGCGGCAGGGTCTCGCGCTCTGGCAAGATCAGCTCGGGCAACCGCTCGCGTTTCGGGCGCGGCCAGCGCGCGACTGTGCAGGCCAATCGGCTGCTCACCAACCGATCGCGCAACACCGTGATCAAGACACGCGTCGTCCGCCACTCAGCGCGTGCCGCGCCGCTCGCCGCGCATCTCAGCTATCTCCGGCGCGAGGGGGTCACCCGGGATGGGGAGAAGGCCCGGCTGTTCGGACCGGAGACCGAGGATGCCGATCCGAAGGCCTTCGCCGAGCGGACCCAGGACGACCGGCATCACTTCCGCTTCATCGTCTCGCCCCAGGACGCGACCGAGATGCCCGACCTCAAGACCTTCGCCCGCGACCTGATGGAGCAGATGGAGACCGACCTGGGCACCAAGCTCGACTGGGTCGGGGTCGATCACTGGAACACCGACAATCCCCACGTCCACATCATCTTGCGCGGCCGCACCGATGACGGCCAGGACCTCGTCATCTCGCGCGACTACATCAAGGAAGGCATGCGCGCCCGCGCGCAGGATCTTGTCACCCAGGAGCTGGGGCCGCGCACCGATCACGAGATCCGCCGCAATCTCCAACGCCAGATCGACGCCGAGCGCTGGACCAATCTTGACCGCCAACTTGCCCGCGACAGCTATCGCACCGGCGTCGTCGATCTCGCCCCGCACCCCGACCGCCAGCCCGACGAATTCCACGCGATGAAGGTCGGCCGCCTGCGGAAGCTGGAGACGCTCGGCCTCGCCGATCAGGCCGGCCCCGGCCAATGGGTCGTGGCCGAGAATGCCGAGGCGACGTTGCGCGAGCTGGGCGAGCGTGGCGACATCATCAAGCGCATCCATCGCGGCCTGACCGAACGCGGCATCGAGCGCGGCGCCGCCAGCTATGTGCTCGCCGGCGAGAGCATCAACGATCCCGTCGTCGGCCGGCTGGTCGATCGCGGTCTCGACGACGAGTTGAAGGGCACGGCCTACGCCGTGGTCGATGGCACCGACGGACGCACCCATCACATCAAGCTGCCCGACGTCGACGCCGCCGGCGACAGCGCGCCAGGCTCGATCGTCGAGCTGCGCAAATTCGACGACACGCAGGGACGCAGGCGGGTCGCGCTCGCCGTCCGCTCCGATCTCGACATCGAGCGGCAGGTCCACGCGACCGGGGCCACCTGGCTCGACCGGCAGGCGATCGCCCGCGATCCCGTCGCGCTCGGTGGTGGCGGCTTCGGCGCGGAGGTTCGCCACGCGATGGACAGGCGGGCCGAGCATCTCGTTGGCCAGGGCCTTGCCGAGCGGCAGACGCGCGGCGTCAGCTTCTCGGCCGGGCTGATCGACACGCTGCGGCAGCGCGAGGTCGAGGCCCTTGGCGAGAAGCTCGCGGCCGAGACCGGCCGACAATTCTCGAAGGCCGGAACGGGCGAGTATGTGGCGGGCACCTATCGCCAGCGCTTCGCGCTCGCGTCGGGCCGCTTCGCCATGATCGACGACGGTCTCGGCTTCCAGCTCGTGCCCTGGTCGCCATCCCTCGAACGCCAGCTCGGCCAGCACGTCTCCGGCGTGTCACGCGGCTCCGGCGGCGTCGACTGGAGCTTCGGCCGCAATCGCGGCCTCGGCATGTAGCCCAATCAAGAAAGGAGTGCCCGCCATGTCGGCGACGAAAATCCTCTGGGGCCAGATCCTCACCGTCGGCATGATCGTACTGATGACGACCTGGGCGGCGACGCAGTGGACGGCCTACCGTCTCGGTTTCCAGCCGCAGCTCGGCCTACCTTGGTTCGAGCTAGCTGGCTGGCCGATCTACTATCCGCCCGCCTTCTTCTGGTGGTGGTACTTCTATGATGCCTATGCCCCGCCAATCTTCATCGAGGGCGCCTATATCGCGGCGTCAGGCGGCTTCATTTCCATCGCCGTCGCAATCGGCATGTCGGTCTGGCGGGCGCGTGAAGCCAAGAACGCCGAGACGTTCGGCTCCGCCCGGTGGGCCGTCGCCGCGGAAGTCCGCGCCGCCGGCCTGCTGGGCGCGGACGGCGTCGTGCTCGGGAAGCTCGACCGCGACTATCTCCGCCATGACGGCCCCGAGCATGTGCTGTGCTTCGCGCCCACGCGTTCCGGCAAGGGCGTCGGCCTGGTCGTGCCGTCGCTGCTGACCTGGCCGGGCTCCGCGATCGTCCATGACATCAAGGGGGAGAATTGGACGCTCACCGCTGGCTATCGTGCACGACACGGCCGTGTGCTTCTGTTCGATCCGACCAATACGAAATCCGCCGCCTACAATCCGCTGCTCGAGGTGCGCCGCGGCGAATGGGAGGTCCGCGACGTCCAGAATATCGCCGACATCCTGGTCGATCCGGAGGGCTCGCTGGAGAAGCGGAACCACTGGGAAAAAACCAGCCACGCATTGCTGGTCGGCGCGATCCTGCACGTCCTCTATGCCGAGGCCGATAAGACGCTTGCCGGCGTCGCGGCGTTCCTCTCCGATCCGAAGCGGCCGATCGAGTCGACGCTCGCCGCCATGATGAAGACAGCCCATCTCGGCGAGGCCGGCCCGCATCCGGTGATCGCCAGCGCCGCGCGCGAGCTGCTCAACAAATCGGACAACGAGCGGTCGGGCGTGCTGTCGACCGCGATGTCGTTCCTCGGCCTCTATCGTGATCCTGTCGTCGCCGAAGTCACACGCCGCTGCGACTGGCGCATCGTGGATATCGTCGGTGGCAAGCATCCGACCACGCTCTACCTCGTCGTGCCGCCGTCGGACATCAACCGCACCAAACCTCTGATCCGTCTGATCCTCAATCAGGTCGGCCGCCGGCTGACCGAGGACCTGCAGGCGAAGGGCAACCGCCACCGGCTGCTGCTCATGCTCGACGAGTTTCCAGCGCTCGGCCGTCTCGACTTCTTCGAGAGCGCGCTCGCCTTCATGGCGGGTTACGGCCTCAAAGCGTTCCTCATCGCCCAGTCGCTGAACCAGATCGAAAAGGCCTATGGGCCGAACAACTCGATCCTCGATAACTGCCATGTGCGCGTCAGCTTCGCGACCAATGACGAGCGGACCGCCAAGCGTGTCTCGGATGCGCTCGGAACCGCGACCGAGATGCGCGCGATGAAGAACTATGCCGGTCATCGCCTGTCGCCCTGGCTCGGCCACATGATGGTCTCGCGCTCGGAGACAGCCCGGCAACTGATGACGCCCGGCGAGATCATGCAGCTTCCGCCATCCGACGAGATCGTCATGGTGGCGGGCACCCCGCCGATCCGCGCGAAGAAGGCGAGATACTATGAGGATCGCCGGTTTCAGGAGCGCATCGTAGCGCCGCCGAACCTCGTCAAGCCGACAACGGCCCGACCGGACGACTGGAGCACACTGCCTCTTCCGGCGACGCCGGCGGTGGCAACGGCCACCAGCGGCGGCGGATCGGAGGACGAGGATACGACCGACTCCGAGCGCCGGCACCAACCAGAACTGAGCCGCTCAAAACCCGTCGAGCCTAAGCAACCCATCGAAAACGAATTCGAGATCGATCCCCGCGACGACGCCGATGAGGACGCCGCACGTCTCTCGCGCATGAACCAAACCATGCGCCAGATGGCACGCCAAGCGTCGCTCGATCCCGGCGACGGCATCGAGCTTTAGGAGGCACCATGGCAAAGCCTCCCAAAAAGCAGCGCCTATCGGTGTATCTCGAACCGGACGTCATGAAGGCGCTCGCCGCACATGCCGCCCGGCGCGATCAATCCCTCTCGCTGATCGCGGAAGCCGGCATCGCCTCTTTCCTGTCGCCTGACGCTGCCGAACGGCAGGAGGCTGCGACGACAAAGCGGCTCGACCAGATCGACCGACGAATGGCGCGGATGGAGCGCGACCTTGGGATCGCCGTCGAAACGCTGGCCGTGTTCATCCGCTTCTGGTTGACGACGAACCCGCCGCTCCCCGAGCCTGCCCAGGCCGCGGCGCGCTCCAAAGCCGGCGAGCGCTACGAGGCGTTCGTCACCGCGCTCGGACGGCGACTCGCTCACGGGCCGAAACTTCGGCAAGAGATTTCGGAGGACATCGCGCCCGCGCACGACGCGGATTAATCACGACAGCGTCCACCGCAAGTATTTCGGCATTCCGCCGTTTCCCTGTATTTGTACGCCACAGTACGACGACCACATTATGGTTGTTGTCAGGCCATGATTTCTGCCTCCTCTACTCATCCCCGATCCAGGGCCGCACTTCGCGGACCTGCAAGAGAACGGGGACGACGTGGCGGCCACTCACCAGAAATCGGAGGCGATCCTTCGCGGCGCCCGCATGCTGCGCACGGCCCTCGGGCCGGCGATCGCCCGGTTTCTGGAAGACCCCGCGATCGTCGAGGTGATGCTCAACCCCGATGGGCGGCTCTGGGTCGACCGTCTTTCCGAAGGGCTTTCCGACACGGGTGAGCTGCTGTCGCCTTCGGATGGCGAGCGGATCATCCGTCTGGTCGCCCATCATGTCGGCGCCGAGGTTCATCCCGGCGCCCCGCGTGTCTCGGCCGAGCTGCCCGAGACGGGGGAGCGGTTCGAGGGGCTGTTGCCGCCGGTGGTGTCCGCGCCGGCCTTCGCGATCCGCAAGCCCGCCGTCGCCGTGTTCACGCTCGACGATTATGTCGCCGCCGGGATCATGGCGGCGGATCAGGCCGAAACGCTGCGCCAGGCCGTCGCCGACCGGCGCAACATCCTCGTCGCCGGGGGCACTTCGACCGGCAAGACCACGCTCACCAACGCGCTGCTCGCGGAAGTCTCGAAAACCTCGGACCGCGTCGTCCTGATCGAGGACACGCGCGAGCTGCAATGCGCCGCGCCCAATCTGGTCGCGATGCGGACGAAAGACGGCGTCGCCTCGCTCTCCGATCTAGTCCGTTCCTCGCTCCGCCTGCGCCCCGACCGCATCCCGATCGGCGAGGTGCGCGGGGCCGAGGCACTCGATCTGTTGAAGGCCTGGGGAACCGGACACCCGGGCGGCGTCGGAACGATCCACGCCGGCACCGCCATCGGCGCGCTACGTCGCATGGAGCAGCTCATCCAGGAAGCCGTCGTCACCGTCCCGCGCGCCCTGATCGCCGAGACGATCGACCTGGTCGCCGTGCTGTCCGGTCGCGGCGCGTCGCGCCGCCTCACCGAACTAGCCCGCATCGAGGGCCTCGGCCCCGACGGCGACTACCGCGTCACCCCCGCAAGCCAGCCCCTCACAGGAGACCCGTCATGATCCAGCATGCTTTGCGCATCCGCCGCCACCTCGCCACGGCGGTATCCGTCACCTTCGTCACGCTGGCGCTCGCGCCGGCCGCCCACGCCTCCGGCTCCTCGATGCCGTGGGAGGCGCCGCTGCAATCCATCCTCGAATCGATCGAGGGACCGGTCGCCAAGATCATCGCTGTGATGATCATCATCATCACCGGCCTGACCCTAGCCTTCGGCGACACGTCGGGCGGCGCGCGTAAGCTGATCCAGATCGTCTTCGGCCTGTCGATCGCCTTCGCCGCATCGAGCTTCTTCCTGTCCTTCTTCTCGTTCGGCGGCGGGGCGCTCGTCTGATGGCCGATGGCGTCGACCATGGCGGCGAGTTGCCGGGCTTCTCGGTCCCGGTCCATCGGGCGCTGACCGAGCACATCCTGCTCGGTGGCGCCCCGCGCTCGCTCGCCATCCTCAACGGCACGCTGGCCGCCGCGCTCGGCCTTGGCCTGCGTCTCTGGCTGGTCGGGCTTGGCGTCTGGGCCATCGGCCATTTCGCGGCCGTCTGGGCCGCCAAGCGCGATCCGCAGTTCGTCGACGTCGTGCGCAAGCATCTGCGCATCCCTGGCCACCTGTCGGTCTGAGGAGGAACGACGATGATGAACCTCGCCGAATATCGCAGCCGCAACACCCGGCTCGCCGACTTCCTGCCCTGGGTCGCTCTGGTCGGCGAAGGCATCGTGCTGAACAAGGACGGCAGCCTGCAGCGCACCGCGCGCTTCCGCGGCCCCGACCTCGACAGCGCCGTGCCGGCCGAGTTGGTTGCCGTCGCCGGCCGGCTCAACAACGCCTTTCGTCGCCTCGGCTCCGGCTGGGCGATCTTCGTCGAGGCGCAGCGCCATGGCGCCGCGACCTATCCGGCCAGCATGTTCGCCGACAGCGCCTCCGCCTTGGTCGACGCCGAACGCAAGGCCGATTTCGAGGAAGCCGGCGCGCATTTCGAGTCCAGCTACTTCCTGACTTTCCTCTATCTGCCGCCGGCCGAGGATGCCGCCCGCGCTGAGACCTGGCTCTACGAGGGCCGCGATCACGCCGGCGTCGATGCGCACGAGATCCTGCGCGGCTTCGCCGACCGCACCGATCGCATCCTTCAGCTCATCGATGCCTTCATGCCGGAATGCGAATGGCTGGATGACGGCGAGACGCTGACCTATCTGCATTCGACGGTCTCGACCAAACGCCATCGCGTCCGCGTGCCCGAGACGCCGATGTATCTTGACGCGCTGCTCGCCGATCAGCCGCTGACCGGCGGGCTGGAGCCGCGGCTCGGCGATGCGCATGTCCGCGTCCTCACCATCGTCGGCTTCCCGACTGCGACCACGCCCGGCATCCTCGACGAGCTGAACCGGCTGGCCTTTCCCTACCGCTGGTCGACGCGCGCCGTTCTGCTCGACAAGACCGACGCGACCAAGCTGCTGACCAAGATCAGGCGACAATGGTTCGCCAAGCGCAAATCGATCGCCGCCATCTTGAAGGAGGTGATGACGAACGAGGCCTCCGCCCTCGTGGACACCGATGCTTCTAACAAGGCGGCCGATGCCGACATGGCGTTGCAGGAGCTGGGCGCGGACTATGCCGGCCAGGCCTATGTGACCGCGACGATCACTGTCTGGGACGACGATCCGCGCATCGCCGCCGAGAAGCTGCGGATGGTCGAGAAAGTCATCCAGGGCCGCGACTTCACCGCGATGCCCGAGACGATCAACGCTGTGGACGCCTGGCTCGGCTCACTGCCCGGCCATGTCTACGCCAATGTCCGCCAACCACCGATCAACACATTGAATCTCGCCCACATGATCCCGCTTTCGGCGGTGTGGGCGGGACCGGAACGGGATGAGCATTTTGCAGCACCCCCACTGCTGTTCGGCAAGACCGAGGGCTCCACCCCGTTCCGGCTTTCCATCCATGTCGGCGATGTCGGCCACACGCTGATCGTCGGCCCGACCGGCGCCGGCAAGTCGGTGCTGCTGGCGCTGATGGCGTTGCAGTTCCGGCGCTACGCGCAAAGCCAGGTCTTCGCCTTCGACTTCGGCGGCTCCATCCGCGCCGCCGCACTCGCCATGCGCGGCGACTGGCACGATCTCGGCGGCGGCCTCACGGAGGGCTCAAACGACAGCGTGTCGCTTCAGCCGCTCGCGCGCATCGACGATGTCGCCGAGCGAGCCTGGGCCTCCGATTGGCTGGTCGCGATCCTGATGCACGAGAGCGTGCCGGTCACCCCCGACGTGAAGGAGCATCTCTGGTCGGCGCTCTCCTCACTGGCGTCCGCACCGCAAAACGAGCGGACGCTGACAGGCCTCTCGGTCCTCCTTCAGTCCAACGACCTGAAACAGGCGCTCCGACCCTATTGCGTCGGGGGTCCTTATGGCCGGTTGCTCGACGCCGAGGCCGAGCATCTGGGCGAAGCCAATGTTCAGGTTTTCGAGACCGAAGGGCTGATCGGCACCGGGGCTGCCGCCGCCGTGCTCGCCTATCTCTTCCACCGCATCGAGGACCGCCTGGACGGTCGCCCGACGCTGCTGATCGTGGATGAAGGCTGGCTCGCGCTGGACGACGAGGGCTTCGCCGGTCAGCTCCGCGAGTGGCTGAAGACGCTGCGAAAGAAGAACGCGAGCGTCATCTTCGCCACGCAGTCGCTGTCGGACATCGACGGGTCGGCGATCGCGCCGGCCATTATCGAAAGCTGCCAGACCCGCATCCTGCTTCCGAACGAACGCGCGATCGAGCCGCAGATCACCGCCATCTATCGCCGCTTCGGGCTCAACGATCGTCAGATCGAGATCCTCGCGCGGGCGATGCCCAAGCGCGACTATTACTGCCAGTCCCGGCGCGGAAACCGGCTGTTCGAGCTGGGCCTGTCGGACGTGGCGCTCGCGCTCTGCGCCGCGTCATCGAAGCAGCACCAGGCCCTCATCGCGGACGTTCACGCCCGCAGCGGCACGGACGGCTTCCTTGCCGAGTGGCTTGCCGAAAACCGGCTCGCCTGGGCCGCCGACCTCATCGCCGACCTCACCAACGTCACCCCCCAAACCGATCCGGAGGCACACTCATGACCCGTTCCGTTCGTTCCCGCTCGCGCGCGCTGCGCATGACCGCCGCGCTGCTGACTGTTTCCGTCGCCGCGATCCCGTTTCTGGCGGCGCCCGCCCACGCACAGTTTGGCGGAATCGTCTACGACCCCACCAACTACGCCCAGAATCTTCTGTCCGCCACGCGGGCGCTTCAGCAGATCAACAACCAGATTACGTCGCTTCAGAACGAAGCGAGCTCACTGATCAACCAGGCGCGTAACCTCACGAGCCTGCCATTCTCGTCTCTCCAGCAGCTCCAGCAGTCCGTCCAGCGGACGCAACAGCTTTTGGGCGAAGCGCAGCGCATCGCCTACAATGTGCAGAACATCGACCAGGCGTTCCGCACCACCTACGGCAACGCCTCGATGACCGCCTCGGACCAGCATCTCGTCGCCGGCGCGCGCGAGCGCTGGCAGAATACCGTCGGCGGCCTTCAGGACGCGATGCGCGTCCAGGCCGGTGTCGTCGGCAACATCGACACGAACCGGACCCAGATGTCGGCGCTGGTCGGCCAGAGCCAGGGTGCGACAGGCGCGCTGCAGGCGACACAGGCCGGCAACCAGCTTCTCGCCCTGCAAGCGCAGCAGCTCGCGGACCTCACGGCTGTCGTCGCCGCCAATGGTCGCGCGCAGAGCCTGACCGAGGCCGAGCGCGCGGCCGCGGCTGAGCAAGGTCGCGAGCAGCGCCGTCGCTTCCTGACGCCGGGCAGCGGCTACCAGCCGGGCAACGCCCGCATGTTCCCGAACGGCAACTGAGGGCGTGGCCATGGATGGCAAGATGCTCGCCCGGCTCGGCGCCGTCGTGTTTGTCGCGGTCGCGATCACTGCGACCGCGATCGAGATGAGCCGGAAAGAGGAAGCGCCGGATGCCTGGCCGTCCGGCCGCGCGACCGAGGCCCAAGTGGACCCTCTGCGCGACGAGCTGATCCGTTGCCAGGCACTCGGCGAAGCCGGTCCCCGCGATACTGCCTGCCTGCGGGCCTGGGCGGAGAATCGCAACCGCTTCCTCGTTCCCGGCGCCCGTCCGGCCGAACGTCTACCGGAGCCACCCCCGGCGCCACGCGACAACCCCGCGGCCCCGATAGATCGCACCGATCAGCCGGCTCTGGGGCCATCCGCGCCGATCGCTCCGCCACACTTCGACGAGGCTCGATAGCATCATGGGCGGTACAGGCGTCATCGACCACTTCCTGGAGGTCTTCACCCGCTACATCGACAGCGGATTCGGGCTGCTCAGTGGCGAAGTCGCCTTCATCGCCACCACTCTAATCGTCATCGATGTGACGCTGGCCGCACTCTTCTGGAGCTGGGGCGCCGACGACGACATCATGGCCCGCCTGGTGAAGAAGACCCTGTTCGTCGGCGTATTCGCCTACATCATCGGCAACTGGAACAACCTCGCCCGTATCATCTTCGAAAGCTTCGCCGGCCTCGGCCTGAAAGCCAGCGGGACGAGCTTCACCACGGCCGATCTGCTGCGCCCCGGCAAGGTCGCGCAGACCGGTCTGGACGCCGGACGGCCGCTGCTCGACTCGATTTCCAGCCTGATGGGCTACTGGTCGTTCTTCGAGAACTTCATCCAGATCGCCTGCATGTTCCTGGCCTGGGCGCTGGTGCTGCTCGCCTTCTTCATCCTCGCCATCCAGCTCTTCGTCACGCTCATCGAATTCAAGCTGACGACGCTCGCGGGCTTCGTGCTGATCCCCTTCGGCCTGTTCGGCAAGTCCGCCTTCATGGCCGAACGCGTGCTCGGCAACGTCATCTCTTCCGGCATCAAGGTTCTGGTCCTCGCAGTCATCATCGGCATCGGCTCGACCCTTTTCTCCGAGTTCACGTCCGGCTTCGGCGGGGCAACCCCCACCATCGACGAAGCGATGGCTATCGTGCTCGCCGCGCTGTCGCTGCTCGGCCTCGGCATCTTCGGTCCCGGCATCGCCAGTGGTCTCGTCTCCGGCGGCCCGCAGCTCAGCGCCGGCGCAGCGGTCGGCACGGGCATGGCCGCGGGCGGCATGGTCGCGCTCGGCGCTGGCGCCGTCGGCGCCGCCGCCTCGGGCGGTGCAGCGCTGGCCGGTGGCGCTGCCGCCGCCGCGCGTGGCGGTGCTGCGATCGTTGGCGGCGCATCCACCGCCTACAGCCTTGGCGCAGCGGGCCAGTCCGGTGCGTCGGGTGTCGCGTCCGGCCTCGGCGGGGTCGCCCGTGCGGGCGGTAGCGCCGCCGTCTCGCCACTGCGCCGCGCCGCATCGCGCGCTGCCGAAAGCATGCGCTCCAGCTTTAACGCTGGCGGCAGGGCCGCCTTCGAGGCGACGGGCGGCACTTCCACTGCGGGCTCGATCGGCGCCGACGCGGCCAGTGACGGCGCCGCCGCTGCCGGTTCCCAGAACGGCGGCGGTCAGCCGGCCTGGGCGCAGCGGATGCGCCGCTCGCAGCAGATGACCCATGCCGTCCAGGCCACGGCCCATGCCGTCCGCGCAGGCGACGCCCATGGCGGTGGCTCTTCCGTCAATCTTTCCGAAGGCGATCGCTGATGTTCAAACGACCAACCACCCATTACGGAAAAGCCTCCGAGCCGGAGACACCCTATCAGCGCGCCGCCCAGGTCTGGGATGAGCGCATCGGCGCTTCGCGTGTTCAGGCGAAGAACTGGCGGCTGATGGCCTTCGGTTCGCTGATCCTGTCGGCCGGCTTTGCCACCGCGCTCGTCGTGCAATCGGCGCGGGGAACGATCGTGCCATGGGTGGTGCAGGTCGATCGGCTCGGCCAGGCGCAGGCCGTAGCGCCTGCCGTCGCCGACTACCGGCCGACCGATCCCCAGATCGCCTTCCACCTCGCGCGTTTCATCGAGCAGGTTCGCTCGATTCCATCAGACGCGATCATCGTCCGCCAGAATTGGCTGCGCGCCTACGACTTCACGACGGATCGCGGCGCTATGGCGCTGAACGATTATGCTCGGGCGAACGACCCGTTCGCGAAGGTCGGCCGCCAGCAGGTCGCCGTCGACGTCTCCAGCGTCATTCGCGCTTCGCCCGACAGCTTCCGCGTCGCCTGGGTCGAGCGTCGCTACGAGAACGGCCAGATCGCCGAAACCACGCGCTGGACCGCGATCCTGACGATCGTCGTGCAGATCCCGCGCAACGCCGACCGGCTCAGGGCGAACCCGCTCGGTATCTATGTCAACGCCATCAACTGGTCACGGGAGCTTGGGCAATGAAGTCGTTTTTCCGTAAAGCCGGAAACCCGGCTTCACACATCCTCGCATCTTCGGCTCTACGCAAATCCGCGTTGCCCCTAGTCCTGCTGACGGCGACCGCGCTGGCCGGCTGCGCCACCACCAATCCGCCGCCGGAAATCTCATACGACAACGCTGCTCCGGCCGTGCAGGCGGTCGATCCGCCCGCGCCCGTCACCGTGGTCGAACTGCCTCGGCCGCTGCCGCTGCCTGGTCAGTTGCAGCGGGTCGAGCCGTCCCGGCGGGCGGCCGAACCCACAGATCCCACGGCAAGAGTGAACCAGGCCAACGCCGCCGCGCGCATCCAGCCGGTGCGCGACGGCTTCATCAACTCGATGCAGGTCTACCCTTTCACGCAAGGCGCGCTCTATCAGGTTTATACGGCGGTCGGCCAGATCACCGACATCGCGTTGCAGCCCGGCGAGCAGCTCGTCGGGTCCGGCCCCGTCGCCGCCGGCGACACTGTGCGCTGGATCATCGGTGATACCGAGAGCGGTTCGGCCGCGACGCGCCAGATCCATATTCTGGTGAAACCGACCCGCGCCGATCTCATGACGAACCTCGTCATCAACACCAACCTGCGCACCTATCACATGGAGCTTCGCTCAACCGAGCGGACCTATATGGCGTCAGTCTCCTGGCAATACCCGCAGGACCAGCTCATCGCGCTGCGCCGCCAGAACGCCGAGGCGCAGGCCACCGCGCCTGTAGCGAGCGGCGTCGATCTCGCCAATGTCAATTTCCGCTACACCATCGACGGTGACCGTGCGCCGTGGCGACCCCTCCGGGCCTTTGACGACGGCCGCCAGGTCTTCATCGAATTCCCGCGCGGCATCGGCCAGGGCGAGATGCCGCCGCTGTTCGTCGTCGGTCCCGAGGGCACCACTTCGGAGCTGGTGAACTACCGCGTGCGCGGCCATCACATGATCGTCGATCGGCTCTTCGCCGCCGCCGAGCTGCGCTTCGGCTCCGGCGACCGCCAGAAGCGCGTGCGTATCACCCGCACCGATGGGAGGCCGGCATCGTGAGCGAGAGTGATCCCCGGAAGGAGGAAGTGCCGGACGACGACGCGCAGCCGCTGACCGGCGAGCCGGCCGGTCCCGCGCCGATGCGCCTGCGCGCCGAGCCGCCGCGCGTGACACGACTGTCGCGGAAGGTGCTGGCCGGCATCGGCCTGGTCGCCAGCGTCGGGCTCGGCGGAGCCTTGATCTATGCACTCCAGACCCGGGACGGCGGTCGGTCGAACGAGGAACTCTATTCGACCGAAAACCGGTCGACCGCTGATGGCCTTGCAGGTCTGCCGCGCGACTACAGCGGGGTGCCGCAGCTCGGTCCGCCGCTTCCCGGCGATCTCGGCCGTCCGATCCTTAGCACCCAGGATCGTGGGCAGCCGGTGCCCTCACCCGGCGTCGCCGCCCCCAATCCCGGTATCAGCCCGGAAGAGCAGCGCCGCCTTCAGGAAATCGAGACCGCACGTACCAGCCGCCTTTTCTCCGGAACCGAGACCCGCGCTGGAGCGGCGGCGGCGGCGGCGGCCATCGTCCCGCCGCCAGCGCCGGACCTGGCGAGCCTCGGCCTTGCGCCTCCGCCAGCAACGCCCTCGGCGCAGGATCGCCAGAACGCATTCCTGAACGCGGCAGCCGATCGGAGGACGGTGGCGCCTGATCGCGTCGCGGCGCCGGCGTCACCCAACATCCTTCAAGCTGGCGCGGTGATCTCAGCAGCACTGATCACCGGCATCCGGTCGGACCTTCCCGGCCAGATCACCGCCCAGGTGACAGAGAACATCTACGACAGCCCGACAGGTCGCATTCTGCTCGTGCCGCAGGGGACGCGTGTCATCGGCCAGTACGACAACAATGTGCAGTTCGGGCAGAGCCGCGTGCTGCTGGTCTGGAATCGGCTCATTCTCCCCAACGGCCGCTCGATCGTTCTCGAGCGCCAGCCAGGTACTGACGCCGAGGGCTATGCCGGCTTGCAGGATGGTGTTGATTATCACTGGTGGGATCTCGCCAAAGCTGCCGGGCTTTCGACGTTACTCAGCGTCGGGGCTGAACTCGCGGTCGACAATGACGATCGCCTGATCCAGGCAATCCGCAATGGCGGCCAGGACACTATCAATGACGCCGGGCAGCAGATCGTGCGCCGTCAGCTCAACATTGCGCCGACACTGACGATCCGGCCGGGGTTCCCAGTGCGTGTGATCGTGACCCGCGACCTCGTCCTCGAACCCTATGGAGGATCATAGTGGCAAAGCTGAAACTTGGCCCAATCATCGATGATAAGCCGGTAAAGGTGTCGGTGGAGCTGCCGGCAGCCCTTCATCGAGACCTTGCCGCCTACGCCGAAGCGCTCGGGCGGGAGCAAGGCCAACCGATCGCCGATCCAGTGAAATTGATAGTGCCCATGCTGGAGCGGTTCATCGCTACCGACCGCGGGTTTTCCAAGACTAGGCGGGCATCTTCGGTTGGAAGCCAAACCTAACTCGATAGATCCCTAGCAGATTTAGCCGCGTCTCGATTCAGCCCTTCTTGCTCGAGACGTGCCTCGCCGATGCTTTTCCGCTAACTCCGAGCTGATCTGCAACAACCGCTTTAGCGCTGGATTTCGATTGGTCGCCGACCATACGACACTGGAGCCCACCATCTCGGTGGCGGCGCCGATCGGAAGGAATACGACGCCGGGGTAGGTCGCGCCCAGGGTGGAGTAGGTGGTCAGCGTCAGGCCAAAGCCCTTTGCAACCATGTTCAGGAGATTCTCTCGGCCGACCTGCTGGACGGAGAGTCTTGGGCGAAACCCAAGTCCAGATAACTGCCGCACGAGATAGTCTTCAATCTCCGGTCCCGCGGCCTCGGCGCTCACCAAGAAAATGTCCTCGCGCACGTCGTCCCAGGCGACCACACGTCCGCCAGCACATCGATGATCCTCTGGCAGCGCGACGAAGATCCGTTCGTCCCAGAGGTGCTCGGCTTCGCAGCCAGGCAGTAGCGGGCTCCCCGTGATGAACGCCGCATCGAGGCGGCCATTCAGTACGCCAGCGGCGTTCGCTTGCGATGCTGCCTCTTGGACCCGGACGTCTACACGGGGGAATCGGCGACGGTAAGTTCCGAGTAGGTCCGATAGGAAACCGCTAGCCAGCGATGCCATCAAACCGATCCGCAAATCGCCGATCTCACCGCGTTGCGTGCTAGCCATGTCAAGAACGGCTTGATGAAGGTGGTCCGCACCTACCGCAGCGTCGCGCATGAAGCGCTCGCCGGCCAGCGTCGCGCGGGCTCCAGCGTGGTTACGCTCGAATAGCGGCATGCCTAGCCTGCGTTCGAGTAACTGAATCCGACGGCTTATGGTCGATTGCGAAAGATTGAGGATCGACGCGGCACGGCGGAAGCTACCGTGTTCGGCGACAAGCATCGCATACTTTAAGTAGCGGAGATCAAGCGCGAGATCGGGCACGGGACGGCGACATACTTCGACCGAGCCGACGGCCGTAGGCCTCCGGCACGGGACGGCGAGGCAGTAAGACCGTGGCGCAACCCGCGCCCCCATCGCGCCGCGTCATCGGAGCGAGGCTGATAGCTTCTTTTTGCTGCTGAACACCCGCCCTCATGGCAAACGCAAGTGGCAGGAAGGTCACGAAGAGCATGAACGCGAGCGCCGGATTGATCGTCGGCTCAAACGATGGACTTCCGGGAATTACTAGGCCAGTCACTGCCCCGATGAGGATCGCGGCGAAGTAAATCCAAACCTGATAGCCCTCCAAATACTTCTTTACTCTTGCCACTCGCGCAATCCCTTCACTCACAGCAACTTCGTTGCCCACGCATATAGATCCGCGCTCTTGGATATGCCGTGGGCTCTGACGAGCGCTCGCGGCTCGTCAGAGTCGATCATCGCCGACGCTCAGCCCGATGCGCGATCACTCGATAGGCTTGGATTAATCGAGCTTGAGCCGGAATTCGCCTGTGCGCTTCTCTGCCCACGTCAGCCAACGTCTCGAGTGCACACAGCAGATGCTCGGCAACATCAAGTCGATCCTCGTCGGAGGCGCGCCTGAATGCGGTAAGTACCAGGTCGTCAAGATTGCTAGGTTGCGACCGCATTGAACCCCTGCTCGCCGAGTGCCTGCACAACCGTCTGTTCACGAACGGTCTCCTTCTCGAGAGTAACTTCGACTTGCTTCCGCCACAGCTTCGTCTTGACCTTATGAACGCCAGGTATCGCCGTTAGCGCACCACGGATTTTTTCAGCGCAGCCTTCACAGACCATCCCAGGTATTGCCAGGGTCACAGTTGCAAGCGAACCATCCTGACGAAGCATGTCATTCTCCATTAAAGTAATGCGGCATACACCTGAGCATAGTACCAGCCGACAAATACAAGGGCGATGCCGCTCGCCAACTGAATTGGGCGGCCCAACAAACCAAGCCGAGTGAAGCGCGTCGCGGTGCTTGCGACAACCCCCGCGAGGAGAAACGGTAAACCCCGACCGATGCCGAAGAAAAAGGCCAGCAATACGCCGAGTTTCGGCGCGCCCGAAGCTGCGACGATCGTAAACAGAAGCAGAAGCGGAGCCACGGAAGTACCAAGGCTGAACACTAGGCCGTAGCCGAAAGCGCCCGCCACGCCGGGGCGGCGCCAAGCCGTCAGCTTGTCGAATGGGAGGCGAGGTCGCCAGAAGGCAAGCCCTGCGGCTGCGAATGAAAGAATAGCCATAACAAGCGCCCAATTGCGGCCGAACGACTCCGTCGCCAATGCGCCGAGTTGACCCGCAAAGAGACCAAGCGCGGTGAGGCTTCCGACGATTCCGACGAAGAAAGCACTTGCGATTGCAAGTCCGTCGTGACGACCTCCGGTGTCAGATGCTCCGGCCATACCCGCAACGCTGAGCCCAACAGGCAATGTGCACGGACAAACCGCGCTCGCCAAAATACCCGCGAGGAACGTGGTGCCTATTGCGGGTAGTAGTCCCCCTCCAGCGAGGCCAGGTTGGATCGACTGCAATGCGGACTCCAACGTCATTTCGCCTCCACCGGGGTCCCAGCTTGATATCCGAGTGCGTTGACAGCGGCGACGATGCGGTCAGGCGAAACACGTGCGGGGGCATAGGTCACACGCATGGTCCTGGCCGCCAAGCTCACCTCGACATTAGATACGCCATCGATGTTCTTCACAGTTCGCTTGATCGTCGCGGCACAGCTCACGCACGACATACCGGTCACTGGCACGACCATTGTCGTTCCAGTAGCCCTATCGGAAGCCGAGCTTATAGAGATCGCGAGCGAGAACAGAAAAGAGAGGAGCAACGCGCCAGCTGAAAACAGGATTCTCCAACGGACGTGAGACAGCCCGGACGGTCGGCTCGTGTTCGTCATGTGATGTTCGCCTTTCGTCGTAACGCACCAAGTGCAGCTGCTCCGCATTTTTTGAGATTCTGCCATCCGTACCGTAGTCCGGAGTCAATAGACCTCGAATGTCGCATGCCAGGGGCACGGCGCCTCGCCCTTCAGCTGCTCCGGACTTGAACTACCTCAGACCGGAACAGACGGATGGACATCGCGGCCAACCCCAGCTCGACCATGGTGAAAAGGCCCAGTGATACTTCGAAGCCAAAGCGGAGCATCTCACCAAAGATCAAGCTGCCCAGCCCCATGCCGACGAAGAGCATGAAGACGTTCAGCCCCATGGCTTGCCCAGGCCGCTTACCACCGAGCGAGGTGACAATCCCGCCGAAGAGCGGCTGCGTCATGTCGTAGCCAAGAGAGAGAAGCATCGCCACCACGGGCGCGAGGATCAAGGGAAAGCCGAGGATCAGCAGCGCGGCTGCGACGGCGCTGAGCGCGAGACCAAGGGGCAGCAACCTGGCGCGGCCCCAGCGGTCCGCCGCACGGCCGATCATCGGCCCGAGCAGGAAGCCCGGCACGCCGTATCCGAGCAAGGCCAAGCCGACGCCGACTGGTCCGACGCCGTGTCGCTGTTCGAAATACACGCCAAGCCACGTGAAGACGCCGGAGTGGAACATCGAGTTGACAAGGACATAGCCGTATGTGCGCTGACCCCTTGGCGTGCCGAGGAGGCTCTTGTAGCCGCGGAAAAGATCGCCGAACGTGCCCGCGACCGGCTGCACCGCCGCAGCAATGATGCGGCGATAGGGCAGGAACAGGAGCAGGATACCCGCTCCAGCCGCTCCTACTACGAGAAACAGCCCTTGCCATCCGACGAAGGGAACGAGCATCGCGCCCGCGGGTGAGCCAAAGGCCATCCCGCCGGCCATGGCGCCAAACAGCCAGCCTAGCGGGCGCCCACGCTGCTCATAAGGATAGAGGCGGCCGACGAGCGCGAGGCCGAGCGGCACGACGCCACTGGCGCCGAGCCCGGTCAGGACCCGCCAAAGGGCGATCTGTTCGATGGAGGCGGCCGTCGCCGTCAAAGCTGTGAGTATCGCAAACGCCGCCAGCGACGCGAACATGACGCGGTGGATGCCCAGGCGATCCGCGAGAAGCCCAAAAACCAGCGTCGCGATTCCGTAAGGGATCAGATAGGCTGGCACAATGAGCCCGACTCTCTCGACCGACGTCCCGAAAGTATTGGCGAGCATCGGTATGATGGGCGCGACCATGAAAGCTTGAAAGAAGATGACGAAGGTCGCCGCCGCGAGCATCCGAAGCAGGCGCTCGCGTTCATTGTTTTGTGAAACATCCATCCCACTCATGTCCTTGTAACTTGCAGTTGCCATGTCCGTGCCTCACGCCGTCTGGATCGCGTCCGCCACAACGGGGCGGCCGACACTCAGTACCGCGTCGAAAAAGAGCTGCGGTCGACCCCACAGCGAATTGAAGAAGATTGCGGTGACACTGACGGCCATCGCGACCATGGCCCATACCGGATAGACGAGACCCGTCGCGGCGATCGGAATTCCGACGCCATTGAACAGGAAGGCGAGAGTCACATTCTGGAGCATCTTACGGTAGCTTCTCCGGCTGATGTGGCGCGCGACCGGAACAGCATCGAGACGATTGGAGAGGATAATGATGTCGGCTGACTCGATAGCGATATCCGTGCCACCACCCATGGCGATGCCAACATCCGCTTGCATGAGAGCGGGGGCGTCATTGATACCATCGCCAACCATGGCAACCCTTGTGCCGCCGACCTGAAGCTGCCGCACGATCTCGGCTTTACCGTCGGGCAACACGCCAGCATGAACAACGTCGATGCCGACCTCCCTCGCGACCTTGTGCGCGGCACGCTCGTTGTCACCTGTAAGCAGGACAAGCTGGAGTCCATCGGCCCGCAGTTGTGCGACGGCCTCCACTGCTTCCGCCTTCAGCTTATCGCCGAGGCCAAGCAGTCCGAGTGCCCGTCCTCCCCTGCCGACGGCGATCACCGTTCGGCCAGCCTCCTCAAGCGCCACGATCCGGGCCTGTAGCTGCGCTAGGTTCACCCCCCGTTCAGCCAGGAAATTGGGGCTTCCGACGAGAACCTCCTCACCGCCGATTTTCGCAACGATGCCTTTGCCGGGCACAGCCTCAAAGGACTCGACGTCTGGCGGGACGGTACCTCGCTCAAAAGCCGCAGTGACCACTGCTTGAGCGAGCGGGTGTTCAGAGGAAGCTTCTGCCGCTGCCGCCAAGGCGAGCAACTCGTCCTCTTCGCCATTAACGGCCTCAATCTCAAGAACCGCAGGCTTGCCCTGAGTGAGCGTGCCGGTCTTGTCGAGGACAATGGTCTTCACCAGACGGAAACCTTGGAAAGCTTCGCCCGTGCGCATAAGAACGCCCCGTTCGGCTGCCTCGCCAGCACCGCGCACTATGGACAGAGGTGCGGAAATACCCACCGCGCAAGGATAGCCCATTACAAGCACGCTCAACCCAGCGAAGATTCCCCGTTCTAAATCGACTTCGCCGAATACGATCCATGATCCGGCCAGCCAACCGACAAGGGCGAGCGCGGCAATAACGAGAACCGTCGGCGTGTAAACCTGAAGAACCCGGTCGACGAGATGTAAGAGGCCGGGTTTGAGTGCCCGAGCGTCCTCGACCTCGCGGATGACCTTATGCAGGAAGCTACCCTCGCCGACGGCTCGCACTTGAACGAGCAACGTGCCATTGCCATTGATCGAGCCGCCGATCACCGCGTCGCCTCTTTTTCGCTCGACCGGGATCGGTTCGCCGGTGACGAAGGACTGATCAACGGCCGAATGTCCGCTAGCTACCTCACCATCGACTGGTACGCGCTCGCCAGGACGAATACGCACGAGATCGCCGATCGCCACCTCCGCGATCGGCAGCTCCAGCTCCTGGCCATTGCGCTCGACCCGCGCCGTTTCTGGCTGAAGATCGAGGAGCTGCTTCACCGCCTGCGAACTGCGAGTCTTGACGATTAGCGAGAGCCATTCGGAGAAGATGTGGTAGGTCGTAACCATCACTGACACGGCGAAAAAGGCTGCCGTCGGGTAAGCCGCGGGGGAGAAGATGAACCCGATCATGCCGCCGATGATGCCGGCAAAGGCGCCCGTCTCGAGCAGGACATGCTGATTGAGGATGCCCCGGCGCAGTGCCTGCGCTGCCATCACCAGAATATGGCGTCCGATGCCGAATACCAGAATGACGGCCATCGCGGCGACCAGCCACGGAACGGCCGCAACGAACCAGGTCTGCTCTTTGACGAGCATCAGCGCGAGTGCGGCGATGCCCAATCCACCCGATCCGAGGATCGCCGGAGCGAGGCCCCGTGCTCGCAGGACGAGGAACACCAACCCGATGAGGCTGAAAAACACCACGCCATGGATGGCCAGGGCCGTGATTCCCATTGGGTTCGTTATTAGAGCGATCGCGAGGAGACTGAACGCAGTTGCGATGAGAAAACGGCGGCCTTCGCGGACGAGCTCGCGCTCCTCCTCTTCGAAGGGCCGAACCTTGCGCGGATCGGAAATTGTGTAACCGATGTCGCGCAGGATTTTCAGCAGCGCCTCGGGGCGGGCGACGTTCGGATCGTATTCGACCAACGCCTGCTCATGCGTGAGACTTACCGCGACCTTGTCGACGCCTGCTTGGCCACCAAGCGCCTTTTCGATCGTTCCAGTGCAAAGCGAGCAATGCAGACCACCAATGCGAGCGCGTATCCTGGCCCGATCGGGTCGGCTCGCAGGCTCCTCGCTCCAAGGCTGGTTGAGTGACGCAATCGCTGTAGCCGTGTTCATGCCCTGACCTCCGGTCCAACGTTTGCCGGCGGACTGCCGACCTTATCCAGTTGAAACCGAGTCTACGCTCCGTACCAATCTACGGAGTCAAGCGGGCATTGGCGCGTTATTTCTGCCCGGCTCACGAGCTGCGCCTTGATCTCGGCGAATAAGCCGAAGCCGATTGACCAGAGGCCAAGGGCGACGAGCAGCAAACCGATCCAGAGCGGTAGTAGTCGCGATAATGCACAGCCAATCCAGCGCGCGCCGCGCAGACGGGATGAGGACCGCTGCCCTCGGCGACGACAAGGCAAACCCGAAAAGACCCAACGAAACAAAGCCAGCCGAATGGCTTGCACCGCTCACGCCGCCTGCTGCAGCCATACCCAACAAGGCAAATATCAGCAGCGCAGCGCACGCTGGAATGTTGAGGCCAAAGAACAGACCCAAGGCGACCGAACCACGCGACCCAGACAGGCCGCCGAGGCCGGGCCCAAGTGAAATCTTTAGCGATCCAGCGCAGCGGAAAATGTATAAGAGTCCGATTGCGAGTTCAAAAGCTCCCAGCTCGGTCACTGATCTTGAGCCGGAACCTGGTAGCCTGCTTTCTTGATCATCTCGATAAGCCGGTCTTCCCTGACGGTTTGCGGATCGAAGAGAATGCGGGCCTGGGCGTCTTTGAAGGAAACATCGGCGCCGCGAACGCCCGCCTCAGAACTCACGAGGGCCTTGATTTTCTGTGCACAGCTGTTGCAGTGCATACCTTCGATTTTTAGCGTGACGGACTTCATTTGATCTTCCTTCGTGTTCGGGTAGAGGGCATTTGGTTTTCAAGCTGCTCCCCGTCCTGAAGCGCCTCCAGAATGGTGCACCCCTTCAGCGCCCCCCGGCCAGGGCAGTCCGCAATCACTTTCTCCAGCGCTTTGCGGATCTTTTTGAGCTCCATGATTTTCTCATCGACCTCGTCGATCTTCGACGCCGCCTTCTGGCGCACATCGCTGCAATCGGCCACAGGATCGGCCCGAAGCCAAAGCAGCTCTTGGATCTCGCGGAGAGAGAAGCCAATCTGCTGCGCTTTTCGGATGAATCTGATCCGCCTCACGGTCTCGGCAGAATAGTGTCGATATCCGGTGTATCCCGGCTTCTCCGGCTGATCTATCAAGCCGCGCCGCTCATAGAATCGGATAGTTTCGACGCCGACTCCCGCCTCGTGAGCGGCTTTGCTGATCGTGAACGCTTGCATCATTATCTCCCGACGGCGGTGGTTTCCATGCAGATAATGGCTCTCGCAGATATGGCGTTAGAGAGTATTAGATGCCAACTTGATTGCCGAATTCGGATCTTCCACGAGCTGTCCATCTCGAATGTGGATGACCCGATCAGCTAGCTTGGCCAATTCTTCTGCATGTGTAACCACAATGACTGTTCTTTCGCGCGAGACCTCTTGCAGGAGCTCGTAGATGAGCTTGCCCGACCGCGAGTCGAGATTGCCGGTGGGTTCGTCGGCGAGCACCAAGCGCGGCTCGTTGGCCACGGCGCGGGCTATTGCGACCCGCTGCATCTCACCGCCGCTCAACTCGCGCGGACGATGCTTTAGGCGGTGTCCGAGCTGGAAGCGCTCGAGCAAAGCCTTCGCCCTAGCGCTCCTTTCCGCGGCACTGACACCGTTGAACTCCATCGGCAGGGCGACATTCTCCAGCGCCGTAAGATTCGGGATCAGGTTGAAAGTCTGGAAGACGAAACCGACTGTCTTCCGGCGAAAGCGAGTCAACTCGCCGGACGAGAGCCTTTTCACAGCTTCCCCGGCGACGAGCACCTCGCCGCGCGTCGGCCGGTCCATGGCGCCCATCAGATGCAGGAGCGTGGACTTGCCGCTTCCGCTTGGGCCGACGATTGCGACCATGCCCCTCTCCTGGATTTGGAGGTCGACATTTGCGACGGCATCGACGACTTCGCTGCCCTTGCGATAGGATTTTGAGACGTCGCGGAATTCGATCAGTGCACTATTCATGTTTCATAGCCTCTAGCGGAGAAAGTTTGACCGCTTGCCAAACGCCGTAGGCGCTGCCGATCACCGCCGCGAGCACGGCAATGACAAGGACAAGGGCGAGAGCCGAAGCCGAAACATTGTTGTTGATCGCCAGACTCTCGAAGAGCGGCTTGTAGTGGCTCGGCAGGAATGGGCCGATGCTCAGCGCGAAGAGACGTCCGGTAACCATCTCTCCGACGCCGCGGAAAAGCAAAAGGCCAAGGAACCCGCCAAGGAGGGTCAGAGCGACGGCTTCGGTGAGGAATTGAGCGGTAACGCCGCCATTGCTCGCTCCAATTGCCTTCAGCGTGCCGATCTCGCGTGCGCGCTCGCGCACCATCATCAGGAGTACGAAGAACACCACGATGACCATTAGCGCGACCGCCAGGATACCGCCCACGCTGGTGAGCTGCGTGACGGTCTCGCTGGTCGTGGCCGTGAAGACGGCGGCGCTTTCGGGAACGAGAATATCCGCGACGTCGCCGACTGTTTCTCGCAGGCGCTGCGCCACCAGAGGAACGTTCTCGACGCTATCAACTTTGACGAACAGCCAAGAAATGCCCTGGTCGGTTCCGTAGATCGAGCGGAACGTCTCGATCGGCATGAAGAGCTGCAGATCGCCGAAGATATACCCGCTGGCATACATGCCGATGATCCGGAGCTCCCGCTTCGGCCGATCCATGCCGTAAATGGCCGGATGGGTGCGGGTCGGATCGATGGTGATCGTCGCATCGCCGATCTGCGCGGGCGTGATGCCGGCCCATTTCGCATAACCCTGGCCGATGATGGCGACGTCCTGTCCGGCGTCCTCAGGCATGAATTCCCGTCCAGCGATGATCCGCGGATTGCCTGCCTCGCCGTGCGACTCAAGCCGCTTTACCGCGTTGGTTGCGAGACCGACATGCATGACAAAGTTCGGCGGCGTGATCGGCGCCATGGCAAGGAGATACGGCTCAGCATGTTCGACGTGCTCGATCCCGCGCACCTTCTCCAGCGTATCCTGCGGCAGAAGGCGATCCTGGCCGACCATGTTCACATGGCCCATCGAGCCGCGGCCGCGAAGTTGCACGACGGTGTTGACGTTCTCATTCATGATCGTCGTCTGCCGCTGCATCGCGTCGCCGATCGAGTACATGGCGAGAAGCAGGAAAAAGGGGATGCCAATCAAGATTGCGACAAGGGCCAGGCGGACCTTGTTTCGAAGGAGATTGCGCAAACCCAGGATGATCATGCCCATGAGGCCTCCTCAGTTGTTCTTCATGGCTTGGATCGGGCTCAGCCGGATACCCTTGACGATTGGATAGAGGCTGCCGAGCGCGGCGAAAACGAAGCCGCCCAGCAGAATCAAGAGCAGCGTGTTCTGGTCGATGCTGAACTCGAGGTGCAAGGCCGCCCGAAGAACCGCTCCAAAGAGGGCTGCCATCATCACCGCGCCCAAGGCTGCAAGTGCCGTGACAGCGAGAACCTCGGCGAGGAACTGCTTGACAATCTCCCAATTGGAGGCGCCGATCGCCTTTAGCGTCCCGATCTCATTGATCCGTTCCCGAGTCGCCAGAACCATGATGAAAACAACCAGAACGCCGCCGATTGCGAAAAGCAGCAGCGACCCGTAGAGCGTTGCGGCGGCCATGCTGCCGAGGGTGGTTTTGGCCGTCGAGACCTGCTCGGCGGCGGTGACAGCATCCACGCCGGGCAATTGCTGAAGATCGTCGGCGACGGCCGCGACATTGGCGATGGAGTCGACCCGGACCCGTATCTTCGAAAGCTTGTCGCCAGGATTGTAGATGCGCCGAAACGCCTCCAACGGAACGAAGACGTGGTTGTCGCCGAAATCGTTACCGGTGGCGTAGATGCCGACCACTTGTAGCGGTCGGTTTTGGAGGGTGATTGTCTTGCCCTGAAGTGCGGCGCCGCTCGCCAGACTGATCCCAAGGCGCTCCCGGGCATAAACCTGGCCCACGACGGCGACTTCCCGAGCAACGTCCTGCGCGCCTAAGCCCCGTCCCGCGACGATCTCTGCATTCTCGTAATCCACCTCGCCGATCGCGCGCATTGGTGCGCCCGGCTGCAGTCCGATGATCATCGCATAGGCATTTGGCCTCGACGGATCGACCTGAGGCGCATGGATGTACTCCTCGACCTTCACGATATGCTCAGCGCTGGGAACGCGCCGAATCTGCTCAAGGGTCGCCACCGAGAACTGATCTGCGCCAACCGGCTTATCGCCTCCGAATCCCCCGGTGCCGAAGGCGCCGGCTTCGCGCAGTTCCACTACAGTCCGGACGTTCGCTTGAAGGCTTTCGAGCTTAGCGCGCGTCTGAAAGGCGCCCTGAACCATCACGGCGAACAGGCCAATGATGATGGCGAGGAGAAGAACTACGACCCCGGTGCGGACTCGCGTTCGGAAGGGATTTCGGAGCCCTCTCGTAACTGCGCTCATTCTCTGCTCCTCGGGCCGGCAAACGTCCAAAGAACGCACCGGCGACTCTATCTTTTGAAACTCTAACATCCGTACCTATCTACGGAGTCAATGGCCATCCTCTGGCGCGATCAGACGGGCGCCAGCCTGACAGATGGTTTGGTCCTATCTGAGGCTCCGGGGAGAGAGGCGAGACGTGCCCAATCAGTTCATCCCAGATCAGCGTTCAATTAACAGGCCGCTGAAGAACATTCGTGGGCGGCTCGTTTCACAGATGTCCGCGCACAACGCGCACCACTGCGGCGCGGCGCTTATACCCCCATGCCTGCGTCGCGTCGCGGACCCTACAGGCTGGACCATAGTACCGAGTCAGGTTCGAATGACGGTTGGCGATCGGCCAACGCAGAGCCCCGCCTTGAACCACCCAACGCTCCTTGAACGCGAGTTGATTTGGGCCGATTCAAAACATGTAGTGAAGTGAGACGAGCAGAGTCTCACTGCGTCGTGGACGGACTGCCACTTCGTGGTCAACCATCAGACGGATATTGAGTGTGCCAAGGGGATAATAGTTGACGCCGTAGCGATATATTTTGCGGGCCGATTGGCTCGAAAGCACCGCATCCTCATAACGAAGCATTTCGAATTGAAGCTTTGGCTCGACCCAACCATCCCGGATGGCGCGAGGGGCGGATTCGCTGGCGGCTAGATACCGACCAATCGGGAAGGCGTAGCCCGAAGTGAACGAGAAAGACTGCGAGTCGAAATTCTGTTCGCTCTCTGCGAAAGCTTTGCTGTATTGCCAGTAGGCGTAAAAGCCCTTTCCTACGACCGCTTGGCCCACGTTCCAGGTGATTTCCCTTACCTGCGACCTCGACGCTTCGCTGAGACCTTTCTCGAACTTGCCCGATGCCCAACCGGCTTTGAAAAATGTGCTCCAAGGCGAATTCTGTAAATCTGTCTGCGCGGGAAGCGGCAGGGGCCATTCGCCAGTTGCAAACCACACCAACCGACCCTCGAGAAGAAAGCCATCATTGTCGTTGCCAAGCTCGCCGTTCTGGATTCCATTGCCGTTCACAAGCGCCTGTTCGTAGAGCACGCGGCCGTTGAACGGCGACAGGACGACGTTGATGCCACGGTCCCTTGCCTTGCGCTGCACGGGTCCGGCTGCACGAGGTTCGGTGACGAAAAGTGATGTCCGCGCGCTCACGGCCGGCCGGTTAAGTGGAACGCGAAGCTGACCCGCAACGACCCGCACTCCTCTCATGACATCGAATGTCACGGCCGCATCGTTGAGTTCGACCTCCTCTCCGGGGCCGGGAAAATTGACTTCGATGAAGAAGTGCGTGCCATTAATCGGGCTTCCTTCGACGCTGACTTGCGCCTCCCGCAAGCGAAACTCGTTCGCTGGCTCTGCACGCGGATCCGAACGGCTGATCAGTCCGCCCTGGATTAACCCCTTCCAAAGTAACGGGGAAGTGGATGCTGGCTTTTCCTCGGGTCGATTAGAACCCTTTGCCGCCTCCTCCGCAATTTCCTCGGATTGAGACCCTGCTGCGCTTTCAGTAGCACCATGAGTTTCTACTGTCGCCACAGTCTGGTCCTGGGCGGCCGCCTCCGAGGCATAACCGAGCACAGCGCCCCCCAGCAGTATGGAAATCGCTCTACAAAGCCTTTCGTGTGGGCTCGGAAAAATCACGTGCTGGCGACCACGGACGTGGCAACACTCGGACCCTCTTTGCTAGCTCGGTACTTGATGATCGCCTGGGCACCCTTGAGCTGCGGAAGAAAGACCGACTGACCATCCTTCATCAGCTTCACGTTTCGGGTCACCTCAACGACGATCCGGCCCGCGTCGCTTGCGGCTGGTTGCACAGTTAAGGTGCCTTCGCAGGTCCCCGGCTTGTCAGGCGTCGGAGCACATAGGGTAAGCTTCGCATCGGTTACAGTACCTCGAACTTCCCGCTCCTCGCCCACCATCGTGAACCTCTGTCCCGACTCGGATTCGCTACAGCCCATGAGCGGAATTGCTGCCAGCGCGGCGAACACGACCGGCCGCATCTTGCTGATCCCAATTTTTCGCACGTTTATGGTCCTCCTCGTTGAGGACGCAGCTTACCCTCCGGACTATAGTACGGGGTCAAGCACCTATGATCTGTGGCCGACGGCCAGTTTCACCTAGCCTTTTTCCGCCTCTGCAAGAGCCTTCAGCGCCTGTTCTCTCGATCGGAGCCGTTGAAACGGCTCACTCACCGTCGAGGTTGTTCTTCCAGAACCCCCGCTTGTGAGGATGATGAACACCTCAGATATCCAATCCAGGCGACATATCCTCCTGCCAGAGATAAAAGCATTCCGAGCGCCATCTTCATGCCCGAAGCGCCCAGCACAGGTGCGGCGAAGCCCGAGACGAGTGTCATTATGAGGGTTTGAACAAACCCCTGCATAGACGCAGCCATGCCGCGGTTCTTCGGGAATAGGTCCAAGGTCAGCAAAGTGATACTTGGCGTGGCGAGAGACATCCCAGTCGTGAAGAGCATGAGAGGCAGCACTACCCACGGAATAACAGGCGGGAAGAAAGCGTTGTACGACAGATTCAGCACAACGGCTCCCGCCATCACGAGGAAGCCATAAGCGACCGTACTGGCGGGTTGAGATCGTCCGGCGAGTTTGCCGGAAAGGTACGCGCCGAAAATCACACCTGACATCGCAGGGATGAACAGCCATCCAAACTGGTCTTGCTTGAGATTTAGATACTGAATGACAAATATCGGGGCAGCCGAAACGTAGACAAAGAAACCGACGAAGTTGCTGCCCAGTGCAAGCGAAAGCATCCAAAACGGACGAGACTTCAGAACAGAGCCATAGCTTCGCGCCAGTTGCGCTGGCCGCATGGATGCTCGCTTCGCCGGCGGCAGGCTTTCTGGCAAATAGAAGTAGCTGGCAATAAGCTGAACAAAGCTGAACGCCGCCATGAAAAGAAACACAGACTGCCAGGGAAACCAATTGTGTAGCCATCCTCCGAAGATGGGCGCGAGAGCCGGTGCGAGACCGAAAATCATGGTGATGTGAGAAAGTAATCGCTGCGCTTCTGGCCCTTCCAGACGGTCACGAACGACGGCTCTTCCCACAACGCTCCCAGCGCCGACTGACAGCCCCTGTATTAGGCGGAACAAGATCAAGAAGGCCAACGACGTGGAGAGCGCGCCTCCAATCGAAGCGACCAGGTAAACCGTCAGGCCGATAAGAACGACCGGCCGTCGGCCGAAGGCGTCCGACAGCGGCCCGTGTAGCAGCATCATAAGCCCGAAGCCGGCCAAATAGACGCTCAGAGTTTGTTGCAGCTCTAGCTGTGTGACTCCCAGGCTCACCATCAGCACTGGGAAGAACGGCATATAAGTGGAAATCGAAAATGGACCCAGCATCGTATAGCTGCCGAGCAACCAAGTTAGCCACGTAACTTCCGCTTTCTTCGTATTCGCAGAATAACCATTATCGTTAGCACGCATTTTGGATCCGGTCTTTTGTGAGCGAATTTGGTCGCAAGTTAAACTCTGTGCTCAACCGGATCCTCGCCTCGTATGCAACAGACGTTTCATGCGTGCGTGGCAGGAAAGGGTTCGGCGTACGCCGATTCAGTTAGGCGAAGGATTCAGCGACTTCTGCGTCGCCTTACCGCTCCCTTCCAGGCTAAGCCCCAGTGGACAGAGTCCTACTGGTAACGTCCGGACCATGGTCCAGTGTCAAGCTCGCGCCGTTCGCCGCTCAGAAAGCTCCGGCGGAGAATGACGTGCCTTTCTGGGGCACAGCGATGTTGGTGACGGATCAATCGACCGATGTCTCGCCGAACAGCGTCTCGATCAGCGGGCATTCCGGCAACGCACCGTCGGCGCATTGGGCGACGACGTCCTTCAGCACCCGCTCCATGCGTTTCAGATCGGCGATCTTCGCTCGCACGTCGTCTAGGTGGGTGGCGGCGACGACGCGCGCTTCGACGCAGGGCTGGTCGCGCTCATCGACCAAATGCAACAGTTCCCGAATTTCGTCCAGGGAGAAGCCGAGTTCGCGGGCCCGCAGAACGAAGCGAAGGCGCTGCTCGTGGGTCGTGTCGTAGCTCCGATAGCCGCGCGCCGTGCGCGGCGGCTCAGGCAGAAGGCCGACCTTCTCATAATAGCGCACCGTCTCCAGATTGCAGCCTGTCCGTCGGGCAAGCTCAGCCCGCTGGAGGCCCTTCACCACGGCGTGATCGCGCATCGTAAAATACCTCTTGACCCTGTAGTGACTACAGACCGCACGGTACGGTACGTGTAGAATTTCGGCAAGGAAAGCGAGGTCGGATATGGTTGCATCGCGACATGGAACAGCAGGGATAACGCCGGCCGCGGCGGACCTACCCGCATCTGAGCGGGAAGCAGTCGGACGGCAGCGTCTGGTTGCCGTCGGCGGCATTGTCGGCGCGCTCGCCGCCTCCTCGTGCTGCATCGTCCCGCTCATCCTGTTCAGCCTCGGCATCGGCGGGGCCTGGATCGGCAATCTGACGGCGCTTGCGCCCTATAAGCCGCTCTTTGTCGCCGGGACGGCAGGCCTCCTCGGCTACGGCTTCTACCTCGTCTACTGGAAGCCAAGACGCGCCTGCGCCGACGGTTCAGCCTGCGTCCGCCCGATACCCAGCCGTTTTGTTCAGCTCGCGCTCTGGATCGCGACGGTGCTCGTCGTGACTGCTTTCGCCTTCGACTACATTGCCCCGCTGCTGCTCGGCGCCTGAGACAAAGAGGAGTTTCACCCATGAACAAGTATTTGAGCGCGCTCGCCCTGATCGGCTCCGTCATCGTTGCTCCGGCCACATGGGCCGGCGAGCGCACCATCACTTTCGCTGTCGACAACATGACCTGCGCCTCGTGCCCCTACATCGTGAAGAGCTCGATGGCGGCGGTCCCCGGCGTTGCGAAGCTGGCTGTCTCATTCGAAGCCAAAACCGCGACCGTGACCTTCGACGACACGAAGACGAACCCCGACGCCATCGCGGCGGCCAGCACGAAGGCAGGCTATCCGGCGCATCCGAAGCGGCAGGGCAGTTGAGGTGAATGACCCCGCCGCGATCTGAGCAAGGATGGCAGGCGCGCTTCTCGCCGAGCTTTGCTGTGCGGCGCCGCTTCTCGCTGTGCTTCTGCCGTTGGCCGGTCTTGGCGTGCGGCTGACACAGGCGGGTCTGCTGGTGTTTCCCTTTATAGTCGCCTGCGTCGGTCTTGTGGCGTGGGGTGTCCACCATCACCGTGTCAAAGCCGGGCGCTGCGAGACGAAGGCTGACAAGGAAGGCGTGAGGCCATGACCGACTGCTGCGCATCCTCCTCGACCCGCAACAAGGTTGCGACGTCCTCACCCGCGACATGGCCGAGCTTTGCCGTGCGGCCTGGCGTGACCTTTCCGGACTGGTCGGTGGTCACATCGCCGGCGGTCAGGGACGCGCTGCTGGCCATGGTCGGCTCCAACAATGTACTCAACCGCTGGAGCGGCTACGATCCCGCCGCCGATCGCGTGCGCGTCGCGCTGCTCCAGCTATACTCCGAAGACGGACGCGCCCCGACAATAGGCGCGCTCGGTGAGCGCGCAGCGCTGAGCGAGTCCGCGATCAGGTCTGTGCTCGAAGAACTGCGCCGCCGCGACCTCGTCGTGCTCGGCGACGACAAGATCGTCGGTGCCTATCCCTTCACCGACCTCGATACCGGCCACCGGGTCACGGTGGACGGGCGCACGCTCAATGCCATGTGCGCGGTCGACGCGCTCGGCATCGGCGCGATGACCGAGCGCGATATCGCGGTCGCATCGCCGTGCCGGCACTGCGGCGCACCGGTTCGGATCACAACGCGGGACCGCGGCCAGGCCCTGGCCGATGTTGCGCCGGTGACGGCCGTCGTGTGGCTCAGCGTTCGCTATGAAGGCGGCTGCGCGGCGAACTCGTTATGCACGGCAACGTCGTTCTTCTGTTCGGACGAGCACCTCGCTGCGTGGCGTCAGGAGCGTCAATCCGATGAACCAGGGTTCCGGCTGTCGCTCACGGAGGCGCTAGAAGCAGGCCAGGCGATATTCGGACCGAGCCTTGCCGGTGTGAACGCCAGCGAGCGGCCGGTCGATCTCGCTGCCGCGGCGCAAGGCGCACTTCCAGAATCGGCTGACCTGGCATCGAGAAACGGGCCGACCCCAGGTCCGCGGTTTGCCCCGCCTAAGCGCAATGGCGGCGCCTATGACCTCGTCGTCATCGGCGCCGGATCGGCTGGCTTCTCGGCATCGATCACCGCCGCCGAACAGGGGGCCCAAGTGGCGCTCATTGGCAGCGGCACCATCGGCGGTACCTGCGTCAATGTCGGCTGCGTGCCATCAAAGACCCTGATCCGTGCCGCCGAGACCCTCCACAACGCGCGCGTGGCGGCCCGTTTCGCCGGCATTTCGGCCGGGGCCGAACTGTCCGACTGGCGGGGAACCATCCGCCAAAAGGACGCGCTCGTTTCCGAACTGCGCCAGGCCAAGTACATCGACCTGCTGCCGGCCCATAACGGCATCTTCTATCGCGAGGGGCCGGCGCGACTCATGAATGATGGTGTCGAGGTCGACGGCGCGCGCATTTCCGCTGGCAAGATCATCATTGCGACCGGCGCGCGGCCAGCGGTTCCCGCCATCCCCGGCCTCGACGCCGTGCCGTATCTGACCAGCACGACGGCACTCGACCTCGGAGAGCTGCCACGGTCACTGCTCGTGATCGGCGGCGGCTATATCGGGGCGGAGCTCGCCCAGATGTTCACCCGTGCTGGCGTCAAGGTGACGCTCGTGTGCCGGTCCCGCCTGCTCCCCGAGGCGGAGCCCGAGATCGGCGCGGCGTTGACGAGGTATTTCGAAGACGAGGGGATCACCGCGGTCTCCGGCATTACCTACCGCGCAATCAGGAAGACCGCGAACGGCATCGGGCTCATAGTTGCGCGCGACGGCCAGGATACGACGATCGAGGCTGATCAGGTGCTGATCACCACCGGGCGCACGCCCAACATCGAGGGCCTCGGTCTCGCGGAGCACGGGATCGCCGTCTCGCCGAAGGGCGGCATTGTTGTCGACGAGCGAATGCGCACGAACCGGGCCGGCATCTACGCTGCCGGCGACGTCACCGGTCGCGACCAGTTCGTCTATATGGCCGCCTATGGCGCCAAGCTCGCGGCCAAGAACGCCCTCAACGGCGACAGCCTGCGCTACGACAACGGTGCCATGCCTGCTGTCGTGTTCACCGATCCGCAGGTGGCGAGCGTCGGACTAACGGAATCTGCGGCGCGCGCGGCCGGGTACGCCGTCCGCGGGTCCACGATAGGTCTCGACCAGGTGCCGCGCGCGCTTGCCGCTCGCGACACGCGCGGACTCATCAAGCTTGTGGCCGACGCCGGCAGCGGTCGGCTGCTTGGCGCGCATGTTCTCGCGCCGGAAGGGGCGGACAGCATCCAGACCGCAGCGCTCGCGATCCGGCAGCGCCTCACCGTCGAGGACCTCGCGGACATGATCTTTCCTTATCTGACGACCGTCGAGGGTCTGAAGCTCGCAGCGCTATCCTTTAACAAGGACGTCGCAAAGCTATCCTGCTGCGCCGGTTGATGCAGATTCATGCGAGGCAACATTCGATTTCGAGCGCAAGGACTCCATCACCACGTCACCTGGAAGCGCACGTGCGCTGTCGATCCAGGCACGATGATGCTGTGGATGCCATCAATGGCGGCGCTCTCGCGGGAATCGGCGCCGCGTTCGGATCGGCGGCAGCAGACATACGAAAACGATAGTGACGAACAAGTTAGGAGAGACGAGTGGCGAACCGATACGACCTTGTCGTCATAGGGACCGGAACCGCGGCCATGGTCGCCGCGATGCGCGTACGCGCCGCCGGCTGGAGCGTGGCAGTGATTGACCACAGACCCTTCGGCGGCACCTGCGCCCTGCGCGGCTGCGACCCGAAAAAGATGCTTGTCGGCGGCGCCTCCGCCCTCGACCATGCCCGGCGCATGAGGGGCAACGGCGTTGCTGGCGACGTCCACATCGACTGGCCCGAACTGATAGCCTTCAAGCGCACCTTCACCGATCCGATTCCTGAAAGCCACGAACACCGTTACGATGAAAAAGGCATCAATACGTATCACGGACACGCGCGCTTTACAGGCCGGAACAGCCTGACAGTGGACGCCGAGAGCCTTGAAGCCCGGCACGTTCTGATCGCTGCCGGTGCCGAGCCGATAAAGCTGGGGATTCCGGGTGAAGAGTACTTCGCCACCAACGAAGACTTCCTGGCGATGGAGCGGCTGCCCCGCCGCATCGTGCTGGTCGGCGGCGGCTATATAGCGTCGGAATTCTCCCACATCGCCGCGCGCGCGGGCGCGCAAGTAACAATCCTCCAGCGTGGCGAGCGGATGCTCACGCACTTTGATCCGGATCTTGTCGGCTGGCTCATGGACAAATTTCGTGAAATCGGGGTGGATGTGCGCCTGCGGACCACTGTACAGGAGATCGAGAAGAAGGGTGCGGGCTTTGTCGTCCGCGCCTCGTCAGAAGGTAGAGACGCGACCTTTGAGGCCGACCTCGTTGTCCATTCGGCCGGCCGGGCGCCCGCGCTGGACGAGCTAGATCTCGAGGCCGGCGGCATCGCCACCGAGACCTGCCGGCTCAAGCTGAATGAGCACCTGCAGAGCGTCTCTAACCCGGCCGTGTACGCCGCCGGCGATGCGGCGCAGAAGGGGCCGCCGCTCACTCCTGTTTCCAGCCACGACGCCAAGGTTGTCGCCGCTAATCTTCTGGAGGGCAATCGGCATAGACCCGACTATCGCGGCGTGCCGAGCGTAGCCTTCACGGTCCCGCCGATCGCCGCTGTCGGATTGAGTGAGCACCAAGCACATCAGCAGGGCCTGAAGTTCCAAACGAAGTCCCAGAAAGCGTCCGACTGGTTTACAGCCCGCCAAGCCGCAGAGAAGACCTATGGCTTCAAGGTGATGGTCGAGGACGGCACCGGGCGCATTGTCGGCGCTCATCTTGTCGGACCGCACGCCGATGAAGTGATCAACCTGTTTGCCCTGGCGATCCGCCACGACCTGACGGCCGACAATCTGAAGAGGACGATGTTTGCCTATCCCACCGGCGCCTCAGATATCGGCTACATGCTCTAAATTCGGTGCGTACCACTCTCAAGCCGCCTCAGGTTTGGCTACACGGTAGCGGCCATAGCCAACTTTGATAAGCAGGCCCTCGTCACACATCCGGGTCAGGTAACAGCGGGGCACACCAATGTCCGAAAGATCACGCGTTCGCACCTCACCTCGCTCTCGAGCCAGAGCGACTGCGCGGTCTCTCAACGATGGCTTTGGCTCTCCAGCCAAACGTAGTGCTTCTGCGCGGTCCCGGTCACGTTTTCGCATTTGGTGCGGCTGTGGCGCGTCTCGGCGGAGCGCTATGGCGAATTCGTATTTCTCGGCTTCGTCGACTCCGGCGAGCCGGGCGCCGAACTCCCTGGCCGTCGGCTTTTCTTAAGATAACTGGTGGTGCGGGTGGCCGGGGTCGAACCGGCACTCCTTTCGGAACTGGATTTTGAAGGGAGTCGCGTCTTCCCCTCGCCCGCATCTGCCCGCAGTGACCTCAAAAAATCGCCCTCATTCACCGACGTGGCAACACCTATGCCGCGCCTGACCGCTGCTGTGGTCACTTGGCAAAGAGCGCAACCCCGCCGATGTGGCGTCGCCTGTATCCATTTTCCCGACACTCACCTGAAAGCGCTTTTGCGGAGGAAAATTGCGCAGCATTGATGTCAGTGCAGAAGCGTGAGCGCCCGGGCCTGGGTGATGAAAGTGGTGATCCGAAGGGACGCTCTTCGGACACATCGCCTACGCGCGATCGTCAACCTAGAATCGGCGACACGACCCTAGTCGTTGCGGCGGATGGAGGCAGAAATGGCAGAAAGCAAATTCCTTACTCCAGAAGAGGTGGCTGAGCGCTACCGCGGTGGCATTTCCGTTGGGACCCTCCGAAATTGGCGCGCCATGCGTCTTGGTCCGTCGTTCGTCAAAGTTGGTAAGGCGGTGCTCTATCCCATCGACGAGCTTGATGAATGGGACGATAAGAATAAAGTGCAGTGCCGTGCATCCAAACGACTCGCCGAACACTCCGGTGATCAGGCGTGATTATCATGATCGGGCACGAACAACCGATCCCAATGCGCGGCACCATCATCTCCCAACTTCCAGAATAATGGCGCGAAATCAGCAACTTGGAAAGCCAGCTGGCGTGGCGCATAACCATCCTTCCGGTGACCCGACACCGTCCCGCGCGGACATCGACATGACCAAGCTGATCGTCGAGACGGCCAAGCCGCTGGGCATCGCCGTGCACGATCACATCATCATCGGGAAGGATGGCCATGTCAGCCTGAAAGGGCTGCGCCTGTTCTAGCCGCGCAACCGACTTTCACAGCCATCTGGCGCGGCGGAAGAAGCGAAAAAGCGTCAGGCACAGCCCGATGATCACCGCCAACACGACGAAGTAGCCGTAGCGGAATTTCAGCTCGGGCATGTCGTCGAAGTTCATCCCATAGATCCCGGCAATTGCCGTCGGCACCGCCAGAATGGCCGCCCAGGACGCCAGCTTGCGGGAGATCTCCGTTTGCTCCGACTGCCCCATCATCAGGCTCGCTTCGAACGTGAAGGCCAGAACCTCGCGCAGGGCATCGATATCTTCCTGCACGCGGCGGACATGATCGGTCACGTCGCGAAAGAGCGGCTGCAACGCCGCGTCCATGCCGGGCAAATCGACATGCTCGTGCCGCCGGCAGACGTCGACCAATGGTACGGCCGCATTTCGAAGCCGGAGCAGATTGCGCCTGAGCAGATAGAGCCGTTCGATATCGTCCTTCTCCAGACGTTGGCGAAGCAGGCGATCCTCGAGCCGTTCAACCTCCTCGTGAATGGCCTCGATCACCGGCATGTAGTTGTCGACGATGAAATCGAGGATCGAATAGAGGATGTAGTTTTCGCCATGGGCCAGAGCTGCCGGCGAAGCCTCGCACCGCTGCCGGACGGCCATGTAAGAGGTCGAGGCGCCGTGGCGAACCGACACGACATAGCCGCGCCCGACAAACAGATGGGTTTCCCCGAAAGCGATTTCGTCTCCGACCATGTGGGCGGTCCGGGCGACGACAAAGATCGAATCGCCGTAAATCTCCAGTTTCGGCCGTTGGTGCGCCTTGCAGGCGTCTTCGATCGCGAGATCATGCAGATCGAATTCACGTTGCACCTGCCGGAGCAGTGCCGCATCCGGTTCGTGGAGGCCGATCCAGATGACGGTGCCGGGGCGGCTTCGCCATTTGCCGGCATCTTCCACGTGAATGTCCTGGATACGCACGCCGTTTTCGTAGACCGCGGCGGCGACCACGCCCTGCCGCTCTTCAGCATGGGGCCCTTCAGTCGTCTGCGAATTCCCAGATCTTTCGTTCGTCAGGTCCAGCGCCATAGAAAACCTCCCATGCCCGCATGAATTTCATGGACCGGTATGCCATTGGACCGTCGAGCATACGCGTATTTGCTGATATTCGCACCCAACAGGTTTCAAACTCGAAAACCACTTCATCAAACTGTGCGATTGACGGTATAGACGCATGCAAGCGACACTTTTCGCAGCGCACAACGATTCTCCCTTTTTGACGGAATTCTTATGAACCAGTTCGATCTCATCGTCGTCGGAAGCGGACCCGCAGGCCGCCGCGGCGCCATCCAGGCCGCCAAGCTCGGCAAGAAGGTTCTCGTCATCGAACAGGGAAAACGCGTCGGCGGCGTTTCCGTGCACACCGGCACGATACCTTCGAAGACATTGCGCGAAACGGCGCTCAATCTGTCGGGCTGGCGCGAGCGCGGCTTTTACGGCCGGTCCTACCGCGTCAAGGAAGAAATCAGCGCCGATGACCTGCGCCAGCGGCTGATCATCACGCTCAACCACGAAGTCGAGGTTCTCGAACATCAGTTTGCCCGCAACCGGGTGCAGCAGATGCGCGGCAAGGCGAGGTTCGTCGATCCAACGACACTCGAAGTCGTCAAGGACGACGGCGAGACCATGCTTGTATCCGGCACCAGCATCATGCTCGCCGTCGGCACCAAGCCCTTCCGCCCGGATTACATGCCGTTCGACGGCAAGACGGTGCTCGACAGCGACGAACTGCTCGATATTTCGGAACTGCCGCGCTCGCTCGTGGTTATCGGCGCCGGCGTCGTCGGCATCGAGTATGCGACGATCTTCAGCGCGCTCGACACGCAGGTGACGGTGATCGACCCGAAGACGACGATGCTCGACTTCATCGACAAGGAGATCGTCGAGGATTTCATCTACCAACTGCGCGACCGCAACATGAAGCTGCATCTCGGGCACAAGGCAGACACGGTTGAACGGCTCGACAATGGCAAGGTGTTACTGACGCTCGACAACGGCCGCCGGATCACCAGCGATATGGTGCTCTTTGCCGCCGGCCGCATGGGCGCTACCGACACGCTCAATCTTGCTGCAGCCGGGCTGGAAGCAGACAGCCGCGGGCGGCTGAAGGTCAATCCCGAAACCTTCCAGACCTCGGTGCCGAACATCTATGCCGCCGGCGACGTGGTCGGCTTTCCAAGCCTTGCCTCGACGTCAATGGAACAGGGCCGCATCGCGGCTCGCGTTGCCGTTGGCGCGATCGCCATGGAACCACAGAAGTATTTCCCTTACGGCATCTACGCCGTGCCGGAAATCTCCACCTGCGGCCTTTCCGAAGAAGAGGTCAAGGATCGCGGCATTCCCTACGAATGCGGCATGGCGCGCTTCCGCGAGACGTCGCGCGGTCACATCATGGGCCTCGATTCCGGGCTGTTGAAGATGATCTTCTCGTTGAAGACGCGTCGCCTGCTCGGCGTGCACATCATCGGCGAAGGCGCGACAGAACTGGTTCACATCGGCCAAGCCGTGCTCAATCTCAAGGGAACGGTCGAGTACTTCGTTGAAAACACCTTCAACTATCCGACGCTTGCCGAGGCCTACAAGATCGCCGGTCTCGACGCCTGGAACCGCATGGGCGAGATCAAGCCGACGGCGTGATATTCTGCAAGGCTCGGCAAGCCGGCCTCTGCCACTGCCACGCGAATCAGATAGCGTCGCGGTCCTGACCGTCTCAGGGCCGCATGCTTGGCCACACCATCAAGCCATCGGCCCTAGGCTTCTGTTTTGGTTCACCGCCTGGGCATCGCGCATCTCCCGGCGGCCCTTACGGTGAGCATTTGGCCATGTCATTACGCATCCTTTCCCTGAATGTCTGGGGCGGCAAGCTACATGCGTCGCTGATCCCGTATCTCGTCGAGGCGAATGCCGACGTTCTGTGCCTGCAGGAAGTCGTGCGATCACCCGAGACGACGTCCGGCTGGCTCCTTTACCGCGATCGCGATATTGAATTGCCACAGCGTGCCAACCTCTTTGACGAGATTCGGGCAGCCCTGGCTGATCACGACGGCTATTTCTGCCCGACGTCGAGAGGCGAGCTTCACGATGGCAACCGCATGGTCCATGCCGAATTCGGCTTGGCCACGTTCGTGCGCAAATCCCTTCCGGTCATCAGCCAGGCGCTCGACTTCGTCCACGGCGCGTTTTCCCCTGATGGCTGGGGCAAGCATCCGCGTCCGCGAAACGCCCATTGCCTCCGGATCTTCGACTATGAGGCCGGCTTTTCCATCACCATCGCGCAAATGCACGGCCTGCGGGCGGAGAACGGCAAGGGCGACACACCGGAACGGCAGGCCCAGGCGGATGCCCTGGTGCAATTGATAGGTCGTGTGTGGCCCGGCAACGAAAGGCTGATCGTCTGCGGCGATCTCAATCTCCTCCCCGATAGCGACACCTTCACGGTCCTTGGCAATCTCGGCCTCGCCGATCTCGTCACCGGCCGCGGCCATGCCGATACGCGCACATCGTACTATGGAAAGCCTGGGCGCTTCGCCGACTACATGCTGGCGACGCCGGATGTCGAGGTCGTTGGTTTCGATGTGGTGGCACATCCTGAAGTCTCGGATCACCGCGCACTGCTGCTGGATCTTCGGTAGAGAAAATCGCGTCGCTACTGCACGCGCCCAAACATCTGCACCCAAACGTCTGCACAACGGAAAAGGCCCTGCCGTAGAACGGCAGGGCCCCAGATTTTCAGGCAATCGAAGAAACGATTACTCGGCGCTGTCGTCAGCAGCCTTCTTCTTGGCCGGAGCCTTCTTCTTCGGAGCTGCGGCTTCTTCGCCTTCAGCGGCATCAGCCTTGGCAGCGGCCTTCTTCTTGGCCGGAGCCTTCTTGTCAGCCTTGCCTTCGGTTTCTTCGTCGTCAGCCGTCAGCTCTTCCTTGGAAACCGTCTTGTCGGTTACCGAGATCTCGGACAGCAGGTGATCGACGACCTTTTCTTCGAACAGCGGAGCGCGCAGCGAAGCAGCGGCGCCGGGGGTGTTCTTGAAGTAGTCGAGGATCTGCTTTTCCTGGCCCGGGAACTGGCGGAGCTGTTCGAACAGCGAACGCTGCAGTTCGTCGTCGCTGACCTGAACGCCGGCCTTTTCGCCGATTTCCGAGAGAACGAGACCGAGGCGAACGCGACGCTCAGCGAGCTTGCGGTATTCGGCGCGGGCTTCTTCTTCGGTGGTTTCTTCGTCAGCGAAGGTCTTGCCGGCCTGCTGCAGGTCGGTGTTGATCTGGCGCCAGATGTTTTCGAATTCGGCTTCGACGAGGCGCTCCGGCGTGTCGAACTGGTAGAGTTCGTCGAGCTGGTCGAGGATCTGACGCTTCACCTTCTGGCGGGTCAGCGAGCCGTACTGGCTCTCGATCTGGCCGCGAACGATTTCCTTCAGCTTTTCAGCCGATTCGAGACCGAGCTTGGTGGCCAGTTCGTCGTTGATTTCGATGTCCTGGGCAGAAGCAACGTCCTTGACGGTAATGTCGAAGGTGGCTTCCTTGCCGGCGAGGTTCGCTGCCGGGTAATCGGCCGGGAACGTCACGGTGATGGTCTTTTCGTCGCCAGCCTTGACGCCGACGAGCTGCTCTTCGAAGCCCGGGATGAAGCGGTTGGAGCCGAGAACCAGCTCAGCATCTTCGTCCTTGCCGCCGTCGAAGGCTTCGCCATCAACCTTGCCGAGGTAGTCGATGGTGACGCGGTCGCCGTTGGCAGCCTTGCCCTTCTTCGTCTCGTAGGTGCGGGCGCTTTCAGCGATGCGCAGGATCTGCTCGTTGACTTCGTCTTCGGCGATCTCGACGACTTCGCGCGTCACCTTGATGCCGCTGACGTCCTTGAGTTCGATCGCCGGGATGATTTCGTAGGCGACGGTGAACTCGAGGTCAGCCTCGGCGTTGAGGATCTTGTCGGCTTCGGACTCGTCCTCGGTCATCGCGATTTCCGGCTGGGTCGCCGACTTCTCGCCGCGGCCCGAAAGGATCTCGGTCGGCTTTTCACGGACGATCTCGTTGACGAGGTCTGCCATGATCGACTTGCCATAGACCTTCTTGAGATGCGCGAACGGCACCTTGCCCGGGCGGAAGCCGTTGATCTTCACACGGTCCTTAACTTCGGCCAGGCGCTCGTTCATCCGAGCTTCCATGTCCTTGGCCGGGATAACGACCTTGAGTTCGCGCTTCAGCCCTTGAGCGAGCGTTTCGATAACCTGCATGTTCAAACCTTCATTTCACGTTGACTGTGCTCTTCCCCTTAGAAAGGTCTGGCGAGCACGTGAGCCGATCCATTTGCCGGGAGTGGCTTTACGCAGTTCCGTAACCGTTTTGCAAGCAAAATGGCACTCCAGCCCCCTTCATCTACGCAGAATCCGGTCTTTTGGTGCGATCACTGTCCTGGTGCGGGTAGAGAGACTTGAACTCCCACGCCTTACGGCACCAGAACCTAAATCTGGCGTGTCTACCAATTTCACCATACCCGCGTTCAGACAATCGCACCGACTGAGCGTATTCCCGCAAGACCAACCAACGGAAACACCGCGGATACAAAGGGCATGCTGAGGTTCAGGGCTTTCCCGAGCGCGGCGTCTCTATATCACTCGTTTTGACGGGATCAAAGGGAAAATACGATTACCCACATAGAACGATTTGGTCCCGCCAAGAGCCGCTAGTATAGCGGCTCCTCGTAGACAGGCGTACCTTCAACTGCGATCTGCCTGATCTGCGCTCGCCCGGCATCATTGACGCGTACGTTCACCGAAAGCGCTTCGGCATTGCGCGCCTGCTCCAGCACCCGTCCCTCACCTTCAGGAACATAGAATCGCTCGATACCGTAGGCGACATTGATCGGTGACGGGATTTCGCTCGACGAAGGGTAGTAAGTGAAGGGCTGCGATTGAAGCACGACGCTTTCATCCGCAGGCGCAAGCTCCGTGAAGGATGCTTCTGATGCGCTCCAGAAGCCGTCCGGCTGCTTGGCAAGGCGCACGAAAACCGTCACCTCCTGCGGCGCCTTCGGCAAACCGCCCTTGAAGAGTTCAGGCGGCAGTGAAGAAATGTCATAGCTGAGGATGACATAGTCACCGCGCAGCAGATCTCTCGGATCGACCGGCACTGTCTTGAGCAGGACTTCCTTGCCGTTCCTCAGGATCGATGCCCGGCTTTCGACCATGTAGCCCAGCGCTGCCGTCTGCAGAACGGCCGCGATCAGCGCGGCGACGAGCGGCGGCAGCCAGCGGCGCTTTGCGGAGAGATCATTCATGGCGAAACCTCCTCGCGTCCCGTTCGCATCAATCGGCCCTCGATCCGGATCACCAGCCAGGCGATTACCGCCACCAGCAGGCCGGAAATCAGGAAGAATCCGGAGGTTCCAAGCATCGAGCCGAGCGTCTCGAAAGCGAGATAGAGAAGCTCACCGGCAAAGGCCGCATAACCGAGATAGCGAACTGCTCCGTTCTGCGCGCCGGCGAGCGCTATCCCGAGCAGAGCGACGATCAGCACGCCCGCACCGGCGGCAACTTCCGTGAACAACCCGACCGCTTCAAACTGCAACACAGAGAAACCGATGAGCGCAAGGGCAAAGGAATAGAATGCCGGCGCCGAACCGGCCTCGAGCGCCATGGGACGAAGCGGTGAACCGGGCATGGCTGCCGCGAGGAAGGCCACAATGCCGCCGACAGCCAATGTGCCGGCAAAACCGAGGGACGAATTCTCGATATAGAGCCAGATGAGCCACGCCACCACCAGCAGGTAAGCCAGGTGACGGGCGCGACCGGCGTCCGTCAGGCGCACCAGGATGACCACGAGGATGGCAAGTGCCGGGACAATCCAGGTTTGCCACTCGACGATTTCACCAAGTCCGTTTTCGGACAGCACCGTCAGGAAATAGGCCCAGGCCAGCCCGCCGCACACGGTCGTGACAGCGGCCGAGCGAAAGGCGAGCGCGGTTACGCATGCCCCTGCGATCCAGAGCAGGAGCGCGTCGGCGGCATCCCCGGAGAGATGATACATCTGCCCGACAAGCGCGATGCCGGCGCCGAACGACATTGTGGCCAGCACGAGCGTCGCTGCCGCAAGACCACCATTGCCCCGCCGGATAAACAAGGCACCGGCAAAATGAAAGCCCCAGATCAAGGCGACGATACCAATCAGCCGCGCGAGACGCGGCAGCGCCTCCCAGTTGGCCGCCACCAGCAAAAGGATCGAGGCGGAGAGCAGCAGAGCTGCCAGCACCAAGAGCACACGCCCGGCCCGGAACGCGGATTCGCGACCGTCGTACTCCGCAAGCATCTGTCGTGCGGACGCTTCCGGCAGAAGCCCCATACCGACCCAATGCTTGAAATCCTTTTCGAGACGCCCGCGATACATATTGCCCCACCTCCCGCGACGACTTGCCCCTTGAAGGCCCAAGCCGAGATCAACACCTAATCATGCAATGTCGGAAAAACACAACCATTCGATCACGCGCACCCCAGCTGTCTTCGCCCGAATTTGACGACTTGCGCAATGCGCATATCTTCCATGCGGATATTGCACTGCACAAATCGATTTAAAGACCCTATATTCAAATCATCAGAGGCGAACGAAGGCAAACAGCCAAGCGGACGCCAGCGGCGATGGTCAGCCGCCCCGGGAAGCCGGGAAAGACCCGGACGAAAGTTCGATGGAATTCGGAGCGGCGCACTCCTCCTCCCAGCGCCCCTCCGATACGATTGGCAACACTCCTCCTCCCAGTTGCCAATCACCTTCAATGACGCTCGCTGGACCTCCTCCCCCAGCGGGCGTTATTCGTTTCAGCCCTCCCTTCTCGTTTATCATGGCCGCTCGAAGCATCTGCACAATGTTTGCGCATCTTTTCACCGACTCCGCGTCGAGCCATGCATTGAGCGCATACGTGCCATGAGACATCTGAACTACACAAATTCAGCAGACTAAACTATCTTCAACTCATCGATCGGGGCGGCGCACTCCTCCTCCCAGCGCCCCTCGATTTGGATCGGCAGCACTCCTCCTCCCAGTTGCCGATCAGAACAAAACGACGCTCGCTGGATCTCCTCCCCCAGCGGGCGTTGTTTGATTCAGCCACCTCTCCTCCCTCTATTCTCCAGCAACGTCCACGGCCTCATCGCGGCGGCATCGGAGTGCGACGCCAGTGTAACGATCAAAACGAGACCTGCACAAGCTGCATGGGTGCGATGCAGCATTATCTCTGTAACTTCTGCTCAAAACGATTATATTCCGGGTCATCAGATGACGGCCAGCCGAGAGACAAGCGCTGGCAAACGACCCTAGAAAGGATAGGATCATGAACCTCGCACGTTCTTTCAACAATTGGCGCAAGTACCGTCAGACCTGCAACGAACTCGGCCGCATGAGCGACCGCGAACTGAGCGACCTCGGCATCGGCCGTGGCGACATCGCCTACGTTGCACGTCAGGCCATCAAGTAATTTCCAGGAGCGCTGCTTCGCGCAGCGCGCCGGACGTTACCAACGCCCTCCGGTTCATTCCGGGGGGCGTTTTTCGTTGGCAAATTGCCTAACGAACTCTCTTCGCAACTGCGAAGGCCACCACGAGCCAGGAACGGCTCCGGACCGGCAATCCTTCCGTGATTTGCAGCAAGACGTGCCGGCGACACGCCCCCGATAGCCGCACAAAAAATGATACGATTCCATATCGTTAACGGACCTCTCCCGCTTTTTAATCAATCTTTAAGCGATGGCGCGTTTTCGAGCGGGCGCAATTCCTGCCCAGCAATGTGGCGATGCACTGCACAAATGCATAGCAGATGCATTTTCTTTGCACTCCACCTTCTAATTAGACAAGCGTATAAGAACCTCAACGACGCAGACAGATGGCTGTCGCGACAAACCGATCTTGAGGAAAATGTCATGAACCCGATTCGTATCGCAAAAAGCTGGATCAACTACCGCCGCACCGTCAGCGAGCTCGGCAACCTGTCGAACCACGCTCTCAATGATATCGGCATCACCCGCTACGATATCCGCAACATTGCATCGCGCTCCTTCCGTTAATCGGATCGAACGACCAGACTTCCAAGACGGCGCCTTCGGGCGCCGTTTTCGTTTGTGGCGATAGCAACGACGGTTGGAACGACGAAGCGAGCATGGTAGGAAGCCGGCCATGAGCAAAGACACCTCTTCCCACTCTCCCATTCATGTCATCGGCGGCGGCCTTGCCGGGTCTGAAGCTGCCTGGCAGATCGCCGAGGCCGGCGTCCCGGTCGTGCTGCACGAGATGCGCGGCGTGCGCGGCACCGATGCGCACAAGACGGACGGCCTTGCCGAACTCGTCTGTTCGAACTCGTTCCGGTCCGACGACGCGACCAGCAACGCCGTCGGCGTGCTGCATGCCGAAATGCGCCTTGCCGGCTCGCTGATCATGAAGGCGGCCGATGCCAACCAGGTGCCGGCGGGCGGCGCGCTCGCCGTCGACCGTGACGGCTTCTCCGATGCCGTCACCGCGGCGATCGCCGGCCACCCGCTCATCACCGTGGTGCGCGAAGAAATCCGCGGCTTGCCGCCGAAAGAATGGGACCTGGCGGTGATCGCCACCGGCCCGCTGACTGCCCCTGACCTTGCCGAATCGATCCGCCAGGAAACGGGCGCCGATGCGCTCGCCTTCTTCGATGCCATCGCGCCGATCGTCTATACCGAGACGATCGACATGGACATTTGCTGGTATCAGTCGCGCTACGACAAGGTGGGCCCCGGCGGAACCGGCAAGGACTATATCAACTGCCCCATGAACGAGGAGCAGTACAACGCCTTCATCGACGCGCTCGTGGCCGGCGACAAGACCGGCTTCAAGGAATGGGAAGGTACGCCCTATTTCGACGGCTGCCTGCCGATCGAGGTAATGGCCGAGCGCGGGCGCGAGACGCTGCGCTACGGGCCGATGAAGCCGATGGGCCTCACGAATGCCCACAACCCGACAGTCAAGGCCTACGCTGTCGTCCAGCTGCGCCAGGACAACGCGCTTGGCACGCTCTACAACATGGTCGGTTTCCAGACGAAACTGAAGTATGGCGCACAGGCGGAAGTCTTCCGCATGATCCCGGGCCTCGAGAATGCCGAATTCGCCCGCCTCGGCGGCCTGCACCGCAACACCTATATCAACTCACCCACGTTGCTCGACGGAACGCTGACGCTCAAGTCACGGCCGGGCCTGCGCTTCGCCGGTCAGATCACCGGCTGCGAGGGCTACGTGGAAAGCGCCAGCATCGGCTTGCTGGCCGGTCGGTTCGCCGCAGCGCAACGCAAGGGCGAAGAATTGATCACGCCGCCAGCAACGACCGCCTTTGGCGCACTGCTCAATCATATTACTGGCGGCCACATCGTTTCCGACGACGAACCGGGCAAACGCTCGTTCCAGCCGATGAATGTCAATTTCGGGCTGTTCCCACCGCTCGATCCCGGCGCCATCACCAAGCCCGAGGGCGTGAAGCGTTTCCGCGGCAAGGAAAAGGCTGCAGCAAAGAAGCAGGCGACTGCTGCGCGCGCACTCAGCGACTGTGCCGCCTGGTTGAACGGGTAATCGGCCACCAGGCAATTGGCCTGCAATCCGGACTAACGCCGGTTCGCAGGCCTTTTACTTTCACAGGCTTACACTGATCAGGACCGCCGGCAGCGATGGCTGCGGCCAGGTGTTTGTTACTCGCCCGCCTTCGCTGGCGATGGCACGTCCGCCTCATCGGCGGTGAATTCCGATTTCGGGCTGAAGCTGCCAAGCAGCCACAGCGAGACTTCAGCCGCCTCACTGGCGTTGTGAAACTCGAACGCATTGTCGAGATAGGCGAAATCGGGGAAATGAACGATCAACCCATGGCCGCTTTCGGAACTGTTGACCCGGACCTTGCCCGGCTGAATGACGTGGCAAACATAATGCGTTCCATGTGATTGTATGAAACCGGCCTTGCCGTCATGCAGTCGCAGGAAGATCGCCTTGCGGTCCGCGGTCGAATGAAGGGCACGAATTGCCTCGTCCGGAAAGGCCCGCCCGAACTCGACCATCGCCGAGCCGGCATCCGGGTCATTCCAATCCCGTTCCGCCCGCGCGTTCATCCACATGTAGAACGAGCCGGCAAGAATGACGACGATGATCAAAAGCAGCCAGAGCATCAGACGGGCACCCCTTCAGTGGGCAAGAAGCCGATAAACTGCCTCTATACGGTGTGAGCCTTGCGCCAGTTTGACCATATGCTGCGCCCTCTGATGCCCGCCCCGGTCACTTAGAACCGCCTGCGCCTGCTCGCCCACCACATCCACCATTGCCGCCGCCACTGCGCCGGCCTGATCGGATCGCGCAACACCCCCGCGCCGACGGTCTCGGCACGGTCGAAGATCGGCTCGGCGAGTGCCAGGGGAACAAAGCCGGCGAAATTGCCGGGCGCGATCGTATCGAGCCGGGCACGCGCCTTGGTCAGGTGGTCCCGACCGTAGCCCGCAAACGCCCTGACCGCTCTTCCGATCGCGTCTTGATCCTCCCCGGCGAGCAGCGTTTCCCTGTCGAGGCCGGTTGCCCGCAGGAGCTCGGCCGGTAGGTAGACCTGCCCTCGGCGGCAATGCTGCGGCAGCAGCAGCAGCACCCCCGCCACCGCCTGCGCGACGCCAGCGTGGCCGGCTGCCTCGGCGGACTTCGCTGCATTTTGCGGATCAAGAACAAGGCAGGAAAGCTGGATCAGCGCCGACGCAGTCTCACCGGCGTAACCTTCGAATGCCGCCCGGTCTTCCATCGGATCATCGTAGAGATCGAAGATCCTGGCGTCGATCATGTTCTGAAACACCGAGATGGGAAGTCTATGCTTACGAATGCAGTCGAGCAGCGCACGTGCGAGCGGGTGCCCCTCACCCGTCGCATCTTCGTTTTCCAGCAACTCCCGCCACCATTGCATGCGGATCTCACCCGGGATCGGCTCATGGACCAGCTCACGAATGCGGGCGAGCTCGGCGTTGAACGCGTAGAGCGCAGCGAGTGACGACTGACTCGCTGCAGGCGCCAGCAGGCAGGCGAGGTAGCGGTCACGGTCATTGTCCCTGAGGTCGCTCAGGATCTGGGTATCGATTTCTTGCACGCAAGTCTTCCCTGGCCGAGATCAGACGGCAATCAGCGCGACGGCAACCGCCCGCGCTTCGGCCAGCATCACATTGTAGGTTCTGACGGCGGCCCCTGTGCTCATCGGATCGGAGGAGATGTTCAGCGCACGCAGGGCGGTCTTCAGCTCGGCCGGCAGCGGGCGGATGTCACGGCCGGTGCCGACGAGCAGCACTTCGATATCGCGCGCCTCGTCCAACACGCGCTGGAACTTTTCAACCGACAGCGGATCGCCCTCTGCAACATCCCATGCATAGACGCCCGAAGGCAGCATCAGCACGGAGCCGCGATGCGACATGTCGGCAAAGCGAAAGCCGCCATTGCCATAGGCATCGATCGGGGCACGCCCCGGAAAATGCGCTTCGCGGATTTCGATACCCCTTGGCATTTCAGACTGAACCCTTTGCCGTTTGCGCCGCCCCGGCGCCCGGGCCGGAGACGTTCTCCCCGCCCTGGAAATGGTCCGTCCGCTTGCGGAAGAGGATGAGAATCGGACCAGCGATATAGATCGAAGAGATCGTGCCGACGATGACGCCAAACAAGAGGGTAACGCTGAAAGAGCGGATAAGACCACCACCGAAGAGGTAGAGCGCCGTCAGCGCCAGCACCGTCGTCAGCGCCGTCAGGATCGTGCGTGACAGTGTCTGGTTGATCGAAGCGTCGATCAGCACCGAGAGCGGCATCTTCCTGTAGCGGCCGAGGTTCTCGCGGATGCGGTCATAGATCACGACGGTATCGTTGAGCGAATAGCCGATGATGGTCAGGACAGCGGCGATGCTGCCGAGATTGAACTCGATGCCGGTCACCACAAGGAAACCGATCGTCAGCAGTACGTCGTGCAGGGTCGCGACGATCGCACCCAGCGCGAATCGCCACTCGAAACGCAACCAGACATAGAGCAGGATCGCGACGAAGGAGACGGCAAGACCAGTCGTTCCCGCACGGGTCAATTCGCCCGATACCACCGGACCGACAACCTCGACGCGCTTGAAGGCATATTCGTCAGTGAGTTCCGCCCGGATGACGCCGATCGCCGTCTGCTCGGCGTTGTCGCCGGCCTCCTGCGACGGCACGCGCACCAGGACGCCGTTGCCCGAGCCGAGATGCTGCACCTGCACTTCGCCCAGGTTCAACTCGTCAAGCCGCACGCGCAGGTCGGCAATATCGACGTTGCCGGCCTTGCTTTCGAGCTCGATGATTGAGCCGCCCTTGAAGTCGACACCCAGGTTGAGACCGAGAGTGCCAAGAAGCAGGACGGAAGCAACCGACAGCGCCGCCATGACGATGAAGACCGGGTTGCGGATCGCCATGAAGCGGATGTCGAGATCGCTGAAGCGTCCCGTGCGAATACCCTTCGGCAGATGCTGCGCCTTCCAGCCGCGCAGCCACGCCTTGGCGATCCTGCGTGTGACGGTATAGGCGGTAAACAGCGTGGTGAAACTACCGATTGCCAGCGTGACCGCAAAGCCTCGAACCGGACCGGACCCGAGGTAGAAGAGGATCGCCCCTGCGATCAGCATCGTCAAATTGGCATCGAAAAGACTGCTGAAGGCACGCGCAAAGCCTTTGTTGGCCGATTGAACCAGAGGCTGTCCACCCCGCGCCTCTTCGCGAATACGCTCGTAGATCAACACGTTGGAGTCGACGGCAACGCCGATGGTCAAAATGATTGCGGCAATGCCCGGCAATGTCAGCGTCGCACCGGTTAGTGAAAGGACTGCGATGATCAGGATCAGGTTCACCGCCAGGGCAGCAACGGCGAAGATGCCGAAGACGCCGTAGAAGAAGACCATCGATGCAGCAACGGCAACGGCGGCGACGAAGCCGGCCTTCAGACCGTCGCCGATCGCATCATCGCCGACGCCTGGCCCGACGGTCCTCTCTTCAACGACCGTCAAAGTCGCCGGCAGAGGTCCGGTCCTGACCAGCGCTGCGAGATCGCCGGCGCCCTCCTCCGGCAGATCGGCGGCAATGATTGCCGTATCGCCCTTGACGGCGTTGCCAATCGTTGGTGTCGCGACGACCTGATCGTCGAGAATGATCGCAACCTTCTGGTCGGCGCCCTTTGCCTGAAGGGCGGCGACACGACCGGTGGCCACGGACGTCAGCTTGATGGCAACCGACGCCTCGGCGCTTGTCGCGTCGATCTGCGGTTCGGCGCTGGTGAAATCTTCCCCCGACAGCAGCGGTGTCTTTTCGATGAGATAAGGGATCGGTGGATCGTCGAAGGAATACAGAACTTCGTTGCCGACCGGCGGCTGCGCATCGACGGCCTGCTGCACGGGCACGGTCACGTTCAACATCTGAAAGGAAATGCGGCCGCGCTGGCTGAGCAGGTCCTTCAGGCGTTGTGGATCCGCCAGACCCGGAACCTGAACGATCAACCGGTCATCGCCTCGGCGCTGAAGCAGAGGTTCTGCTACCGCGACTTCGGCGATCCGGCGCCGAACGACATCCATGGCCTGGCCCAACGCCTGCGACATGCGGTAGTCGATGCCTTCGTCGCTCAGGCGAAGGCGGATCAGATCGTCTTCTTCGGCGCTGTCGAAAGCAAGTTCGGTGATTTCGTCGTTGACCAGTCCACCGGTTTCCACCGGAACCATGAGCGGAGCAAGTGCGGCACGCGCTGCCGGCAATTTAGCCCGGTCACGGACCCGCAGCGATATCAACTGCCCCTCGCCCGACAGGCCGATATAGGCGATGTCGGCATCGCGCAGCGCTTTGCCGACATCATTTGTCACCGCTTCAAGCCGTTCGGCGAGGATGTCCTCGCGCGAGGCCTGCAACATGAAGTGAGAGCCACCCTGGAGATCGAGCCCCAACGCCACCTGGCGATGCGGGAGCCACGAAGGCAGCGCATCAGCCTGTTCCTTCGTCAGGAAATTCGGCATCGCAAACGCGATGCCCAAAAGCACTGCCAGCCAAACAAGAGCGCTCTTCAACGGCTTCAGATTGGACATGCCTCAAACGCTCCGCTTCCCGGATGCTCCCGGATATGGCTGGACTGGAATTATTCCTTTACGGGTTCGCCCTTGACGCGAACTTCCGATACGCCGCCGCGAATGACGCGGATCTTGACGCCTTCGGCGATTTCGACTTCCAGTTCGCTGTCGTCGACAACCTTCGTCACCTTGCCGACGATGCCGCCGCCAGTCACGACCTGATCACCGCGACGGATGTTCTTCAGCAGTTCTTCGCGGCGCTTCATCTGAGCGCGCTGCGGACGAATGATGAGGAAATACATGACGACAAAGATCAGCAGGAAAGGCAGAATCGACATAAGAATGTCCGCACCGCCGGTCGACGGGGCGGCGGCTGTCTGCGCAAAAGCTTCGGTAATGAACATCGATCACTCCTTGAGTTCAAAATATGCGGCGGTTCCTCCGCGCCAAATCGGCCGGAATATAAGGGCGCGCAGCCGCAATGCAAAGCGACGGCACCCGTATCCGATCCAGTGCCTCTGACATAAATTCCGCAAGAGGAGAACCCCCCCTCCCACCCGGTGCGGCCTTTTCCAGCGCAAACCTGCGTGCTACCCGGTTAAACCGAAGCCAAGTGACTGATTCAGCAAGCGGAGATGGACCGATGGGTGAAACAAAGATCGACGTTCTCATCAAGGAAATGCAGAAGCTTTCCGCGGCGATCGAGCGCATCGCCGGTCCCGCTGCCGCCGCCAACGATTGGGACGCCGCCGAGTGTTTCGTCTGGGCGCCGGCAACGCACCATCTGCAGCCGGTCAAGAGGCCGAACCGCATCGAGCTGTCGCTCATTACCGGCGTCGACCATGTGCGCGACATCCTGGTCGACAACACGCTGCGCTTTGCCGAAGGTTATCCGGCAAACAACGTGCTTCTGTGGGGCGCGCGCGGCATGGGAAAATCGTCGCTCGTCAAATCCGTCCACGCCCAGGTCGCCCGTGATACGGGCGTTGCAGTCAAGCTGGTGGAAGTTCACCGCGAGGACATCGCCACGCTGCCGGCACTGATGGACATCCTGAAGTCGGCTCCCGTTCCGGTGATCGTCTTCTGCGACGATCTTTCCTTCGACCACGACGACACGTCCTACAAGTCGCTGAAAGCCGTGCTCGACGGCGGCGTCGAAGGGCGGCCGACCAACGTGCTGCTCTACGCAACATCGAACCGACGTCACCTCCTGCCGCGGCACATGATGGAAAACGAACAGTCGACCGCCATCAATCCGTCAGAGGCAGTCGAGGAAAAGGTATCGCTTTCGGATCGTTTCGGCCTGTGGCTCGGCTTCCACAAATGCAGCCAGGAGGACTACCTGGCGATGATCGACGGCTACGCGGGCCATTACGGCATTGCGGTCGACAAAGACGCCTTGCACGCCGATGCGCTGGAGTGGTCAACGACGCGGGGAGCAAGGTCCGGCCGCGTCGCCTGGCAATTCATTCAAGATTTGGCCGGTCGCCTGCGCCACCGGCTGGACGGCTGATAGCAACTCGCGTGCTATCGGCCTACTCGAGGAAGGTCGCCGGGTTCACCGCGCTGGCGTTCTTGCGCACTTCGAAGTGGACCTGCGGCTGGCTTGCACGGCCGGTCATGCCGGAAGCTGCAAGAGTCTGGCCGCGCTGAACTTTCTGGCCGCGCTGGACCTTCAGCTCGGACGCATTGCCGTAGACGGTGACAGTGCCATCATCGTGACGAATGAGGACAGCGTTGCCCAGTTCCTTCAGGCTGCTGCCGGAGTAGATGACCACACCGTTTTCGGCAGCCTTGATCGGAGTGCCCTCGGGCACGGAAATGTTGATGCCGTCGTTGCGATTGCCATCAACATTGGCGCCATAGCCGGCAACAACTGCACCGCGAACCGGCCAGCGATACTTGCTGATGCCCGTCGACTTCGGCGATTCCTCGTCAACGTCGGGATTCTTGCTGGCGACTTCGGATACGCTTTGCTTGGCCACCGGCGGCTGGTACTCAGCGGGCTTGTTCTTGTCGAGCGAGGCGACCTGGCCTTCGGCCTTCTTCGGAACGGAAGCCGTCTTGACCTGGTCCGTGGCAGCGCCTGCGGCACCCGGCACTTTCAAAGTCTGGCCGACGCGGATCGATTCTGCCGTCAAGCCGTTGGCCTGCTTGAGCGCCCCGACTGAAACACCCGTTGCCTTGGCAATGCGGTTGAGCGAGTCGCCCGGCTTGACGGTGTAGGAACCCTCACCACCACCCTCGCCCGTCGAGGAGACCTTGCCTGCTGCCACATTGGTCTTGCCCTCGCTCTTGTCGCGGGACTGCGACTGGCCGGGCAGGATCGCGACGTCGCGCTGGTCAGTCGGCAAGGGCGACGGCTGCCGCTTGCTGCCATCAACGTCGGTGAGCGTGTTGGAGGCGGCAGCCTTCGCGGCACTGCTTGCAACACCGAAGGTCGGGATGACGAGGCGCTGACCAGGCTCGACCTGACCTGCAGTCTTCAAACCGTTGGCCTTCAGGATTTCCTTTTCAGGAACGCCGAACCGCTTGGAGAGAATGGCAACGCTGTCGCCCTGGCGGACCATGACGGAAGGCGCGTTCTGCGTTGTCCAACCGCTCTTGCTCGCCGTTTCGTTGGCGGCGGCCGGCAATGCCTGCCGCGTCGCCGCGGACGCCTGCTCGACCTGGCGGGCGGCCGGGAATGGTTGCGGATCAGCAACGCGGCTCGCGCTTGACGTCGGATCAGCGAGCGTCGAGCGCTGCACATTGATCGGTGTCGAGGCAGCGCGCGCGGTGGACATCGGCGTCGATGACGTATTGACCGGATCGTAGGCGCCGTTTGCCGATGGGTAGGGCTGCCCGAGCGCCGAGTTGCGCGTGTCGGCCGGTGAAACGACCGCCATCTGGCCGTTCGCGACATCGCCGCGCGGCACGGGGGTCGTATTTCTCTGGATTGAGTTGGTGGTCAAGGCGTCCGACCGCGAGAACAAACCGTCGAAACGGCTGGCGTCGGAGCTGCAGCCGGTGGCAACACCTGCCAACAGGACCGCTGCACACAGGCGGATCGTGGACTTTCCAACCTTGGGAGATACAAACTGACGCATGACGCTTACCCACTCCGAACGCAACTCGATGTGGGTTTATTAAAGCGTATTAGAGTTACCGCGCGGTTAAGGTCAGCACCACCAAAGCCCTAGTTTGACAGAATGCTAACCATAGAACGATGCGCGGCGCGCCAACGAGCGCACAGTGAACCTAGATCAGTTCGGAATAAAGGCGCTCGATCTCCGAGACGGCACGCCGCTCGGTTGGCTCGTCCTCATAGCTGATGCTTGTCAGGTCCCAGGCAAAGATCTGTCGTCCCGCCGGTACCGCCGGCACTTCCGACAGCGCGGTCTTGTCTTCCTCGAGAAGCACGCTCACCAGCGTCTGGAAAGTCGTCTCCGCCTCGAGGCCACTTGCCTGCTCGTATTCGAGCGAGCGCAACCCGGCGACAGCCGCCTCACGTGTCCCGAAATAGCGCAGGCTGTTCTGGTCTTCCGAACGCAGGCCATCGTAATACTCGATGAAGCCCTTGTAGTAGTCGCGATGGTCGCCGGTCTCGAGAAACTTTCCAAAGGCCTGGTACTCTCGCAAGGCCAGCTGCGGCGACAAGCGGTTGTTCCATTCGTCGCGCGTCAGCGCGGGCTGCCCATCGGAGGACTTCCTGTTCTGGCTGAGGTAGAGCAGCGCATCGGCGGAAAGCGAAATGCGCGGCGTCGGATCGAAAAAGGTGGCCTGCATGGCCTGCGCAGCACTCTCGTCCTTGCCACCGGCAGCGGATTGTCCAGCCGCACGACCGGCAAGATTGCCCAATCCGTCGCCTGATGTGGCAGCCGTCAGCCTGTTCGCAATCTGCATGTGCCGTCTCCGTCAACCGCACGACCAGATCACCTTTCCGAACCGCATAGAAATTCAGCGACTCGCAAGGCCAGACCTTTCGTGCAGCCGAAGGCGTATGGCGCGAAGCTTGCGCGAAACTGGAGAAATTAGGATTTTGTTAACCAGCGACCGATTGAGCAGGCAAATGTCTGCACCGTGTCGCGCGGCCACGGCGATCGCCACCGGACTGCGCTCTAACGCGCCTGTCTCGTCGACACATCACAATCCATGAACTTGGCATTGTCGCGCTACGCAGCAGGCCAATCCCTCGGCAGAATTGTGATCGGGGTCGGGTTCAGACTGTCGTCGAGACGGGCAGCCCTTGGCCGCATAGATCAACTGGCCGCATCGATCCGCTCAAGCGGCCTGCGGGCCTAGAGGTAAGACGCCAGTTGCGTCACGATCGGAATGTAAGGCGCGTCGAACAGATCCTCGCGGTCGAAACGGCTGCCGGTGCGGCTGACACGAACCACCCGACAATGCGTCTCGCTCATCATGATCGGAACCACCAGTGTTCCTCCGGAAACAAGGTGGTCGGAGAACATGCGCGGCAGACTGTTGAAAGCAGCGGTAATCAGGATGCGGTCGAACGTACCCTCGCCCGGCACCCCCGCGCTGCCATCGGCCTGGCGGACGATGACGTTGCGAACGCCCGATTTTTCCAGGTTCTTCTGGGCGGTGGCGACAAGCGTCTGATAGCGATCGATCGTCAGCACGCGCTCGGCAATGCGCCCCATCACCGCAGCGGTAAAGCCGCTGCCGGTGCCGACTTCCAGAATACGCTGGCCGGACTTGAGATTGAGGCAATGCAGCAGCCGGACGGCGAAGTCATATCCTTCCATGAACGAGCCACAATCGAGCGGGATCGTTCGCTGGGAGTAAGCGTCCGCCTGGAATTGCGGAGGTGTGAAATGGCCGCGTTGCGTCTGCTCGACCGCGTTCAGTAGGCTCTGGTTGCTGATACCCTCACCGCGAAGCCGCAGGACCATCGCAGCAAAGCCTTCCTGTTCCGAAACACGTCCGCTCAATCGACGGCCCCTTCGCTCAAGGCTCGCGCTAAGCGATCCTGCACAGTGTAGTCGGTCAGATCAAGCTTCAGCGGCGTCACCGAGATCCGGTTTTCCCGAAGGGCGTGGATGTCGGTACCGGCGCGGAAATCGCCGAAACGCTCGCCAAAGCGCAGCCAGAAGTAAGGAAACCCACGGCCGTCAGAACGCTCGTCAATCGTCAAGCCGAAATCGAGCTTGCCTTGCGAGGTTACCTCCGTGCCGGCGACAGCGTCGGCAGAGCATTTCGGGAAGTTGAGGTTAAGCAGCGTTCCATCAGGCAGGTCAACCGCCAGTAGAGTTCGGATCAACGCAGGCGCATGGCGCTCGACAACATCCCAGGCAACCGCCTCGCCGACGACGTGGCTGTAGGCCTGGCTGAGCGCCATGGAGCGAATTCCCTGCAGCGTTCCCTCGATCGCACCGGCGACGGTTCCGGAATAGGTCACGTCATCCGCCATGTTCGCGCCGATGTTGACACCCGAGAGCACGAGATCCGGCTTGCGGTCCAAAACCTTGCGCACAGCCATGATGACACAATCCGTCGGCGTGCCCCTCAGCGCAAAACGCTTCTCGGAGATCTGGCGCAGGCGCAAAGGTTCCGACAGCGTCAGCGAATGGGCAAGACCGCTCTGATCCGCTTCGGGCGCCACCACCCAGACATCATCGGAAATTGTCCTCGCAATCCGCTCGAGGACCGCAAGGCCCTCGGCGTGGATGCCGTCGTCGTTTGTCAGCAGGATCCGCATTGCGACTTCTTTCCCGTCAGGCAGCTTTTTCGATACGCGTCTGGCCGCCCATATAGGGAAGCAGGACATCGGGCACCGAAACCGAACCGTCGGCGTTGAGGTAGTTTTCGATAACGGCAATCAGCGCCCGGCCGACCGCGACACCGGACCCGTTCAGCGAATGAACGAACTTCGTGCCCTTGTCTTCCTTGTTGCGGTAACGCGCATTCATGCGCCGCGCCTGGAAATCGCCGCAGACCGAGCAGGACGAAATCTCCCGGTATGTATCCTGGCCCGGAAGCCAGACCTCAAGATCGTAGGTCTTGCGGGCGCCAAAGCCCATGTCGCCGGTGCAAAGCGTCATCACGCGGTAGTGCAGCCCGAGGCGCTTCAACACCTCTTCGGCACAGGCGGTCATGCGCTCATGCTCGGCAACGGATGTCTCCGCATCGGTGATCGACACGAGTTCGACCTTGTTGAACTGGTGCTGGCGCAGCATGCCACGCGTGTCACGGCCCGAAGAACCGGCCTCCGAACGGAAGGACGGCGTCAGCGCCGTGAAGCGCAGCGGCAGTTTTTCGCCGTCGAGAATCTGCTCGCGAACGATATTGGTCAGCGGCACCTCGGCGGTCGGAATCAGCCAGCGGTCATCGGTGGTGCGGAACAGGTCTTCGGCAAATTTCGGCAATTGCCCGGTGCCGTACATCGCATCGTCGCGCACCAGCAACGGAGGCTGAACCTCGGTATAGCCGTGCTCCTGCGTGTGCAGGTCCAGCATGAACTGGCCGAGCGCGCGCTCGAGCCGGGCGAGCTGCCCCTTCAGGATGGTGAAGCGCGATCCGGCAATGCGCGCGGCGCCCTCGAAATCCATCAGGCCGAGCGCCTCGCCGACTTCGAAATGTTCGCGCGGCTGGTGATTCCAGGTGGGCTTGGCGCCGACGACGCGCGTCACGATATTGCCTGCCTCGTCCGAACCGACAGGGACATCGTCGAGCGGAATGTTGGGCAGGCGTGACAGGGCGTCGTTCAGTTCGGCTTCGACCTGGCGGCTCTCTTCCTCGAGGGCCGGCATGGAATTTTTCAGCTCGGCCACTTCGGCCTTCAGCTTTTCCGCAAGCTCACTGTTCTTCTGCGCCATCGCCGCGCCGATATCCTTCGATGCGGCATTGCGGCGCGACTGCATGTCCTGCAGCGACTGAAGGATCGTGCGGCGACGTTCGTCTACGGCGATCAGAGACGCGGACGATGGTTCCGCGCCCCGCTTGGCCAGGGCGGCGTCCAGCACATCGGCATTCTCACGGATCCATTTGATATCAAGCATTGTCGTTCCACGCGTTTTTCAGGTCACGGCGCGGAACCGTCGAATGCTCAGCCCTGGGCGGGGCCAACCTCTTCGGAAGTTTCTTCCTGCGACTGGGCGGCCTCGCGCTGGAGCGCATCCGCTGCCCGTCGTCTTTCGACGAGTCGCGCCATATGGATCGAAATTTCGTAGAGAAGGATGGCCGGCAGTGCAAGGCCGATCTGGGAAACCGGGTCCGGCGGCGTCAGGACGGCCGCGACGACGAAGGCGATCACGATTGCGTATTTACGCTTCTCGGCAAGCCCTTGGGCAGTGACGAAGCCCACACGCGCGAGAAGCGTGGTGATTACCGGCAGCTGGAACACGAGACCGAAGGCAAAGACCAGCGACATGATCAGGCTCAGATATTCCGAAACCTTGGGCAGAAGCTGGATCGCCACATGGCCTTCGTCAGCGCCCTGCTCCATCGCCAGGAAGAACCACATGACCATCGGCGTGAAGAAGAAATAGACCAGCGCGCCGCCAAGCAGGAACAGAAGCGGCGAAGCGATCAGGAACGGCAGAAATGCCGCGCGTTCGTTCTTGTAGAGGCCCGGAGCAACAAACTTGTAGATCTGCGACGCGATAACCGGAAAGGCGATCACCAAGGCGCCGAACATCGCCACCTTGATCTGGGTGAAGAAGAATTCCTGCGGCGCCGTATAGATCAGCTCGACATTGCGTTGATCCATCCCTGCCCAGGCGACCGCCCATTTGAACGGTAGAACCAGCAGGTTGAACAGACCCTTGGCAAAATAGAAGCAGACGAGAAAGGCGATGAAGAACGCGCCGACGGCCCACATCAGCCGCTTTCTGAGCTCGATCAGATGCTCGATCAGCGGCTGCGGCCGGTCCTCGATATCGCCGCTCATGCGTCACCTTTCTTGCGCGTTGCCGCGCGTGTCTTTTGTGTTTTTTCTTTAGCCGGTTCGGCCTCGACCTTCGCAGGTTTCTTGGCGGCAGGCTTCTTGGCCGCAGGCTTCGCGGGTGCAGCCTCAACGGCTGCGACCTTCACGGCAGAAGCCGTCTTGGGCGATGTTGTCTCTGCTTTCGCCTTCGTTGCCCGCTTTGGCTTTGCTGCCGGCTCAGCCGCTTCGGCACGCTGCATCTGCCGGCTGGCGGAACCGATTGCCGCTGCCGCAACGCTATCTGCCGGCGTTGCCTCAGGCGCAGCGACGACAGGAGCACTAACCGGCTCTGCGGAAGTGGCTGCTGGCTCTGGAGAAGGAACAGACGGCTTGTCCGGCGAAGCGGCCTTCTGGAGATCGGATTTGATCTCGTTGCCGATCTGGCGCAGCGGGTTCATGGCATCGCGTAGCGCATTCGCCGGATTCAGGCTTTGCGCATCGCTGATCGTCTTGCGGACATCTTCAAGATCCGCCTCGCGCAGCGCCTCATCGAATTGCTGACGGAAATCAGAGGCCATGCCGCGCAACTTCGACGTCATGCGGCCAAAGGCCCGCAACATCGGCGGCAAATCCTTCGGTCCGACAACAACGATCAGTACGATGGCAATGACGACTAGCTCGGTCCAGCCGATATCAAGCATTCGATATGTCCTGCAAACCCGTGATGCGGCCGGCCGGGACGAAATCCCAGCTCGGCCCTATCGATGCTCGATCTCTAGCGAACTTCGTCAGACTTGTGATCGACAGTCTTGCCGTCGAGCGGCTTGTCAGCAGACGCGACGTCATCGTCGTTCATGCCCTTCTTGAAGCTCTTGATGCCCTTGGCAACGTCGCCCATCAGTTCCGGAATCTTGCCGCGGCCGAACAACAACAGCACCACGACAAGAACGATCAGCCAGTGCCAGATACTAAAGGAACCCATGCGTATTCTCCCTCTGAGCCTTCCCCGAATTCAGGCCCTATTCGCGTGTCAATTTTCAGGCGCGCCACCAGCACAGCCCGTTTTCGCCACAGACCCTAAGATGTCGGAACATCTTTTTCAAACAGCAATATATCCCGCTCGTTAACTGAAAGCATTACATCGCGCAATCCTTGCGGCAATTGGTCCGCCCGGATGCGCGCGCGCACCGTCCCGTCGCAGCCCGGCACAGCCAGCTCGAGCAATTCGACGACTCCGATGAAACGACGCGACACGATCCGTGCCTGTATATCGCCCTCGTCCTCACCGACATGCAGGCCCGAAAGTCGCACCGCTACGGAAAGAAGCTGCCCGTCGCGATATCTGCCGGCATCCACGCCCCCCAGCGGCGTGTCGACGCGGCCGTTTCGAACCTGCGCGTCGAACACATTGATTTCAGAGAAGAAACCGGCGGCGAAGAGGTCCCTTGGCTTGCGATAAAGCTCGTCGGCCGTACCGACCTGGACCAGGCGTCCATCCTTGAGCAAAGCGATCCGGTCGGCCATGCGCATCGCTTCCTCGGCATCATGTGTGACGACGATCGCTGTGGCTCGGGTCTCACGCAGGATGGCGAGCGTATCGGCACGGATCGAATCCTTGAGCCTTGAGTCGAGCCCCGAAAAAGGTTCATCCATCAGCAACACGGCAGGCCGTGGCGCGAGCGCACGGGCAAGGGCAACGCGCTGCTGCTCGCCACCTGAAAGCACATGGGGATAACGGTCGGCATAATGCGACAAGCCAACCCGCTCCAGGGCCGCATCGGCCTGTATCAGCCCCTCCCTCTTGGGAAGGGCGGTCAGCCCAAAGCGAACGTTGTCGCGGATGGTCATGTGCGGAAACAGCGCAAAGTCCTGAAACATCAGCCCGACGCCGCGCTTTTCCGGCGGCAGGAAGATCGATGGGCCGGAAATCTCTTGCCCGTTGAGCAGAAGGCGACCGGCGCTTTGCATCTCGATGCCGGCGGCAATCCGCAACAGCGTGGTCTTGCCGGAACCGGAGGGGCCGAGCAGGCACAGGACCTCGCCGGCCTTTGCCGCCAGACTGACGCCCTTGATCGTCTCCTTGGAATGATAGCTGTGGTGGATATCCTCGAATGTCAGGCTCGCCGCGAAAGATACGCCCGCCGTCCGTCGCGTTGCCATGACGGGCACGTGCTGCGTATCTGAAACCATGCTGCGTATTCCTTGACACCGGTGGCACCGCAGCGATCGTGCCGGGTGCAGGCTCGACGGAGAAAGCCGATATCTCCAATCAGGTTTTTAATCGGCCTCTTCGCCCTTCGGAGTCAAGAGCCCCAGTTCTTCCAGATCGAGCTGGGTGATCGGATCTTCGTTTTCCGCCAGGTCATCATCGCCCACCGGCACGGGTATATGCAGATTGGACGGAATGCGTCCGGACAGAAGCCCCGCCCCCTTCAACTCCTCAATCCCGGGCAGATCGCGCAGTTCCTCCAGGCCGAAGTGGTCGAGAAAATCGCGCGTCGTTCCGAAGGTGACGGGACGCCCAGGCGTTCGCCGGCGGCCGCGGAAGCGGACCCACCCCGCCTCCATCAACACATCGAGCGTACCCTTGGACGTCTGCACACCACGAATGTCTTCAATCTCGGCACGGGTGACCGGCTGGTGGTAGGCGATAATCGCCAGGACTTCGAGCGCGGCGCGCGACAGCTTGCGCACCTCCTGCTCGTCGGTCTGCACGACGAAAGACAGATCGGCGGCAGTCCGAAACGCCCAGTGATCGGCCACCTGCACCAGATTGACGCCGCGGCTGGCATAAAACGCCTTCAGCCGCGCCATGATGCGTGGGACATTGGTGCCGCCCGGCAGGCGGCTGGCAATGTAGGTCTCCGAGACCGGCTGAGCCGAGGCAAAGACCAGCGCTTCGGCAATCCGTTCGGCTTCCCGCTCCGTTCGCGGATCAAGCAGCGGGCCGTCGCTCTCGCTCTCGTCTTCGTCCAGGCGGGGCAAATATTTCTGCGGCTCAGCCACGGGCTGCCTCCATGTCGGCAAGCGTTGCGGCATCGATCGGGTTTGGCCCGCGCCGCAGATAAATCGGCGCGAATGCTTCCTCCTGGCGGATTTCCAGGCGCCCCTCGCGCACCATTTCCAGCGAGGCCGCAAACGAACTGGCGATAGCCGTCGCGCGCTCTTTCGGCGTCGTCATGTAACGCAGAAGGAAGTGATCGAGTGCGGTCCAGTCATCGAGATGACCGATCATGCGCGCCAGGATCAATCGCGCATCGGCAAGCGACCAGACATGGCGTTTTTCGATCGTTACCTGCGTAATCGCCGTGCGTTGCCGCAAGCCTGCATAAGCCGTCAGCAGATCATAGAGCGAAGCGTCGTAGTCCGACTTCCGCTCGGTGACGATATGCTCCGGCGCACCCCGGACAAAGACGTCGCGGCCGAGGCGGTTTCGATTGATCAGCCGGGTGGCGGCCTCGCGCATCGCTTCGAGGCGTTTCAGCCGGAACGCCAGCGCCGAGGCCATCTCCTCGCCCGAAGGGCCGTCGTCTTTCGCTTGCTGCGGGATCAGCAGCCGCGATTTGAGATAGGCAAGCCAAGCCGCCATCACGAGATAGTCGGCGGCCAGTTCGATGCGAATGCTGCGCGCGCGCTCGACAAAGGCGATGTATTGCTCCGCCAGTGCGAGCACCGAGATGCGGGCAAGATCGACCCGTTGGCTGCGGGCGAGATGGAGAAGCAGATCGAGCGGGCCTTCAAAGCCGGCGATGTCTATGACAAGCGCCTCTTCGTGCAGCCCCCGCTCCGCGGTCTCGTCCTGCCACAGGGGATCCATCGGCGCTTTCGGCCCGGACCTTCCCTGTTTTTCGCCCGCACTACTCACGACAGCCCGATCCTTTCCCGCCGGCCGTACCCGTCCTCAAACAGTTGCGAACAGACCGTTGAACTCGGCCCGCAGTTCCTGTTCGTTCGCATCGTCGGGCTTGCGGAAGGCGGCCTCTGCGGCCCTTGCCCTGCGCAATGTCTCTCCGGCCAGAACCGGGACGACATCCGCCACAGCCTTCATCTCTTCCATTATGCCATGACAATGCAAGACAAGATCAAGCCCGGCGTCGATGATGTTGCGCGCGCGGGTCGACATGTCGCCCGCCAGCGCGTTCATCGAAACGTCGTCGGACATCAACAACCCGTCGAAACCGATGTGACCACGGATAATTTCACGCACCACCTTGGCGGACGTCGTTGCCGGATTGTCCGGATCGATCGCCGTAAAGACCATGTGCGCCGACATGGCCATGACCTCGTCCTTCATGGCGATGAAGGGCAGGAAATCGCTTTTGGCGAGTTCCTCGAATGTTTCGCTGACGACAGGCAGGCTGTGGTGGGAATCGACGAAGGTGCGGCCATGGCCAGGCATATGCTTCATCACCGGCAGCATGCCACCGGACTTCAGGCCCTCCGCCATCGCCCGGCCGATCGCCGTCACGCTCTGCGGGTCGTGTCCATAGGCGCGATTGCCGATGACATCGTGACTGCCGGGAACCGGAACGTCGAGTACCGGCAGGCAATCGACGGTGATGCCGAACCGCATCAGATCAAAGGCGTGAAGCCGCCCCATCAGCCAGGCAGCGCGCAGGCCGCCTTCCGTATCGCGGCGGTAGATTTCACCGATCGCGGCACCGTTCGGGTACTGCTGGACAAGCGGCGGCCGGATGCGCTGGACCCGCCCGCCTTCCTGGTCGATCAGCACGGGTGCCACCGGATTGCCGATACTATCTCGCAAGGCTGCGACCAGATCGGAAATCTGCTGTTCTTCACCGATGTTGCGACCAAAGAGGATAAAGCCCCAAGGACGCTCGCCATCAAAGAAGCTGCGCTCTTCGCCCGAAAGCGAAAGACCTTTGCAGCCGGAGATAAATGCTTTTGATTCGCTCATCCCAAAAGCATAGTGCGCCACTTGCCGGCCGCGAAGCGAGAATAATCATGAGTGTGCGTCATGCACAGACTACTGACACTGAAACAGGAAGGGCGCGGCATCTCTGCCGCGCCCTTCCTGTAGCACGAGTTCCGCGCTGACTACTTGGTAACGAGGCAGCTGCCGCCTGCCCCCTTGTAGCGCGAGCAAAGGGCATTGGCCTCTTCGCGCGAGCCGGCCGGGATGCGGACACGGTAGTAGGTGCCTTTGCCCGCGATCTCCGCCTTGCGGATATCCACGCCACGACCGCCGATAACGCTTCCAAACTTGTTGGAAAGGCTATTGTAGGACTTCTGCGCTTCAGCCTCGGAAGGCAGCGACGCCACCTGGATGAAGTAGGTGCCAGCCGGAACGGATGCGGTGGAAACCTGCTGGGTATCCACTGCGGCGCTGGCGGCGTCTTGCGTTTCCGCCGGGCGCGCAGCTGTTGTGGCTGCAGCCACGTTGGCCGCCTGTTCGGCCGGTCGGGTCTGCGGCAAGGGTGCCTGGTCGCCGGCGTTGACAGTGGCGTTGCTTGCGGCGGCAAGTGCGACCTGGTCGGCGCTAGCTGGTGCCTGTCCGGCTGCACGAAGTTCGGAACCGGCGCCCGCGGCAGTTGCCTGGCCCTCGGCGCCCGACGCAGCAACCTGGCCGGAAGCCGTTGCCGGAACCGGTTGAGCATTGCCGGCGACTTCCGCTGCAGGTGCAGCAACTGGCTCTTCGCGGGCGACGAGCGTGCCGTCCGGCTTAACGATCATCGTACGTACTTTTCGCGGCGCGACAGCGGGAGCCTTGTCTTCTTCCTGGTCTGCCGGCGCAGCAGTGCCGTCGTCAGGCAGAAGACGGGCAGACTCTTCGTCTGCATTCGGCGACGTCACGCCAAGAGCATCCGCTTCATCGCTGCTGTCATTCGGCAGGTTTTCCGGCGTCAGCGTCCGCTGCACGACATCCATCGGCTCCTCGGTGGAAGAGACGAGCGCCTCCTGGCGAGGACCTGTGCCCTGTGCGCCGGCAACGCGGTCATAGACGGCCTTGTCCTGGTTCGGCACGGTCTTCCCGCCCTTTTCCTCCGGCACGACCTTCACCGGGGATTTATCGGCGAGAATGATCTTGGGTCCTTCGCCGGACGAAGCGGCATCGCTGCCCCCCATCCATGCATAAACGCCCGCACCGCCAAGAATGATGACGCCGGCGACGCTTGCGGCCAGCAGCATTGCGCGCTGCGAGCGGCGACCGGAACCGTACTCCTTGTAAGCCCCCTCTTCGGCCTGGCCGGACATCGGATGCACGCGCTCGGATTCGCGCGGCGTGGTCTGGCGTTCGACCATCGAGCGACGGAAGTCTTCTTCCATTGCCTTCTCGAACTCGTCGAAATCATCCATCGGGGCCGCGCCGAACGATGCGGCCGGCTTGGCTGCTGGCGCAGCGCGCGCAGGTTCACGAACCTCGGCAGGGCGAGCCTGTGTCTCCCTTGCAGACGGTGCCGGCGTGCCGAAAAGCTGTGCCATTTCCGCGTCGATATCGAGATCATAGTCGGCGGGATAGGCGGCCGGCTTTTCCGTCTCGATGACCGGCAGCTGCGGCACCTCCATGTCGGCGATCGGAGCGACACCGGTATCGGCTTCGGCGATCATCGAGGGATCGAATGGCAACGCGCTTTCAACCGGAACCTCTTCGATTTCGATAGGCGCTGCCGCGATCGGCGGCGCGACGAAAGGCTCTTCGCGCTGCAGAGGCGTCGACTCAACGGCAGCGAAAGCAGGCTGCTGAAGGGCGGTCGCCACGTCTTCAGACGCATCGAACTCCGGAAGCTCCATTTCCAGCGCCACATCCGAGAGCTCCATTTCGAAGTTCTCAATGTCGAAGCTCGGCTCGTTCTCCGGCTCAAAAGCCGGGCGAGCAGGCTCAACGATGGCCTCAGGAACCACCGGTGCGACCGCTGGGACAGCGACTGCAGCGGCAGCAGCTGCGGGGATCGACGAGACGATCGGACCGGCGAAGGCACGTTGCTGACCGACGCCGGAGGCCGAGGCGACCGGAGTGGCACGGCTGAAAGTCGGCGTGAAGGGATACGGGCTCTTCTTGACGGGAGCTGCTCCGGTTGCGACCGGCTCAGCCCGTGCATGGACGGCGGGATGGGTGTGAACCGCGGCGGCGACCAATCCTGTCGCAGCCGGCACAGGGAACCGCTCGATATCGGCAAGAAGCTCGTCGACAGCACTGTCGGTTGTCGGCTCTGCGGCAACTGGAGCGGCCTGTTCGATCACGGCCGGTTCATACGCATATGCATTGTCCAGCGCATAGGCATTGCTACCCTCGGCAACCGGAGCCACTTCGAAGGTTGGCTCAACCGCCAAAGTGGCCTGCTCGGCCGCCAACTCGCTGGCGAAATCCGAAACGTCGAACGAAATATCCTCGACCGGCGCATGCCATTCGTCAGGTGCCACCACGTGCTGCTCGACCGAGGCAAACTCGGCTGCAGGAGAAAGATCGACGTCGCCAAGCGAGAGCTCGAGCTCATGCTCCAGATCGAAGGTCGGCTCGGCCTCTTCGGAAACGAAGTCGTGGACAACCGGATCAGCGATCGGAGCGGAAGGCGCCTCAGGAAAAGCGACGACTTCGGCATGGGCGTGATCGACCTCGCCGGAAGAACCGACGGCCTCTGCCCATGGCTCTACGAATTCAGCTGGCTGATACGCCGGCTCGAGCGCCTGCACCTCTTCGACCGGGGCCGATTCGGGCGCAGCAAACTCGAACGGCTCAAATTCGAGCGCCGGCTCGGCCTGCTGAACCTCTTGCGCTACCGAGGCATCATGCTCAACCGGAGCATTGTCCGGCTGAACACTTGCCGCGCGCGGCGCGTCATAGGTATCGAACTCTCGAAGAAGCTCTTCCTCGAGGTCGAACGCCGGATCCTGCCGGACGGCTTCCTGGTGGCGTTGCAACTCCTGCAACTGCTGGACAGCCGGCCGGGCATCGTAGCCGACGATCCGGGCGAGTTCGGCCAACGGATCATCGTCTGCCAATACATCGAATTCAGCCGGCCCGCTTCGTGCGAATTGTTTGTCTGCCATGCTCTCCACTCACAATTGCCTGCATTCACTTGCCAGTGCATTGTGGGAAAATGGTGACAATACTTATCGCATTTCTTCCGGTGCGGAGGTGCCTGTAATGGACAGGCCCGACTTCAGTACGGAAGCGACAGCATGCACCAGCCCGAGTCTGGCAGTACTTAATTCTCTATTTTTATCGTTAACAAAACGTAATTCCGGATTCTCTTTACCTTTGTTCCAGTGTCCATGGAAGGCAGCGGCAAGATCGTACAGGTAAAACGCGATGCGATGCGGCTCCTGCGCCAGTGCTGCAGCCTCGATGACACGCGGATATTCTGCGAGCTTGGCGACCAGCTGCAGCTCCGCCGGATCGACGATCGCGCCGTTGATTGCGCCGGCAAGATCGACGGAAGACAGGTCGAGATCGGGGAATGCGTCCGCCGCCTGGCGGAAAACCGACCGGCAACGGGCATGGGCATACTGCACGTAGAAGACGGGGTTATCCTTGGACTGTTCTGTCACCTTGGCAAAATCGAAATCCAGCGGCTCGGAGTTCTTCCGATAGATCATCATGAACCGCACCGGATCGCGACCGACTTCGTCAACGACGTCGCGCAGCGTCACGAAGTCGCCCGAGCGCTTAGACATCTTGACCGGCTCACCCTCGCGGTAAAGCTTGACCAACTGGCAGAGCAGCACGGTGAGCTTCGACGCGCCGCCGGACACCGCCCGGGCCAGCGCCTCCAGGCGCTTGACGTAACCGCCGTGGTCGGCGCCAAGCACATAGATCATCTCGTCGAAACCGCGGTCGAACTTGTCCTTGAAGTAAGCAACGTCAGCGGCGAAGTAGGTATAAGTCCCATCCGACTTGATCAAGGGCCGATCGATGTCGTCACCGACCTCCGTGGAGCGGAACAGCGTCTGCTCCCTGTCTTCCCAGTCTTCCGGCAACTGTCCCTTCGGTGGCGGCAACGTGCCCTTGTAGACGTGGCCCTTGAAGGTCAGGTCGTTGATCGCGGTGCGGATCTTCGCAGCGCCATTGGCATGCAAGGTGCGCTCCGAGAAGAAGACGTCATGGGTGACGTTGAGCGCGGCAAGATCCTCCCGGATCATCGCCATCATGGCGTCAATGGTGCGCTCCTTGACGAGCGGCATCCACTTGTCCTCGGGCATCAGCCGTAGGCTCGTGCCGAATTCGTCGGCCAGCGCCTCGCCGACGGGGACGAGATAGTCACCGGGGTAGAGGCCCGATGGAATTTCGCCGATCTCTTCGCCGAGCGCCTGCCGGTAACGAAGGAAAGCGGAGCGCGCCAGCACGTCAATCTGCGAACCGGCGTCGTTGATGTAGTATTCCTTGGTCACGTCGTAGCCGGCGAAGGTCAAAAGGTTCGCCAGCGCGTCACCGATAACGGCACCGCGGCAATGGCCGACATGCATGGGGCCGGTCGGGTTGGCCGAGACGTATTCGACGTTGACCTTGCGACCCGCACCGGTCGTGCTGCGGCCATAGTCGGCGCCGGAGCGAACCATTTGGGTCAACAGCTTTTGCCAATAGGAGACGGACAGCCGGACGTTGATGAAGCCAGGCCCCGCAACGGAAACCTCCGTGACCTCGGGGTCCAGCCGGAGCTTCTCGACGATCAGATCGGCAAGCGCACGCGGATTCATCCCGAGCGGCTTGGCAAGCACCATCGCAGCATTGGTCGCGACATCGCCATGGCTGGGGTCGCGCGGCGGCTCGACATTGATACGGCTGAAATCAAGCTCGGATCGCTTTTCTCGAACGGTATCAAGCGTTTCGAGAATATCCTTAATTCTTGATTCGAAGTCCGTGAAGAGATTCATCTGATCCGTCCGCTATTCCCGACCGAATATGGTCGGTGCAAAACTCAAAAGGAGGCTCGGTTCGGTTGAACCAAAAGCCTCCGGGCGGGGCGTCCCTACCGCAAATCGGGCGTATGGTCAAACAAACGCCTGTGAACGCTGATGGCAAAGGTATCCGTCATGCCTGCCAGATAATCGCCGACATGCCGCGCCCGCGCAGGCTCGGCCATCCCGGGGATCTGGTCGATCCAATAGTGTTCTCGCATCAGCAAGGGGTCGGCCATGAAGGCGCGGTAGAGATCGCAGACGATCGACGCGGCCCCTTCGCGCACCCGCATCACCTCGGGATGTCGATAGATCCGCGTCATCAACAGTCTCTTGATCTGCTTGTCGGTCTCGCCCATCTCGTCCGAAAATGTCGCGATGACCTTACCGGCATGCCTGACATCCATGGCACTTTCGGGCCTGATATCCCCGAGGCGCGCTTGCGCGACCGTTATCACGTCCTCGACCATCGCCGTGATCTGGCGCCGCATGATCTCATGGGTAAAGCGGCTCGCTTCCAGACCCGGGTAGCGATCGCTGACCTCGCGCATCAGACGGGCGAGGAACGGCACGTCTTCCAACATCTCGAACGTAAGATAGCCGGATCTCAGTCCGTCATCGATGTCGTGGGTATTATAGGCAATGTCATCGGCGATGGCCGCCACCTGCGCCTCAAGACTCGCGAAGCTCGCGAGCTCAAGATCGTGAATTGCGCAGTAGTCGAGGATAGGCTGTGGCACCGGCCCATGCGTGCCCTGCCCGTCCAGGGTCAGAAGCGGCCCGTTGTGCTTCACGAGCCCCTCCAGGCTTTCCCAGGTGAGGTTCAGCCCGTCGAACTCGGCATAGCGCCGCTCGAGCTTGGTGACGATGCGCAGCGACTGCGCGTTATGATCAAAGCCACCATAGGGCTTGAGCATGTCATGCAGCGCATCCTCGCCCGTATGCCCGAACGGGGTGTGGCCGAAATCATGGACGAGCGCCACGCCTTCGGCGAGATCCTCATCAAGCTTCAGCGCCCGCGCCAGGGCGCGCGCGATCTGTGCCACTTCGATCGTGTGGGTCAGGCGGGTGCGATAGTGGTCGCCGTCGGCGGCGATGAAGACCTGCGTCTTGTGTTTCAGCCGGCGAAAAGCCGTCGTATGCACGATGCGGTCACGGTCGCGTTGAAAATCGGAACGCGTCGGGCTTGTCGCCTCCGGGTAGAGCCTGCCGCGCGTCGCCCAGGGATTCGACGCGAATGGCGCATGTTCACCGTAACCGAAGCCGAGCGCATTTTTGTCGAATGTCATTTCACACCTGCGTGGTCGTCCCATTGACGGGACATTCAAGCCTTCATACCTATAGTGAAAGCTACGGGAAAGCGGTCAGCAAGCATCGACCGATTCCTCTAGTCAAAGCAACGGTTTGGCGCTCGGCGTGAAAAGACATGCCGGTACCGGCCACTGCAAATCGCGCAATGAAGACGAATCTCTCCGGTTCTTGACCCCGGCAGGAGGCAAATATGACACAGGAAACAGTGACCCTTTCCGACGCAGCGGCCAAGCGGATCGCCACCATTCTGCGCTCGGACGGGCATAAGAATGCCATGCGTGTTTCCGTCGAAGGCGGCGGATGCTCGGGCTTCTCCTATAAGTTCGATCTCGTCGACGACGCGAACGACGACGACTTCGTGCTTGAAAAGGACAGCGCCAAAGTTCTGATCGACAGCCTGTCTCTCGTCTATATGGGGGGCTCGGAGATCGACTTCATCGACAACCTGCTCGGCCAGTCGTTTCAGATAAAGAATCCGAATGCTGTCGCAAGCTGCGGATGCGGAACGAGTTTTTCGATCTGAGTAAGCGGCACGCCTTCTTGCGCGTCGCAGTCACAGATACGGCGATCCCAGCCACAGCAGCCTGTTGGCAAGGCGCGCCGTCAAGGGCTGGGCTTTCAGGTCCTTCAGCGTCACTTCCTCCGCCGCCTCGACGATCGCCGCGATACGGCTGCTGACCGTCCGAGCAAAAACGTCGTCGAGCACCTCAAGATCGAACTCGAAATTGAGGCGCAGCGATCGAGGATCGAGGTTCGTCGATCCGACATAGGCCCAGCGTTCATCCACCGCGAGCAGCTTCGAGTGATTGAAGGCGCCCCTTGCGCGCCACACGCGACAATGCCCCTTCAGCACCTGATCGAATTGCGCCGTCATGGCGCGGTCGACCAGCAACAGATTGTTGACTGCGGGCACGACGATATCCACCTCGACGCCGCGCCGCGCGGCTGTCACCAGCGCGCTGATCAGTTCCCGATCCGGCAAGAAATAGGGCGACATCAGCCGGATGTTCTTCCGCGCCACGGAGAAGGCGCCCATCAGCATCTTGTGATTGGTTTCGTTCGTGCTGTCGGGGCCGGAGGGGACGGCCCGCATCAGCATGCCCGGCGTCTTTGCCGGCGGCGGCACAGCCTCGGTCTTCCAGGTATCGCTTGCCAGAGGCTCGCCTGTCGAAAACTGCCAGTCTTCGGCTGAAACCTGGAAGATGTCGGCGACGACCGGGCCGGTGATACGGAAATGCGTGTCATAGGCCGCCTCCGGACCGGCGATTTCGGTCGTGAAGCCGGCGCGGATGTTCATGCCCCCGGCAAAGGCGACTTTGCCATCGACGACCAGGATCTTCCTGTGGGTGCGCAGATTGGCATAGGGCAATCTCAGCCCCATGATGATGTTGCCGTTGAAGACGGCTGTCGGCACACTCGCCGCCTTGAGATAGCCGACAATGCTCGGCACCGAGTAGCGGGCGCCGACCGCATCGATCAACACCCGCACATCGACCCCTCTCCCACGCGCGGCAATCAGCGCGTCCGCGAAACGCAAGCCCAGTGCGTCTCGGTCGAAGATGTAGCTTTCCAGCAGGATACTGCGGCGCGCATTGGCAATCTCGTGCAACATGGCAGTATAGGCCGCGTCCCCGCCTTCCAGCATGATTATGCGGTTTCCGGTGGACATTGCATGTCGCGACACCCGGTCGCCGAGGATTTTCATCGCCGCGAATCGCTGGCCGAATCGCGTTCCGATTTCCGCATCGGATACATCGAAGCGCCCGAACTGATCCGGCCCGCGACCACGCACCAGCGAACGCTGCATGCCTATCGACGAGCGGCGGATCCGGTTGATACCGGCAACACCATAGACGAGCGCCCCAACGATCGGCGACAGCAGCACGACGCCGACCCAGCCGGCAGCCGCCCTGACATCGTCCTTGGTCATGGCAGCATGGATTGCCGCCGGCACGCCCAGAACGAAAGACAAGAAGACGAGAAAATGCGGCCAATAGTTCTGGATGAAGTCGATCATGAGCGGGACTATAGCCTGCAACCGATCGGAATCAATTCGTTGCCGATGCGCGCGAGGCGCAAGTGGCTGGAATTCGCTGCGCGTTAAGGGTGTATTGCGACATTCTTGACGAAAAGACCGCAGGTATCGGATTTGTCAAAAGAATCCGGAGCCGTTACAAGAAACGGTCCGAGCGGATTCACTGACATGGAAGGGCGTTTCGAGCCATGAAGATTGCCACCTGGAACATCAATGGCGTCAAGGCGCGGATCGACAGCCTGCTGGCATGGTTGAAGGAATCGAATCCGGACATCGTCTGCCTGCAGGAAATCAAATCGGTCGACGAAAACTTCCCGCGCCTGGAGATCGAAGCGCTCGGCTATCACGTCGAAACGCACGGCCAGAAAGGCTTCAATGGCGTTGCGCTGCTTTCCAAGCTGAAACCGGACGAAGTCAATCGCGGCCTCCCAGGCGATGACGCGGACGAGCAGGCCCGCTTTATCGAAGGCGTATTTTCCGTCTCCGGCGGTGTCATCCGCGTCTGCTCGCTCTATTTGCCCAACGGCAACCCGGTCGACAGCGAGAAGTATCCGTACAAACTGCGCTGGATGCAGCGCCTGGCGGCCTATGCCGAGCAGCGGCTGCAGCTTGAAGAACCGTTCATTCTTGCCGGCGACTACAATGTCATCCCCGAGGAGCACGACTGCTGGGACGTCAAGGTCTGGCAGAACGATGCACTGTTCCTGCCCGAGACACGCCAGGCTTTCCGCCGGCTGCGCAATCTCGGCCTGACGGACGCTGTTCGCTCGACCACGGATGACGTTCCGCTTTATTCATTCTGGGATTATCAAGCCGGATGCTGGCCGAAGAATTTCGGCATACGCATCGATCACCTGATGCTGTCACCGGAAGCGGCGGACAGGCTGGTTTCGACGTCTATCGAAAAACATGTGCGGGCGTGGGAGAAGCCTTCCGACCACGTACCGGTCGCGGGCTATTTCACGTTCGAACGTCCGCTTTGACGCTAAGGTTTGCGCGGGGGCGGCGCTTCGGGCATTTCCAGGAAAAGTGCGTAGCGATTTGCGTCAGGAAAGGCGAAACAGCAGGAAGATAGAGGCTTTCTGCGACTTCGTTTAAACCGGAACGACCTGGTCGTATTCAGCCGGACGCGTTTAGTCGTCGTCGCCCTGCGTGTGCATGTTCTGCGACAGCGTGATCGCCTGGCGGCGATCACCTTCGGTTGCCAGAGAAAAGGCCTGCTCCTGCATCGACTGCAGCCACGGCCGGTCCTTTGGCGAACATTGGTCGAGCGCCGCGGTCATATAGGCAAGACCGCGGATGGTCTGACCTTCCTGGAAGATAACGTTACCGAAAACGCCCATGGCGCCGGCATGACCACTCTTTCGCGCGCGGTTCAGCCACTTCTTGGCCTGCTGAACGTTGACGTTGCCGCCCTCGCCCGAAAGCAGCATGCGCGCCAACTGGAACTGGGCCTCCGATACACCAAAGGTCGACGCCGCCTGGAAGTAGAGCTGGCGGGCCTGAGACATGTCGGATTTGATCGGGCTGTCGGGAATGCCGCGGCGATAGTAGCCGGCAAGCGAGATCAGCGCGTTGACGAAGTACCCCGTATCCTCGGAACCGGGCTCCACACCCTGCTGGGCAATCTCGCTGTAAATCTTGAAGGCTTCGAGGTCGTTTTCAGCGACGCCGTCGCCATAAGCATACATATTGGCAAGGGCCCAGCGGGAGCCGGTGTGCCCCTTCTCGGCGGCATAACGGTAGGCCTCGACGGCTTCGTCCTTGCGGCCGCTCTTGTAGGCGGAGAAGCCGAACTTGAACAAGGCAAACGGGCCGGATTCCTTGCTGACACCGGTGCCCGGATCAAAGGCACGCGCTGGACCGGCCGTCGCACCGCCGACCACAAGCGACACGCCGAGCATCGCAACCTTCAGAGACTTCAGTTCACCCGCAAGCATCACAGTCTAATTCTTCCGTTCCAGCCGGCCACGCCGAACTCATCACCGCTGCAAACACAAACGCCTGAACAGCCCTTTGCCATTCAATTGTTCACCGAAACCGCCGAAAACATCGACGCACCCAGTCCAGGATGAAACTCCATTTTGTGTAGCCTTAGCCGACCATTTCCGCAGAAGTGCGGCAGCTCACTCAAGACAACACATGACTTCATTTCGTTACAAACATTGCTGGCTCGATCTTCGAGTTGCACGTTTGTCCCCAACATCGCTGCTCCCTGTTTGTGGCGGGAAATGGACATACTCACCTTGAGTCCGACCCTAGCAAACTCTAGCATTAAATGTGTTGCTGAATCGTCACATTGGCGGGCCGTGGAACAGTCACCAACAGATGTCGCGCAACTCAAAGAAAAGGCCCGGGGATGAGCCGGGCCTTGAACGTTCTGGTCGATAGTGGATCAGAATTTTACCTTGAGTGCCGTCGAAATCCCTCCGACGAAATCATTGCCAAAGTCATACGACACATCGTCGCCGATGACGTCGCCCTGATAGGTAACCGCGCCGGAACTGCCGCTTGTCATGATACCGGCGAAACCAGCCATACGAAACTCGACATTTTTCGTCGGCGTATACGAGACACCCGAGCCCAAGAGCCAGGTATCAGTCTGACTGCCATAACCGTGGCTCGTGCCACGATCCCAGGTCAGGCTGACCGCACCGCTCCACTGGTCGTTGAACTTGTGTCCGACGCCGCCTGAAATGGTCCAGCCATCACGATAAAGAAGGTCCAGGCTGGTGCAAGGGGTCGTACGAGATACGGTGGCCGGGCAGAATTTCAAGACCTGCAACTGGCTCCAGTCGGTCCACTTGACGGAGCCGAACGCAGCCCAATCCGGCGCGAACCCGCTCTGCAGTTTGAGTTCGAGCGAATCCGGCATCGAAGCCGAACCGTTTACATCGTACTTCGTGCCGGTGACCAGGCCAACACCGGGGACAACGAAGCCCAGTTGACGCAGATCGATGAAGCCCGACAGATTATCCAACTCTACCGAACTGTTGTAGACGAGGCTCGCGCGCAGGGCGTATTCAGGGATTTCATAGCCCACGCCCGTCCGCCAGCCCCAGCCGTCGCCTTCCAGCTCAAGCCTGCCAACGCCCGAAAAGAGGCCTGCCAGCGGGGTGCCCGTATAATCCTGGACCAACCGTTCTTTGAAGCCGTTCACTTCCTGGTAGAAGACGCCGCCGATGATGCGGAATTGACCGGGACCCATATCCCACTTGTAGGAACAGGTCGCCGCATAGTTATCGCTCTCGACCTTCGTCTCGATATTGTTATTGGCGCCAGCCCAGTTCTTGCCGGGATTGGTGTGCGCACCCCAAGGCTGGGAGTAGTCAGCCATGCAATCGATACCGTCAGTCAAGGCTGCCTTGAAACCAACACGGGGGACCCAATAGTTCTCGGTGTCATCGACGGAATTCGGACGGTAATTCAGATTTCCCCCACCGAACGTCCCGCCGAGGATGTCCGTGTTGCCGGTATCAGTGTCCCGAACATTCTTCAGCTTGCGCTGCGGTACCACGTAAGTCGTTGCTGCTTCCGCCGCATAGTCCGACGGGTCGAACAGCAGGTCGATGTTGTAACCGCCGCGTTCAAGACCGCCAGCGTGCGCCGACGACGCAACCAGAATTCCGGCTGCCAACGCCAGGACGCCCCGCTTCAAATTCTCATGAGCCATTAAGCTCCTCCCCCTGCATTTCAATCTGCGACAATCCACCTCACGTCGCCTGTGGCAAAAGTATTCTCACGATCACGTGAAATCGCAAATGCCGCATTCTAGGGGGATACCGGCCATCGCCGCCGCCAAATTTACGTAAGATTCTCATCATTTGAACACAATCCCCGCAAATCGAACGGATTTTCCTCTCGATGGCAATTATGTCGCTAATGTTAGTATTATTTTCCAATATAATCCGAAAGTGTTACTCAACGACAACAACATTGGTTTTTGCACCAAAAAAGAAATATCCGGGTTTGAAAGCCAGGCTCGAACGCCCAAGGCGGCGCGACAGAAAGCCGCCGCCCCGGCGCACCGAATCGGCTTGGCAGATGCTCCAGATGCACCGTCAGAAAATGAAAAATCCGCGGTGTTGCCACCGCGGATCATATAAAATCAAGATCTTGCGATCCGCTTAGCCAGCTTCCGCCACCCGCGCCAGGGCAATGCCGAGCGATTCTTTCTGCAGATCCAGCTCGACGAGACGCTCACGCTCAGCCTCGACCAGTTCGGGCTTTGCGTTGGCGACGAACTTCTCGTTTGCCAGCTTGCCGAGAATACGGTCTCGCTCGACATCGACCTTCGAGATCGCCTTTTCAAGACGTGCCTTTTCAGCCGAGAGGTCGATCAAGTTGCCGAGCGGCAGGCAGGCCGTCGCTTCGCCGATCACGATCTGGGCGCTGCCGCGCGGGGCAACGGACGCATGATCGATATGCTCCACACGCGCCAGCCGGCCGATGGCCGAAGCATGACGTTCCAGCCGTTCGCGCGTCAGCGCGTTGGCAGCGACGACGATGAGCGGCGCGGTTGCCGCCGGCGGCACGTTCATTTCGGAGCGGACCGAACGGATGCCCGACACCAGATCGATCAACCAATTGATCTCGTCGGCGGCAGCATCGTCGGCATAGGACGCAGACGGCCATTCCGCGTGGCAGAGCAAGCCGGCGCGCTCACGTCCCTCGCCCGCCGTCTGATCCCAGAGTTCTTCGGTCATGAAGGGCATGAACGGGTGCAGCAGCTTGTAGATCTCGTCGAGAACGTAAGCGACGCAGGCCTGGGATTCGCGCTTTGCCGCCTCATCCTCACCGCTGAAGACGGGCTTCAGCAGTTCGAGATACCAGTCGCAGAACTGGTTCCAGACAAAGCGGTAGAGGCTCCCGGCCGCTTCGTTGAAACGGAACCCCTCCAGCGCTTCGGTGACGTCGCGGATCGTGCGCGAAAGCTCGGTCAGGATCCAGCGGTTGATCGTCAGCGACGACGCCTCCGGAATGAAGCCGTCGCTGTTGGTGACGCCGTTCATCTGCGCGAAACGCGTTGCGTTCCAGAGCTTGGTGCCGAAGTTGCGGTAGCCGGCGATCCGGGCCGTGTCGAGCTTCACGTCGCGCCCCTGGGCGGCCATGATCGCCAGCGTAAAGCGCAGCGCATCGGCGCCGTATTCGTCCATCAGCTCCAGGGGATCGATGACGTTGCCCTTGGACTTCGACATCTTCTGGCCGTTCTTGTCGCGAACGAGCGCGTGGACATAAACGGTGTGGAACGGCTCGACCGGCGTGCCGTCGGCATCCTTCATGAAGTGAAGTCCCATCATCATCATCCGGGCGACCCAGAAGAAGATGATGTCGAAGCCGGTGACCAGAACGTCGGTCTGGTAGTATTTTTCGAGCTCCGGGGTCTCGTTCGGCCAGCCGAGCGTCGAGAACGGCCAGAGGGCCGAGGAGAACCAGGTGTCGAGCACATCCTCATCGCGCGTCAGGATCTCGCCCGGCTTGAAGTTCTCGAGCAGGTCTTCGACATAGGCCTTCATCGGGCCCTCGTGGGCCAGATAATGCTGGATCGCAGCGTGCAGCGCCTCTTCCTCGGTCTTCTCAACGAAGACCTGACCATCAGGGCCGTACCAGGCCGGGATCTGGTGACCCCACCAGAGCTGGCGCGAGACGCACCACGGCTGGATGTTCTCCATCCATTCGTAATAGGTCTTTTCCCAGTTCTTCGGGACGAAGTTGGTGCGACCTTCCTTGACCGACGCAATCGCGGGCTTGGCCAGCGTCTTCGCATCGACATACCATTGCTCGGTCAGGCGCGGCTCGATCGGCACGCCGCCACGGTCGCCATGCGGAACCATGTGCTTGTGCGGCTCGATCTTGTCGAGCAACCCGGCTTCTTCGAAAATCCGGACGATGATCTTGCGTGCCTCGAAGCGATCCTTGCCTTCAAGCTCATCCCAGGCGCCATGAAGGGCAGCGGGATCGCTGAGGCCCTCGAGGAATTCCTCGTTGTCCTTGATGGTGATCCGGCCTTCGATGGTCAGGATGTTGATGGCGGCAAGGCCCGCGCGCTTGCCGACGTCGAAGTCGTTGAAATCATGCGCCGGCGTGATCTTGACGGCACCGGTTCCGGCAGTCGGATCGGCATAATCGTCACCGACCACAGGGATGCGACGGCCGACGATCGGCAGGATGACGTGCTTGCCGATGAGCGGCTTGTAGCGCTCGTCTTCCGGATTGACGGCAATACCGCTGTCGCCAAGCATCGTCTCCGGCCGCGTGGTGGCAACGACCAGATAGTTGCGGGTTTCCCATTCCGTCGCCTTGCCGTCTTCGTCGAAGGCGACCGGGTGCTGATAGGTGACGCCCGGCTCCAGCGGATAGCGCAGGTACCAGAGGTTTCCGTTGATCTCATGCTGCTCGACCTCCAGATCGGAAATCGCCGTCAGCAGCTTTGGATCCCAGTTGACCAGACGCTTGTCCTTGTAGATCAGGCCCTCTTTGTAGAGCGAAACGAACACTTCGAGGACAGCCTCCGACAGGCCGTCGTCCATGGTGAAGCGCTCGCGCGACCAGTCGCAGGAGGCGCCGAGGCGCTTCAGCTGATTGAAGATCAACCCGCCGGATTCGGCCTTCCACTCCCAGACCTTCTCGATGAAGGCTTCACGGCCCATCTGGCGGCGATGCTGTTGCTGCTCCATCAGCTTGCGCTCGACGACCATCTGCGTGGCGATACCGGCATGGTCCATGCCCGGCTGCCACAGCACGTCCTTGCCGCGCATGCGTTCGAACCGCACCAGGACGTCCTGCAGCGTGTTGTTCAGCGCATGGCCCATGTGCAGCGAGCCCGTCACGTTCGGTGGCGGGATCACGATACAGAAGCTGTCGGCGCCGGGCTTTGCTCCCGCACCTGCACGAAACGCGTTTTCTTCGTCCCACTTCTTGGCGATACGCGGGTCGACGGATGCGGAATCGTAGGTCTTATCAAGCATTTTGAAGCCAATTTTGGAGATTGATATCTATGTCTTGTAAACCGGAACGACCGGTGCAAGTCAACACGAACGCAAAAAGGCCGCGACTGTTCCGCGGCCCCTGTGTCGGAAAGGCTCAGGTATCAGCGTCGGGGGCCGCGCGCGACGCGTTCGATCTCTTCCCGCACGAGCCGTTCCACCAAGGTCGGCAGGTTGTCGTCCAGCCACTCCTGCAGCATCGGACGCAACATTTCTTCGGCAATTTCATCAAACGACCGACGCGTGCTAAGGTCGACCGCCTGGGCAAGATTGTCAAAGGACTGCGCAACCTGACGACCGACCTCGGCCGAAATGATCGCAGGTGCGCCTTTTTCGACCACAGGTTCTTCAGCGACAAGCGCCACCGGACCGGCCGAAACGGCGACGGCCACAGGCTCTACCAGCTTCGGCGCCGCTACCGGCGTTTCAGCCGCGACACTCTCGTTGCCGGGCTGCTGGGCCTCGCTCAGCGGGAGACGACCAGCCGGCGCTTGCGGCGACGAGACGGCAGCCATTCGCGACGTGATCACCGGGCTATCCTGAACACTACGCGGCGGTTCGTCGCCGGCGTTCGCTTTCGTCGTATAGCTCACGGTATGACGCTCGGAGGCTGCTCGCACCCGGGCAGCGACATCGGCCAGGGAAAGCGGCGGCTGCGCGATGTTTGCGTGCGGCTCCGAAGGGATGACGGCCACCTCGATCGCCGGCGCAGGCGTTGCTGGCTTTGGCGCTTCGAGGCTCTCGTCGCGCCCGCCGAAAGCCGCTGCTTCGATTTCGCTGTCGATCGTCAGCTCGATTTCGTCGGACGCATCGTCCTCGTAGTGATCCTGCGAGGAGAAATCGATCTGCCCCGGCTCGTTGCTCTCGATGATCTTACGAATGGATGCAAGAATCTCATCCATCGAAGGTTCACGCGCGACATTGAGCTGTGCCATTTCTATCCCCGTTTGACGCGGCCGAGCATGTGTCCCGAAACGACGCATGTGCCGATTGCAAACAAACCTTAAGTGAGTTCGCGGGCGAAACATACGCCGCGAATCAGACACTTGGATTGTTGCACAGATTTGTTTTTGCCGGCAGAAGCAGAAACGCCCCGGTTTCCCGAGGCGTTTTCTTTGATCAGCGGCCGTCGACGGTTCGAAGTCCGAACCACTTGTCCTTGACCGCCTCGTAGTGCTCTTCGGCACGGTATTCGGCAACCTGCAGGCCCTGGCTCTTGACGCTCAAGATCGCGGTGGCGGCGAGCAGACCGTAGCTCGCTACGACAGCATCGCGCTGGGCAATCGCCAGCTGTTCCTGCGCATTCAGCACAGTCTGTTGCGAGTCGAGGACGTCGAGCGTGGTGCGCTGGCCGACCTTGCGCTCTTCGATGACGCCGGCGAGCGCCATGTTGGCCGCCGAGATCTGGGTCTTGTTGGCGCCGATGCGGGCGATCGCCGCCTCAAGCTGGGCATGAGCCGTCACAACGTTCTGCTGAACGGCTGCACGCTGCGAATCGACCAGAATACGCTGCTGCCCAAGGGTCTCTTTGGCCCGACGAATCTGACCATATTCTGCACCGCCCTGGTAGATCGGCACCGTCAAGCGAGCCGTGACGCTCGATGTGTCGCTGACGACACCGTCACCGGAATTACCCGTCGTGCGCCCAACCTGGCCCTGGATAGTCACGCCGGGGAGCATCGTGCCTTCAGCTGACTTCACCTGGAAGCCGGCCGTATCGACATTGTATTGCGCGGCGAGAATGGTCGGATGCTGGCGCAGCCCAAGGGCAACGGCCTGATCGAGCGACCGGGGAAGCCCCTTTGAGGCAGGTGCCGGCTGCTTGATGCCGGTCGGCGCCACGCCGACGATCTGAACATAAACCGCCTCGCTCTGCTTCAGCTGCGCGATGGCGCTGATCAGAAGCGACTGAGCGTTGGCGAGCGATGCTTCAGCAAGGCTCACGTCAGTCCGCGTGCCTTCACCGACGTCGAGGCGGGCCTGAGACGCGTTCAGCTGCTCCTTGAGGAAGGCGATGTTCTGTCGACGGATGGAAACGATCTGCTGGTCGCGTGCGATGTTAGCGTATGATGTCGCTGCTGCCAGCAGAATCTGAATTTCGTTCGCCCGAAGCCCTTCGCGGTTGGCGAAGACATTCGATTCGGCGGCGCGAACGTTGTTCAACGTCTGAAAGCCGTCAAAAATCATCTGGGTTACGGTGACACCGATCTGCCCCTGGTGAAAGTTCCGGCTTCCGATAACGTCGTTCTGGACATTGGAAAGCGTTCCGTTTGCAAACGCCGAAACCTGTGGGCGAAACCCGGACTTCGCGATCGGAACCCCTTCGTCGGTCGCCCGAAGACCGGCGCGCGCGGCGTTCAGATCCGGGTTATTCTCATAGGCTTTGGCCATTGCGCCGAAGATCGTCTCCGCCAGCACGGCCTGCGGCGCAAGCAGTACACTCGTCGAGACGGCAGCCCAAAAGGCTGCTTTGCGGACAATCGACACCATACTTCCCTCTCCGATCGGGGCGGCAAAGCCAGCCCACTATTTCCTGCGGCACCATTCCGAAGTCGAAACCGAGCCGCCATAAATACGGCGATGAAGCGCTCACACCGCCCACCGGTGAGCAAATCACTACCTCAGCACTCTTTGAAACCCGGAATCGGCACGATCACAACTGTACACCGATACTGCGCACGATCATTTCAAAAAGAAACAGGTGGTTCGTTGCCAATTGGCAACATTGCTATTTTAGCAGCACAATCAAATGTTGAGATACCTCAATAAGTGGCACCTCAAAAAACAAAAGTCTGCTCGCGGCGAAAACCGGGAAGCGGCTTTACCGCAGTGTTGAAGTCCGCCCTTTCGGACGTCTTCCCATGCTCATGGACATAGAGCTTAGCACGCGAAGCATTACCGAAGCCTTCGACCGCAATCAGCCGGCCGCCGTTGCGCAGCTGCTCGAACAATGCCGCAGGAAGCACCTCCACGGACCCGTTAACGAAGATCACGTCATAGGGTGCTTCGGCGGCATAGCCCTTGCCAAGATCGCCTGTGACGACGGCAACATTGTCATAACCGAGCCGGGCCAGCGTTTCCGTCGCCGTGGCGGCAAGCGCCTCATCGCTTTCAAGTGCGACGACCGAGCCGGCGATCAGCGAAAGCAGCGCGGAGGCGTAGCCGGTGCCACAACCGATCTCCAGCACAACGTCCGACTTCGAAATTTCGGCAAGTTGCAACAGCTTGGCGAGCGGCGACGGCTCCATAAGGTACCGTGGGCCAACGCCCTTGGTTCCGTCGAGCTCGATGTCGGCGTCGATGTAGGCAAGCTCCCTCATGCGCGCGGGCACGAACTCTTCGCGCGGTACGGAAAGGAAAGCGGACAAGATCGCGTGGGACGTGACATCCGTCGTCCGGATCTGATTGTCCACCATCTTGGTGCGCGCCGCTTCGAAATTCATCATACTGCCCTCGTGTCCGGATGGGCGCGGTACCGGCATCCCGGAAAACCGCGCAGTCGTCATACGGCTGCCGATGCGCAGCCTTTCCATAAGCTCATAAATCGCCGCCCCGCCGGTTTCAAGCGACAGCGACATCTTGCAGCGGAAAAAGGAAACCGGAAAAGCGGGTTCGGCGATCGCGCGACCCGATAAATGCGCCAGACATGCGGCCGGCCGACACCCGAACGGCTAACGCCCGACTCAGCGGCCAGGCGCACCCTCCAGCCCAACAAGGGCAATCTTGGTATAACCGGCGTTCTGGATGAGGTTCATGACCGTCATCAGCTCGCCGTAGTCGACGGCCTTGTCCGCACGCAGCAGGACGCGTGTCTCGGTGTTGCCTTCGGTCAGGCGCTGAAGCTCCGCCGCAAACTCTTCGCGGGCCGTTTCCTCATTGCCGATCGCCAAGCCAAGATCGGCGTTGAGCGTCACGAACACCGGCTTGTCGTCACGCGGCGTCGGTTTGGAGACTGACTGCGGCAGATCAACCTTCATGTCCACGGTCGCAAGCGGTGCTGCCACCATGAAGATGATGAGCAAGACGAGCATGACGTCGATGAAAGGAGTGACGTTGATCTCGCTGTTTTCGTCGAGATCGCCGCCGCTATCGCTAACCTTTCCGGCCATGTCTCACCCGATCCTTGCAATGGATGCTTCTGCCGGATGGGCGAAGCCGTCTTGGCGACGCGGTTGTGCCTTGCGCACCAGGCGATGATCGAGATCACGGCTGACAAGCCGTTCGACGGCAGCTGCCGCGTCGGCGAGGACCACCTTGTAGCCGCCCACCGAGCGGGCAAAGTAGTTGTAGATGATAACTGCTGGGATTGCGGCGACGAGGCCTATTGCGGTCGCCAGCAGCGCTTCGGCAATGCCGGGGGCAACGATCGCCAGATTGGTCGTCTGTGCTTTGCTGATGCCGATGAAGGAGTTCATGATGCCCCAGACGGTTCCGAACAGGCCGACGAACGGACCGACGGATCCGATCGAGGCAAGAATCCCCGTACCGCTGGTCATGCGCTTGCCGGCGCGAACTTCGATGCGCGTCAGCAGCGATGCGACGCGTTCCTTGAGACCTGCCGCCGGCGCGTGATCGAGCACAGCCTCGGAACGCACCATCTCGTCGATCGCAGCGGCAACCATTTCCGCGGCAGGCCCCGACCTGCCGTCGAATGTGGACTTAAGCTCAGCCAATCCGTTTGCAGCCGAGAGTTGACGGACAGCACGGCCAAGGCGTGCCTTTGCGGCAAAGAGTTCGAACGTCTTGACCACGAAAATCGCCCAGGTGATCACCGAGGCAAGCGCAAGTCCGATCATCACGGTCTTCACCACCATGTCGGCAGCAAGGAACATACCCATCGGCGAGAGATCATGCGGCAGAATGGGGTTGGCGGCGACTTCCGACGGCGCTTCGACTGCGGGGGTATCAACCGATACGGGCGGGGTTTGTCCGCCGGTATCTGCTCCGGTCACAGCAATTCCGTTCTCCGTCGGCTGCGTACCGGCAGCCGGTTGAGCGCCCACGGGCTGCGACGTTACCGCCCCAGAAGCCACGGGCTGCTCGCCTTGGGCCGCAGTGCCTGCGTTGCTCGGTGCCGTTGCCGCCGGTTCGGCGCTCTGAACCTGACCGATGGTCGGGGTTGTTGTGTCGATTGAGGTGGCCTGAGCCAAAACGACCGTTGAGGAAACACTGCAAGCCAGCACCAATGTCGCTGCCGCCAAAATACTCAGCTTCGATCGGGTTCGGTTGGGCATCTTGTTCCTCGCGTACTGGTCCGTTTCGCCATCACAAAATCACTGGCGGCCGGAGTTCGAGCCACCTCAACGTGCATTGGCCGCTCTTTACGACAAACTATGACCGAAACACAAGGATTTGTGGAGTATATAAATCAAGAATAATTTCGCGCCTGCATTTCAACCCGCCCGGCCTCAAGATTTAGAGGAATGGCGGATCATCGCCAAAGTCGCCCCGCCGCCAGTCATAGGCACGGTGACGCTCCCAGGGGCGTTGCAGGGACGTAAACGACGTCTTGAAACGCATATCCGAACGCTGATTGCCTAGGGTCGGCTCCGCGAAAATCTCGACCGCACCTGTCAACCGCAGCAGGCGTCCATTCAGTATCCGCGCTTGACCGAATGAACAGGTCCGCTCGCTGAAGCTTCCAGGCACGATCAACAGATCGGCTTGATCGCACAGCACCTCAAACAGGTTGGGATTTTCGATGAGAGCGACCGTCCATCCGACATTGCTTCGGGCGACGCACCATTGTTTCTCGCGGCATGAAAAGACATTGGGCGACGCGTTACTGAGCGTGGCGTTGAAATCCTTGCGGATGGCGGCGGCGGCCGCTGGATCGAACACCCGCGGCGTTGCCTTGCCGGATTGGCGTTTGGCTTCGGGATAGAGGCCCTCGGCTACCGCCCCAAGTGCAGGCATTGGAGCGACGTGGCTCTCGACCGCCAATGCGCGCTGCCATTGTGAAAAGAGGAAATCCGAGGGCCGATCCCGGTTCGTCGCAATGGCGGCGTCAGTGACCAATCCAACGAGACGCCCGTCCTCCGACACCACAACCGCCGGCAGCTGCCTGTCCTCGACGACGAGACACATCAAACCGACGAGCAACACGACGCCACCCAGAGCCGCAAGCCAGGTCCGCAACACGCACAGTATGATGCCGCCAAAGGCAATGAGCAGGAAAGCCAAAGGCCCGACTCGGCCCGTCAGGAATTCGCCGTCGAGCGACGTCACGAAGCGGGCGATCACCAGCATGCCATCGAGCCCCCACGCCATCACGGCAAGCGGATACTGTTCGAGACCAAAGGGCATCAGCAACATGGCGAAGAGACCGAACGGCATGATGACAATGCTGATCAGAGGCGCTGCGAGGACGTTGGCGAGCAGGCCGTAGGCCGGAAGGCGCTGGAAATAGGCGGCGGAGTAGACGGACGTCGCAAGGCCGCCGATCAGCGACGTCGCAAGCACGCCGATGACAAAGCCCACGACGAGCCGCCTGCCCCACCAGCGTCCGGCGGCTGCCAGCTCATCAGCTTGCGCACGCTCACGCCAGCGTGCGTAACCGGCAACCAACGCCAACGTGGCGGCGAAAGACATCTGGAAGCCCGGCCCCGCAACGGCAGATGGCGTGATCATGATGATGACAATTGCAGCCAGCGCGATGTTTCGCAGGCTGATCGACATACGATCGAAGAGCACCGCCACCAGCATGATCGAGATCATGATCCACGCGCGCACCGCGGAAACAGCGCCACCGGAAATCAGAATGTAAAGAAAGACCATGGCCAGCGCACCGGCAGCGGCAATCTTCTTGATCGCGACCCGCTGCGCCAACCCGGGAACCGCGCTCAGGATCGTTCGAGCCCCGATCAAGAAGGTTCCCGCGGCGAGCACCATGTTGAGACCGGAAATCGCCAACACGTGGGCGAGGCCCGCCTGCCGCAGCATCTCGACCGTCTCGCGACCGATCGCTCTCTCCTCGGCTGTCACCAGCGCCGCGGCGAGCGCACCGGTGTCGCCCGCGATCACCCCGCGGATCCGCTCACCGACCGCTGCGCGCATCGCGGCCAGACCTTCTGCCATTTGCGCCCAAAGCGAAGGGTCCTCCTTCGCGGCGCCAGCATCGACCGCAGGGCTATGCGGCGCACCGTAGAAATAGCCGACGGCGCCAATCTGCCGGAAGTATGCGTCAAATGCGAAATCGTTGAGACCCGGTAGCGCGGGGCCCGAAGGTGGAGAAAGGCGTGCCCTGCCTTCGATCGTGGCTCCGATCGCCAACGGTGTGTGCGGGCTGCGTGACAGTACCATGACCTTGAGCGGTGGCCGCCGCAGCGTCGGCTCGGTGGTTTGCTCGATAAGAACGCCGTAGCGCCAATGCTCACGATCATTCTTCTCGCGTGAAAACACTTTCCCGCGTAGATTGGTCGTTACCGGGCCGTCGAGCACGACCGTGTCGATGCGCGCCGTTTCGGCCGCGACAAGCACCATGCCCGCACTGAACAATCCGGCGGCGATCATCAGCGGGCGAATGGCGCGCACGGCCCCGTTGCACGACAAGGCGGCTATACCGAAAACGCAAGGCAGCAGTGCAAGTTTGACGAGTCCGAGGTCATAAGGCAGCGAAAGCCACGTCAGCACACCGGCGGCAAGCAGCACCGGGACGAGGACCAATCCGTGGCCGAACGCCGCCTCTTCCTCGATGGCGCTGCGCCAGGATGAAGCAATGGCAGCCGGTCGCAGGCGCATGCGCGCAGCCATTGCCATAGACTTCAAAAAGCGAAAGACGAGCTTGGCGCGCCTGTTCGCAGGCGTTGCAGGCGCACCGTCGGCCAAAACCGACGCGGGTAGCGCCGGAGCGGCGCGAACTCCATCCTGCATCGAAGACCGGGCCTCGATCTCGCTCATCGTACGGCACTTCCCCCCGAAGACAGTCGACATCGATGATGCAACCAACACGCCAGATCCGCAACCAGGACGCTATCTGCCGAAAAAAGCGGCAATCCTATATGGAATGGTCCCCCACCATTGCTTTGACCGCCATTGATCCCGTTGGACATATTGCCCTAACGTGCGATTATTGCGTCGCCATATGCACATTTTCGCATCGCACAATTTGCCTTTCGTACAGCTTGGCAGCCGAAAATAAATCATATAGCAACTTCGCAACGTTCATTTTCGTGGCATATCTCTGTGCCACGTTGCCATAAGACGGAGGGTCCCCATGACAGAAAAAAGCGCGGTCGTAACACTCGATGGAAAGTCGGCGGAACTACCAGTGCGATCGGGGTCCATCGGTCCTGATGTGGTCGATATCGGTTCGCTCTACAAGCAGACCAAGATGTTCACCTACGACCCGGGCTTTACCTCGACGGCGTCGTGCGAATCCAAAATCACCTATATCGACGGTGATGAAGGCGTGCTCCTGCATCGCGGCTACCCGATCGAGCAGCTTGCCGAACATGGCGATTTCCTCGAAGTCTGCTACCTGCTGCTTTACGGCGAACTGCCGACGAAGGCACAGAAGGCTGACTTTGACTATCGCGTCACGCACCACACCATGGTGCACGAGCAGATGTCGCGCTTCTTCACCGGCTTCCGCCGCGACGCCCACCCGATGGCCGTCATGTGCGGCTGCGTCGGCGCCCTCTCGGCGTTCTATCACGACTCGACCGACATCACCGATCCGCACCAGCGCATGGTCGCCTCGCTGCGCATGATCGCAAAGATGCCGACGATTGCCGCCATGGCCTACAAGTACCATATCGGCCAGCCCTTCGTTTATCCGAAGAACGACCTCGACTACGCCTCCAACTTCCTGCGCATGTGCTTTGCCGTGCCTTGCGAGGAGTATGTGGTCAACCCGGTGCTGTCGCGCGCAATGGATCGCATCTTCATCCTGCATGCCGACCACGAGCAGAACGCCTCGACCTCGACCGTGCGCCTTGCCGGTTCGTCCGGAGCCAATCCGTTTGCCTGCATCGCCGCCGGCATCGCCTGCCTCTGGGGGCCCGCTCACGGCGGCGCCAACGAGGCTGCGCTCAACATGCTGGCCGAAATCGGCTCGGTTGACCGTATTCCGGAATTCATCGCCAAGGCCAAGGACAAGAACGACCCGTTCCGCCTGATGGGCTTCGGCCACCGCGTCTACAAGAACTACGATCCGCGCGCCAAGATCATGCAGAAGACCACGCATGAAGTCCTCGCGGAACTTGGCCACAAGGACGATCCGCTGCTCGAAGTGGCGATGGAGCTCGAGCGTATTGCGCTGACCGACGAATACTTCATCGAGAAAAAGCTCTACCCGAACATCGACTTCTACTCCGGCATCACGCTGAAGGCGCTGGGCTTCCCCACCACCATGTTCACCGTGCTGTTCGCGCTCGCGCGCACCGTCGGCTGGATCGCCCAGTGGAACGAGATGATCGAAGATCCGGAACAGCGCATCGGCCGCCCGCGCCAGCTCTATGTCGGCGCTCCGCAGCGCGACTACGTGCCGGTCTCCAAGCGTTAAGATCTTGATATAAAATGAAAAAGCCCGGCCAGAAATGACCGGGCTTTTTTTCATTTGGAGACCGGACCATCGCGACGATGCTCCGGTCTACTCTATTGCCGTGGCGATCGCTGCACCGAAAGATCGAATGCCCAAGGAGATCGGTCGCCAAAGCATTTCCAGGAAAAGTGCGGAGCGGTTTTCCGTCGGGAAATGCGTAACTAGCGGACGTTTTTGTCCTGCATATGCGCAAGGACGATCTCAGCGCCCAGTTGGCCGGGCGGTCTGCTTGTCGCCATGCGCTCTTGCACGAGCGCGTAGCCATCGAGCATTGATGCGCGCTGGGCGGTCGGGGCAGACAGCCGCTCGACCCAACGGGTCAGGGCGCCCGGCCGAATGCTCTGGTTGAAATATTCCGGCACGATCGGGAAATCGGCGATCAGATTGGGAAGTGCCCCGCTCCAGATTCGGATGCGGTTATGCAGCAACCGCACGAGCCAATCGGCATCATAGGTCGAGACGACCGGAACGCCGGCAAGCGCGAGTTCAAGAATGACTGTGCCCGACGAGGCGATTGCAGCATCCGCCTTGTCGAAGGCCGCCCATTTTTCGGCAGCGCCGACGGATATCTCCGGCTGAACCTTCCAACCGGAGGTGATCTCGCGTACCAGTTTTTCCTGGCGAGAAACCGTTGGCAACAGGAACCGGATGCCCGGATGCCGGGCCGCGAGTTCTTCCACCATCTGCCCAAAAATCGGCAGCAGTCGCCCGATCTCGCTCGACCGAGAGCCCGGCAGAAGCAGACAGGTCGAAACGGAACTGCCATTCGCCTCGCGCAATTTCTCACGCCTGCTGGCGCGAACGGCAAGCACATTGGCGTCCGAGGCCAGGCGATGGCCTATATAGGTCGTCGGCGGGCCCTCGAGCTTGCGCATGATCTCGGGTTCGAACGGCAGAACCGCCAACACGTGGTCGACATAGCTGCGCATGCGTGGCGCACGTTCCGGCTTCCACGCCCATACACTCGGGCAGACATAGTTGATGACGGGCAGATCCGGCAGTGCGGCACGCACGCGACGCGCCACACGATGGGTGAAATCCGGACTATCGATGATCAGCAGGGCATCGGGGCGCGCCGCAATGATAGCATTGGCGGTCTGCCGGATGCGCAGAATCAGCTTCGGCAGACGCGCCAGCACCTGCGAAAAGCCCATGATCGACAGTTCGGAATAGTCGAACAGCGATTTCAGACCTTCGCCCTCCAGGCCGTCCCCGCCGACGCCGACCAATTCGACATCACGGCCGCTTTGGATGCGCAGTGCCCGCACCAGATCTGTCCCAAGCAGATCACCCGATACCTCGCCGGCGATCACCGCCAGCCTATAGCCTTGTCCGCTCATGCCCTTCCCCGGTAATCGCTGCGCTCGACGCCGATGACAAACAGCCCTGCCCGGTTGGCGGCCTCGATCACCTCGGCACGCTCGAGCACCAGAGCGCGGCCGGCTTCGACGGCAATTCCGGCAAGCCCCGCAGCGACGGCGCCGGCAACTGTCGATGGTCCGATCGACGGCAGATCTGCACGCAAATCCTGTTCCGGCTTGCACAGCTTGACCAGCACCCCGCGGCGGCGCGCCGAGACCCGTCCTTCCGCCTTGAGTGTCGCTACGCGCTCGAGCATCGCATCGGTGCCTTCAGCACCCTCCAGCGCAACCACTCGGCCACCGACGGCGACGGCGCCCTGCCCCACATCAAGAGCACCGAGCGCGTTGGCGGCAGCGATACCCGCCTCAACATCGCGTCGATCATCGCTTGATGGAGCAAGGGCGCCTATGGGCCCCGGATCTGCCAGAAGGTTCGGAACGACCTCGTGCACGCCGATCACATGCGCGCCGCTCGCTTCGATGAGTTGCATCGCCATGCGCAAGACGGCATCGTCTCCGCCGGACACCAGCGTCCTCAACACGCTCGGGACCTTGGCAAGCGTTTTAAGCGTTGGTCGAATATCGCGCCATTCCGGCCGCCGGCGAACCCAACCCGAAAGCACGACCCGGTCGATACCTTCATCCCTAAAGGTGCGGCTGATCGCGGAGAAATCACCGATAGGGAGAACAGAGTGATCGAACTCAAGCCAATCGCTCTCTTCTGCTTCGCGCGAGAGCGCAATGATAAAGGGATCTTCTCCCCGGGCGCGAACCGCCTCGGCCACGTGGTGGGGTAAAGCGCCACCTCCGGCGATGATCGCGAGCCGGCCGCCTTTTGCCGCACGGCTCGCCCCGGCCGACGTCACGCTCAGGCCTTGCCGCGGCTTGGCGACGACAGTGCCCTGTCGCTCTCGGCTGCAATGAAATCGAGGATTTCGACGACCGGTGCACAGTCCGCATAATCAGCGCGAATCGCGGCTGCATTGGCGCGAACCGATTCCGGCCCTTCGAAGATCTGCTTGTAGGCGCGACGCACCACGTGGATGGTTGCACGCTCGATGCCCGCGCGAGTCATGCCCACCACGTTGAGCCCGCTCAGGACGCCGGGATTGCCGTTTAGCATACCATAGGGAATGACGTCGTAGCTGACGGCCGAAAGACCGCCGATGAACGCCTGTCGGCCGATGCGCGTGAACTGATGTACGGCACAGCCGCCACCGAGGATTGCCCGGTCCCCGATCGTTACGTGGCCTGCCAACATCACGTTGTTCGACATGATGATATTGTCGCCGAGGCGGCAATCATGCGCCACATGCGAATAGGCGAGGAACAGATTGTTATTGCCGACGATCGTCGCGCCGCCATACTCGACGGTGCCTGCATTCATCGTCACGCCTTCGCGGATCGTGCAGTTGTCGCCGATCTGCAGGATGGTGTCGACCGTGCTGTGATGCACGCTTTGCGAATCTCCACCGATGACGGCATTCGGGAAAATCTTGGAGCCCTTGCCGATCGTCGTACGGCCGTCCACGACGACGTGGCTCTTGAGTTCCATATCGTCGCCGAGAACGACTTTCGGCCCGATGTAACAAAACGGGCCGATCTTGACGTTCTCGCCGATCGTCGCCCCATCTTCGATGATCGAGGACGGGTGGATCTTCGCTGTTGCTGCAATCATGTTCAAGCGTCTTCCGTGCTGACTATCATCGCGCCGATATCAGCTTCCGCGACAAGTTGCCCGTCAACTTTTGCGTCACAATGAAACTTCCAGATATTGCCGCGCTGCTTCTGCTTCACGACATGAAACTCGACACGATCGCCCGGAACAACCGGCTTGCGGAACCGCGCATTGTCGATGGTCATGAAGTAGACGAGGTTGGTGCCCGAAGCAGTCTTGCGCGCACAGATCGCGCCTGCGGTCTGCGCCATGCCTTCAATCAGCAATACGCCCGGCATGATCGGCTTTTCCGGGAAGTGGCCGGTGAAGTGCGGCTCATTCGCCGAGACATTCTTGATGCCAATCGCCGAATTGTCACCGTCGATCTCGATGATCCGGTCAACGAGCAGGAAGGGGTAGCGATGCGGGAGAAGCTTCAGGATCTCCTGAATATCCGCCGTACCCAGAACCGTTGCCGCCTCACTCATTCGTGCCACCCTTCTTTTTCTGTCTGTCACTTGCGCGCAACGCCATTTCGGCGACATCGCGCAGGAAATCGCGCATCGGACGCGCTGGAATACCGCCATAACGCTCGCCCGCAGGCACGTCGCTTGCAACGCCGCTCATCGCGGCAATCTGCACGCCGTCGCCCACGGTGATGTGGCCGTTGACGCCGCTGCCACCGCCGATCATCACGCCGTCACCAATTCTGGTGCTGCCGGCGATACCGACCTGGCTGACAATACCGCAATAGCGGCCGATGCGGACGTTGTGGCCCACCTGCACGAGGTTGTCGATCTTCGTGCCCTCGCCGATGACAGTGTCGTCCATCGTGCCACGATCAATAGTGGTGTTTGCACCGATCTCGACATGGTCCTGAATGATCACACGCCCGACCTGGACAATCTTGATCATTCCACCCTTGGGACCCGGCGCGTAGCCGAACCCGTCCTGGCCGATCCGTGCACCGGGATGGATGATGACGTTGTTGCCAACAAGAGCGCAAAGAACGCTGACGCCTGCCGCGATCGTGCAGTCGCGCCCGATACGAACGCCGGGGCCGATCACCGCACCTGCAGCAATCCGGGTGCCGCTACCAATCTCCGCATCGGCCCCGACCACAGCCATCGGCTCGACCTCAACGCCCTCTTCCAGACGCGCGGACGGATCGACGAAAGCAGCCGGTGAGACGCCAGCAAGGCTGGTATTGCGCGACGGGCGCATCGCCACCTCGTGCAACAGCGTGCCAGCCAGAGCAAAGGCCGTATGCGGCCGTCCAGTCAGGAGAATGGGAATGTGAGGCGGCACGAGCGGAGCGATCGTCTTGTCGCAGATAATCGCGGAGGCCTGACAGCTCTCCAGCTCAGCGCGGTACTTGCGCAAGAGCATATAGCAAATGTCACCGGGCTTTGCCCGATAGACAGGTGCTACGGAATGGATAGCGCGATCTGCGACCGCGCCATCCGACAACTCCGCCCCAACTTGATCCGCAAGGTCACCCAAACGAATCCCTTTATGGGGCGGAAAAAACCAGTTCTGTTCCATGGACACTCCAGAACAATCAACTTTCGGCAGTTCTGGACTGCTTCTTTATCAGAACGACGAGGAAATACCGAACTTCAGGTTCTGAACCTTGTCGAAATCTTCCTTCGCGATCGGCCAGGCGTAGTCGACACGCAGCGGACCGAACGGCGAAGCCCAGATCAAGCCGAGACCGACCGACGCACGCAGCGAGGAACCGTTGCCCTGGACCGTTTCCGAAGGCAACATGGCGACCTTGTTGCTATAGAGCGTACCCGCATCGGCAAAGACCGCGCCGCGGAAACCGCTGTCACGCGGGATACCCGGAAGCGGGAACGTCGCTTCAGCCGAAGCCGTGAAGTACGTTGTGCCGCCAAGCGCGTCGCCCGTTCTTTGGTCGCGCGGACCGATACCGTTACGCTCGAAGCCGCGAATATCGTTGCTGCCGAGCTGGAACTGGTCGAAGACCTGCAGGTCGCTGCCGGTTTCGAAGATATGACCAGCACCACCGCTAAGCGAGGCAATGATGTCCGCTTCGTCGTTCACGGTGTAGTACCACTTGGCCTTACCGGTCATCTTGTAGAAGTCGGAATCACCGCCGAGGCCCGCGAACTCGTGGGTGAACGTTGCCAGGATACCGTCATGCGGCAGCTGCGCGTCATCCAGCGTGTTGTAGGTGACCGACTGCGATACCGACGAGCGGAGCCAATTTCCACCCTCAACTGCGCGAACGTAAGGCGACGACAGATCTGCGAGATTACCGCTGCTATAGTCGAACTGCGTATAGTTGTACCGCAGCGTCGTCGACAGGTTTTCGGTGATCGGAGCCGCTATGCGCAGGCTGAAACCCTGGTCTTCATAGCTGTAGTTGTCGTCATCAAAGTCGTTTTCATTCTTGAAGACGTCGAAGCCTGCGGCCAGACGGTAACCAAGGAAATACGGCTCGGTGAACGAAACGTTGTAAGTCCGGCTCTCATCGCCGCGACCTGCAGCGACGCGAATGTACTGACCGCGACCGAGGAAGTTCTTTTCTTCAATCGAGGCTTCGACGAGGAAGCCGCCACCGCTACCAGCGGAGTAACCGGCACCAATACCGAACGAACCGGTCGACTGATCCTGAACGTCAACGATAACCACGACACGGTCGGCAGCACTGCCGGGAGCCGTCGAGACGTTGACGGTTGAGAAGTAGCCAAGAGCCTCAAGCCGACGCTTGGCACGCGCTACCATTTCCTGGTTGAAGGCATCGCCTTCGCCCATATCGAACTCGCGACGGATAACGTAGTCACGTGTGCGGGTATTGCCGCGGATTTCAATGCGCTCGACATAGGCGCGCTCGCCCTGATCGACGAGATAATCGACTGCGATCGTATGATTGCCGAGGTCGCGGTTACCGCGCGGGGTGACGCGCGCAAACGGGTAGCCAGCCGAAGCGACGCGCTTCGAAATCTCGCTCATCGTTTCCTGGATATCCTTGGCCTTGTAGACCGATCCTTCGCGGCTGAGGACAACACCCTTCAGTGATTCAGCATCCACACCTTCGACCGTCGATTCAACCGTCACCGCACCGAAGTCGTAACGCGGACCTTCTTCGACGGTGACCGTCACCGTGTACTCGTTGGTCGCCTCGTTCAGCGTAGCCTCGGACGAAATGACCTGGAAGTCAGCGTAGCCACGGTTGAAATAGAACTGGCGCAGCAGCTCTTCGTCGGCGCGCAGCTTGTCCGGGTTGTAAACATCCTTGCGGGTCAGGAACGAGAAGATGCCCGATTCCTTCGTCGCGATCACCGACTGCAGACGACCATCGCTGTAGGCTTCGTTGCCGACGAAATTGATCTGCGAAATCTTGGTACGCTCACCTTCGTTGATCACGAAGGCAAGGTTCACACGACCTTCGGCAATCGGAACAACCTGGGTCGTCACCGTGATATCGCTGCGACCGATCGCCGCGTAGGCTTCCTTGATCGACTGAATATCGGTTTCGACGGTTGCTTCGCTGTAGGGACCGAGCGGCTGGGTGCGAACGATGCCTTGCAGCTTGTCGTCCTTGATCTTCCGATTGCCGTTGAAGACAACCTGGTTGATCAGCTGATTCTCGCTGACGGTGACGACGAGCGTCCCACCGGCAATATTGATGCTGACATCAGAGAAATAGCCGGTCGAGTACAGACGCTTCACGGAAGCATCGATATCGGCATTGCTGAAGCTCTTACCGGGAACAATCGTGATGTTCGCGCGCACCGTCTCAGCGCTGACGCGCGTGGCTCCGCGAACTTCAACACGACTGATGGTGGCGGCCTCTGCGACGGAAGCGCCTGCGAGCAATCCAACACCAGCGCCAGAAACCACAATACTCGTGGATAGCGCAAACGCAGACACCGCGTTCAAAAACCTTGAACCAGCTTTCATGTTCAAATCTTACCTTTTCCCAACGTCGCGCGGCAATTTCGTGCCGACTCCGGTCACGGTTGCCGTTTTACCCGCTTTTCCCATACAAGCAAGCCAGCTCGTTAATTTCTGTTTACTTCAATTCGAACCGTGGCTTAACGGCCACTACAGATTCGAGTTATCGTAAACAAATCCTTGCTGCACAAGCCATTGAAATCCTATCGTTCACAGTATCGGTCGTCGTATCCGCCCAAACACTCCCCGGCCGAACGCTAGCCGAAGAACATCGAAATGTCGTTCCAGGTGGCAAAAACCATGAGCATCAGCACCATGGCAAAGCCAATCCGATAAGCGACATCCTGCGCGGCGGCTCCAACCGGCTTTCCGCGCAAGGCCTCAACCGCATAGAACATCAGATGGCCGCCATCAAGCACCGGAACGGGCATGAGGTTAAGCAATCCTATGGAAACTGACAGGACAGCCGCAAGCTGCAGCACGGCTGCAACACCCAGGGTCGCCATTTGACCTGACGCCTGGGCCACACGGATGGGGCCGCCAAGCTGATCCGCCTTCATCCGCCCGGTAACGAGATTCGCCAGATAGTCGAACGTACCGGTAACAATGTGCCAGCTCTGCAGCGCACCCTGCCCGATCGCCTCGATCGGGCCATAGGTGACCAGACGGAAATTGCCGGCATCCTGATCGGTTACGATACCGATGATGCCAATCTCCATCTTGTTTCCGAACTGGTCGGAAATCTCGGTCCGCTGCGGCACCATGGGAAGATCCAGGAATGCACCGTCCCGCTCGATCCGGATCTTGATCTCGAGTTCGGGCCGCACGCTGACATAGCGACGAACATCGTCAAACGTCGCCACCGGGGTCCCGTCAATGGCGATCAACCGGTCGCGCGGCAGAATGCCGGCTTTGGCCGCGGCACTGTTCTCCTTGACCTGAGCGACGACGGGGTCTGCCACCGAACGCCCGTAGACGGCGAAGAGAACGGCAAAAATGGCGATGGCAAGGATGAAATTTGCGATGGGGCCTGCCGCCACCGTCGCGGCCCGCTTCCACAGCTTGGCCCCGAGAAAGGTTTGCGCCCGCTCTTGCGGCGAGATCGTCTCGAGCCGCTTGTAGTCCGGCGTGCTGGCCGCATCCTCGTCGCCATAGAACTTGACGTAGCCGCCAAGCGGTATCACGCAGAACTTCCACCGGGTGCCATGCTTATCGGTCCAGCCCAGCAGTTCCGGTCCGAAGCCAACCGAAAATGCGAGGATACGAATGCCCGACCACCGGCCGACAAGGTAGTGTCCCATTTCGTGCACGAAGACGAGGAGGGTCAGAACCAGCAGGAATGGAACAATGTAGCCGGTCACGAATTGCAGGGCATCAAGCAGATATGTCATGGACTTTCCTTAAGTGCCTGCCACCAGCATCACAGGCCGAGCAGGACCGAACCGAAGGCGATCTGACGCCCATCGCTGACGACATACTGTATCAGGACAAGGACCAGCGTGGCGATACAGGCGAAGACCAGACCGTCGACCCGATCCATGACCCCGCCATGCCCAGGAATGAGATGGCTCGAATCCTTGACGCCGAAGCGGCGCTTTATGAAGGATTCGAAGAGGTCCCCGATCTGGCTCGCGACGGAAAGAACCAGCGCCAACATCGGGATACGCAGGTCTTGCAGCGGGAAGTATGCCATAAAAGCGGCCGTTCCGGCTAGAACACCGCAGACGGTGCCACCAATCGCACCGGACCAGGTCTTGCCGGGCGAAATGCGCGGCGCCAGCTTGGGTCCGCCGAGGGCGCGGCCGACGAAATAGGCAAGAATATCGGTTCCCCAGACGACGGCGAAGACGAACAACGTCGCCACCAGGCCAGGGTTGTCGGCGCCTCGCAGCGCAGCCAACGAGATACCTGTCAATCCGGCGTAGACAATCCCACCCGGCAGCCACCAGCTCCCCTTTTTGAGCGACACCCAGAGCACCGCTATTACGACGGCAAGGAGCAGGGCCGGCAGACTGTAGCCGATGTTTCCGAGAAGAATGAGCGCCGCGATTGTCGCCAGAGACAGCCAACCGAAGGCGTTGCCCTGGAAATCACGTTCCGCAAGGCCTGTTATCGTCGACCATTCGTAGTAGACGAGCAAGGCGATCGCCACCGAAAGCAGCTGGAAGGCCAGGCCACCGAACCAGGTCGCGCCAAGGGCGACCGCCGCGAGCACCACTCCGGAAGCGATGCGAAGCTTGAGTTCTGTTTGCATTACGAACCAACCGCTAACGTCGGCTGCGCCAGACCGCCGAAGCGACGCTCGCGGCAGGCGAATTTCTCGAGCGCGGACAGGAACGTCTCGCGTGTGAAGTCTGGCCAAAGCTCGGGAACAAACAGCAGTTCCGAATAGGCGCCCTGCCACAACAGAAAGTTTGAAAGCCGCTCTTCGCCGCTGGTGCGAAGAATGAGATCCGGATCGGGTATCCCGGCCGTATCGAGCGAAGCGGCAATACGTTCCTGCGTGATGTCCTCGGGCCGCAGGCGCCCCTCGGCAACTTCCGTCGCCAGGCGTCGCATGGCGCGCGTCAACTCGTCACGCGCACCGTAATTGAAGGCGATCACCAGCGTAATGCCGGTATTTCCGCTCGTCGTCTCCTCGGCCTCGATCAGCAGGGGCAGGATGTCGCCTCGCAGGTTCGACCGCTCGCCGATAATCCGGATGCGGACGTTTTCGCGATGCAGATCGGCAAGGTCACGGCGAATGAAGGCCTTGAGCAAGCCCATCAGATCCGTCACTTCGGCCTGCGGCCTGTTCCAGTTTTCTGACGAGAACGCAAAGAGCGTGAGGTAGCGTACCCCGGCTTCCGCCGCCGTCTTCACGGCGTCGCGAACCGCCTCAACACCCTTGCGGTGCCCCATCGTGCGCGGAAGTCCGCGCGCGTTCGCCCAGCGCCCGTTGCCATCCATGATGATGGCAACGTGTTCCGGAACGGTGATCGGGAGGAGAGTTTGCATAAGGCGTCCGCGAAAGGAGACTCAAAGGATCAGGGGCAGATCAGACCTGCATGATTTCCTTTTCCTTATCGACGAGCAAGCGGTCGATATCGGAAATCGTTTCATCGGTCATCTTTTGCACCCGCTCGGACTGAGCACGGCTGATATCCTGCCCGATGTCGCCATCCTTTTCGGCTTTTTTCAGGTCGTCCATGCCATCGCGACGAACGTGCCGCACGGCGACCTTGGCCTTTTCGGCATAGTCGTGCGCAACCTTGACCAGCGACTTGCGACGCTCTTCGTTGAGTTCCGGCAGCGGGATGCGCAGGTTCTGGCCGTCGATGATCGGGTTCAGGCCGAGGTTCGATTCGCGGATGCCGCGATCGACGGCGCCGACCATCTGCTTGTCCCAGACCGAAACGGACAGCATACGCGGTTCTGGCACAGTGATGTTTGCCACCTGATTGAGCGGAACACGCGAGCCATAGGCTTCCACGGTCACCGGATCGAGAACATTCGCCGACGCGCGGCCGGTGCGTAGCGATGCGATATCGCTCTTGAATGCCGAGATAGCGCCATCCATGCGACGCTTCAGTTCCTTCAGGTCTACACCTTCACTCATGGTTGAAAACTCCCGTTCTGTCTTTCATCGGCAGATAGCTGTCTGGCAGCTTCTAGTTGTCCATGACGATGGTGGCGCGGCCGCCACCGGTCAATATTTCGGCAAAGCCGCCCTTCTCGTGGATTGAGAAGACGACGATCGGAATGGCGTTCTCGCGCGCCAGCGCCACCGCTGCCACATCCATCACCGCCAGGCCCTTTTCCAGGACGGCGCTGTGGGTCAGGTGGTCGAAGCGAGTCGCTGTCGGGTCCTTCTTCGGGTCGGCGGAATAGATGCCGTCCACCTGCGTGCCCTTGAAGATCGCCTCGGCACCCATTTCGGCGGCGCGCAGCGCGGCTGCAGAATCGGTCGTGAAGAACGGATTGCCGGTACCGCCCGCAAAGATCACCACGCGCCCGAGCGACAGATGGTAGAGCGTTGCGCGCTGCGAGAAGCTTTCGCAGATCTCAGGCATTGCGATTGCCGAGAGCACCACCGTGTCGATGTCGAGCTTGCGCAGCGACGTCGCCAGCGCGAGCGCATTGATGACGGTTGCCAGCATGCCCATATGGTCACCGGTCACCCGGTCGCCACCCTTGGAGGCGACGGCGACGCCGCGGAAGATGTTGCCGCCGCCGACGACGACGCCAACTTCGACGCCCATGGCGCGCGCCTCGGCGATGTCGGCCGCAATGCGGTCAGCGACAGCCACATCGATGCCGAAGCCCTGGCTTCCCATCAGGGCTTCACCGGAGGCTTTGAGTAGAACACGCTTGTAGATTGGCTCGGCCGGCATCATCGCTCCTGATCAGATCGGTACGCGTGCACGCAAAAAGGCGCGCTGCGTATAAGGACATAGTGCGCTACCCGGTTTCAACCGCTGCGGAGCATTTTCCGGCGGGTCCGGCGCATTGACGAAGCCGGATACACGAAGGGCACCGCGTTGTCACGCGATGCCCTGAGGTTTTCCAAACAAGGGTGAAGAAATCAGCCCTTGGCGACAGCCGCAACTTCGGCTGCGAAGTCCGATTCTTCCTTCTCGACGCCTTCGCCGAGCAGAAGACGGGCCATGCCGGTCACTTCGATCGGTGCGCCAGCAAGCTTTTCAGCATCCTTGATGGCCTGACCGACGGTGATTTCCGGGTTCATGACGAAGGCCTGCGACAGCAGGGCGACTTCTTCGAAGAACTTGCGCATGCGGCCTTCGACCATCTTTTCGATGATGTTGTCCGGCTTGCCCGAAGCACGCGACTGTTCGATGAACACGTTGCGTTCGCGCTCGGCAACAGCAGCGTCGACTTCGTCGGCGCGGATGGCCAGCGGGTTGGTGGCAGCAATGTGCATGGCGACCTGGCGGCCGACCGAGAACAGAACTTCCTTGTCGCCAATCGACTTCAGCGCAACGAGAACGCCGAGCTTGCCGATGCCGTCGCCGGCAGCGTTGTGGATGTAGGTGGCAACGACGCCGTCTTCGACCTGCAGCAGGGCTGCGCGGCGGAGCGTCATGTTCTCGCCGATGGTGGCGATCGCATCCTTGATCGTGTCGTCGACCGACTTGCCGGTTGCCGGGTAGTTGGCGTTGGCAATGGCTTCGACAGAACCGTCGGTGCCGAGAGCAACGTTGGCAACACCGCGAACCAGTTCCTGGAAGGCTTCGTTGCGGGCAACGAAGTCGGTCTCGGAGTTGACTTCGACGACAACAGCCTTGACGCCGCCGCTGACGATACCGATGAGGCCTTCAGCAGCCGTGCGGCCCGACTTCTTGTCGGCCTTGGCGATGCCCTTGGCACGCAGCCAGTCGATCGCAGCTTCCATGTCGCCATTGGTTTCGGCGAGCGCCTTCTTGCAATCCATCATGCCTGCGCCGGTCTTTTCGCGCAGTTCCTTCACCATTGCTGCAGTTACACTCATCTTTTGCCTCTTTGTCTGTTTGGCTGGCGCGCTGCCCGCAAGTGGCGCGGCACCAGGAGGTTTGGCAGGGGAATGGCTTGCGAATGTGACACCGTGATGAACGCGCCCACCGCTGTCGTGTCCGGGGCGCGGATCGCCGGCCCAAGCCGCTTCATCCCTCGCTGAAAAGAACAAGGCCGTTCAGATCTTTCGTCCCAAACGGCCTCGTCCCGACATTAGATTGGTGCGGCGATCCTATGTCCGCCGCGCCGTCCGATCAGGCTTCGGAGGCTTCGTCGAGCGCCGGCTCGATCATAGCTTCAGCCGATGCGCCGAGATCGCGGCCCGATGCGCCCTGCTGACGGGCAATGCCGTCGATGGCTGCACGAGCGATGAGATCGCAGTAAAGAGCGATTGCACGCGATGCGTCGTCGTTGCCCGGGATCGGGTAGTCGATCTGGTCCGGATCGCAGTTGGAGTCGATAACGGCGACAACCGGGATGCCAAGACGCTTGGCTTCGTCGATTGCGATCGATTCCTTGTTGGTGTCGATGATGAACATCAGGTCCGGCGTGCCGCCCATGTCGCGGATACCGCCGAGAGCGCGGTTGAGCTTTTCGCGTTCGCGCTCAAGGTTCAGACGCTCCTTCTTCGTGAAGCCCGAAGCTTCCGAAGCGAGGATTTCGTCGAGCTTGCGCAGACGCTGGATCGAGTTCGAAATCGTCTTCCAGTTGGTCATCATGCCGCCGAGCCAGCGAGCATTGACGTAGTACTGGGCCGAACGCTTTGCAGCGTCAGCGATGATTTCAGAAGCCTGGCGCTTGGTGCCGACGAACAGGACGCGGCCGCCGTTGGCGACTGTGTCGCTAACGACCTGGAGTGCGCGCGACAGCATCGGAACGGTCTGTGCGAGGTCGATGATGTGAACGTTGTTACGATCGCCGAAGATGTAGGGCTTCATCTTCGGGTTCCAGCGATGTGTCTGGTGGCCGAAGTGAATACCAGCCTCAAGCAGCTGGCGCATGCTAAAATCAGGCAATGCCATGCCTTTTCTCCTTTTCCGGTTGAACCTCCGCGAGACGTCGAGCTCTTCTTTTGAAAAGCCCACCGGCGGAACGATCCGGATTTCTCCCGGAACATCCCATGCCTCACGTGTGGAATGGGCAGCCCCTTACCGGCAACTGCCCGACAAATCAAGACTTGGAGTCCGTTTTTGTCATATCGACTACTTGCATTCTTCCGATTTGAAGACTTCGAGGTCGGCGAGCTTACCGCTCAGCACGAAGTCGCCGTAGTCCATCGTCAGATCGCGGGTAATGCCGTTTTCGTACAGTTTGAACGACATGCGGTAGATCGGCAGCGCATCGCCGCTCTTGTCGTCGTTGAAGTAGGAGATGGTGACAGGCCAGTAATTCTCGGTCCCGAGCTTGCCAGCCTTGCCTGCATCCGGCTCGTCGGCCGACGGTTTGCGCGACTTGCCGACGAAGGTCGAGGTGATCAGCGTCTTGTCACCCGAATCGGATCCGTCGAAGATCCGTGCCTCGAAGAAGCTTTCGCCCTTCTTGGCACGGTCGATGACCTCGACCATATGTTCGGTCGGAAACCGGCTTGCCGCCAGCTCGACCTCGCGCTTGTCCGGCGCGGTCAGTTCGACCTTGACGCCGGTCTTGTCGTCATGGGCCGTGCCGCGCACTTCCTTGTCGAGCTTCTCGTCGGTGAACGAGCGCGTCAAAAAACGGAAGTTGCCGGACTTCATATCTTCATAGGTGGTCGTCTGCTGGTCGGTCATGCGCGTTTCTTCGCCGGTATTGACCTGCGTCACGAAGCGGAAACTGACCGTGTACCCCTCGCAGGCCGATCCATTGAACTCGTAGACCATTCGGCCGTACATGCCGGAAATGCCCGATCGGTCGGAAGCGTCCTTGAGCTCGAGGTCGTAGACGGCCCGATGCGGCACAAGGACATTTGCGCTCGCCGCGCCGGGGCCAGAAACCATCATCGCTGCAAAGCAAGCGCTGCCGAAACCGGCGAGACCGAAGCCTTTACGAAACATCCGTTTCCTCCTGTTGGACTCGCGGGCAATGCTATAAACAAGCTTTCGGCAGAAGCGAGGCGTCACTACATTTAAATGCCGTCGCCCACCGCGATCCGGCCTGAATGCCGGATTTTAACACAAAAGACAACAACGGAGCTTTCCATGTCCGCAGAGATCGAAACGCGCCTCAAGGACCTCGGCGTCACCCTTCCCCAGGCGGCAGCGCCGGCGGCGAACTACGTACCCTACGTCATCAGCGGCTCGATGCTCTACATCTCCGGACAGCTGCCGATGGAAGGCGGGAAGATCGCAGTGACCGGCCATGTTGGCAAGGACGTCGACGTCGCGGGCGCCCAGCGCGCCGCCGAACTCTGCGCGATCAATATTCTCGCCCAGGCCAAATCCGCGCTCGGCGGCGACCTCGGCCGCATCCGCCGGCTGGTCAAGATCAACGGATTCGTTGCCTCCACGCCGGAATTCATCGAACAGCATCTTGTGCTCAACGGCGCCTCCAACCTGCTGGCCAATGTCCTCGGCGACGCAGGCAAGCATGCGCGCGCTGCCGTCGGCATGGCCGCCCTGCCCTTCAATGCCGCCGTCGAGATCGACGCCGTCATCGAGATCGCGTGATCAGGTGCCAGGCATGACTGACCTTTCCTGGCTGAAGGCCCAGCCGATCGCCCATCGCGGCTATCACGACATGAACAAGCAAGTGTGGGAGAACACGCTCTCGGCGTTTTCCCGCGCTGCGGACGCCGGCTTCGCGATCGAATGCGACCTGCAATACACCGCCGACAGCGTGCCTGTCGTCTTCCATGACGACGACACCGAGCGGCTCTGCGGCATCAAGGGCGACGTGCGGGCGAGAACGGCCGGTGAACTCGGCCTGATGGCGATCGGCGGCACGAAGGACAAGGTCCCGACGCTGTCGCAGATGCTACGGCTCGTCAAGGGCCAAGTGCCGCTAGTCATCGAACTGAAGGGGCGCAAGGGCGACGATGAGGGCTTTGCCGCAGCCGTCCTCGAAACGCTCGAAGGCTACAAGGGCCACGTCGCCCTGATGAGCTTCGACCATTGGCTGCTCAAGGACCTGAAAGCACTGGATGCGCCCTACCCACTCGGCCTGACCGCCGAAGGTGCCAGACCGGAAACCTTCTTCGTGCACGAAGAGGCGATGCAACTCGGCCTCGACTTCATCTCCTACCATTACGGCCATCTGCCGAATTCGTTCATCACCAAGGAACGCACCCTCGGCCGGACGATCATCACCTGGACCGTTCGCGACAGGCAGGCTGAAGAATATACCTACGCCCACGCCGACCAGATGACCTTCGAGGGCTTCGACCCGCGGGAGGCGTTGATTTCCTGAGCTCATGTCCGACGCCGTCACCATCCGCATAGAGCAATCCTTCGCCGAGATACCGGCGGCGCGCTGGAACACGCTTTCCGGCGCGGCGAAGGGGCGAGACGGCGCAATCTACAATCCGTTCGTCTCGCATGCCTATCTTTCGGCGCTGGAGGAATCGGGCTCGGCCACCGCCAAAACCGGCTGGCTCGGGCAACATCTGCTGATGGAGGGCTCCGATGGACAACTTCTCGGGGCGCTCGTCTGCTATCTGAAGAACCACAGCCAGGGTGAGTATGTCTTCGACCATGGCTGGGCGGACGCATTCGAGCGCGCCGGCGGCCGCTATTATCCGAAGCTTCAAGGCTCCATTCCATTCACGCCGGCAACCGGGCCGAGGCTGCTGACGGTTTCGGGGGACGATGGCTCGCCCGTACAGGATGGGCTTGCGGCAGGCTTGAAGGAACTGGCGCGACGGCACGATGCCTCGTCGGCGCATGTGACCTTCGTGCGTGAAGCGGAGATGCCAATCTTCGAAAACGCCGGTTTCCTTCACCGCACCGACCAGCAGTTCCATTTCCTCAACGAAGGTTATGGCACCCATGACGACTTCCTGGAAACGCTGGCATCCAGAAAACGCAAGGCCCTGAAGAAGGAGCGCCGTGCGGCACTTGAAAATGGCATCACGATCGACTGGCTAACCGGCAGCGATCTGACGGAAGCGATCTGGGACCAGTTCTTCACGTTCTACATGGATACCGGCAGCCGCAAGTGGGGGCGCCCGTATCTCACGCGCGCCTTCTATTCGCTGATCGGCGAGCGCATGCCAGACGACATCGTTCTGATGATGGCGCGTCGCAATGGCCGCTATATTGCAGGTGCTATCAACTTCATCGGCGGCGATGCGCTTTATGGCCGCCACTGGGGTTGCACCGAGGACCACCCTTTCCTGCATTTCGAAGTCTGCTATCACCAGGCAATCGACTTCGCGATCGCAAAGGGCCTCAAGCGCGTGGAAGCCGGTGCGCAGGGCGAGCACAAGCTCGCCCGCGGCTACATGCCGGTCACAACCCATTCGGCACACTACATCAGCCATCCCGGCCTCGCCCGCGCAGTCGAGGACTATCTCGTTCGCGAACGCAGGGATGTGGAGGAAACGGCTGAGTTTCTTGCAGAGCACGGCCCTTTCCGAAAAGGTGAGCGCCAGGACGATTGAACCGCTCTCCGGTTCTGGCCGGATCCAATCTACGAGGAAAGACAATGAGCGCTTACGACACCAACAACATCTTCGCGAAGATCCTGCGGGGCGAGATCCCGTCGCATCGTGTCTACGAGGACGATGCGACGATCGCCTTCATGGACGTGATGCCGCAGGCAGAGGGCCACATGCTGGTCGTTCCCAAAGCACCTTCCCGCAACCTGCTGGATGCGGACGCCGCGAGCCTGCCGGCGCTGATCGCCGCGGTTCAGAAAATCGCCGTCGCCGCCAAGGAGGCTTTCGATGCCGACGGCGTGACGATCATGCAGTTCAATGAAGCGCCCGCCGGCCAGTCCGTCTTCCACCTGCACTTCCACGTCATTCCGCGACGCGACGGCGTTCCGCTGAAGCCCCATTCCGGTACGATGGAAGATGGCGCGGTGCTGGCCGCCAATGCCGAGAAAGTGCGCCAGGCACTTTGAATGCAAGTCTGACGGTCGCGCCAGCGGCCGTCACCTGCCACGCTTCGCATTTCCCGAGCATCTGGCTTTCAAGTGCAATCGCTGCAGGCGGATAAGATGCTTTAGAATCAGAGTGCTAGAACGTCCTTGGTGCGTCCCACTGAACGGCGCTCTAGAAACCTAGCCACCATAAGCCTGCTGCCAATGCTGCTATCGTTGTGGCGATGCCGATTGCCGGTTTGCGGCCGAGCAGGAAGAATGCCGTTGCGCCAATCGCCACCGACCCCAGGCGCAGCCATAGCGGCGATTGTTCAAGTACGCCCGTCGGATAGAGGATCAACTTGGCGATGACGGCCGCGACGAGCGCGGTCGCAACCGCCCTCACCCAGTTCAGGGCCTCGGAATCGTCGCGCAGCCGGTTTCCGGCAATGACACCCAGCCAGCGCCAGATGTCGGTTGCAAGCCATCCGGCAATCGCGATGAAGGCGTAGGCCCACCAACCATCCTGCCACGTCATGCGCTGGCTTCCTTGCGCCGATGCCACAGCCGCTCCGTGGCCCAGGCCAGCGTCCCGCCGCCGACGCCCGCAAGCAGGATGTCGAATTCGGGCACGAGCCAATAGAACAACGGACCGGCCACCAGGCCGATGAGCAACGCGATATGGACGACCGGATGGCGCGCCGAATGCCAGATCGAAGCCAGGAAATAGATCGGTGTCAGGAAGAACAGGCAACCCGCGACAATCGGCGGAAAATCAGCGACGAAGTGATAGACGACGCCGACCAGCACCATATTGGCGACAACCAGCGTGATGCCGAAACCGGCGAAGAAGGCGACACGCCTGCCGCGCGGCACCGCCTGCACCCTCTCCATCGCGAACACCCAGGCGGTGATCGCGACGAAATGCGACAGGAACAGCAAAAGCCATGTCGGTGTCTTCGACGTGCGCAATTCGGGAATGAGCGCCGCAACCATCGGCATCAGACGGACGGAAGAGAGCGAGACGGCAAGGAAGGCGGCCGCCAGGCTTGCGCCACTCATCATCGAACTGACGAGAATGACCTTGGCTGGCAATGCCCAGACCATGCCGGTCATGAACACGACTTGTTCCGGCGGAATTCCAGCCTGCGCCGTCAGCGAACAGAAGCCGACGAAGGACAGCATCAGGATAAAGGCGGGTAGGCTGAACAGGCCACGCATGCCGCTCAGAAACCAGACGACCGACGACTGGTCGTTTTCATCACTTTTCATCAGCTGTTCCGGAATGTTCTATTCAGAAAAACGCTGCCGGATGAGATCATCCGGCAGCGCCAAACATCATGTCCAGTAGGACTACTTCTTCCGCGGAACCTTCGGCACCGTCTTGCCCTTTCGTGGGCTTGCCGCGCCCGTATCCTTGGCTTCGGCGACAGACGGCGCCTTGGCGGCAGCCTTCTTCGGCTTGGCCTTCGGTGCGGGCTCAGCGCCGACGGCTTCCTTTTCCTCGGCCTTCTTCGGCTTGGCGCTCTTCATCGCCGGGCGTGTCACTTCCGCCTTCGGCTTGATCGGCGCCGTTTCCGGTACGGCATCAAGCAACAGCCCTCTGGTTCCATCGGGCTTTGTGCCGATCGTCACCCTGAGGACGCCACCCTTCTTCAGCTTGCCGAACAGAATTTCGTCGGCGAGCGGCTTCTTGATGTGCTCCTGGATGACGCGGGCCAGTGGCCGCGCACCCATCTTCTCGTCGTAGCCCTTCTCCGCAAGCCAGGCGATGGCATCGGGTGCCAGATCGAACGTGACGTTGCGCTCTGCAAGCTGGGTTTCCAACTGCATGACGAACTTCTGCACCACCTGATGGATAACCGGTGTCGGCAGCGATGCGAACGGGATGACCGCATCGAGACGGTTGCGGAACTCAGGCGTGAACAGGCGGTTCAGCGCTTCCTCGTCCTCACCGGTGCGCTTGGACGAACCGAAGCCGATTGCGGCCCGTGCCATTTCCGAAGCGCCCGCATTGGTCGTCATGATCAGAATGACGTTACGGAAGTCGATCTTCTTGCCGTTGTGATCCGTGAGCGAGCCATGGTCCATAACCTGCAACAGGATGTTGAACAGGTCCGGATGGGCCTTTTCGATTTCGTCGAGCAGTAGCACGCAATGCGGATGCTGGTCGACGCCATCGGTCAGAAGACCGCCCTGGTCGAAACCGACATAGCCGGGAGGTGCACCGAGCAGTCGCGATACCGTGTGCCGTTCCATGTATTCCGACATGTCGAAGCGCAGAAGTTCGACGCCGAGCGACGTTGCCAGCTGCTTGGCGACTTCGGTCTTGCCGACACCTGTCGGCCCGGAGAAGACGTAGCAGCCGATCGGCTTGTTCGGTTCGCGCAGACCCGCGCGGGCGAGCTTGATCGACGACGCCAGTGCTTCGATCGCCAGATCCTGACCGTAGACGACGGAGCGCAGTTCCTTCTCGAGGTTGGCCAGCACCGCTTCGTCGTCCTTCGAGACGGTTTTCGGCGGAATGCGGGCCATCGTCGCGATGGTGGCTTCGATCTCACGTTCGGTGATCAGCTTGCGGCGCTTGCTGATCGGCAGCAGCATCTGCGCTGCACCGGATTCGTCGATCACGTCGATCGCCTTGTCCGGCAGCTTGCGGTCGTTGATGTAGCGGGCCGAAAGCTCGACCGCCGCCTTGATCGCCTCGTTCGAATATTTCAGGTGGTGATAGTCCTCGAAGTAAGGCTTCAGACCCTTCATGATCTCGATCGTATCGGCGATCGTCGGCTCGTTGACATCGATCTTCTGGAAGCGGCGCACGAGCGCGCGGTCCTTTTCGAAGAACTGCCGGTACTCCTTGTAGGTGGTCGATCCGATGCAGCGGATCGCACCCGACGAAAGCGCAGGCTTCAACAGGTTCGACGCATCCATCGCGCCGCCCGATGTTGCGCCGGCGCCGATGACAGTGTGGATTTCATCGATGAACAGCACCGCACCCGGATAATCCTCGAGTTCCTTGACGACCTGCTTCAGTCGCTCTTCGAAATCGCCGCGATAGCGCGTACCGGCCAACAGCGTCCCCATGTCGAGCGAGAAGATCGTCGCGTCCTGGAGCGCCTCCGGCACCTTCTTCTCGATGATGCGCTTGGCAAGGCCTTCGGCGATGGCCGTCTTGCCGACACCGGGGTCACCGACATAGAGCGGATTGTTCTTCGAACGGCGGCAGAGAATCTGGATCGTGCGATTGACTTCGGCGTGCCGGCCGATCAGCGGATCGATCTTGCCCGATTTCGCCTTCTCATTGAGGTTGACGCAATAGGCCGTCAGCGCGTCCTGCTGCTTCTTGGCGCTCGCCTCTTCGTTTTCGCGTGCAGGCTTCTGCTCGGATTCGTGTTCCTCTGCCCCGCGCACCGGACGTGCCTCGGAGCTTCCCGGCCGTTTGCCGATGCCATGTGAAATGAAGTTGACCGCGTCGTAGCGCGTCATTTCCTGCTCCTGCAGGAAATAGGCGGCATGGCTTTCGCGCTCGGCGAAGATCGCAACGAGCACGTTTGCGCCCGTCACTTCCTCGCGCCCGGACGATTGAACGTGGATCACGGCCCGCTGGATGACGCGCTGGAAACCGGCGGTCGGCTTTGAATCCTCGTCATAGCCGGTGATCAGGTTTGACAGTTCGTTGTCGACATAGTCTGTCACGGTCTTGCGCAGCGTCTCTAGATTGACGTTGCACGCGCCCATCACGGCCGCTGCATCGGCATCGTCGATCAATGCCAGAAGCAGATGCTCAAGCGTCGCATATTCGTGGTGGCGCTCGTTGGCAAAAGTCAGTGCCTGGTGCAGCGCCTTTTCGAGGCTGGGCGAAAATGTTGGCACGTTAGTTCCTCATTTCTTTTCCATGACGCATTGCAACGGATGCTGATGCTGGCGAGCGAAATCCATCACCTGCGTCACCTTCGTTTCGGCGACTTCGTACGTAAAGACGCCGCACTCCCCCACACCGTGATTGTGGACGTGGAGCATAATGCGAGTCGCCTCTTCCGGATTCTTCTGAAAAAAACGTTCCAGAATATGGATGACAAACTCCATCGGCGTGTAATCGTCATTCAAAAGCAGAACGCGATACAAACTAGGCTTCTTGGTCTTCGGCTTGGTGCGCGTGATGACGGAGGTGCTGCGGTTGCTTCCCCCTCCTTCGTCGTCGCTTCCTTGCTGCATCCGGACCGGCATGGCGATCATTCGTGTCTTTTCCTTAGTACAAGCCGCGGATCCATCTGATGTGCCGCGGCGTGCTTGCCCTTTATCTAATGGTTCGTTTCTAGATTTTAAGACCGAACCAACGCACTGCAATCATAATCGCACGGAGAGGCATAAGATTGATCAACTTTCTTCGATCCACCGCGAAGTGTGCGAAACAGCAAAAAGGCCGGTCGCTGTATCGGCGACCGGCCTTCGAATGACGGCAATGATCCGTTGCGTTACGCGGCAGCGGCGGCCTTGACCGCTGCGGTCGCCTTGGCAACCGGCGCTTCGTACGGCTTGTAGGCGTCCTTGGCGAGGTCGGCATACATTTCGCCGATCTTGGTCGCCTCGGCAAAGAAGCCTTCGTAGCTCGATTTCAGGAAGTTGGTCTGCAGTTCGAAAGCCGTCTCAACGCTCTTGACGCTGGAGAGCTTCTCCACGTGCGCAACGCTGTCTTCGAAGGACTTCTTGGAAAAATCGGCAGCCTCGGTCGCAATGGCCTGAAGGCCCTTGGTCCAGGCGGAATAGCTTTTCACAGCCACGTCAATGGCTTCTTTGCTTTTCTTGTTTGCATCATCGAAGTTGAACATCGGGTGTCTCCTTAGTGACGGCCTGATCTGGAGGCTTCAGTTTATGTGCACTGCACAAAAAGTCAAGTCGAGCGTGCAGTGCAATAAAACACAATACTTGCAACAGCTTGATGAAAAAGAGTCACGGATGCGCAAATTTCTTCGGCCTTGCGCCCCAAAAAACGTCAAAGCATAGAAAAACCCGGCACGATCGCTCGCCACCGGGTCATTTCCTGAAACGGTCGATCGGCGACTTAGAGGTCGATGTCGAGGATCGCCATGGAGAAGTTGTAGGACAGTTCGCCATCTTCCTCATCGCGGAAGACGACGCCGAGGAATTCGTCACCGAGATAGACTTCAGCCGACTCGTCCTTCTTCGGGCGAGCCTTGACGACCATCGACTGGTTGAACGTGCGCTTGAGGTAGGCTTCAAGCTTGCGGATTTCTTCGGGCTTCAAATGTCTTCTCCGTAGCCGTTTTTGATGTGCGGCGCTTCTCGCACGCTGCATCGGCGGGTGTAAACCCCTCGAAAGCGGCTACGCACCGGTTCCCGATGGTTCAAATTTCGAAGCTTGTCAGGATCTGGTCCATCTGGCGTGACGGTTCGGAACATCCCGCTTCGCCGACGACCTTGGCCGGAACGCCGGCAACCGTCGTTTTCGGCGGCACCGGTTTCAGGACCACGGAGCCGGCGGCAATGCGCGAGCAGTGGCCGATATGGATATTGCCGAGAATCTTGGCGCCTGCCCCGATCAGAACGCCGTCGGCGATCTTGGGATGACGGTCGCTGCCTTCCTTGCCGGTACCGCCGAGCGTGACGCCGTGAAGGATCGAAACGTTGTCGCCGATGACAGCGGTCTCGCCGACGACCAGGCCGGTGGCGTGATCGAGGAAGATGCCGCGTCCGATGCGGGCGGCCGGGTTGATGTCGGTCTGGTAGACGCTGGATGCCCTGCTCTGCAGATAGAACGCGAAATCCCGGCGCCCGCGCTTCAGGAGCCAATGGGCGAGCCGGTGCGTCTGGATCGCATGAAAGCCCTTGAAGTAAAGTACGGGCTCAAGAAACCGGGTGCAGGCCGGATCGCGGTCATAGACCGCCTGGATGTCGACGCGCAGGATCGTGCCCCATTCCGGCCAATCCTCCAGCATTTCAGCAAAGGTCTGTCGCAAGAGGTTCGCCTGCAGATCGGGATGATCGAGGCGCTCGCAGATGCGGTAGACGACACTTTCTTCCAGCGAATGCTGGTTGACGACCGTGGAATAGAGGAACGCTGCCAGCATCGGATCCTGCTCGGCGGCGAGGCGTGCTTCCTCTCGCAGGCTGCTCCAGATCGGATCCATCAGCTTGAGGGATTCCGTCTGACGAAGTTCGGTCGTCGCGACCATCGTCGCACTCCTTCTCAATCGGTCTATGCCGTCAATATAGGGGAAATCCGGCTGGACATAAATGGGCTGGAACCAGTTCGACCAAAGGTCGTAGACGCGTTTAAGCTCGCCCCACCTCTTCGAGGAACTCAAGGACCGCCTTCTTGAACACCCGGTCACCGACCGCAAGCATATGGTCCCTGCCCGGAATATCAAGCGCACGTGCATTCGGCATCAGGTCGGCAAGCTCCTGCGGCGAGCCGGCAATATCGTCCTTGGTGCCGACGCCAATCAGGGTCGGAACATCGATGCGCCCCATGTCCTCGGCGGTCAAAAGGTCGCGCGAGGTCGAGATACAGGCGGCCAGCGCCTGACGATCGCTTTTGGTCTGGTCGGCAAAGGCGCGGAACATGCGGCCACGCGCATGTGTCACGACGTCGAGCGACGACGCCACGAGCGCATCGGCGATCGGGTCCCAATCGCCGACCCCCGTCACCATTCCGATACCGAGCCCACCGAACACCAGCGAGCGCACACGATCGGGATGAGCCAGCGCCAAGAACGCCGAGATGCGCGCACCCATGGAATAACCCATGACATGCGCCTCGGCGATGCCGAGATGCCCAAGCAGAGCGATCGCATCGCCGGCCATCTGCTGGGGATGGTAGACGGCTGGATCATAGGGCTTGCTGCTCTTGCCGTGACCGCGGTTGTCAAACGCGATCACCCGGTAGCCGGCATCGCCAAGCGTCTTCAGCCAACCGGGGAAAACCCAGTTGACGTTGGCGCTCGAGGCAAAGCCGTGAATGAGCAGGATCGGCGGACCGGACGGATCACCTTCGTCGAAGAAGGCAATATCCAGCCCCTCATGCGTGAAGTGCGAAAATGGGGGCGGATTGAGATCCATCATTCTAGTCCTTGAGGCGGCATCGGTTTGGCGCAACCTAATTTGTCGCTCCCAAGAGGGAAACCCCGAGCCCGCAAAAACCACAGGTGCGGCGTGTTTGCCGCTACACTTTTGCAACAAAGCTCACTATGGTGCCGGCAAATTCGACCCTCAAAGACTTGCATACATCGGAGCATGACATGGCCGGCCACAGCATCCCCCATTTCCAGAATGACGGCGGACACCAGGCAATCGAGATCGGCGTCAAGGAATTCATGTGCACCGGCGCGTCCGTTCCCTACGACCATCCGCACATTTTCATCGACATGGGCGACGACAATGAAAAGGTCTGCTCCTACTGCTCGACGCTCTATCGCTACAATCCGAAGCTGAAGGCGACCGAAACCAACCCGCCTGGCTGTCTCTTTACGTTCCAGGCAGCCTGATCAACGCGGATGTCAGCGGCGGTCGCGATCGTCGGTGCCGGCGTCGGCGGGCTCACGGCAGCACTCAGCCTTGCCCGTCGCGGTTTTGAAGTCGACATAGTCGAGCAGGCAGCCGCTCTGACCGAGGTCGGAGCCGGACTTCAGCTCTCTCCCAATGCATCGCGCGTCCTGCGTGAACTCGGTCTCATCGAGGCGCTTGAGGCTGTCTGGACCGAGCCTGATGCAATCGCGCTTGTCGATGGAAAATCCCTGCGTTCGCTTGCAAGCGTTGCGTCAGGCCGTTTTGCCCGTGAGCGATGGCGTGCGCCCTATGGCGTGCTGCACCGGGCAAGCCTTCAAAGGATACTGATCGCTGCCGTAACCGCCGAACCGCGCTGCCGCCTCCATCTCGGCCACCGCATCGATGGAGATGCCGAGCAGGCGATTGCCATCATCACCGGTCGGCCACCAGCGCTGATCATCGGCGCCGATGGCATCTGGTCGCGCCTGCGCAGTGCAATTCCCGGTGCCGGTACGGTCCAGTTTTCGGGCAATGTCGCATGGCGCATGACAGTCACGCGCGATGCCGCCGCCGGCCTTCTGCAACCGGATCGCGTCACCGCCTTTCTTGGCGCACGGGCGCATCTCGTCGCCTACCCCTTGCGCGAAATCGATGGCTTCAACCTGGTTGCGATCATCGAGGGCAAGGAAACCGACAGCGTCTGGGTCGGCAGGGATTCTGAAGATCGACGTCGCGACTACCTTGAAGCCTTTTCCGGCTGGAACACTGGCTTGCAAACGTTGCTGAAAAACGCCGACGCGCCAACCTATTGGCCGCTTTGCACGGTAACAGATGGCGCCTGGCAGAATGGGCGAAAGACGGTTCTCATCGGCGATGCCGCCCATGCGATGACGCCGTTTGCTGCACAAGGCGCTGCCATGGCGATCGAGGATGCGCATGAGCTTGCGGCTTGCCTCGCCGGCTCAGGCGATATTGGCCAAGCCCTCGGCGCCTTCGAGGCCAAGCGCCGTCCGCGCATCGCCCAGGTGCGCCGTCGCGCTGCCTTCAACCGTTTCGCCTATCACGCTCGAGGTCCGTTCCGGCTCGGGCGGAATATCGTTCTGTCGATGAAGGGTCCGGAAGCGCTCGCAGCCGATTTCGATTGGCTCTACGGCTACGGCGCTCCCGAACGCTGAAAACGGTCAGACGGCGTTCGCCGCTGCCAGCCCCGCCTCGATATCCCGGCGAATATCCGCAACATCCTCAAGACCAATCTGCAGGCGAAGGACCGGGCCCTCGGTTGGCGCCAACGCCACCTTGCGATCCGACAGACCGACGTGAAGCGCCAGGCTTTCGAAACCACCCCAGGAATAACCAAGCCCGAACAGCGACAGCGCGTCGAGGAAGGCATGCGCCTTGGCCTTGAAGCGATCTGGACTTTCCGCGCGCAGCACGAAGGAAAAGATGCCGCTCGCGCCGGTAAAGTCGCGCTTCCAGAGGTCGTGGCCTGGGAAACTCGGCAGCGCCGGATGCAGGACGCGGGCAACTTCGTCACGCCCCTCGAGCCAAGTGGCGAGCGACAGCGCGCTTTCCTGGTGCCGCTCGAGACGGACGCCCATTGTGCGAAGCCCGCGCAGGATCTGGTAGCTGTCGTCAGGCGAAACGCAGATGCCGAGCGTGACCATGGCTTCCGTCAACGCCGGCCAGTGGGCGGCGTTGGCCGAGACTGTGCCGAACAGCACGTCGGAATGGCCCGAGGGGTATTTCGTGGCTGCATGGATCGATACGTCGACGCCATGGTCAAGCGGCTTGAAATAGACCGGCGTCGCCCACGTGTTGTCCATGGTGACAATGCAGCCATGACGATGCGCGACATCGGCGATCGCCCGGATATCCTGCATCTCGAACGTGTTGGAGCCCGGAGCTTCCGTGTGAACCAGGCGCGTGTTCGGGCGAATCAGGCTCTCGATCGCCGCACCGATCATCGGGTCGTAATATTCGACGGTGACACCGAGACGCTTCAACATCGTGTCACAGAAATGGCGGGTCGGGAAATAGACCGAATCGACGATGAGCGCGTGGTCACCGGACGAAAGATAGGCCAGGAACGGCACGGTGACGGCAGCAAGGCCCGAGGGAACGAGGATCGTGCCGGCGGCCCCCTCAAGCTCATTGATCGCGTCGCAGAGGGCGTCCGTCGTCGGCGTACCGCGGGTGCCGTAGGTGTATTTTTGCGCGCGCGTTTCCATCGTCTGAGCGTTTGGAAACAGTACCGTGGACGCGTGAACGACCGGCGGATTGACGAAACCGAAATAGTCGAAGGGTTTGTTGCCGGTATGGGCCAGACGGGTGTTGATGCCCATCTTGCCGTTCACATTGCCGCTGTCTGCCATTGAAGTGTCCGATGCTGAAAAACCGATCCCAAACTCTTCGAACGCCCTACAACCGGGGTCAAGTGGCAAAATCCGACAAACACACTTTGCGGCCGAATGAAGCGAGGATTGGCGAATTTTCGCTCAGCAATTGCCCGTTTCCTGCAAAACCTGCCTAAACTTCTGGCTTATTTCAGGTTTTTCACACGCAAGTTCAGAAAATCGGCAAGCTCTCTTGACCCCCATGGATTTTGAGCATGAGATAGATTGCACTCGCGCCATGAGGGTGGCGGAGGCTGTACGCGCAGGGAGACGCGCTGGTGCAGACGGGAACTAACGACAACAGAAAAAGGTTCTAAAAAATGGCAAGAAGTATTCTGACAGCTCTTGTTGGCGCTGCTGTCATGGGGATTGGCGCGCATGCGGCTTCGGCTGCGACACTCGATGACGTGAAGGCCAAGGGCTTCGTCCAATGCGGCGTGAACACCGGTCTCGCCGGCTTCGCGGCACCGGATGCTTCGGGCAACTGGAGCGGCTTCGACGTCGACTATTGCAAGGCGATCGCCGCCGCGATCTTCGCGGATGGCACCAAGGTAAAATATACACCCACTTCGGCCAAGGAACGTTTCCCGGCCCTGCAGTCCGGTGAGGTCGACGTCCTCGCCCGCAATACCACCTGGACGATCAACCGCGACACCGCTCTCGGCTTCAACTTCCGCCCGGTCAACTACTATGACGGCCAGGGCTTCATGGTCCGCAAGGGCCTGAACGTAAAGTCGGCCCTCGAACTCTCCGGCGCTGCCGTCTGCGTACAGACCGGCACCACGACCGAGCTCAACCTCGCCGACTACTTCAAGGCCAACAACCTGCAGTACAACCCGGTCGTCTTCGAAAAGCTCGAAGAAGTGAACGCGGCCTATGACGCAGGTCGTTGCGACGTCTACACCACCGACCAGTCCGGCCTCTACTCGCTGCGCCTGACGCTGTCCAAGCCCGACGATCATATGATCCTGCCGGAAATCATCTCGAAGGAGCCGCTTGGTCCGGCCGTTCGCCAGGGTGACGACCAGTGGTTCGATATCGTCAGCTGGGTCCATTACGCGCTGATCCAGGCGGAAGAATTCGGCGTCACGCAGGCAAACATCGAAGAAATGAAGAAGTCCACCAACCCGGACGTTCAGCGCTTCCTCGGCGTCGAAGCTGACAGCAAGATCGGCACCGACCTTGGCCTGACCAACGAATGGGCCGTCAACATCATCAAGGCAGTCGGCAACTACGGCGAAGTCTTCGACCGTAACATTGGCGCCGGCAGCCCGTTGAAGATCGAACGCGGCCTCAACGCGCTGTGGAGCAAGGGCGGCATTCAGTACGCTCCTCCGGTCCGCTAATACGGCCCGACACGAAAGGGGGAGCGGCACGCCGCTTCCCCATCCCAACGATAAAAACACCCAAAAGGGTGACAAGGGGAAAGAGGCATTGCATGGCGATTGGCGTCACAACTACGCCTGAGAAAAGCAAACCTTCCGGTTCGATCATCAACGACCCGCAGGTGCGCGGAATATTTTACCAGGTCATAACCGTCATTATTCTCGTTGCCGTCGTCTATTGGATAGCGGACAACACGATCGAGAACCTCAAGCGTGCCAACATCGCGTCCGGCTACGGCTTCCTCAACGGGCGCGCCGGCTTCGATGTCGGGCAGTCCTTGATCGCCTATACGAGTGACTCCACTTACGGGCGCGCGCTGGTCGTCGGCTTCTTCAATACGCTGCTCGTGGCGATAACCGGCATCATCACCGCAACCATCATCGGCTTCATCGTCGGCATCGGGCGGCTCTCGCACAATTGGCTGATCGCGAAACTGTCGCTCGCCTATGTCGAAGTGTTCCGCAACATCCCGCCGCTGCTGGTCATCTTCTTCTGGTACAGCGGCGTTCTGGCCGTGCTTCCGCAACCGCGCGAATCGGCCGCGCTGCCCCTCAACATCTTCCTCAACAACCGCGGCATCGCCTTTCCGAAGCCGGTCTTCGGCGACGGCTCGCAATATGTCTTATATGCGTTCGTGACCGCCGTGATCGCGAGCTTCCTCGTCGCCCGCCATGCCCGCATCAAGCAGGAAGCAACCGGACAGCGCTTCCCGTTGCTCTGGACCGTGCTTGGCCTCGTCATCGGGTTGCCACTCCTCGCCTTCCTGGCAACCGGCTCGCCGATTACCTTCGATGTCCCGGTAGCCGGCAAGTTCAACCTCACCGGCGGCTCGGTCATCGGACCGGAGTTCCTGTCGCTGTTCCTGGCGCTTTCTTTCTACACCGCCGCCTTTATCGCCGAAATCGTTCGGGCCGGTATCCGTGGCGTCTCGAAGGGACAGACCGAGGCTGCCCATGCACTGGGCGTCCGGCCCGGCCTCACCACCCGCCTTGTCGTCGTACCCCAGGCGATGCGGATCATCATTCCGCCGCTAACCAGCCAGTATCTCAACCTGACCAAGAACTCGTCACTGGCGATTGCCATCGGCTACGCCGACCTGGTTGCCGTCGGCGGAACGATCCTCAATCAGACCGGTCAGGCGATCGAAGTCGTATCGATCTGGATCATCGTCTACCTGTCGCTGAGCCTGACGACGTCGTTGCTGATGAACTGGTTCAATGCCCGAATGGCCCTGGTGGAGAGATAAGATCATGAACTCACACCAGGGAAATTTTGTCCGCGCCTCGATGATCGAGGCTGCACCGGCGCCCATACAGACGGGCGGCCTTGCCTACTGGCTTCGCAAGAACCTCTTTGCGACGCCGAAGGATACGGCTCTGACGATCATAAGCCTGCTTGTGCTCGCCTGGCTCGTACCGCCGGCCGTGCAATGGCTGTTCATCGATGCCGCCTGGACCGGCGGCGGACGTGGTGTGTGTGCGACCGTCGCGCAGGGTGGCTCGCAACCGGATGGCTGGAGCGGCGCCTGCTGGGCTTTCGTCAACGCCAAGTTCGACCAGTTCCTCTTCGGGCGTTACCCGATCGAGGAGCGCTGGCGCCCCGCACTTGTCGGCATCCTGTTCGTCCTGTTCCTGACCCCGATGCTGATCCCGAAGGTTCCCTACAAGAACATCAACGCGATCTTGCTACTCGCCGTTCTGCCTATCCTGGCGCTCATCCTTCTGCCGGGCGGGTGGTTCGGACTGCCGTTCGTCGAGACGCCGCTGTGGGGCGGCCTGATGGTGACGCTGGTGCTATCCTTCGTCGGCATCGCAGTCTCGTTGCCGCTCGGCATCCTGCTTGCGCTTGGCCGACGATCGACCATGCCGGTGATCAAGATGCTCTGCACATTCTTCATCGAAGTCGTGCGTGGCATCCCGCTGATCACCGTCCTGTTCATGGCGAGCGTGATGTTGCCGCTGTTCCTGCCGCAGGGGGTGACTTTCGACAAGTTCCTGCGGGCGCTGATCGGCGTGTCGTTCTTCGCCTCCGCCTACATGGCCGAGGTGGTGCGCGGCGGTCTGCAGGCGATCGGCAAGGGGCAGTATGAGGGCGCCGATTCGCTCGGCCTCAGCTACTGGCAGAAGATGAACCTCATCGTGCTGCCGCAGGCGCTGAAACTCGTTATCCCCGGCATCGTCAACACCTTCATCGGGCTGTTCAAGGACACCTCGCTGGTCTCGATCATCGGGATGTTCGATCTTCTTGGTATCGTCCGGTTGAACTTCTCGGATGCCAACTGGGCCTCGGCGGTGACGCCGATCTCAGGGCTAATTTTCGCTGGCTTCATATTCTGGCTTTTCTGCTTCGGTATGTCGCGCTATTCAGGCTTCATGGAACGCGTGCTCGACACGAGCCATAAACGATAAGAGGGGGAGATCGCATGGCCAATGCAGCCACTGTTTCCAAGATGACCGTATCCGCGACTGACGTTGCGGTCGAAATCAGCGGAATGAACAAATGGTACGGAGACTTCCATGTTCTCCGTGACATCAACCTGAAGGTGATGAAGGGCGAGCGCATCGTCATTGCCGGCCCATCGGGCTCCGGCAAATCGACGATGATCCGCTGCATCAACCGCCTGGAAGAACACCAGAAGGGCAAGATCGTCGTAGACGGCATCGAGCTCACCAACGATCTGAAGAAGATCGATGAAGTGCGCCGCGAAGTCGGCATGGTGTTCCAGCACTT